>JBMYWH010000009.1:0-82530 GCA_049607205.1 Flavobacteriaceae bacterium | reverse complement strand
TTGTAAAGAAGAAAAAGTCATTAGTGAAACCGAATTTGAACAAAACGTTTTCTACGAAATATTTCCTGCTGTTTTAGATGCAATTTACTTTGATAAAAGACTAATTCAGCACTCGCCACCGCCACCCCCACAAGAATTTTTTCAAAAAGAAGCATATAAAAATAATATTGACAAAGGAATTCAGGACTATAAACAAACTGAAAAGTATAAAAACGATATTAAAAATTGGGAAAGAAAAAAAGACTCTTTAGAAAGGGATAAATCGTCAATATATCTGGTTGTTTCTGATTCTATTAGCAGATTTGAAAAAGAGGACTTAAAAAAATTGACTGAACATTTCAATATTCAAAATGTCAGTCCAAATTCAATGGATATAGAATTAGATAAAAACTATGAAATTGACCTAAATAAACTGAAATCGAACAATGAAAAGATTAAATTCAAATATCGTTCGGAATTTCCAAATGGACGTGAATTTTGGCGAACAAAATATGAGTATTTTATTATGGCAAAGATTGAGTTTAGCCGAATAATATTTGACAAAACTAAAAATTATGGCGTACTGAATGGAGGCTACTCAATAGGAGTTCTTAGTGGTAGTGGATTTAGAGTTTTTATCAAGAAAAACAAAAGCGGTAATTGGATAATAGATGAAATTGAAGGAACTTCGATTTCGTAAATAACATACGTCTGGTAAAAAAGCATGGGAATAATCTTTGTAAAAAAAAATCGATTCTCTTATCACGATTGTTTAACTTTGATAAGAAGATACACTTATCAATACACAAGGGTTTAGGAAACTAAGAACCCTTTTTGCGAGATGAAAATATTAGTACAACACGTGATGAACCTTATAAGACTAGCTTAAATTTAGCCAATTGCAAATCCTTAAATGCTAAAGAAGTTCAAAACTATATTAGTACATTGAAAAAAGGTTTTGTCGAATCACATGGCCTTTATAGGCATGTGGCGGAATTTACTTAATAAAAACAGGAAAATGGGTTATCGACTATTTCAAAGTAACATCAATAAGTTAAGCTTAAAAAGAATGAAGACTATCTCAATAATGATAATCTTAGCTATTTGTAGTACATGTTATGCACAGAGCTCTAAAACCTACATAGAATCCTCACATCTATTTTTATCTGAAATACAATATCCGATTAATTATAAACCGAACCTCAAGTTAAGTATTAATAAGAATGATTTAATTGAATACCTAAATGAGTTTAATAAAGATCTAAACAATGGGACCTTTCTCGATTCTCTTAGCTACGGTTTTCCATCACCTAAAAACAAAACAGAAGTCTATCAAATTCTTAAAAAGAATCTAAGGCACTCTTTAAACCATTTATATTTGGAAAAACCAACTTCAAATTGGGAATGGAATATAGATTTATTAAACAATAACTATACTTCTATACCTGACAGCAAGTTAACTTCTACTATATATCCACCAATTTTTATTGAAAATTCAGAATATGTTTTACTCTTTGAATATCGTTCACAAAACATAAACGCAGAGTCCGTTACTCACACTACCTCTGGATCTTATTATTTATATAAAAAGGAAAAAACGAAATACACTTTAGTCACATCAATAGTAAAATGGATTGATTGAATCAAGATTAAAACAGATCAGCTAGAAGGACGTTTATACGATAGATCAACCCACAGTCCAATGGACACTATTAAAATGAGTTTTGTTCGAATGGATGAAAAAGTAAACTATCTCAATAAGAAATAAACTAACCATCAAACTAAACCAAGATGAACAACACACTTATGCTAGGAGGCTATGAATGGATTATTATCCTATTCTTTTTATTGGTAATCATCCTATTGCCGCTAATATTATTAATTGACCTATTAAAAATACCTTCGACAGGAAATGCAAAGTTAATTTGGCTAATCATACTCATTTTTTTACCCTTTATTGGATCTATACTGTATCTGATAATGGGGAGAACGGCTGTAAAACAAAATAAGTATTAGCGCAATCTATTTTGCCATATATTTCTATCAAAAAAAGCATCAATAGGTCGAGATTACTGACAGAGGCTTTGAACAGTAAGCCAGACTTATAAACTACAATTCAACAAATAAAAAACATGAAAAAAGAAAACCTACCCTTAATCATACTTATTGTATCTATTGCACTATTCTTTGGAAACATAATTTTTGCATCGGACGAAATAAATCTCGGTTTCTGGATGAGACTTTTATCTAATGCGTTAATAATATTAGCTATGTCGATTAGAATTTATGAAAAAAGAAAACTAAATTAAATGAAACCTACTTTTAAAAGAATTCTCTTAATCGTTTTCAAAATCCTCTGGGGAATTATATTGCTTGGTAAAATCCTTAATTGGTTCTTAAATTTTAATGACCAAACCAATGAAATTCTTAATACTGCAATGTTTTGCGGTATTGGAATCTTCTATTTAGCAGCTGCATGGGCATTTGAAAGACTTTTAATTAAAATCATAATTGCCCTTTGTGGAGCTTATTTAATCATAATGAATTTCTTACCAGAGTTTCCTTGGAAGTCTATAATTGGAATTATCGGTATTGTTGTTCCCATGGTTTTTGGTAATTTTATCTCTGAAGAAAAAGAAAATCATGAAAATAAACTACAAGAAAAAGAATTCAAGATTTAATTTGATCATTGGTATAATTTGGTTTATCTATTTTTGGGTTTGCGTGCTTGTTTTTGAGGACACAAGCTGGCGTGATTATGGGTGGTTGGTTTTAAGTATATTCTACATTGGACTTTATTTCTTTCAAAGAAAGTATCAATATGCCGAGATTACTGATGAATTTATTAGAACTCTCGATCCCATATTTGGAAAAAAACTTGAACTTAAAGAGGTGAATACTGTTCGCAAATTTGCCGGGGATTATATCTTCAAAACAGATAAAAAAGAACTGACTATCAACACTCAGGTAATCACAGAAGAATCACTCGAGCAATTAAATCATAAAGTGGATGAACTTGGAATCCAATGGACATAAAGCTGAATAAAACAATATCTATACTTCTATCATTAACCTTGCTTTGCTCTTGTCATCACAAAAGAAGTTCAAATCATTTCATTTAAGAAGGATACAATTACTGATGTTAGCGGCATGTTCCCCGATCATTTTAGGTTCAGGGAACAAATACTCAACACCCTTAAGGATGTAAATGAGCCTATGCAAGTTCAAATTAATGGACTAAAAAAGGCTGCTTTGAAGATTGAGTAAGGCATGAATAAGACGACCTTGTAAAAGTTAAAGAAAATACAAAATTAACCTAAAGCCGAGATAAATTCATAGTTTAACCACTCACAATCAAAGCAAACTATGAAATACTACATCCACTTAGTCCTACTTATCGGATCGGTTTTAATGATCAATAACCAAGCAACTGCTCAAACATCGACGCCCGAAACTGAGGTCGTTCAATATCGAATAGTGGATTCGATATATTCTGAGACTTTAGGGGAGAGCCGAGATTTCTGGGTAAGGTTACCCGAAAACTTTCAGGCTAATAGCGATGAAAAATATGCCGTGGTGTACCTCATGGATGGATTTTCACTGGAAAGCACTTTGGAAGCTGTCTATGGGAATTATTGGGGGCATTACCTTCCACATATGATCCTGGTTGGGATTTCTAATCGCGAGGATAGAATACGTGATTTAACTACTTCGCAGATTAAAATGAGACGCGGTAGTGCTATGGATGATGAAACTGGAGGAGCTGAGACCTTTACTACATTTATGGAAAAGGAACTCATTCCCTATATCGATTCTAAGTACCCAACTCTTAACTATCGTACTTTAATCGGGCATTCTTATGCCGGTTTGTTTACCATAAACATGTTGATTAACCATCAGGAGCTTTTTCAAAACTATATCGCCATCGATCCAAGTTTGGATTGGGATGGCCAAAAATTATTGAAACAGGCAGAAGAAAAACTAAGTACGGAAAGTTATGAAGGCAAGTCACTTTTCGTGTCTCTGGCCGCCGAACAGCTACATATGTGGAATTCAGAGATCACCATGGAGAATGTTATGGAGGATACTTCAGAGTTTACTTTGTTTCCTCGCTCGATTATTGAGTTTTCCAATTTTGTGGAAACGCATACAGAGAGTGGTTTGAATTTTTCCTGGAAGGTTTACAAAGAAGATTTACACGGTACTGTTCCCATGCCAACAATGATCGATGGATTGGTATTTCTATTTGAATGGTATCAGTTTAAGTCTCCACAAAAGTATAATAACCCAGATACTCCAGTTGAAGAATTAGTTTTACTCTTAGAGGAGCAGGGAAGAATCTATAGTGAACATTTCGGAGTTCCTACTCCACCTATGATCGACGAATTGTTAAATGGTTATGGTTATATGAATTTGGAAATGGGACAACCTGAGAAGGCGAAGATGTTCTTTGAAATGAACATTAAGTACAACCCTAACAATGCTAATGCTTATGATTCTATGGCAGAGTATTATGAATCTCAAGACGACAAGGAAAATGCTTTAAAGTATTTAAACAAGGCCTATGAACTCAGTGGAGATGATTTTTATAAAAAAAGAATTGAAGGCCTGAATAAAGAATAAGAACAGACTTGAAATAGTAAAACATGAAAGACCAAAATACATTTACCATAAGATATAAAGGGCATACAAAAAAACACCTTTTAAGATCAATTTCACCGATAGTAAGCCTTTTAGTAATCTATGTACTTGGATTACAATTCAGTCTTCCCGAACCACTTAATTCGAATGTTTTCTGGTGGGGGTTTATTGCGAGCATGGTATCTCTAACAATCCTTCAGACATGGATGTATCTCAAAGGTTATGCTATTGTTCAAGGGAATAGCGTTAAACGAAAATCGTTATTTCATAAAGAAATTGATCTCACAACAATTGATTCAATTCGAAAATTTGCAGGAGATTATAAATTTCAATCTAATGGTAAAACACTCTTAGTTTTGAACTATACAGCCTGTGAAGACTCAGATATCGAGAAGCTTAACGATTTGATAAGGGAGTATAAAATCGAATGGAAATAGAATTAACACGGTCTTACCTATAAATTTCGATCAAAAAAGTAGCTTCATTAAAGGAAAGAGAGAGGAAATATATAATATATTCCCTCTTTTTTTATTCTAGAGAATAGCTAGTCAATACATCATCACTCCTTTGATGTATTTTGTATTTTTGCTATATGATGAACGAGCACTTTAAAAGTATAATACTCAAGTCCACTGGAGCGACCTCTTTTACTGAAAAGGAAATCATCCAAGAATTATGGAGCGGTTATGGAAAAATCATTCGTGTTTCCTTAAAAAACGCATCTATGCCAACTGCCATCATCAAGCATGTTCAAATTCCGACCTCCGAAAATCATCCTCGAGGATGGAACAGCAATATTGGACAAGAGCGCAAAATAAAATCCTACCAAGTAGAAACCAGTTGGTATTTAAACTATAGTCAGAAAAGTAAAGCTCGTTTACCTCAATGCTATGCGGCTGAGGAGAAAAATGATGAAGTTTTACTCGTTCTAGAAGACTTAGATCAAGCGGGCATTGATTTAAGAAAAGATAGCGTTCAATGGGAAGACATTGCCACTGTTTTAAAATGGTTGGCTGATTTTCATGCAAGCTATGTACATGAGTCCCCTGATGGACTCTGGGAAGAAGGATCTTATTGGCATCTGAACACAAGACCTCAAGAGCTTGAAGCACTTGATGATTTGGATTTAAAAAATGCCGCCCATACCATAGCTGAAAAACTAAGATCTTCTCGCTTCCAAACACTAATCCACGGAGACGCAAAACTGGCTAATTTCTGCTTTTCAAAAGACGGCAGAGTCGCTGGCGTAGATTTTCAATATGTAGGTGGAGGATGCGGAATGAAGGATGTGGCTTATTTTATTGGGAGTTGTTTAAATGAAAGTGATTGTGAGCGCTTAGAAACTCTAATTTTAGATACTTATTTTGAATATTTACACCAAGCCTTAGGTCAAACAAACCAAGACCTAGAGGAACAGTGGAGACCCCTTTATCATGTGGCTTGGGCAGATTTTCATAGATTTTTAAAAGGATGGAGTCCGGGGCACTGGAAACTAAACAGCTACAGTGAGCGCGTCGCTCGAGAAGTAATCAAAAGCTTAGGCAAATGAATTTCAACACACTAGCTAAGATCGCAGTTCAAGCTGCCCTTGATGCAGGAGCTCTAATTGAAAAGCACCTTGGAACAACCCTTGAAGTTCGCCATAAAGGCACAGGTCAAAACTTAGCCTCACAAGTTGTTACCGATATTGATATTGCCTGTGAAAAGCTGATTTTATCTCACCTCCTCCCCTCTTGTCATCGTTATGACTTAGCCCTTCTATCAGAAGAACGTCCAGATGACGGTAGTAGGTTTGAAAAAGAATATTTTTGGTGTATAGATCCTCTAGACGGGACACTCCCTTTTATACAAAACAGGCCTGGGTTCTCAGTTTCCATTGCTCTGGTGGCTCAAGATGGAAGCCCTGTAATCGGTGTGGTTTATGACCCCGTAAAAAGGAATTTATATCAGGCAATAAAGGGAGAAGGAGTCTTGAAAAATGACAAGCCATGGGTGCCTTTAAAGAAAAACAACTATTTGACCTATGTGACCGATAAGACACTAGAAGAGACCCCTTCTAGAGCAGGTATCGAATCCTCCTTGGAGGGTATCACAAAGGAAATGAATCTTGAAAAGATTGTCGAGAAATCTGGAGGTGGG
The DNA here is from genome assembly GCA_049607205.1 of Flavobacteriaceae bacterium. GTDB lineage: Bacteria > Bacteroidota > Bacteroidia > Flavobacteriales > Flavobacteriaceae > JBELHR01. The sequence continues at coordinate 75,771 of JBMYWH010000009.1, read as the reverse complement.
TCAGTGATGAATGCCATTTATGTTTTAGAAAATGCTCCAGCTTGTCTGATTAAACTACCAAAAAAAGAAGATGGAGGAGGAAGCATCTGGGATTTTGCCGCCACGGCCTGCATATTTAATGAACTCCAGCACAGCGCTACAAACTACGATGGAGACCCATTAGCCCTGAATAAACGTGAGAATACCTTCATGAATGATCAAGGAATTTTCTTTTCCTCTATAGAAAATTCAAAATAGCAAAATTACGCACATCCATTTAATTTGTTTTTAAACAGAGTTTTAGCTTTCTTTAACTCTGAAAAAAAATTGTATTGAGCCTGAAAACTTAGTTTTTGGGATTCTTTTGGGTGAAACCCTATTAATAAACCACAGGCTATGAAAAAAATATTTTTTGGGTTAATAACCCTAATTACCTTGTCTTGTAATGACGAACAACCAATCGAATTTTCACTTAAGGGGAATAGCAGTGGAATGGAAAACGGTACAGCTCTATACTTGAGTTATAATAACAAAATTATAGACTCTACTTTAGTAGAGGGAAACGCTTTTGAGTTTAACACAAAATTGTCTGAATCTCCAATAAAACTATGGCTTCACGATAAAGGTTATTCAAATTATAGAGCTTTCTGGGCAGAGGGTAAACCTATGACTTTTGATGCGCGTGAATCTAATTTTAGAAACGCTACTATTACAGGATCAACATCAGAGAAACTCTTTTCTGAGCTTTTGCAAAAAACAGATACGCTTCCTAGAAGTGAAAGAACTAAGTACGAAATAGAATTCATAAAAAACAACCCAAATAGTATCGTAAGTGCTTCTATGCTCTCAATTTATGCAAGCACTTGGGGGAAAGTGAGAACCGTTGAACTCTACGAGCAACTTTCATCAACAAATAAAAGCTCTAAATTCGGTAAAGAGGTGGCTAGATATATCGAGCTTAATAGAGAACCTAAAATTGGTGATAAGTACGTAGATTTTGAATCAGAAAATCAATACGGAGAATTAAAGAGATTATCTGACGCTCAAGGGAAGGTAGTACTACTGGAGTTCTGGGCTTCTTGGTGCGGACCTTGTCTACAGGAGAATCCAAACCTTGTGAAGACCTATGAAAAATACAAACCAAAAGGTTTCGAGGTATTTGCTGTTTCATTAGACATCAACAAAAATAATTGGACTAAGGAAATTAAAAAAGGCAATCTAAATTGGGTTCATGTAAGTGATTTAAAAGGTGATCAAAGTGAAGCCTCGCTAATTTACGGAATTATGGGAATTCCAGACAACTTTCTAATTGATGCTAATGGAGTAATAATCGGGCGTAATTTAAGAGGAGATCAATTAAACCAGGCCTTAGAAAAGGCCTTATAAAATGATAAGGAATAGTACTTCTAGTTCTCACCCCCTTTCTTACTGATCGCTTATTTGAATAAACAAGGAGAATAATCCATGTATTCTCACTAATTTTAAGGAGAAAACAAAAAAATTATGACTGACAACTTCACAATTGGAAAAAAGCTCATCCTATTCAGCTATACAGCCTTAGTCATAGACATCTCTTTTCGTTTTTTTAACCCTGATAAACAAGAGTTTAACCTGAATTTTATAGATGGTGTTTTTTCTGCGAGCATAGTCTCTATTATTTTCTTTTTTATTACTGACATCATCAAGAATAATGTTCGCAACCAAGTGTTTTGGATTATATATATCTTATTGATCCCTTTGATTTCCGCACCAATCTATTTATGGCGGAGAGAAGGTCTAATCCCATTTAAATATCGCAAGAATTAATACAATGAAACGAATACATTATTATTCTTGACTCGGGTCGATGGAAAGCATATCTCTATCGATTTGCACGAATTTGACCAGAATGACATTGAAAAACTGAAATCGATTTTAAGCAAAGCATTATAATTTAATAAATCACATAATTACGCAAGTCTGTTAAGCAATTAATTAAATTGACTATTCTACTTTAGATCATTAAAAATTAATCAAATCTTATAAACTCAAAAAATGGAAAGCAACGCAACCTCAACCAAGCTAGAACTAAATCAATTATCTATAAATCACCTCATAAAGACTTCAAAATGGGCTAAATTTCTGTCTATCATGGGCTTCATTATGACGGGAATCATGGTCTTAGCAGCTATAGGGATGTTGTTCTTTTCAGGAACTACTAGTAGCGCTCTTGGCATGGGCGTACAAGGAATTCTTTTTTCTGTGATCTACTTGATTATGGCGCTTATTTACGCCTATCCTTGCTATCTACTTTTGAAATTTTCCAATAATGTTTCAGAATCGATTTCCAATGGAGACAGTGGTCAATTAGAACAAGCTCTAAAAAACCAAAGTGATATGTATACGTTTTTTGGGATATTCACCATAATAATACTAGCGATATACCTCATAGGTATTGTCATTGCATTGGGGGGTGCATTGTTATTCTAATAAGATGGAACATGAATCAATAAGTAAAATTATAGTTGTTATAGTCCTAATTATTCTAGGTGTAATTGAATCCATTGGGGGTCTTTATATCAATGACAGAAGAACTAAGAATGATTTCACCATTGAACTGTTGAGTCTTGTAATTCTGCCTACTTTGATACAACCCTTAATATTTATTTCAGTATTCTGGTTATGCAGTATATATATTCCAGGCTATGAGGATTTGTTCATTGGAAGTTCTATATGGTGGCAAATACTTGCCTTTCTAGTTTTAGATGACATGACTCAATATTGGTGGCATCGACTATCTCATGTAAGTAAAACTATGTGGAAATTACACAGACCTCATCATGTCGTTGAAGAGATGGGGGTTTTAGTAACCTATAGAAACGCCATCTTATACTATGCTTTAATGCCAGGAATTTGGTTTTCGGCTATTTTAGTGTATTTAGGAATGGGCTATGTTTATTTATTCTACCTCCCCATAAAGCTGAGTATTATCTTATTAGCACATAGTGAAACTAAATGGGACCGATTTTTATATAAATATAAAATTCTGCATCCTATTGCCTGGTTAGTGGAAAGGCTTATTTCCACCCCAAGTACCCACTTTGCTCATCACGGATTAACAGATGAAGATGGCATTTCACATCCAAACGGTAACTACGGAAATTTATTGTTTATCTGGGATGTAATTTTCGGAACCGCAAAAATCACCCGTAAATACCCTTCTCGATTCGGAGCCTGGAATCAAATTAAAGAACCTTGGTATGTGCAACTTTTCTTCCCTTTAATAAGCTCTAAGGACCCTAGAAGCGAACTACATTCCATCAAACCCTTCGGCCAACATGATCAATCTGAGGGCTTTAAGGAGTTTAATTCATGAATTTAAGTTAAATTAGTACAGTTAAAAAAAGTGACCAAATAAAGAAACTCTTCAGTGGAAGAATTAAAGCTACTCAAACTGCGGGTCAAGGTAGATAACCTTGCCGTTACTTTTGGGCTCAAAATTTAAGCAAGTAAAAACTATCTAATGAATCAATCTATAGTACATATCGCCTTAGTTATAAAAGATTATGATGAGGCGATTGAGTTTTACACTCAAAAGCTCCATTTTGATTTAATTGAGGACACTTACCTACCCGATGAAAACAAAAGGTGGGTTGTTATTGCACCTCCTAATTCCACGGGAACTTCAATCCTACTCGCTCGTGCTACGAAACCTGAACAAGAATCTATTATAGGCAACCAAACCGGGGGAAGAGTCTTCCTGTTTTTGAATACAGATGATTTCTGGAGAGACTATGAAGACATGAGGTCAAAAGGAATTGAGTTTACAAGAGCCCCTAAAAAAACTGAATATGGAACTGTCGCAGTGTTCAAGGATCTATATGGGAACTTATGGGATTTGTTAGAGTTAAAAGGCTAAGGTCATTAAATTTTCAACCCACAACATTCTACACTAAATCTAACAAGCAAATCCATAACCTCCTCATATGAATAACACCGCAATCATCACCTTTTTTGAGAATGAACTCAGGCAGTTAATTCAAGAATTAGAGTTATACAAACAGGAAGAAAACATTTGGAAAACCCAAGGAAACATTTCAAATTCTGCAGGGAATCTGACCCTTCACCTTATAGGAAACCTGCATACCTTTATTGGGAAAGAACTAGGGCAAACAGATTATGTTCGAGACAGGGAACTAGAATTTTCTGACAAGAATATTTCTAGAATTGATATGATCATAAGTATTAATCAAACTGTAGACATGATCAAAACCTCATTGAACCTATTGAGTGAGGATGATTTGAAAAAGGATTATCCCTTATTGAAATTTTCCAAGGTAGAAAGTACTGAATACCTATTGATTCACTTACTTAAACACTTCAGCTACCATTTAGGGCAAATAAACTATCACAGAAGACTCATTGATCTTTAAACACTAAGCTTATGTTATTAAAAAAAACGAATAATCTTGGAAATAAAATTGGGAAATCCATAGCGACTTTATTGTTCTTTGGTCTAATAAACTGTTTTATCATGGCGGGTTTTGGGTACCTAACAATTGATTATAACGCAAACTTAAACAGTCGAGCGGCGGCACTTGTATTATCAATCATTATGCCTCTTGTTCTTTCATTAATGACCACTAATATGTCGAGTTTTGAACGATTGTTCAAACTGGGGTCAGGAATGTTAATTTATGCAATTATTGTTCTGTTCCAAATTGGTATACCTCTTGGGTTTAAATCAACATTATTAATCGTTATCTTTCTATTCGAAACTTTCTTATATTTCGGGAAAGAGATCTTATCCACTCTGAATAAGGACATTAAATAAATCAACTGCTATGAAAAAACTAAGTGCATTATTCTTCTTAATTTTAGTCATGCTAAGTTGTGCTCTAGAATCCAAGTATGCACTGCCGAATGATGAAAAAATCAATTTGGGTCTACTTGGCCAGTGGTATAGTGATGAAGATGAAGAAGGCACTATTCTAAAAATCTCAAAGGAAAGCGAAACTAGGTATACCTTAACTTTTATTGAAAAAGGAAAAGAACAGGAAATGACAGCCTTTTCAAAAACCATTAAAGGTCATACTATTCTGAACTTGATCAGCGTAAACGAAGGAAAGACCACTAATATCTTTTATGGATTTGTCCTCAAGGATGATGAGCTCACCTATTATGATGTGAATGATGCGCTTAAAAAAGAAGACTTTAAATCAAAGGAAGAACTCTTGGCATTTTTTGAAAAGAATGTTTCTAGAAACGACTTCTTCTTAGAACCTATCGTTCTTAAACGCAAATAAACAAGCATTCAATGCTGGATTTCAACAAAACAATTCTCTCTGAAAAAGTCCTCTTACGCCCAATGGTTATAGAGGATTTTGAGGGAATGAAACAATTGACTAAGGGCAGAGAGATGTGGTACTTTTTTACCGCTGACTTGTCGGATGAAGCCGTTTTAAAAAAATGGATTACTACCGCCCTATCTGATCATAAAAGTCAAAAAGCACTTCCTTTTACAATTCTTGATCCTTCTTCACAAAAAATCATTGGCACCACCAGGATTGGATCCATATCCCACGAGCATAGACGCTTGGAAATCGGTTGGACCTGGATTGCTAAGGACTATCAAGGAACGGGCATTAATGGGCTTATGAAACAACTGCTCTTTGAATATATATTTTCCCAAACCGAGATTTTAAGAATTGAATTCAAAACGGATATTCTCAATATTCCAGCGCGAAAAGGACTTGAGAAAGCTGGTCTAACTAAAGAAGGAATTCTTAGAAGCCATACCTTAATGACTAATAATCGAAGAAGAGATACTGTATATTACAGCATACTTAAAGAGGAATGGAATAAGTCACGATGAATAAAATACAAGATTTACATATAGAAAAAGAGATTTTACCCTTATTCAATTATTCATCGAAACAAGGACGGAAGAAAAATTGTAATTTTGACCTCCTTAACCAGCCTATATGAAAAACGTTCTAGTCACACTCGCACTTTTGTGCATCTTTCCATCTTTATTTAGTCAAGAAAAAGCCGTTAGCATCCCCGAACCCCTCATGTTTGATTTAGTAAGAGGCTTAGGAGCGCAGCAGGGTGAATTAGAGATAAATGCCCTTGTAGACATCCCTTTAAACAACGGTTCAGTGCGCAATGTAGAATGGGCTCCAGAAATCGAATATGCCCTCTTTAATGGCTTTGCAGTTGAATTAGAATTTCCTTTTGAGAATTTTGAATTAGAGGCTTACAAAGTTGCAGTACAGTGGACCATCGGAGCTTCTAAGAACAAAAAATTCATTCATGGTGTTCAAGTGATAAGTGAATCCTACTTGCGCGATAATCTACTTGAAACAAGTTTTCTATATGTTCCCGCTTATAGATTTAATGAGGTATGGAGTGCTATAGGTTTGTTTGGTGTTATGCTAGAGTCTGGATCTGACGCCCCCTCTAAAAAAAACACGATACTACTGAATGCTTCAGTCTTTGCTGATCTAAATAAACATACCGTTGTTGGTCTTGAAATCAATAATTCAGACCCTACACTTCAAAAAATAGATGATAATGCCATGGAATTACTGCTTCTACCTCAAGTGCATTATGAATTTGAGAGTGGGTTTTCATTCCAATGTGGTCTAGGGCCTAAATTCTCAAAGGGCGATACGGAGGCCTCTACTGTTTTCAGGCTAATTAAAACTTTTTAGACTTACATATCTAGAGCTCAAAACCACATTTTACTGTAAATTAGTATATTAGCTCAGCACATTAAAAATTTATGCTCAAAATGAAACTTAAGCAACTCGTCTTGACATGTAGTCTCATGTCTCTGATTGGCTGCCAAACGGTAAAAGAAGAACCCATCAATGCTTGTCAGCAAAAACCTACTTTATTAGAATCTAGTAATTGGCTGGATCAATTTACAATTGATCGAGACGTAATTTACCAAGCCTCGGCCGCAAATCAGCTTGAATTGAATAAATATGATCTGGATGGCAATCTACTCTTTCATAAAAATCTTGAGATTAATGCCTCGGATTATAAATGGCCAATTGAGATCCATGCTAAAGGCGATTTTATCTATTTAGCTTATAACCAAAAGGCCGAAAATGCTGTTCAATACGACGAACTTTCCAATGAATTCGGGATCCACAAATTTTCACAAGAAGGAGACCTTATATGGAGCCACGTTTTCTCTAGCGAGAATATTCTAAACAACAGTACATTTAGTCTGCAACAATTAGGTAATCAAAAAGGTGCTTATGTGTTATTCAGTGAAAACGCTCCCTATCCAGATGAAATAGAACAAGGTGTCCTCAGCAAAGCGAAGATTGTTAAACTTAATGAAAATGGTGTCATAGAATGGGAAAAAGAAATTTCCGGACACATAGCACTTTCAAACAGTATTAATGTCTTTGATGAACATATCCTTGTAGATCTTTACTATTCTGCCCACCAGGAAAACCCTGAATACAATCTAGATGGTTATATAGGATTCGCTAAATTTTCACTAAATACGAAAGGAGATTTGCTATGGGCAAAACCAAGCAATTTGTACAATGCAATAAGTCATGATTATCTTTTTAAGGATCAAAAACTCCTGAATTTTTCGAATCAAGGGTCTTCTGTCTTGATTGAAGAACTCAATGTCATGACCGGTGAAATTACACTTCTTCATAACATTCCTACAGAAAGTATCCCTCACAAAATCAGAGCTAGTTTAGGTGATTCAAATCAGATATATGTACTGGTAGAAACTGAAAATGGAAGCATCCAAGTATTAAAATTGAACGCACAAGGTAATGAGATACAACGAGCATATTTAGATCCTGCTAATAATATAAAAGATTTCGAATTCCCTTACTTTGTAGTTAATGATGCGGTAAACGAGAGTTTTCAAAACAATGAAATCAGAATCATAAATAACGATTGTCTTGAGTGGGAAACCTTATAGGGCTCATAATATTTGGAAAAAATGGTTGGACTCCTCAAAGGATCAAAAATCTAAAAGGAAAAATACAAAATGAATTAAAATGGAACTATTAAAATTAGCCACAGAATGGGCAAAAGCCGAAGTGTTTTCAACGCGATTTTTCATCCTATTTGCCTTATTGTTTTTGAGTGCAAGCATAGGTTTCTGGCAATTGGGTAAAACCGATCTCGCCAAGGCTTATGTGATTCCCCTTTTGGTAACTGGTTTACTCTTAATGACGATCGGACTTGGATTGTTTTACACCAATAAATCGCGCGTTGTTCAATTCGAAAAAGCTTATCACAAGGATGCTTCTTCCTTTTATCAATCAGAAATAAAGCGTTCAGAAGCTACTTTGAAGGAATATACCGTAGTATTCAAAGTCATCCCTGTAATGATTATCATTGCTGCCTTGGTCTTGCTGTTTATCAACACTCCCATGTGGAGGGCAATTAGTATCAGCTCCATCTCTATGTTGATGGTCATTCTCTTAGTTGATGGGACCGCCTACTCTCGAATGCAAGCCTATCATAAAGATTTGATAAAGATCAACGAGGTCAAATAATATATCAGAAATAATCCCTAATTTTAGTAGTCAGCTCAAAGCTTTGAAGCTGATTCTAATATTTTGAAATGAAAGTAGACACTAAGGGAGCAGGGAAAACTGGGATTAAACCCACGGCTAATGCAGGATTTGAACAAGGATATCCTGTCAATGAACGAATTATAACGGATGATCTTGCACCTAAAATGTTCTCCGGAATGGATGGGTTCTGGATCAAGATTTCCAAGTATGCTGGGGTAAGAAATTTTCTTGTAAATCTTGTGGAAAAAACAATGCCAGGGGGTTGGAGTATGTTCTTAGTTCGCAAGAGGTATATTGACACTAAACTTCGCGAAACGCTTAAGGATTCTAGTATCAAGAACATTGTAAATCTCGGTGCAGGTATGGATACCCGATTATATCGTTTCCCGGAGCCTAGAAATTTCGCTTGTTTTGAGATGGACCAAGCAGAATCTGTCAAAAACAAACATAAGGCCATTATTAAAGCTCAAGGGATTTTCCCTAATTATATAAAGCAGGTTCCCATTAATTTTATTACGGAGAATATAGGGGATAAACTTAAGTCAAGCGGCTATAACGCCCAAGACAAAACCTTTTTTATCTGGGAAGCCGTTTCTCAATATTTGGACATGCCAAGTCTTGAAAAAACATTTGAATTCTTCTCTAACACTCCTAAAGGGAGTTACCTTGCCTTTACCTATGTCCTAAAAGATTTCGTTGAAGGTCGAGATTTAATGAACCAAGATTGGCTCTATAAAACCACAGTTAAAAAGGGTTTATGGATCGCTAGTTTTGACCCCAGTGAAATTAATCCATTTCTCAAAAAATATGGATGGGAACTTATCGAAGATATAACTTATAACCAACTAGACGAAGCCTATGTCAAACCTACAGGAAGAAAACTTGGGGTCTGTGAAGTAGAGCGAGTCGTTTTTGCTAAAAAAATATAATATGGAAAAACATGTAAAAGTCATTACTGACAGTGCAATTATCATCAACAGAATTGCAGGATTATTAAAAGAAGAAGGAGTGGATTCCATCATCAAAAACAATGTAGAATCAGCACGATTAGCTGGATTCGGAACCCCAAATGACAATGTAGAGCTGTGGATAGAGGAAGCTGATATCAACAAAGCACAAAAAGTCATTTCTGATTTTAAATAATAACCCTACAATCACTACCCTTACCATGCTTAAATTTTTATTATATCCAATTTTAATTGGGATATCCATCACCTCTGCCTTCGGTCAAATTTCAGATGGTCCCTATGTCTTTATAGAAAAGGGTCAACTTATAGAAAAGTCCATCATTAAGGGTGAAGTCTTTACTGAGGTTTTGGGCTTAGAAGCCTTTGATACTATTTATTCCCCTGAAAAAAGTGTCTATGAAAAAGTAAAGAAGGTCGTTGCCCTGAGTGATATTCATGGACAATATGATCTTGCCGTAGCATTGCTTCAGAACAACAAAATTATTGATAAGGACTTGAATTGGAATTTTGGTAAAGGACATCTTGTAATTGTAGGAGATATTTTTGACAGAGGACCCAAGGTTAATGAAACCTTATGGCTGATCTATAAACTAGAAGCTCAAGCAAAAAAGCGAGGAGGTCAAGTTCACTATCTACTGGGGAATCATGAATATATGATCCTTCACAAGGATTTACGCTATATCAATAAGAAATACGAGACCACTGCTACTCTTTTAAATACTAGCTATGATCAACTATATGGAGAAAACACCGTTCTTGGGAGGTGGTTGCGTTCTAAGGCAACTCTTGTAAAAATCAACGGTGACGTCTTCGTACATGGAGGAGTTTCTAAAGATTTTCTTGCCAAAAACGATTTTGACCTTGAACAGATTAACCAAATCATGAGAGCTTCCATTTCTAAAAGTAAAGCAGAAATGAAATCTACAGATTTCTATAAGACCTACTATGGTTCAAAAAGTTTGATTTGGTATAGAGGTTACTTCAATGACAATCTGCAAGATTCAGAGATTACGGAACTTTTACAGATGATGCATTCTGATCACGAAGTAGTCGGACATTGCACTAACGAAGAGGTTGTAAGTTTGTATAACAACAAAATATTTGGAGTAGATTCAGGGCTCAAAAACGGCAAGTACGGAGAACTTTTGATTATCAAAAGAAATAAATATTATAGAGCTACTTTGAGCGGAGAAAAAACACGATTCAAGTGAAATGTGATTTTGACACCCCAAGACTTCAGGCAAGAGCGCTTGTAAACCGCATAGAAGATGATAAATTCCTAAATCATCTTGCGGCAAAAATTCTTGAAATATTAAGCCCATCGGTGACTAAAACGCTACCAGATGGATGGCAAAACATTTTGACTATTGAACAAGGAAGAACATGGATACTAGAAAGGAATCAGGAAAGTCATTTTATCACTGTTGAACTTATAGAAAGCAAAGAACTTATTGGGTTTATATTTCTTTATGAACCTGATAAGCAGCAGCACGAAGACTTAGAACTTAGATTTGGATATCTGATTTCAGAGCATTTTTGGGGAAGAGGACTGGGAACAGAGTTAGTTCAAGGGCTTATTCACTGGTCAAAAGCTCAAGAGGGGTTCTCCTCTATTTCCGCTGGAGTGGAAAAGGAAAATATCGCTTCGATTAAGGTGATGGAAAAAGCAGGATTTATAAGCTCTAAGGAGGAAACACCTGACCCGGGAGTTGTTTTTTATCAAAAAATTTTAAAATGAGACTAAGGCCAGAATTAGTTCCAAATGCCTCTAAAGAGAGAATCAATACCGTGAGGTATAAGATCAAAGAGATTCTACAACATTTAAGCGATGCAAAGAACGTAGCACCCTTAATTCATAGACTCAATGAATTCTGTTTTAGGAATTATGACAAGGCTTTCTTTGTTTATTTACCCCAAGAAGAAAAGATAGAGGACTTGGCAAGAGATTTTGCTCAAATCCCTGCGAAAAAGACTTATCTTAGGGAGGATGAATTGGCTGAACTCATACGTCGAATTAGACAGGATGACCCGAACTCACATTTTTACTATGAAGTTATCGATGTAAATATTGACTATGGTGCAGCGAGTGAAATTATAGATTTTCCAGAAAATCAAGGTCTAAAAAGTCCAGAAGACATTGCCTTTTTTATACGAAAATGTAGATCCTTCAATTAAAATTATTCTAAAATGAAAATAGCTTTATTTAGTGACATACATGCTAATTTACCAGCATTAGAATCCTTTTTTGCTGATGTAGAACACAGAAATGTGGACGCAATTTATTGCTTAGGAGACCTTATCGGATACAATGTCTGGCCCAATGAAGTCATCCAAGAAATTCGAGCTAGAAAGATAGCAACTCTTGAGGGGAATCACGATGAGTACATCAGTAATATGGCTAAGAGTTCAGGGCAAATTGATTTTGAATCTCTGAACAACGGAGGTATTTCTAAAGCATTTACAAACCAGTTATTAACGGATGAGAATAGATCTTATTTACAAAGCCTTCCTGCACACATACGACTGGAGTTTAAATTCAATGATGAACATATAAATCTCCTTTTTGTTCATGGAAGCCCTAAGGCGATAAATGAATATATCTTTGAGGAACGATCTGATCAAGATCTAATCGAAATGATGGAGGATGCCCATGCTGATGTTCTGTGTTTCGGTCATACCCATAAACCCTTTCATAGAATTGTAGCCACTCAAAACGATGGGGTTCCCAAGTTCAAACATGCCATAAATATCGGTTCCGTAGGAAAACCTAAAGACCATAATACAAAAGGGTGTTATACCCTACTGGAATTCGATTCTAGGCTCTCCATGGGAAATCAAAACAGTCTGAACGTAGAATCTGTACGTTTTGACTATGATATAGAAAAAGCTGCCATGGCAGTAATAGAAAGCGAGCTTCCCGATGCTTTTGCAGAGAACCTAAGAAATGGATATTAACTACTGCTATCGAAGACCGTGTTTTTATCAAAAATCAATGTAAAGAACTAACTATGATTAAAATTAGAAGACCAAACATATTTAAATTAACCCATAGAGATCTCGCAGTTTTCGTAGATGAACAGAAAGTTACGGCAATTGAAAACCAAGGATGGAGGGATATTGATGTAGCACAAGGAAAACACCTCTTTGAAGTCCGATCTAAATTGTTTAAAAGCTCTAAGTTTCCGATTGAAGTCAGCGATGGAGATATCATAGAAATTACACCAAACTATAAAAACTATTATCTCTTTCTCTTTTTAGTACTGATGATCATTCCGAACATTATTTATCTGGTAACTGATATGGGTTTATCTACTTTGGTGATGTGTTTTGGCCTTGGGCTAATAGGTGCATTTCTCCCTTATTTACCGCGATTTTCTAAGAATGCCTATAAGATCAGAAAAGTAAATCAGTAATCACCGAGATAATAAATTCAACTCCTATTGAAATGACGATGAATCCAATCACTCTTGATAATGCATTGATTCCTGATGCACCAAGGATTTTAACGATATAAAAAGAGCTCTTCAATATTAAATAAATACATACAGTCGAGGCGAAGATAGCTCCTAGGGCTATAAGAAGATTGGCTACTCCTTCAAGCTCCTGATTATAGGCTATCAGTAAAGAAATTGTCCCTGGGCCAGCAATCATAGGCATGGCTAAAGGTGTTAAGGTAATTTCAGATCTTGTTTCGATATCCAATTTGACTTTCTCTTTTTTCATTCCTTTGTGCTTTTTAAATTCTCCTGTCAATAAAGAGAATCCAGAAGAGGTAATAATAAGGCCTCCAGCGACTTTTAATGAGTTCAGGGTAATCCCAAAAAACAGTAAAAGGTACTGACCAATAAAAAAGGAAATTAGTAAAATAATTAAGACATTAATTGAGGTCCATAATGCTACTTTGTTTCGCTCATCTTTAGTGTGTTCTGTGGTTAAACTCACGAACACAGGTACCGTTCCGAAGGGGTTCATCACTGAAAATAAAGCCCCAAAAATCATTAAGAATAAATCCATTTGTTTTATTCCAAAATTCAAATTTGAACATTTCTAAACAATGAAATTGTCACTAACTTAAAGTTAAGTTTTAGAAGTAAAAAAACCATTAACTTTACTTTGAAAATAACTTAATTAAGATCAAATTCAACAAACCTAAATGAACGAAATAAGTCCTTATACCTCCCTTGACGCTGCTCTTAATGAACTGGATAATGGAGGTCGTTTTTACAACGTATTTACCGAAGCTAAAGACGGGGAAATCTCAACTGCAGAATTATCGAAGGTCGCAGGTATATTCTCTAACAAACAAAAATCTATCTTGTTTCTTGCCCTATCAATTTCAAATTTAACGGAAGGCGAGCAAAAAAATCTCATTTCTAAATTGGATGATACTCTAAGAGAGGCCTATTTGAAGTTCCAACCTCAAAACTTACTCCCTTCCCAAGCAGGGAATGAGGGAATCCTAGCTTCGAATGCTATTCTCACAGGAGTCCCCAGATTTATAGATTCTAAATCGGAGTTTAGCGGCTTTATCATGGTACCGATCATGGTTGGAAATATCACTACGTTTTCCATGATCCCCATTGTTCAAAACTACGATATCTATGAACTTAGTGATCCTCATAGTTCCGAGACTTTTATTATTGCTCAAGTGAAAGGAAAAACCAGATTACCGGAGCAAAACATGACAATAGGCGGGGTGTTCAAAGAGCTTCGAACCAATAAAGAAGAAAAAGAAGCTTCTAAAAAGTTTCTTGAAGTGGCTTATCACATTTTAGTTGAATAATTGTGTTATCTTCAGAGAAATAAACTCCTTCTCATGATCATACTCGTTATCTTAAAATATATTATCCTATTTCTTGTAGGCCTATATTTAATTCTTATCATCAGTGGGATATTCATTAAAAGGAAAGGGCAATTCCCTATAAACCAAGCCTCTCTAAATAGAGACGATGCACTAATCGTGACGGATAAAACTGGGAGAAAAGTTGAATACTTCCGATATGGCTCTAAGGATATGAAGGCCCCGGTGATGATCAACATACATGGATCAGGGCTGGATGGAACTTTTGAAAAAGCAGTACATCATCGTTCCTGTGAAGCTTTAGGAGTGCGTGGGATCTCTATTTCCATGCCTGGGGTTGGAAATACAGATATGAAAAAAGGAAGACAGGTTACTGACTGGGCCTTAGAAGACCTTGAAGCAGTTCTTGAAGCAGAACAGGTAGAAAACTTCATGATCACAGGACATTCACAAGGTAATCCTCATGCATTAGCCGCTGCCTTTCACTTTCCTGAGCGCGTGATTGGTTTAGGATTAAATGCTCCCTTATTACCCAATGATGTTACTAAAGAGGAGGGCTTGAAGGGTGCACTTGCTAGTGATAGTTTGAAAACGACTGCTCAAATGGATTTTGCATGGAACGCATATTGGTTCTCTAGCTTGTATATATACCAAGGTTTGTTAGCACCTTGGGCTCCGACCAAAACCCTAGTAGCCATGGGGAAAAATGTCAAAAAAGATAAGGAATTGGTTCAAATGATGAGTCATACCTTCAG
Source organism: Flavobacteriaceae bacterium (assembly GCA_049607205.1). Classification (GTDB taxonomy): domain Bacteria; phylum Bacteroidota; class Bacteroidia; order Flavobacteriales; family Flavobacteriaceae; genus JBELHR01. Next base: position 60,722 of record JBMYWH010000009.1, on the reverse strand, counting down.
TCGTTCCATGGTAAGAGGAACTGTTGGCAACACCTGGGAATCTGCTTTAGATGTATGCTATTTATGGGGCTTTGACCCAAGAAATATTTCTTGTAAAAACATCTCGATATGGCACGCTTCGGATGACAGCGCTTGCCCACCTGAAATTGGAGCTTGGATGGCTAAGTATTATGCAAAAAAAGGAGCTCATGTAAATTTTAAAAATGATAATATCGGTTATAATCACATGACCTTTTGTAGTGCACATTATAGAGAACCTCAGCATAGTTTGCTTAAATCTTTACTAGATGGAATTAAGAAGTAAAATCGCACTACTTCGAGGAATTAATGTGGGTGGAAAACGGAAAATTCTCATGGCCGATCTTAAGGCCTTATGTGTTTCATTAGGATTTGAGTGGGTTCAGACCTATATACAAAGCGGAAATATTATTTTTAAGTCGAATCTGGACAATGAAGTTTTGGCCTCTCAACTAGAACTGGGTATTCAAGAAATTTTTCAGCTTGAGGTTCCTGTTCAAATCAAAGATAGTTCGGACTTGGAAATGGCTTTGAAAAAAAATCCATTTTACAACGCGCCAACCGACATCAAGCAACTACATGTGACTTTTTTAAAACAAGCTCCTTCTCTTGATTCTTATGAGAATCTTCAATCTAAATATCCCTCTAAGGATCAATTTAAGATTTATCAAGATCAGGTTTACCTCCTTTGTAAAGGGAAATATCATCAAAGTAAATACAGTAATCAGTTTTTTGAAAAACATTTGAAGACTCCTGCTACCACGAGGAATTGGAAAACTGTTTTGAAGCTCATAGAGCTCTCAAAAGCACCTTAAAAAGGTCTAATTCTGGCTAAGATTAGGAGATTTAAAACTTTTCCTATATCTGTACCTACAAATAAAGTATCAACAAATATTATGGATTATAAAAATAAATCAATTTTAGCTCGTGCCTGTGACCCATATGCGGCTCAAGCTTTCGCTAAAGCGGTCAAAAAACATATAGGAAATGCTTCTTATACCCCTACTACAAATGATAGCGAGTTTTTTGAAAAACTAAAAGAGCAGCAATGGTCGGTGGTGTTTTTTGCTCCAGGAGCATGTAGAATAAATGCAAGGGGTGGAAATATTCCAGGGGCCTCGATAGAAACCAAATCTTGGTCCTTGGAGGATTACAAAAAATTGATTCATCAGCTTCAAGGAAATGACATTCAAATTTTAGAAACACTAGAAGAAAAACAAACCATCAAAAGCCTTACTGAGGCTTTAAATATCGCAAGAACTAACAACTAAACCATTATGAGTACGAATTTATTAAAGGGAAACACCAATAAAATATTAATCTCCATGAGTCTACCAATCAGTGTGGGGATGCTCTCTACCTTTCTATTTCAAGTTATAGATACTTATTTCGTGGGGCAACTTGGGGCAAATTCTTTAGCGGCATTAAGTTTTGCCTCTACCTTGTACTTTTTGATTCTTGGGCTATTTATGGGGCTTTCTGTGGGAGTTTCTATACCCATTGCCCAGGCAAAAGGAGAAGGAAACCACCTGAAACTTAGTAAAATTGTGAAGGTAAGCCTTATGTTAAGTCTATTACTTAGTATAAGTATCAGTGTGATCTCGATACAATTTCTATTTCCTATATTTAGTTTATTGGGAGCAGAACCCGAAATCATACCTTTAATTCAGGAATACTTAAGACCTCTTCTATTGGGTATCCCTTTACTTACACTTGGTCTGCTCATAGGAAGTATCTTAAGAGCAAATGGAAACGTAAGTAAACCTGAACTACTGATGGCATTCTCTGGGGTGATTAACTTGGTTCTAGACTACTTGTTGATTTTTGGGGCATTTGGATTTCCAGAACTGGGAATTAAAGGAGCCGCCTATGCCTCGGTATTCTCCTGGTTGGTCATCATTATAGGAATGTTATACTTTCTATACAAGGAAGAAATTCTTCTAAATACCCGTTCCCTATCCTTAAATACTAAAGAGATTTTGAAAGAAATTCAGAAAATCTCTACTCCCACGATAATCACTCAAATGATAGGGCCCTTAACCCTTACTTACCTGACATTCATCCTTGCGAAACAGTCTGCGCTGGCCGTCGCTGCCTTCGGAGTTTCAGGAAGAATTGAGACCTTGCTTTTGATTGGAGTTCTAGGGGTAAGCACTGCAATGACGCCATTTATTTCTCAAAATAAAGGAGCACAATTTGCCTCACGTGTAGAAGAAGCAATTAAATTTGGTGGTAAGGCATCGGTCTATTTGGGATTATTTGTCGCCCTTATTCTATTTATATTTATTAAACCAATAGCTGCTTTATTCAGCGAAAACACTGAGGTCATTGACTATACTTCTAACTATTTCTATATCGTAGGACTTTCTTATGTTTTCTACGGACTCTATATCATAACCTCATCCATATTTAATGGATTGAGTTTGATCTTTCAGTCTTTGAAACTAAGTCTAGTAAAATCCTTTGCCTTTACCATTCCCTTGACTCTGTTAGGTTCTTTCTGGGGAATTAATGGAATCTATATCGGCTTGGCAGCTAGCAATGTACTTGCAGGGCTGTTCTCGGCTTATGAAATGAGAAAAGATTTCAGACGGGTTAATTCTGATCTAAAAGACGTTGTGGTTTGGAAAGAATATAGAAAAGATCTTTCAGGGTTGTTTTAATCCACCCAGCCCAAAACATCTTTAATCACAGACCATCTAGGCTCCACAATTTCGGCACCTTTACCTTCGATCCAATGATGGAATAAATGCTCAATGGTTCCGTCATCTTCTTTCATTTCCAGCCAAGTATTTACAAATAACTCCCAACTATTATCCTTAACCATTGGGTAAGAAGTTGGGATTTTGATCAATTCTGGTTGATAGACTGCAATGTGATAATCCGGATAAATGACCGTCCATGCAGAACCCATTTCCGCAGAAATTAACAAGGCATCCACCTGAGGTGTACTTCCTTTAAAATAAGGTCTAGGAGAATCTACTCTAAGTAATTCTACATTCGGAAATGCACGTTTAATCTTATTTTCAAAATAGGTTTTTGTATAGGCCATTTTAAACTTTCCTTGCTCTAAGATGGCTTCTCTGTTTTTGAAATTCCCTCTATTATAATCCGGTACGGCAAAAGCTAAAGTTTGGTCCATATAAGATCTTGATAAGGAATAATCAGATAGGCCTTCGGTGGTGCTTACCACTCCAGACATGATAATATCTAATTTTCCTGACTTCAATAGAGACCTCATTTGAGTTTTAGTTACTTTATAAAACTCCAGATCCACACCCAGTTCTTTAGCCAGGATATAAGCCATCTCGGCGTCAAAACCAACTAATTCTGCCTTACTGTTTTTAAAGGCAAAAGGAAGCGCATTAGCATGGAAACCTACCCTAAGTACTCCTCTGTTCTTTATTTGAATTAAGTGGTTATTTCCTTTACTATAAGTTGAGTCTCTAAGGAGATTTTCAACAGGCTTGATCGGTCCTCTTTTAAACTGATCTGCAAGTTGCATTTGGACGAAGCTTTCATATTGTTCAGATTTCCCAAGGGAATATTTTAAATACATTCTAGTCCCGAACAAGGCTACAATCGTAAGTCCTACTCCAATAATAATTCCTCGAAGTAGTTTTGACCATAACATTTTTCGCCCCCCGAAGGTGAGCTTAATCGTGATCAAGGTTAAGGCCACTAAATGAATCGCCCCTAATACGACTCGAATTCTATCGGTATAGACACTTGACATCACAAAGAGCTGAAACATCTCGCTGGGTAATTTCATCATGTCAAGTAAAAATGGAATCCCTGTCACTGGAGCGACAAAACTGCTCAACAAGGTCATCCCAACGAATAATTGACTTTCCACAAAAGTGAATGAACTTCCCATAAACCATGCAGTAAACGGCACAAATACAAAAATTACAAAAGTACCTAAATTAGGGAATGGATAAGCCAGTGGCATAAGCACATCTGCCTTAGATTGCTCGTCTTCATCCATTTTCATGGAGGCTAACAATTCTTTTACATTCTCTATTAGTTGAGGTAAGACTACGATGATTTTCCCTGTAGCAAAAATGGTTAATAAAGTTCCTTTAGTCGCTCTGAACAATGCTCCAGGCTTAATTCCGGTATAACCCTGAATCAACAGAGGTAACCAATAAAAACCAAGTAATAATACAGCAACACTATAAAGCACTACATAGGCTTGCAGACGTTGGATTTCCTGAAAGTTCATAGTTCCTGCATTATAAGTTGCAATGGCAAAAACACCATAAGGTGTTAACTTAACTACGATCTTATTAATATGATTTAAGGCATCTCCAATAGTGTCTAGGTTCTTCAGTAAACCTGTTTTCTCTTGAACTTTACTCAATCCAACCCCGAAGAAAATACTAAAAAGCACGACAGCTGGAACCACATTGTTCGCCATAGCACTAAAAGGGTTTGAAGGAATATATAATTCTAAAAAGTCTAAGGGTTTCTCAACTGCTACAATCGATGGTTTAAAAAAAGAAGAAGCGGTCCACTCCGGAAGCGCTAGTGGCAATAAGATTAAAGCCAAAACCCCAAAACCAAGAAGTAGAAATAATACTTTCACACCCACAACTACAAGCTTCTTTCCTTCCTCCATAGACATACGTCCGAGATTTGCCATGATAGAAACCATAATATAGGGCAATACCGTCATTTGAAGCAAACCAATAAAGGCATCTCCTAAGATGCCAAAGAAAGATACATATTGTCCAAAAAATAATCCAACTCCTACACCGGCTAAAAGTCCGATGACAATCTTCTTTGATAAGCTCATAATCCCCACAATTTTCACAAAACTACTAAACTATATGTTATGCCTTCAAAAAAACTTGGCTGGACAATGATAAAGCCATTTCTCAGGTAGAATTTTTTAGTGAAAGCACTGATTTTAAGCCAAAGATTTGTTCCTTTGCATTTTTAAAATATATATAGCTATGGCAGCACAAGCAAATGACAAAGTAAAAGTTCATTATAAAGGAACTTTAAGTGATGGGCAAGTATTTGATTCTTCAGAAGGAAGAGAGCCTATGGAGTTTACTTTAGGAACTGGACAAGTAATTCCTGGTTTTGACAATGGAATTATGGGGATGGAAGTAGAAGAATCTAAAACTATTGAGATTCCTGCTGACGAAGCTTATGGTGCCCCTAAAGCTGAACTTATTCAAGAAGTTCCTAAAGCACAATTACCTGAAGAAATCAAACCAGAAGTTGGGATGCAATTAATGTCTCAGACTCCAGATGGTCAGCAAATGCCTCTAGTGATCACAGCTGTGACTGAGGATACCATTACCGTGGATGCGAACCACCCATTATCAGGAAAAGATTTAACTTTTGAGGTTACCTTAGTTGGGATCAACGAATAGATAACTTTTAGGTAAAAATTAAAACCTCCAATTGTTCGATTGGAGGTTTTTTTATTCTTGGACTTCTTGAATTAATTTGAAACAAAAGCCATTTTTATGAACTCCTAATAAATACTTAATTCAAAGAAAGCTCAGGAATGACTATCTTTACACAAGATGTTAGACAAAATTCAAATAGACAGAATCATTGAAATGGCTTGGGAAGACAGAACCCCTTTTGAAGCCATAAAGGTGCAATTTGGATACTCAGAAGCTGAGGTAATCAAATTGATGCGAACTGAACTCAAACCTAGCTCGTTTAAAAACTGGAGAAAACGAGTGCATAGTGGAACAAGCAGTAAACATTTACAAAAAAGAAGTGATAAGATTACGCGATTCAAGTCTTCTAGACAGCGTAACATTTCAAATAACAAAATATCCAAACGATAGCCTTTCCTACATCCATATCAGCTATTGAGAAAAGAATGTCTACTCTAGATCCGGAAGCATATGGCCGAACAAGAAACTACGGTAAGGGTGCGGTTACCAAGCTTAGTCCCTACTTATCACGCGGAGTCATCTCAACCAAACAAGTCTTTAACGCACTTCTGGACCTCAACAAGCCATGGAAGCAAATAGAAAAACTAACCCAAGAGTTGGCCTGGCGAGACTATTGGCAACAAGTATGGATTTCAAAAGGAGACCTTATAGATTCCGATCTTAAAAACACTCAAAAACCTATTTCAAATTGGGAAATTCCTCTTTCCATAATCAAAGCTTCCACAGATATTAAAGCTTTGGATCAGGCTATCGACCAAATGTATCTCACTGGGTACATGCACAATCACATGAGAATGTACACTGCATCAATTTGTTGTAATATTGCCCAATCACATTGGCTGCAGCCTTCTAAATGGATGTATGCAAACTTATTGGATGGTGATTTAGCCAGTAACCAACTCAGTTGGCAATGGGTATCAGGAGTCTTTTCGAACAAAAAATACTATGCCAATCAGGACAATATCAATCATTTCTTCGAAAGCGATCAAAAGAATACTTTTCTCGATATTGAATACGATAAGTTCCCACATTTGAAACCCCCAGAAATACTCAAAGACACGGTTTCATTGGAGGTGAAATATGATCTTTCACTACTTAAAGACCATTGTGTAATTACAGATCAACAGACCTTAGTTTACAACTATTATAATCTCGATCCCTATTGGCATAGGGATGAAAATTATCAACGCATTTTAATTATTGAACCCTCTAAATTCAAAAGAAATCCAGTTGGGCAAAAGTGCCTTGATTTTGCCGTAGATTTATCAAAAAACATCTCAGGGATTAAAATTTTTGTTGGTGAATTTGAAAGCTTAGCACAGATTGTCTCTAAAACTAAAATTACTTACAAAGAGCATCCTTTAAATTACAATTATATCGGAAACAAAGAGCCAAGAGAATGGCTTAGTTCCACAAAGGGATATTTCCCTTCGTTCTTTGCGTTCTGGAAGCAGTGCAAAAAAGAACTACAGCAATGAAAAAAAACCTTCCATCTAAATTATGTCCGGTTTGTAAGCGTTCCTTTAATTGGCGTAAAAAATGGGAAAGAGATTGGAATGAAGTTATTTATTGCAGTGAGCGTTGCAGAAGGAATAAAGATAATTAACTATCTTTCTCTTTTAAAAACAGATACTGCTGTGCTAGAATTACGCCCGAATTGCGAAAACTGCAATAAACCATTACCTGCTGATAGTAAGCAGGCTTTGATCTGCACTTATGAATGCACCTGGTGTACAGATTGTAATGAGAATATTCTCCATAATGTTTGTCCCAATTGCGGTGGGAATTTACAACCTAGGCCGATAAGGCCCAAAACAGAACTCGAGACAAACCCAGCATCTAAAACCCCCGTTCACAAACCCATAGATCTGAAAAAATTCCTTTTAAAAAGAGCTGAACTCAAAGACATAGCAGCTGAAAAGCGTTAAATTAAAACATTTATAAAAAATGACCCCTCAAATCAAACTATTCAAAACAGGTCTTCTTCAGAAACTCGCTGATGCTCTCTTATGGGGTGGGATCTACTTTATACTCATGTATTTCACAGACTTTTTAAGTGTAGACTTAAACAAATATTTACTCACAGCGCTTTTATATGGGATTGGGATGAGTTTCTTATTTGATTTTACGATGAGTTACTTTACAAAAAAAAACCTATTAAAACAGAGCTCGATAATTCCAAGTTATTTTGATGAAAAGGAACTTTTAAGTAGCTATCTAGCACTGCAAAAAGAAGGATTCAAGAAAACACCTGGAATATTGAGTATCACTAAAGATAAGCTAGCCTTTCAACCTCTTGAGGGCTACACAAGCGAAAGAACCGTATTGATTTCGATGCAGGATGCTGTGCTATCAGAACCTAAATCAATCTTCAGTCCTTTTAATAACTCGATAGGTGTAGAAGATTCTTCAGGGAATCAATATCAATGGAGAATAGGTTATGGTCAAGCGAGCAAGATTATCGGTCTGATTAAGGAGTCATAAGAACGAAGAAATCTCAGTGTTTTATTCACGTAGTAAGGAATTCACCTTAGATTTATAGGTTTGTCCGATGGGAACTTTATGATCTTGAATAATAATTCTATTCCCTTCAATAAATTTAATCTTCTTTATTGAAACTATAAAAGATTTATGGACTCGCATAAATTTCTCAGAATCCAAAAACTCATCGTAATGAGAGATTTTGTCATGACTGATAATAGTCTCATCTGCTAAAAACAATTTGGTATAATTCCCAAAAGCCTCAATAAATAGAACTCGATCAAGTTCTATTTGATGATGCTTCTTATCTCCTTTTATAAAAAAACTAGACGATACCGCTTCCTTTGGTTGTAGGACGAAATCTGACTTTTTAGTTTTGGTCACTTTATTGATAGCTTTTACCAAACGGTCAAAACTAAAGGGCTTCAAAAGATAATCCACCACTTCAAGCTCAAATCCTTCTAAAGCAAATTCCTGATAGGCGGTAGTTACAATGGTTTTGGGCGGGTTTGATAAGGTTCTCAGGAAGTCTAAACCTCTTAACTTAGGCATATTAATATCTAAAAACATAAAGTCCACTTGATTCTCATTCAAATACGCCATGGCTTCCATAGCATTATAACAATTCTTCATCAACTTAACATGAGGAATCATACTGCATAATTCTTCGATAATCTCATGAGCTAAAGGCTCGTCATCTACGATTATATATTTAAACATTCTTTTTTATTTTAAGTGACGTACGATAGGTTTGATCCTGTTTATCAACTTTTAAATTGTATCGATTATGATATAAAAGATTCAATCTCTTTTTTAAGTTATCCAAACCAATTCCATGGCTATCAGCTGTAGATCTAGGCTCGTAATTATTCTCTATTTCAAAAGAAATAAATTCTTGGGTTTCTACCAATTTAACATGAATATATGCGTTTTCCGCTAAAGATTCGACGCCATGTTTAAATGCGTTTTCGAGAAGAATGATATACATTAAAGGCGCTACAAGTGTATCGGTATTGATTTGCTCTTCAATCTCAATCTCTACCTCTTTTTTGTAACGAATCTTATGTAATTCTATATAATTTTTTAGATAAACACTTTCATCGCCTAAACGGACAAATTCCTTCTCACCTTCATAAATAGTATAGCGCATCATGTCGGAAAGCATCAGAATTACCTGGGGAGCCTGGTCTGAGTTTTTTAGACTTAAAGCATATAGATTATTCAAGGTGTTGAAGAAAAAATGCGGGTTAATCTGGGTTTTCAACAGCGACAATTCTGCTTTAGCTTTTTCAGCTTTTAAGTTTTGCAGCCATTTCCATTGTTCAAATACCCACAAGGCTAATAAGATTGGAATCGGAATGAAAAATATATAGAAGGGAAAACCTTCTTTAATCCTTAAATAATCGTCCAGATTTCCGGAAAACATTCTCAAATAGAGGAAGTACAGGAATAGTGGAACATAAAAAAGCAATATAAGTCTCCAATATTTTGAAATAAAACGAGGGATCAATACATAGGCCCACCCGAACCAAAATGTCATGAGCATCAAAAAAGTAATAGGGTTGTCTGGGAAATTCATTTTCCTGTCGATAACCATAGTAACAATGAGTAAGATAACAAGGGAGAGTACCATGTACACGGTCTTTTTCTTCTCTTTCAAATAAGCCCAAAAATGTATGGGCAAGGCAATCATAGTTCCCCAAAACAAGGTGTAGAAACTGAACTCAAAAGGATCCTTTTCTTCCGGTAGAATTATAATGCCTGTGGCACCTAAGACATAGAATAATGGGATCACTATTAAGAACCCTATAAAAAAAGCTTTGTACTTGTATAAAAAATTAATCATGGTTTAAAAGTACTTATGTTCTCAAAGCTATACAACAAATCGGGTAGACACTCCGATTTTTAACATGAACAGGTCGATTTTTAAGACCAACAGGGTTGCACCTAAAAAAAACATTTTCTGTGTCAATTTTCACGGTCTTCATCCTCTAAGTTTCTCACAACTCAACTGGTCTATTATGTTTGAGACATCATAAAATCAAAATCATGAATACCTTATCAATCAAAAATTTAAACAAAACCTATCCAAATGGCGTCAAGGCCTTAAATAATATCAATTTAGAAATTCCCAACGGGATGTTTGGGCTACTAGGAGCTAACGGCGCGGGTAAATCTTCTTTAATGCGGACTATAGCCACTTTGCAAACCCCCTCTGAAGGGAGTATCGTTTTCAATGATATTGATTTAATAAAATATCCAGATCAAATGAGAGAAAACCTCGGTTATTTACCACAAGAATTCGGAGTTTATTCTAAAATCTCTGCGGAAAAATTATTAAATCACTTGGCTATATTAAAAGGAATCACCTCAAAAAAACAGCGCAAAGACCAAGTTGCCGCACTTCTTCACCAAGTCAACCTGTATTCTCATAGAAAGAAATCCGTAGCTACCTTTTCGGGTGGGATGCGTCAGAGGTTCGGAATTGCCCAAGCCCTGCTCGCCGATCCTCAAGTAATTATAGTCGATGAGCCAACCGCAGGTTTAGACCCTGAGGAAAGTAATCGGTTTTTAAATCTTCTTAGTGAAATCGGCCAAAACGTAATTGTTATACTCTCCACCCACATCGTGGAAGATGTAAAAAACCTATGTCCAAGAATGGCTATTCTTTCCCATGGGAATATTATCTCAGAGGGTAACCCACAAGAGTTACTCGAAACTTTAAATGGTAAGTTATGGACCAAATTTATTCAAAAAGATGAACTAGAACAGGCCAGACAGCAGTACGATCTGATCTCAACACAACTTGTCTCTGGAAGGACTCAAATTCGTGTATTAAGCAATGAACAGCCCGGAGTCCATTTTTCTCCTATCAATCCGAGTCTAGAAGACTACTATTTCACTACTCTTTTTCAACATTCTAAAAAAGCCTAAATATGTTCCTAAACTTATTAAAATTCGAACTTTTTTATCAATTGAAGCAAAGAGCATTTCCATTATTTGCGCTGCTCTTTCTTCTCTTAGGTGTCTTCATAGGACGTCAAGGCTTTGCTCCTCAAGGAGTGGATTTCAATGCACCATATCAGATCTATTTTCACACCACAACAGCCACGATTGGGAGTGTCTTTATCATTATGATCTTTGCGGTAAGTGGGGTCCTTAGGGATCGACAACATAATATGGAATCCCTTATTTACAGCAGCTCTTTAAGTAAAGCGAACTATTTCTGGAGTCGGTTTTTAGGAGTATTCCTTTTCAGTCTTATTGCGTTTAGTCCATTCCTAGTGGGTTATATAGCAGGAAACTATTTTTTTGATCTTGATCCCGAGCGAGTAGGTAAATTTAGTCTGATAACATATCTACAACCTTGGTTGTATATAGTAGTCCCAAATATACTCATCTGTTCCTCAATTATTTTCTCAGTAAGTATGTTGACTAAAAACGCCACGGCAACCTACATGAGTGCTGTGCTAATTTATGCTTTATACTTTGTGAGTTCCATTTTTTTAAACTCACCATTACTAGCTCAATCAAGCCCTTCTACTCCGGAAAGCTTAATCCTAGCAGGGATTGCAGACCCCTTTGGAATGGCTACCTTTTATGAACAAACACAATTCTGGACGGCCTTCGAAAAAAACACACAACTCTTGTCTCTTAGCGGTCTATTTCTTCTCAATAGACTTCTCTGGTTGCTCCTAGCGCTGATCATTCTTATCAGTACTTATGTGATGTTTTCATTTCGAAAGATCTCTTCAAAAGCAGTGAAGAAAACCACCAAAAAACTCATAAAAACAAATCTCGTAGCGTATCAAATCATTCGTCCTTCTTTTGGTCTTACAGCACAAGTTCAGGCCTATATATCCTTAGTCAAACTAGAACTTCAGCAAATAAGTAAAACACTCCCTTTCAAAGTTGTAATGACCTTATGGATTGGTATAGTGTTCATCGAAATTTATTCCACGGCTGTTAGCGGGGGAGAGTATGGAGTTCCTCGCTACCCCATGACGAATCAACTTATTGCGCTCTTCGTAGATCCGCTTACAATTTTTAGTTTAATCTTAATCTTGTACTATAGTGCAGAAATAATATGGAGAGAACGAAGCTTAGGTTTCGAGCAAATTTCAGATTCAAGTCCCACTAGAAAAAACACACTTTTCTTTTCAAAACTAACCGCAATTAGCTACTTACCAGTAGTAATGATTTCAATCGCAATTCTTATCAGTTTAGGGTTTCAACTATTTCTTGGCTTTGCAGATATACAGCCCAAACTATATTTCTTACTTTTTTATCACTATGGAATACAGTTGTTAGTTTTTGCTATGATTTCATTTTTCATTCACAGTTGGGCCAAAACCAAATATCAAGGAATGATCCTAATGGGGATATTTATCGTTCTAAGCTTGAAATCCGATCTTATCGGTTTGGAACATCCTTTGACGAGTATAGGGTTTCTTCCGAGAATAGAATATAGCAATATGGATGGATTTCATAGTGTTTCCAATCTCTATGATCATTTAAGCCTTTACTGGATATGCCTTGGAAGCCTATTAGTCTTGCTTTCCTTTAAAATTCAGCATGCTCAAATGAAATGGTCTATAACTCAAAAATCATTATTAGTTATATTTCTCAGTGGCTTCCTAGGAGCAGGGGCTTTGGTCTTTTATAACAATAATATTCTCAACCCATACCAGACCATTGCACAACAAAACGACCAAAAAGAACAATACGAGCAAAAATATAAAGCATACGAAGACCTAGAACGACCTATTATCAGTACAATAAGTACTCAAATAGATCTCTATCCTAGCCAGCAAAGCTACCATGTGCAGGGAGCGTATCAGTTGAAAAACAAGGATACACTGCCTATGGCACAAATCTTTATAAGTGAACGAAAACCCTTAGATTCAATTTCTATAGAAGGAGGGCACCTTGAGTTTAAAGACCCGGAGCATGGAGTCTATCTATTTTCATTTGAACCTGCGTTACAACAGGGTGATTCTGTTTTACTACGATTTAACCTAAGTCATCATACTCAAGGGTATCAAGAAGATATTTCCATAACAGATAATGGAACTTATATCAATAGAATGGCAAGTTTTGACCCTATATTAGGGTATTCTAACAGTATGGAAATTAAAAACCCTAGTGAACGAAAGACTAGAAATCTCCCTCCACGGATGGAAGAAGAAACCTCTGAATCTCATATTATGCATGAGGAAATTCGTCAGACCAAAGTTCATTTTGAAACCATAATTTCAACCTCATATGATCAAATCGCACTTAGCTCAGGTAGTTTAATAGACCAGTGGACTAAAAACAACCGTCGCTATTATCACTATAAAACCAAGGAAAAGATAATGCCTTCAATTGGTTACTTTTCAGCCAGATATAAAAAGAACTCAATAGAAATCAACGGTATTTCAGTGGAGCACTATTACGATCCGAGTCACGACTTCAATAGTTCTCAAATCGAACAAAACATCCAAAAGACACTGCGCTACTGCGAAGAAAATTTTGGCCGCTACAATTTTGATCATTTAAGAATTGCCGAAGTTCCTTCTCATTGGCCTTTTGGAGGCTTTGCTCATCCAGGTATGATCTCGATGACCGAAGACAAACTCTATCTATCGGATCAAAGAGATTCTGAAACATTCGACTTAGTTGGTAAAAGAACCATTCATGAAGTAGCACATCAATGGTGGGGTCATACTTTAAGCGCAAAACCGGTAGCAGGAAGCTCCCTATTTGTAGAGGGATTCGCAAAGTATACCGAAGCCGTTGTTCTCGAAAAAACCTATGGCCCAAGCGCTGTCTTTACACTTGTTGAAGATGCGAGAAGTCGATATTTCTTCGGAAGAACGTATGAAAAAACCATTGAACCAGCTCTTTATCAAGTAGCAGGTCAAAATTATATTTCTTACGGCAAAGCTCTTAATGTTTTATTGGCTCTTAGGGATTTAATTGGAGAAGCTCAAGTTAATCAAGTTTTAAAAACCTTGAGTGATCGTCATCGAAAGAGCATCGAATTGAAAGCACATAGCCTTGAACTCTTGAATGAAATCTATCGAGTAAGTCCAGCGTTCTATCATCCTCTTATCGACGATTGGTTTAAAAAAGTGATTACCTATGACTTAGAAATCACCAAAAGTAGCGTCCGCACACTTGATGATGGAACTTATGAAGTTACCGCTACTATCAAGGCACATCGCTATGAGACTCTAGAGTCTGGTGAAAAACAAGAAATTGGATTTAAAGAACCCATCAAAATAGGAGTTTTTGAGCAACACCCTTCCCAGGTGTTCAAGAATACAGAAATACTGTATTACGAATCTGATATTATTCATCAGGACCTCAACCAAGTGAAAATGATTGTCTCAAAAAAACCAAAATTCATTGCAATTGACCCTTATGGAACAAGAACTGATGAAAATCTTACGGACAATATAAAAACCTTATAAATGTTTAATTATTTTCGACTTAAGAAGTATTTAGTTTTCTTTAAACTTGACAAAAGAGCTAAAAATGGAAAAAAGAATTCAACAACTAGAACGAAAAAGCAAATTCCAAACCCTTATCATCACAATATTGATGGTGGGGTTTGTTGCTTTATACCTAAAGCAACAAAAGATGGACAGATCCAATTGAAAACTAAAAAAAGGAATTCGACAAGTGCGTTAAAATAAGGTATCTCAATCATTAAACAATGAGGCTTTTTATTAACTTTGATAAAGTATGAAAACGAATTTCTATATTTTAATAGTTCTTATAAGCCTTTCTTGCCAAAGTCAAAAGGATCATGATATCCTATTAAGTGAGCATTCCATCAATAAGATTGAGATTCCATTTGAACAAAAGACAGTAGTTCCACTCGTGAAAAAAACTTTTCCTGCCTACGAAGTATCAGATAAAATTGGTCAGCAGGACGGACCCAATTATCGGTATATTTCAATAGACAAGGGCCTTAAGCCACAAGTCTATCTAAAATTCAAAGATCAAGATTCTGACACCTTGGATGAAATTCGTTTACTTACTAGCGCCTCAACAGATCAATACGGTTTATCGGTTGGAGATTCTTATTCCAAAATTATAAGTCTAAGGAAGGTTGCGTTTAAAAATGTAACCGATTATCATCAGCACACCTATCTCTATGCTGAAGATTCTAATATTTATTATGAATTACATCGCGGAGAAATGGCATCAAAAGACTGGATGCTTAACCCGGAAAAGCTCATTCTCTCTGACAAGGAATTACAGTCTTGCAGTATCAAGGCGATTGTTTGGAGAGAGCGAAACTAATAGACCAAGCTTCTTAAGAAGCTAAGGTCGCGAAATCTGTGGTCTGTTAAAAAAAACATAATTCGCTTCTATAGAGGTTACAAAGAATTTAGCACTTCGTCATTACAGTATAAACCACGCATAATGAAGAAGTTAAAAACCCTCTTACTTACGATTACTGCATCATTCATTCTTATAATTTACGTTGTCGAACCCATTTCATTAAACCCATTTCATGAAGTTTCTTATGGCAAGGCTGTCACTAAAGGTCAGTTGACTTCTCTTGATCAAAACTGCTCTCTAGAGAAAGAGATTAATGAATTACTGAGCCAAAGGGTAGAACATTCTGACTTTTTAGGAGTCACTACAGGAATATACAAACAGAATTGTGGGATGTTTCTTAGTGCCGCAGGCTATATGGATAAAGGTAAAAACATCATGATTAAACCCAACTCCATCGGAAGGATTGCATCGGTCACCAAACCAATGACCGCGGTGGCTATCATGCAACTTTATGAACGAAATTTAATCGAGC
This sequence comes from Flavobacteriaceae bacterium, assembly GCA_049607205.1. Classification (GTDB taxonomy): domain Bacteria; phylum Bacteroidota; class Bacteroidia; order Flavobacteriales; family Flavobacteriaceae; genus JBELHR01. Next base: position 44,987 of record JBMYWH010000009.1, on the reverse strand, counting down.
TAGATCTTCCCATAAAGCAGTATATCCACGAGTTTAAATCTAAAGAGCTCGGGGAAGTTACTATAAGACAACTACTCAGTCATACGTCAGGAATTCCGCATTATAGTTCTAAATACGAAGCACTATCATTTACGAACTACTCCTCTATGTCGGAGACAATTTCATATATAGGAACTAAAGACCTAGTCTTTGAGCCGGGAAGCCGATACCTCTATAGCTCCTATGGATAAAGTATATTAGGAGCCATAATTGAAAATGCTACTCAAATGACCTACGAAGATTATATGCAGTTCAATATTTGGAACTTAGCTGGCATGTCAAATACATCCTTAGAACACTATTCAAAAGAATATAAAAACAAGACCAAATTATACCTCAAGATAAAAGACCAATTCATTAAAAGCCCTCATAATGATTTAAGTATTATTCACGCCGCTGGAGGTATCCAATCCAATGCGGAAGACCTCTTGAAGTTTGGAAAGGCTATTTTAGAAAATAAACTCATTAAAAGGGAAACTTTAGAATTGATGTTCACGACCTCAAACAATCTAGCACAACAAGTAGGAGACGACCCCTATGGTTTAGGATGGTCTGTATTGATTGATCCGGAACTTGGTCGAATCATTCAACATGGAGGGTCTCAACCTGGTGCAAGTAGTTTTTTTACAATTTACCTTGATCAAAATAGTGTGTTTATCACTTTATCTAATAGCTTTGGGAGTAAACAAAACACGTATCAACTCACTAAACAACTGGGTAATTTAACCCATCAATCCTATGCCTCACTTTACCCTAGAATGCTCCCCTAATATTATAAATAAAAAATCTCCTCAAGAACTCCTTGATTTAATTTATCAGACAGCCTTAAAGACTGATTTGTTTATCCCTAATGAAATAAAAGTTCGTCTAAAAACTTATGAATACTTTAATAATGGCAATAGCCAGGAAGATTTCATTCATATTTTTGGGCATATTATGCAGGGAAGAACCGCGGAACAGAAAAAGACTCTATCCAGTAAAATTATTAACTGCTTAGAAACAGAATTCCCAGAGGTTCCAATCCTCTCGATGAATGTTCAAGATTTTGAAAAAGCGAGCTATTCCAACAAAAGTAAATCCTAATTCGTACTTTTAGAATTCAACAATCTGAAAACTATGGAATCTGTCATTCACTTCTTAATTGCACTTATAGCTATATTTCATATTTATATCCTCTGGCTTGAAATGTTTGCCTGGGAAACTCGAGGAAAAAAAGTGTTTAGAACCTTTCCTAAGCACTTATTTGAGCCTACCAAAGCTATGGCAGCAAATCAAGGTCTTTACAATGGATTTCTCGCTGCAGGGCTCTTCTGGTCTCTAATCATTGAGGAATCCAGTTGGGCTATGAATGTGTCTATATTCTTTCTTTCCTGCGTAAGTATCGCTGGAATCTATGGAGCTTATTCAGCGGATAAAAAGATCTTTTTTGTTCAGGCCCTTCCTGCTTTAATTACTCTGATTTTGATCTTCCTCTCCTAGCATTTATTATGCTTAGAGGATGGACCTTCATCTATATTGAAAACCTTTTTGCGATGTTCGGTCCCCCATCGGTACAATTCACTTAACACGGAAGAACAGGTTTGACCATATTCTGTTATTGAATAGGTTACTTTCACTGGACGGGTACTTGCAACATTCCTTTGTATGAGTAAATGAGTCTCGAGAAATTTGAGTTCTTTCGAAAGCATTTTTGGGCTTATGCCCTCCACAATGCGCTCCAATTCAGAAAATCCACAGGTCTTGTAATAATTAAGTGCCGTGATAATTGGAATTTTCCATTTGCCACTAAACACTTCTAAGGCATCATTAATAGGAACCATATAATTCCCGAAATGTTCTTTCATTTTTACTTTTTCTTCCATGGACTATCCTTTAGGTAAGTACTATATTTTATATATCTACTTTCCAAAGGAAAGAACTTAAACTATGTTTGACAAAAAAATCAAATAAAATTATCATGGAGAAAAACAAAATGATTTACCGTATACTAATTAGACTATTCAGTCTATTCATGCTTCTAGGAGCTATTACCTATTTTGCACAATACGATATGGTTGCTGAGATGTTTACAAGTCTTGGAGTTCCAACCGAGGTTATCTATCCTCTAGCTGTGCTTAAAATACTTGGAATCATCGCTATTTTATTCATTCCTAATTCTCTTTTGAAGAAACTTGCCTTTTTAGGATTCGCCTTGGATTTAATTATGGCAATCATTGCGCATTTAAACGCAGGTGATGGAGGATTCTACGGACCGATCATTCCCCTTGTATTACTAAGTGGTGCCTACTATTTTTATAGAAAGCTATAAGCAACTCTTTTTCCTAATTATACAAAACTCCTAAATTTTAGGAGTTTTTTTTGATTCTAATCTCGGGAGTTAGTTAACTTGTAATCATGACAGAAAAGGAAAAGATGTTAAAAGGAGAGCCGTATGATTCTCGGGATCCTGAATTGTTAGAAGCTTATCATAGGTGTCGCTCATTACTTCAAAAGTTCAATGCTTTAGATTCTCGTGATCTCGAACTGAGGAAAAACACACTGGATACACTATGCAACTTCATAGGAGAAGATGTGTGGTTGGAAGCTCCTTTTTATTGTGATTATGGCGAACATATTTCCATTGGAGCACGAAGTTTTATTAACTACAACTGCACCTTTATTGACAATAACAGCATTAGCATAGGTGAAGATGTTCTTATTGGTCCCAATGTTCAAATCTATACCTCAACGCATCCCGTTTCAGCAGCAGAAAGAATTACGAATAGAGGATATATCACCTCAAGTACTCCTGTTAAAATCGGGAATAAAGTTTGGATTGGAGGTAACACCTTAATCCTACCCGGAGTTCGCATCGGGAATAATGTTACCATAGGTGCTGGAAGTGTGGTCACTAAAGATATTCCGGATAATTCTCTAGCCTATGGGAATCCATGCCGTGTACAACGTAAAATATAACGCTTATGAAAATGAAATATTACTATACTAGCCTGTTTATATTCATGATTTTTTCAGGATTTTCTCAATCCAAAAATTTCATCGATCAACCCTATATTGAATCTCGAGTAACAAAGGATACTTTGATTAGTCCAGATCGCATTGAACTGCGTCTAGTCTTGGACGAAAATGACACTAAAAACAAAGAAAGTGTAGAGGCATTAGAAAAAAAGATGTTTTCGCAATTAAAGCAAATGGATCTAAATCTAGAAACACAAGTAAGTCTTTCAGATTCCGATAGCAATTTTAAGTTTTATGCCTTAAAAAAAACGGGAGTCCTTAAATCTAAACACTATGTCGTTGAACTACATAATGCCTCCCAAGTAGGGGAACTTATGCAAAGAATGGAGTCCGAAGGGATTTCTAACATCAGCATCCTGTCGGTTAAAGTATCCAATGAAGAAGAAATTAAAGAAATTCTCGTTGGTGATGCGGTAAGAAAAGCGTTTAAACAGGCTGATAATGCCCTAGCAGTGAACGATCAGAAAGCAGGTAAGATCCTTCAGTTGTATATAGAAGCAGACACCTATAATTACCAGCCGGCAAGAGAAGCTGGAGCTACCACTATGAGGATGAAAGTCAATTCAGGCAATACCTCTAGTCCTGTAATTAATTTTAAAAAACTAAAGCTTTCTAAGACCATCAACATTAAACTAGCCATAGAATGACAAGTATATCCTGCTTTAAATACTTTTAATTCCTTTAAAGAAATCCACGCCTATTCTGATTCCTGCAAAAACCTGGAATTCAGAAGTAGTGTGACCTCTTGAGGTGTTGTCATTAGCCTCTGGAACTAAAATGTCAATATCATAATCCGAAGAATAAGCTCCTACAAGGTGGAACCTAAGGTTTTTATCTGCAATGGGATAATACTGCAAACCTAATTCGTAGGTATTATACCGGTAATTCGTGATTTCCACACTAGTATCCCTAATGTCAATTACGGTTTGGTCCCCATCAGAAATCATTGCATTTGCAATAAATTTAACAAAGGGTTTAAAATGATCGCCTTCATAAGTAAGACGAATAGGAATGGACTGATAGTATATATCCTCAAAAAAATTAGGCATATTATAAGCTAAAGCGTAATCCGTGTCCAAGCTTATCGAGTTAAAACTCCACATCACCCCAGTATTAAGCGCAAAACCACCGGTTTTTGGAAGATAACTATAGCTTAAAAGAGGCAGAGCACTTCCTTCCCATAGGCTTCCGTAATAGTTGAAGTTATATTCAAAATACTCCGGTTCCTTACTCTCATTTAATAAGGAAGAGTTCACCATTTGCAAACCAAAAGACTGCTTAGTGTCCGAAGTATAATTCACAGAAATTCCGGATTTAAACACACCCAAATTATTAGCAACCAAAGAATAATTATACACATCATTCGGGTCGTAATACTGCTCCCCAGTACCGACTTGCATAAAGAATTTACCTAGAGATAAGTCCCATTTTTTATTCTTACTTTTCAATTTTACATAAGCGTATTGAAAATTGTCTGTAATTCCATCTTGATCCCTTTTACCATCGTAGGGCACATAGCGAAAAACCAACCCTAATTGCTCACTGAAATCCATTCCAAACTGAAGTAAAAAGTCTGAAAATCTATAGGTTTGTGAACTCTTATCCGGAAATAAGTCGCTCTCAAAAGATTGATAAACATAGTCGAATCGCGTATCTAAGGTCACATAGATAGATTCTTTGACATTCTCTGAAACTTGCGCTTGCAAAGCACCTGCATTACATAGAAGAAACAGGGTAATTAGGTTTGGTAGTAGATTTTTCACCTCGTAAAAATAAGGAATTCTTAAAAACTAAGAAGCAAAGTATTTTTTATCCACATAAAAGGTTCCAAAAGGAATTACAGAAGCCGCCAAGACCGTTATAAAGGCTTTTCCCTTCCATTCCATGGTGTCTTTAAGCAATACACCTAGTATTACATAAGCTATAAAAAGTAAGCCATGTGGCATTCCTAAAATCTTGACATAGGTCTCATCCTCCAATACATATTTGATTGGAGTTGCAATGAATAAAAGCAATAAGTAAGAGAGACCTTCTAAAATACTAACTATTCTAAATGTTAACTTCATTGTTGTTTTGTCTTTTCACAAAAATACATTTAGTATTGAAATAGCAATCTTTCTTTTCGGACTTTCTACTTCTTTAATGCTCGGATATGAACTACTTTGATTTTTCCATTAAACTTTGAGGTCTCAGAGGTGTAATCTTCGGTAACCATGGTTTCCTTATCCTTACCCACATTAGCTGTTTCATCACCTGAGAAGGCAATAGCCTGGGTGATTGGCACCATTCCTGTGCCCACCTTTTGATCATCAATATATAGAGAGACTTCTCCTCCCTTACCATAACCAGGCCCTTTATAGTCAAAATGCATTTTTACCTTATGGGTACCTGGAGTCATTTTCACAGAAGATTGGGTCTTGAAAGATTTAAAGCCGAGATAGTTATAGACAAAAGTCAATTGATCTTCTTGTACATAGAAAGACCAACCACCGAACCTTCCGGCTTGTTGCAGAATTACCCCTTGGGTATCTTGTATCGTGGAAAGCTCCGCTTCAATTTCCCAACTCTTATTCTTAATGTTTAAAAAATTTCCTTCTAAAGCGTCAGAAAACCCTTCAAATAAGGTCATCTCATGTCTCCCTTTCATAATATTAGGTCTACCTGCAATTTCTGGATTGAGTAATTCTTCTCTACGATCTTCTAAAGGATAGACAGAGTAACGTATAGCTTCATCGGCAAAAAGACGCTTCATATCTTCTAATTTTTCCGGGTATTTTTTTGCCAAGTCCTTAGTCATATTGAAATCCTCATCTACGTGATATAAATACCAGGTATCCTCGGCAAAAGAGCTTTCTGGTTTCTTCCAAGGCATCATATGAACCGTACCGGCAAACCATCCATCATAATACAGACCACGATTACCCATCATTTCAAAATACTGAATTTCTCTCCTTGAAGGTGCATCCGCATCATTAAAGGTGTACATCATACTCCTTCCTGCCATTGGGATTTGAGGAATACCATCCACCACCATAGGCTCCGGAATTCCTACAGCATCTAAAATAGTGGGCGTTATATCCACCACATGATGCCATTGCTCTCTGATTTGGGCCTTTTGGTTCTTGATTTTTTCAGGCCAATGTATCATTAAGCCATTTCTAGTCCCACCATAATCTGATGCGATTTGTTTGGTCCACTTAAACGGACTGTCAAATGCTACTGCCCATCCTGCGGACATATGTGGATAGGTAGACGGACTACCCCATTGATCATAATACTTCATTAAGGCATCTACTTCATTGAGTTTAGTAGCCATATTGAAATAAGTGTATTCATTAGACATTCCATTCATACCTCCCTCTGCACTTGTTCCATTATCTCCAACTAAGAATAGCACGAGAGTATTGTCCATCTTACCCATATCCTCTAGGTTTGAAAGTAATCGACCAATCTCAAAATCTGCCATCTCCAAGAATCCAGCAAAAACCTCTGCTTGTCTAGCGAATAGCTTCTTTTCTTGAGGGCTCAGATCTTTCCAATCCTTAATATCAGCAGGCTTAGGAGGTAATTTAGTCCCTTTTGGAACTAATCCCATCTCAATTTGTTTTTTTAAAGTCTCCTCTCTAATAACATCCCATCCTTTATCAAACTTTCCCTTTTGACGGTCTATATAATCTTGTGGTACATGATGAGGAGCATGTACTGCTCCAGGAGCGAAATAAAGAAAATAAGGCACATCAGGAGTAAAGGATTGCTGCTTCTTTACCCAACCAATAGCCTGATCGGTCATATCTTTCATAAAGTGATAATCAGGATCTTCAGGAAGCTCTACTCGGTTTCTATTGTGATATATATTGGGACTCCATTGATTGGTTTCTCCTCCCAGAAAACCATAAAACTCATCAAATCCCTGCCCATCTGGCCATCGATCAAAAGGTCCTGATGGATTTAATTCCCAAGTGGCCGTTTGATGCCATTTCCCAAAGGCTGCGGTCGCATACCCATTGTATTTTAAAATTTTTCCTACTCCAGTAACACTACTCGGTAATTCTCCCGTATAGCCAGGAAATGAAGTTGCAGTTTCACTTATCGATGCTTGATTACAAGTGTGATGATTTCTCCCCGTTAGCAAAGCTTGTCTAGTCGGAGAGCAGACTGAAGTGGTATGGAATTTATTGTAAATTAATCCGTGTTCCGCAAAGTGATCCATAGCGGATGTTTGGATTGGCCCTCCAAAAGTAGAACCACTCCCGAATCCATTGTCATCCAACATAATAACCACTACGTTAGGCGCTCCTTTTGGTGCTTTTACTGAGAAATGCTCCGGTGCCTTAGCATCTCTGGCATCTTGGATTTCTATATGTTTCAAATAAGGAGGATTAACAGGAAGTACTGTACGATTGATTTCCACCTTTTCTTGGGCATGTACCCCCGCAAAAATTAAAAATGTAGCAATACCTAGTAGATTTTTCATATCAGCAAAAAATTTAAATAAATGGGAAGGAGAAAAAGTTCTACACTAATTTAAGTTTTTTTTTGTAAAAAAACGACTAAAGCTCTGACTTACTCAAAAACACCAAGGTAGTTCCCTTTTCCAGTTTGCTGTAGTCCTCTTCATTTCCTGTAATAATTTCAAGTTTATTACTTGGATATTTGATAAACAAGGGAATTATTTCTTCCTTCATTAGATCTTGATACTCCTCTACTGTTGAGGCAGGTTCTTCGTAAATCAATGGATCCACATCTACTGTTTCTGCTAAAGTTATGAAGTCTGCAATAAAAGAGATGAGTTCTTTATTCGGTTTCGGATTTGCTACCTCTTCGGGAGTTGGAAGTCTATAGGCTCCATTCTCTCCATAGAGCCTACGGTATTTTCTAATGGCAAATCGATTTATATCGTCATTAACCGTTAGACCTATCAAAAACCCAATATTATTTAGTTCTATATCATCGACTAATTCATCGGAGTAGATATCTACATTTAAAGCGGTTAGACCTAGTTTTTCGGCCTGACGGATATTGTTTTTATTAGAATCAATTAGTACGACAGATTTACCAATCCTCTCCAAGTATTCTGCAAGAATCCTAGGAAAGTCAGAGGCTCCGATAATTAAAATTCCTTCTGTTTTCTTCAGGTATACTCCAAGAATCTTTGAAACATTCCTAGCTGTTGTTGCATTCAAAAGAACCGTACCAAGTACAATCATAAAAACAAGTGGGGTAATATATTCCGCTCCTTCCACTCCATTATTGGCAAGTTCCAAGCCAAATAAAGAGGCAATTCCGGCCGCTACTATCCCTCTAGGACCAACCCACGAAATAAACAACTTTTCTTTTATCTTAAGACTCGACCCTGAAGCAGACATAAAAACACCTAAAGGTCTAATTATAAAAACAACTGCCCCAAGTAGATAAAGAGTCTCATATCTATAAATCAATTTTAATTCGTCAATATTAATATTAGCAGCTAATAAAATGAATAGAATGGAAATTAAGAGTACGCTTAAGGATTCCTTGAAATACAATAATTCCTTTAAGTGAGACATTCTTGAATTACCCAGGACCATTCCCATTACCACCACCGAAAGCAAACCAGAATCATGGGCAAAACTATCAGAGAGAACAAAAACACCTAATACCGTTGCTAGAACAAATACATTCAATAAATAATGTGGAACTAGTTTTCTGCTCAGTACAAATTTAAGACCGTTTGCAAAGGTAAAACCAAAAGTAGATCCGAAAAGTATGATCTTTCCAAACTCCACTAAGGCTAAACTTGTGAAATCAGAACCTCCTCCAACGCTGATAAATTCAAACACCAATACTGCTACTAAAGCTCCGATGGGATCGATCAAAATACCCTCCCATTTCAATACCGCAGAAACATCTTTCTTTAAGGGAATATTCCTCAGAATTGGAGTAATTACCGTAGGACCAGTAACGATGATCAAGCCCGAAAATAAAAATGAAATTTGCCAGGATAAATCAAACAAGTAATGTACCGCTATCCCAGCACCAAAAAAGGTAACTACGGACCCTAAGGTAATTAGCTTAGTGATTACTGGACCAACATTGGTGAATTCTTTTAACTTCAAAGTAAGCCCACCCTCGAACAAAATAACACTTATTGCTAAAGAAACGAAGTAAAACAGGCTTTCTCCAGGAAACAAACCATTACTACCATTCCAAATAGGCTCAATCCACTTGGTCCCATCCGATGTTAATAAAGTAGCTATCGGCCCTACAAAAAGACCGACAAGAATAAGTGGTAAGATTGCCGGGATCTTAAATCGCCATGCTACCCACTGTGCTAATATTCCTAATATAACTATTCCTGAAAGTTCTAACATAATAATTCTAAAATACTGATAAGATGATTAACCTACAAATTCAGGTACTTCATTAAGTCTCACATAAGGGAATTCCTCTATTCTTTTCAATGCATAATAACTGTTTAGACCTGAAATCCCAGTGCTTCCTGCTGCTTCTAGATCCAGCGCCTCGTCGCTTAAGATCTTATCTTCTAATTCTATATAACTAATTTGACCAATCACAAGTGTCGTTCCATTGGCCTCAATGGGAATGGCTTGCTTAAACTCCAAACCTATTTTCACCTTACTCTCTTTCACAAAGGGAGCTTTAATTTCTTTTACATAATATTCTTCCAAGGCACAGCGATCAAATTCAGAAATATCTGGGGCAAACTTGGCAGAAGTATAGTGTGCTTTTTTAATAAAGTCTTCGTGGACATGATTAATGGTATACTCCCCTATTTCCTGAATATTTCTAAGGGTATGACCACTGTCTTTTGTGAGAGGTCTAGCAATTAAACCAAGTAATGCAGGGTCACTCCCTAGATGGAAAACAGAACTAAAAATGGCTAAATTTGATTGCCCTTCCTTATTCACAGTCCCGACTAGATTTGCTGGTTTCACTCCGCTGATGGAATTAACAAGCTTTAATCGACTGATTCGATCTAGCTCTTGAATATCTTCTGCATAAAGCTTCATGGTTAATATAGTATTGTTGATTAAGTCAAAGATACGAAACTGAAACTGCCTTCAAAACATCTCCTATTCGGATAAAATAAGAGACGGTTTTTTGTAATACAACTTCTAATTTTGATCTTGATTAATTTATTTAGGGTTCTAAATTTTCAAAAAATCCGAGATGACAACGAGTAGTTTGGTATCTTTAAAGACGCAAACTGTTTCTTTTTCCACTTAAATACTTTAAAAGATCTAATATGCCTATAGATATCCTACTTGATTATTTTGACAACATTCTGCGACTTAATGCCCAGGAAAAAGAAATTGTGCGTCAGTCTTTTGTAGAAAAAAAACTTAAAAGACGTCAGTATCTGAGCCAAGACGGAGACTCGAGTAAAAACATGACTTTTGTAATTGAAGGATGTTTAAGAATGTATTCTATGGATCAAAAAGGAAAGGAGCACAATATACAATTTGCCGTTGAAAATTGGTGGGTTGGTGATATGGGAACCTTTTATACCGATGAAGCTACAAATTTGAATATCGAAGCTCTTGAACCTTGTCTATTACTTCAAATCTCAAAAGAAAATCTAATTAACCTTTACGTAGAATATCCTAAATTTAACCGCATATTCAGGGTTCTTATAGAAAATGCATTTGTTGGTATGCAAAGAAGATTTTTACAAAACATAAGTATGACCGCAGAAGAACGGTATGTCGATTTCACCAAGAGACATCCCAACTTCTTCAATCGAATTTCAAATGTACAAATCGCATCATTCCTCGGTGTTACTCCAGAATTTTTGAGTAATATTAGAAAACGAATTATTCAATCTTAGAATTATCTTTAAAGCATAAATATGAAGCATTTATTAACCTTATTCGTCTCAGTCCTTATACTCTGTAGTTGCTCCAATCCTGAAAAAAAACTAAAATTAAAACCAGTGGATTGGAAATCAAGAATTAGTACACGTTCAAACTTAGAAGCATTAGAAACAGGTACGACTTATTTGCCAGCATATTCGCATATCTATCATATTCATGAAGATCGCAGCTTCCCACTTACTGTTACTGCCAGTATTAGAAATATATCTCCTGTGGATACTGTTTACCTCAGCAAAGCAGACTATCATCACACTGGAGGTAAGGTAATTCGTCAATACATTGACCAAGCTATCTATATCAAACCCTTAGAGACACTAGAAATTGTGATTCAAGAAAAAGATCAAGAAGGGGGGTCTGGTGCAAACTTTATATTTGACTGGCATACAAAAAAAGGTGGAAACCCACCCCTTTTTGAAGCAGTTATGATTTCTACTTATGGACAACAAGGTATTTCTTTTATTACTAAAGGAGTTCCTGTTATTAACCCTTAAGTACTTTTTCAATGGATTCTGCAGTATCAATCATGGTCTTTTCAATAGTGATTGGAGTCCAATCAAAAACCTCCATGGTCGGCGTTAAATTAGCGTCATAAATACTGCCTATGAAGGGCTTCATCCCTTTTAGATCAGGGCTGAAATTAGCCATTAACTTTAAGAACCAATTCGGTGCTTCTTTTGTACTAACTTTATCATAACCTGCATCTTTTAGAATTTGCGCTACTTGCTTAAAGGTATATGCGTTTTGCGAAGCAACTACAAACCTTTGTCCATTTGCTTTTTCGTTTTCTAATGCAAGTACTTGAATTCTTGCAACATCTCTAACATCTGTCATATTAATTCCCGCTTTAGGAAGCATCGGCATCTTACCTGTAATCATATTTTTACTCATGGTCATGGATTCTCCTGTTAGGTTACCTGATATGGTAGGCCCAAAAATTGGTCCAGGGTTCACTACTACCAATTGCATCTGATCCGAACGTTTCAAATCATCCATGAAATCCCAAGCCATGCGCTCTGCTATGGTTTTACTTTTTACATAAGCAGAAGCATTTTTCGAATTGCTATTCGTCCATGTATTTTGTTCAATTGGAATCGAACCATTCATCTCTCCAAGCATAGCTACCATTGAAGAGGTAAGAACTACTTTTTTAACGCCTGCTTTATGTGCTGCCTTCAAAGCTCGAATGGTACCCTCCGTCGCCGGCCTAATTAAATCATCTTCATCTTTTGGCTCTTTGCCTACATAAGGAGAAGCAACATGCAATAAATAATCACAATCCGTCATAGATTCTTCCCATCCTCGATCTTCTAATAAATTCAGCTCACAGAACTCAAGTCTTCCCTCAGTCTCCACAACTTCCCCTAGGCTTTTAGTTATATGCTCGGCCTTTGCCATACTTCTAACCGATCCTTTTACCGAATATCCGGCTTTTAATAACTCTACAGCACAGTGCTGACCAACGAAACCAGAGACTCCTGTAACTAAAACTTTTTTCATCCTGTTTAACTTTAATGATTGTTCTTATAAAAATACGGAATTAATGTGAACAATATTTCTTAAATTTAGAATGGAAATACATTTCTCCATGCAACTCAAACTAAGAATTTATTATCGTTTTGTATTTATCATAAGTCTTTTAGGACTGATTTCTATCATTATCGATTTCGGGTTTTCGCAATCCAAAGCATCCCAATTGCTCTTGGATGAATTCTATTTCATCGTCCTTATTATGGGGCTACTTTCCACTGGATTACGATATTTATACGATTTTAAATTATTAAATAAACGGGCGAGAGTTTTTGATGTAGCATCTGTATTCTTTACCTTTTGGGTATTTTATCTTTATTTGTTTGTTGGGATTCCATTTGAAACAGATCTCTTATTGGAAAACCCAATTTGGATACAATTGGCCGTAATTCTTACCTTTCTAAGGGAGTTTTCCGAGTTAAAAATAACTTTTAAAAGGACCGTACTTAATCCAGCTCAACTTTTTATAGTCAGTTTTTTATTTATCATTTTTATTGGAATGCTTTTGCTGAAACTTCCCCACGCAACTCACAATGGAATTAGTTATATGGACGCCTTGTTTACCTCCACAAGTGCGGTTTGTGTGACTGGGTTAGCCGTAGTGGATACAGCAACGACTTTTACCAAATTTGGACAATTAATCATTGTGATACTCATTCAAATTGGAGGACTAGGGATTTTAACCTTTGCTAGTTATTTCAGTTATTTCTTCAAGGGAGGAGCTACTTATGAAAATCAATTAGCACTGGGGGATATAACCAGTTCAAAAAAGCTCGGGGAAGTCTTCTCTACCTTAAAAAATATTATTCTTATTACCTTTAGTATAGAACTAGTTGCCGCCATCCTGATCTACTTCACCACGGATACAACTTTATTTAAGTCCAATGCGGAACATATCTTCTTTTCGGTTTTTCACAGTGTCTCCGCATTTTGTAATGCTGGATTCTCAACGTTGAGCTCCAGTCTCTACGACCTTGGGTTCCGATTCAACTATCCCTTACAAATTGTAATTATTTTCACCTTTGTTCTAGGAGGTCTTGGATTTCCAATTGTCGTGAATATTTTGACCTATTTCAAATATAAAATCAAATTCTTCTTCTCCTCCAAACGCAGAGATTATAAACCCTGGATTCTCAACTTAAACAGTCGTATTACCTTGGTGACTACTCTTACAATATCTTTAATATCCTGTATCGCCTTCTTTATTTTTGAATACGACAACACTCTAGCTCCACATGATGGAATTGGAAAGGTAGTAACTGCAATTTTTGGTGCAACCACTCCCAGAACGGCTGGTTTCAACACCATAGACTCTTCTACCATGACCTATCCAACGCTGATGATGGTAATTTTCTTAATGTGGGTAGGAGCATCTCCCCAATCCACTGGAGGGGGAATCAAAACCAGTACTTTTGCCATTGCAACGTTGAATATTTTAAGTTTGGCAAAAGGGAAAAATAGAATTGAATTATTTAGAAGAGAAATTTCAGACATCTCGGTAAAACGCTCTTATGCCATTATTTCTTTATCTTTAATGGTGATCTCCATGGCAGTAATATTTATTGCTTATTTTGAGAAGGACAAGCAACTCTCGGATATTATTTTCGAATGTGTTTCCGCCTACAGTACCGTCGGATTGAGCCTTGGAATAACTCCAAATCTAAGCGAAGTGAGTAAGGTAATCCTTGTCATAGTAATGTTCGTTGGAAGAATCAGCATGCTTTCCTTTGTGATTGCAGTATTCAAAAAGATAAAATACAATAATTACACATATCCTAAAGAGGAAATAACGATCAACTAATATGAAATATATAATCATCGGATTGGGTAATTTTGGGTCCTCATTGGCCCAAAAACTCACAGAATTAGGGAACGAAGTTATCGGAATAGATTCCAATATGGTAAAAGTGGACGCCTATAAAGAAAAAATTTCACATACCATTTGCATGGATGCCACAGATGAGTTTACAGTATCCGGCTTACCTCTAAAGCAAACGGATATAGTGGTAGTAGCAATTGGTGAGAAAAGAGGGGCAAACATTATGACCACTGCCTTATTTAAAAATCTCGGAGCCAAAAGACTTATTAGTCGCGCCTTAAATCCATTGCATGTCAAAGTTCTTCAGGCCATTGGGGTAGAAGAAATTTTACATCCAGAAGAAGAATCGGCAGAAAGATGGGCAAAAAAATTAAGCTTAAATAATGTAGTAGATTCATTTGAGCTTAACGAAGACTACTCTATTATAGAGGCGAAACTTCCAGAGGAATACGTGGGAAAATCTGTGGAAAGCATCAACTTTAGAAAAAAGTTTAACCTTCTAATTTTGACCACTATGAAACAAATGGAAGTCACTAGTATACTAGGAAAAACTGTAATTGAAAACAAGATTCAGGAAGTAGTTTCAAGAGATACTATTTTAGAAAAAAATGACATTCTGGTCCTGTACGGTCACAATCGAGATTTAAGAAATTTCTTAAAGCAAAAAATAGGCTAACTAAGTCCTTTCATTCCACCCTGTTGAATAGAAAACATGATTTTTATCATTTCTTTTTGTATGGACCTGTGCTATCTTTAGGAATCAATAAAAAAACCAAACCACTATGGAAGTATTAAGTGATTATTCTTTAGGAAACCTAATTAGTCAAGCTCTTTTTTTAATGACTCTTTTACTTGTATTGGCAGCATTCTTATATTTGATAAAAGATTTATTGGAAAAGAATGTTAACCCTTATGAAAAATTCATCTGGCTCACCTTAATTTTCTTTTTACCCTTGATAGGCATTATCATGTACACTGCCTTCGGAAGAAGAAAATTAATTGAAAAGGAGTCTCGATATGAAGTTTCTTAAAAAAAAACCGAAGCAATGCTTCGGTTTTTTTTATCTATAGAATTAAGCATCTTGCTTGGTATCGGTAATTACAATCTCTCTTAAAGAAACCGCTTGAGGTAACTCATAGGCGAACCTCACAGTTTGAGCCACATCTTTAGTCGTAATATTCACAGCGCCCACACTTTGCTTCCATTGCTCATATCCATCAATAATTTCTGGACTTGTAGTATGTCCTAAAAGTTCCGTTTCTACAGCACCAGGGAGAACCGAAAGAACTCTAACGTTAAACGGAGACATCTCGCCTCTAGCTACACGAGTTAATCCCGTTACTCCGAATTTACTAGCACAATAGGCTGCGTGATTCCCAAATGGTTGCACCCCAGCTATGGAAGATACATTAATAATAGTTCCTGATTGTCTTTGTTTCATATCATTCATTACTATCTGCATCCCATTCATAACCCCCATAACATTGACATCCAACATGTTTTTCCATTCCATAGGGTCTTGACTCTCTAAATTCCCAAGGAGCATGACCCCGGCATTATTCACCAATAAGTCTGTTTTTCCATATTTCCCTTCCGCTTCTCTTACTGCGGTTTCAAATTCCACCTTATTGGTAACATCAACCTTTCTGCACAAGGTGTTTGCCAATCCTAAGGCTTCCATTCGTTCCACTCTTCTAGCCAAAAGCAATAGAGGGTATCCATGTTTAGAAAATTCTTCTGCCATTGCAAGCCCAAAACCAGAACTCGCACCCGTAATAACAATTAATCCTTTGTGTTCCATCGTAGTGTTTTTTTATTATTTAAATCCTTTACAAAGATACAACTAAGAAAGAAAGGATTTCTTCGTAATTTTGTTTTATGGAAAAACTAGATATACGAACAGTTGATGTAGTCAAATACATTCAACCTCTAAGAGAAGGCGGTTCAATGCCAGCCATTGTAGAGGCAGATGATGGGTTCTTGTACGTTCTAAAATTCAGGGGAGCAGGTCAAGGGAAGAAAGCTCTAATATCTGAATTCATTGGAGGTGAAATTACAAGACTTATAGGACTTCATGTTCCAGAACTAGTTTTTATGAATCTAGACGATTCTTTTAGTAAAACAGAACCCGACGAAGAAATCCAGGACTTATTAAGCTTCAGTGTAGGTTTAAATCTTGGACTGCACTTTCTCTCAGGAGCCATTACCTACGACCCATTAGTTACCCAGGTGGATGCCTTAAGCGCTTCTAAACTTGTCTTAATGGACAGTATTATTAGCAATATCGATCGAACCGCAAAAAATCCGAATGTTCTTCAGTGGCATAAGGAATTGTGGGTTATAGATAATGGCGCAAGCTTTTATTTCCACCATAATTGGAATTCTTGGAAAGAGCATTTGGATCGGTCTTTCCCTTTAGTTAAAGATCATGTTCTACTTGAAAAAGCTACAAAATTAGAGCAAGCGAGCATAGAAATAAAAGAAAAACTAAATCGCCGTAATCTTGAAGTAATTATCAATACTATTCCTCAAGAATGGTTAGAGAGCGAGTTTGACACCCTTAGTCCACAAGAAATGAGAGAAGCTTACTTAGAGTTTCTTTTAAGTCGCGTTATGAAAATAGACACCCTTATTAAAGAAGCGCAACATGCAAGATAAAGTAACTTTTGAATATGCCATTATAAGAGTAGTCCCTCGCGTAGAACGCGAAGAGTTCTTCAATGTAGGTGTCCTAGTGTTTTCAAAGCGCAAGCGTTTTATAGGAATTAAATATTCCATCGACTCTAATAAGTTAGATGCCTTTAAATCGGAATTAAATCTAGAGCAATTGGAACAGTACCTCAAAGCTTGGGAACTCATTTCTAAAGGTGGGAAATCTGGTGGTCGCATAGGAGAAATGGAAGTTTCTGATCGATTTAGGTGGCTCGCTGCATGTAGAAGTACGGTGATTCAAAGCTCTCCTACCCATAGTGGAATGACATCTGATCCTGAGCAAGAACTCGAAAGACTTTTTAATCAGCAAGTTCTAAGCTAATTGTTTTGTATCTTAGTGTAATCAACTTAATCATAATTGTATGTATACTAGGAATATCTATACCCTACCAGAAGTCATAGTTTAGACTCGATTTGAATCTGCCTTTTTTATTATTTACTGTTGCATCTGGGTTTCTCTATATTTCTTTTTAGATCTGCAGTGGCTTAGAATTCCTTGGACTGCAATTGCCCTTATTGGTACAGCAGTATCCTTTGTAATTGGTTTCCAAAACAATTCAGTCTATGGCAGAATATGGGAAGCACGAAAGATATGGGGAGGTATTGTAAATACTTCTAGAACTTTTGGAATATACAGTCAAGATTTCATCGAAAACCGATCGTCTGAACCCATTTCAGAGTCTAAAATTCAAGAACAAATCCGAATACTTACCTATAGACATATCGCGTGGCTAACCGCCCAATAAAGAGACAAATAAGGAGTGGAATATGAACATACCGGAAAGGGTGACCTCCCTACAAGAGGCGCTCCAAGGTTATATTTCAAAAGAAGACTTGGACTACGTTCAAAGCAAAGGTAATCCGCAAACCGCATTATTATACTTGCAATCCCATCATTTAAAAGATTTGAAAAACCAAAACCTAATCTGGGAGTTTTCTTTTTTAAAATTCGAAGGAGTTTTAGAAGAACTATTCACCCTACAAGGTAAGTCTGAGCGTATCAAGAATTTTCCATTTCCAAGACAATACGCAACAATCAATCATTTATTCATGTGGTGTCTTCTGATGTTACTTCCGCTTGCAATGGTTCCACAGTTTGCGGAAATAGGAAGAGATATCTCTGAAGGCTATCCTATTATCGGGCGCTATTTTGTGTGGTTGTCCATTTTATTTTACACTGCAGTAGCCCGGATCTTCCATACTATGGAACGCATAGGAAGAACTGGAGAAAACCCTTTCGAAGGAACTTCAAATGACGTCCCAATCTCCACTATAGCAAGAGGAATAGAAATTGACCTAAGACAGAATCTTGGAGAGAACAAAGAGGATATTCCAGCTCCCTTCTCGAGCGAGCATCACATTCAATGGTAATTTAAATTCCAAAAACCATCTTTTTGATAAGAATCCGTATATCTGCATCGTGCACGATTTAATTGCAGACGATTAAAATGAAAGAGTTAAAATTAGAAAATCAAATTTGTTTCCCTCTGTATACCGTTTCTAGGTTGATGACTAAAGCCTACAAGCCATACTTGGAACAACTTGGGCTAACCTATCCACAATATCTCGTGTTGATGGTCCTTTGGGAAAGCCACCCTAAAACTGTTCATGAAATCTCATCTGAACTGATGCTCGAGAGTAATACGCTTTCTCCTATGCTAAAACGTATGGAAAAAGCTGAGTTCATCACGAGAAATAGATCGGAATCAGATGAGCGATGCGTCCTAATCGACCTCACAGAAAAAGGAAGAGGTATTAAAACTAAAGCCTCACATATTCCTCTAGAATTAGGTTCCTTACTAGCTGATGAATCTTATAGTGAAGAAGATATTATAAAATTAAAAAGTCTACTTAATCAGTGGATTTCTAAATTATCAAAACAATAAATAAATGGAATTATTAGATAAATTAAATTGGAGATACGCGGCAAAAGCCATGAATAAAGAAGAAGTATCTCAAGAAAAAATAGACAATATTATAGAGGCAATTTCACTTGCTCCTACTTCAAGTGGACTTCAGCCTTTCGAGGTGATCATTGTTAAAAACCAGGAGCTTAAAGATAAAATCAAGGCCATTTCTTGGAATCAATCAGTGGTATCTGATTGTTCTCATTTATTGATTTTTGCTGCTTGGGATACTTATACTGAAGAGCGCATAAATTACATGTTCGATTTGGTCAATGAAGTAAGAGGATTTGAGAACGAAGGATGGGAAAATTACAGACAAATGCTTCTCGGAGCTTATCCTCAAAGAGATGCTGAAGAAAACTTCCAACATGCGGCTCGACAGGCTTATATCGCTTTTTCTCAAGCCATTGCTGCGGCTGCATTTGAAGGTGTTGATGCTACTCCTATTGAAGGATTTGATCCTGCCGCTCTGGATGAAATTCTAGGATTAAGAGAAAAAGGACTTAGATCTTGTGTAATGCTACCACTAGGGTACAGAGACACGGAGAGTGATTGGTTAGTAAACTTAAAGAAAGTGAGAAAACCTAAAGAAAAATTAGTGACTCTAATTGATTAAGCATTTAGGCTTGATTAGCACGAAGTGGATGGGTCTTAGAGATTTATCCACTTTTTTATTATCTTTAAATGAAATAAACTTTTATGATTTTAACTGCGGTAATTTTTATTGTTCTGGGGATAGCCGTCAAAAATGGGAAGATGTACAATTTAATTGCTGGGTATAACACCCTTTCTGACGGTGAAAAAGCAAAAATTGACATAGAGGGAGTTGCCCTAGTATTTAGAAACACGTTGTGCTTTATGGGTATTGCCATCCTGATCGGAGTTGTTTTAGATGAGGTTTTTGGTCAGCAAGACCAGATTTCATTTTATACCATGATGATTTCCTGTACTGTAGGAATTCCTTACCTATTATTCAAAACCAATTCCTCCAAATACAAAAAATAACAAACTTAGTTTTTGAAATTCTCTGCTACATCAATGATTGCTAAATGAGAATATGCCTGAGGAAAGTTCCCTAAGAGTCTACGAGATTCGAAATCTAAATCTTCACTAAATAATCCCAGATGATTTCCATAGGACAATAGTCGGTCAAACCATTCTTTAGATTTTTCATGCTGTCCCGTTTTATAAAGCGCATCAATAAACCAAAATGTACATACAGTAAACGAAGAAGATGGAAGCCCGAAGTCATCCTCATTTTTGTAACGAAACAAGAGACCATTATGAACCAGTTCTCTTTCAATACCTTCAACTGTGGAAATATATCTTGAATCCTTTCCTTTTATAAACCCATAAGGCTCCATTAAAAGCACAGAAGCGTCCAGATCAGAAGATCCATAACTTTGAGTGTAAGCCTGTTTTTCCTCATTCCATGCATGGGTTTCAATATCTTTTCGAATTTGATCTCTAAGTTCAATCCATTCCATTTCTTTAGGACTACCGAATAACTCTTCAGAAAACTTAATTGCTCTATCGATAGCAACCCAACAAAGTAACTTGGAGAAGGTAAAATGACGATCTTCAGCTCTAAACTCCCAAATACCCTTATCAGGATCCTGCCAGTTTTGTTCTACCAACCAAACGATATTCTTAACGATTGCCCACAATTTTTCTTTATGATCCTTGTCTAAGCCATAATTCATCAATTGAAAATACATAGCGTCCATTAGGATACCATAAATATCATTTTGTTGTTGTATATAGGCCGCATTCCCGACTCTAACAGGTTTAGATCCTTCATAACCTTCTAGATGCTCTAAGGATTTTTCCGTTAGTTCTTTCTCACCATTAATTCCGTACATGATTTGGAGCTTTTCATCCTTATCCGGCACTAAATCGATAATAAAATCAATATAACGACTTACAAAACCTGTATGTCCTAGCTTAGAAATAACCTTAATCACCATAGAGGCGTCTCGAATCCAACAAAAGCGATAGTCCCAATTTCGTACTTCCCCAATGGTTTCCGGCAAAGAAGTTGTTGCTGCTGCTAAAACTGCCCCACTCTTTTCAAAATACAAGAGCTTTAAGGTCATTGCAGAGCGCAAGACTGTTTCGTTATATTCTCCATAAGAAGGTGTTCTATCGCACCAGTCTCTCCAATACAGATGAGTACGCTCCATTTCCAACTTAATTTGGCTCAAACTTGGAAGCTCCACTTTTTCATGATAGGAAATATTAAAAAACAAATCCTGTCCCAGAGTAAACTCTTCCCCGCTCAAAACCAAATCCTTATCCATATTAGTATAGCAATAAAGGGTATCAAACTTAGGTTGGTTCACTACGCTGACAATGAAATCCTCCTTGATATAAGTTCTTGTCAATCCCGCTCCATACTCTAAATTAGGATCATAAGTAATGGAGAGCTTAGGTAGTCCTCTTTTTAACTTTACATACCTTACTACTTGAGAAGGAGCATAATATCCTCCTTCTTTTAAGCCATACCTAGGCATAAAATCCAAAACTTCGAAGCTTCCTTCTTCACTGACGAATTCTGTGGAAAGGATACAGGTCTCTGGTAAATATTTTTGATAAATTCTATATTGATCTGAAACATTGAATTTGAAAGAACCTCCTTTTTTCTCATCAAGAAGCTTGGCAAATACGGATGGAGAGTCAAAAATCGGCAAACACAACCATTCCAAAGATGAATCTTGATGAATTAATGCTGCAGACTTGCAATTTCCTATTATTCCGTAATTCAAATCACTCATTTCAATATATATTTTTATAAATTGTCAATTCTTGTGAAAGATACTCAAAAACGCTCAAAAAAAACTCTATGCCTAAAAATATAATTGTCTCAAATCGCCTACCTGTACAAATAGAAAAAACAGATGATAATTTTGAAATTCACCCCAGTTCAGGAGGACTTGCAACTGGGTTAAAATCTGTACATGGAGAAGGAAATTCAATTTGGATTGGTTGGCCAGGTATCAAAGAAGAGGCATTGGATGAAACAGAAAAGAAAATCATTGGAAAAAGACTTCATGAAAAAGGCTTTGAGGCCGTTCATTTAAACACTCAAGAAATGGACGATTTCTATTATGGTCTTTCCAATACTTGCCTGTGGCCATTGTTTCATTATTTCACAGAATTCACTCATTTTGATGAAAACCAATGGAATTCTTACAGGGAGGTGAATCAGAAATTCGCTGATGCTATTATTGAAAATTCAGAGGAAGATGACATCATCTGGATTCATGATTATCAACTCCTACTCTGTCCGGCTATGGTCAGAGAAAAACGTCCTAATGTATGTATAGGGTTCTTCTTACATATCCCATTTCCTTCCTTTGAAATTTTTAGGATTTTCCCTAAGCGTGAGGAGCTTTTAAAAGGAATGCTTGGAGCAGATTTACTCGGATTCCATACTTATGATTATCAACGACACTTCATCAGTTCTGTGACTCGAATCTTGAGATTGACTGCGAATTTCAATGAACTCAATTATTCAGGAAGAAATGTGGTGGTAAATACCTTTCCTATGGGGATTGATTATGCCAAGTTTGAGAGCTTCGCGCTTAAACATCAAGCACAAAAGGAAGAGGAAAAGTCAGAGTTGAGAAAACAGTTAGAAATTCACAAAAACGAACAAGATGCTCTACTAATACTTTCCATAGATCGTTTAGACTACACTAAAGGGGTTGTTAATCGTCTGGAAGCCTTTGAACAATTTTTAGAGCAGCATCCAGAATACATAGGAAAAGCACGCTTAATTATGCTTGCGGTGCCTTCAAGGTCAAATGTACCTCAATACCAACAACTAAAAAACGATACCGATCAAATGGTAGGTCGTATCAACGGGAAGTTTGCCCAAGTCAATTGGACTCCGGTTTGGTATTTCTATAGATCCATGCCTTTTGAAGACCTCATCGACCTCTATATTTCTTCTGATATTGCTATGATTACTCCTGTCAGAGACGGGATGAATTTAGTTGCAAAAGAATATCTGGCTACACGAGTAGAAGGAGATGGTATTTTAATTCTAAGTGAAATGGCCGGAGCTGCTAAAGAATTACATCAAGCAATCATGGTGAACCCTTTTGATCCTCAAGATATGGTAAACGCTCTTAAAACGGCAGCTGACATGACTAAAGAGGAGCAGATTCAACGCAACAAAATCTCAAGAAACCGGATTAAGAGATACCACGTGGAGCATTGGGCTCAAGATTTTATGAGAGCATTAAATGAGGTGAAAATCCAACAGGAAAAAAATCAAACACCAAGACTAAATTCTCAAATGCAGACCGAAATAAAAACAGAGCTCCAAACTGCAAAAAATGCCGTTTTGTTTTTAGATTTCGACGGTACCTTAGTCAATTTCCACGATGATCCTTTACAAGCTTTACCTAGTAAAGACACTCTTGATACTCTGAAGAAACTTCAGGCTATGCCCAATGTAGATCCAATTATTATCAGTGGAAGATCAATGGGTTTCTTGGAAGAGATTTTTGGGCCTTTAGGGCTTAATTTAATTGGAGAACATGGTTATCAAATAAAGCATAAGTCAACGAGGTTTGACAAATCGGACATGAGTAGCTCCAAATGGAAAGAACATCTAATCCCGGTTCTAGAAGGGTTTTGTGACCGGACTCCTGGAACTTTTATTGAGGAAAAAAAATATGCTTTAGTCTGGCATTATCGCAAGGCAGATCCAGAACTTTCTAGGGTAAGAGCAAGTGAACTTCAAACCTTATTAAAAAGTCTGATTACCTCGGATCTGGCTATTTTAGACGGAGATTGTGTGATTGAAATTGCCCACGGACAAATCAATAAAGGAAGTACAGCCTTAGCTCTGTGTAATGAAAATCAATACGATTTCATTATGGCTATTGGAGATGATGTTACTGATGAGAATATGTTTATTCAATTACCGGAAAACACCCATAGTATTAAAGTTGGTAAGAAGGAAACACAGGCGAAGAATTATCTTCCAAATGTAGAAGCCGTTCAGAATTTTTTAAAATCCTTAGTAGAATGAGAATTGGAATCTATGTGCTCTTAGTTTTGGCCTTAATAGGCTGTAAAAACAACACGGGAAAACAAGTTTATATTCCTGTACCTTACGATTTCCCCTTGGTTCTGGACACGGTTTGGAACATGGAACAAATTCCGATTAGAAAACGAGATTCCATCATGAGGGTTGAAGGGGATCAATCTGAGAACTTTAAATACTATCATAAACTTGTCAAGAAAAACCATGCGATTAACGAGATTAAGGTGAAGAATATCCTAGATCATTATGGTTGGCCTTCTCATGAAGATGTAGGTGATCGCGGAAATTGGACAATTTCTAATGTGCTACAACATTCATCTTTAGAGGTGAGGGAACATTATATCCCACTGATGAAACAGGCTGTATTAGATGGGCAACTAGAAGCTCGCTTCTTAGTCAGGGCGGAAGATCGAATCGCAACTGACAAAGGGGAACTACAGCTTTATGGAGGACAAATGAAATATTACCCTGAAACAAAAAGCTTTAATTTATGGCCGGTATATGATCCTGAAAACATTGATAAACGAAGAGCTGAAATTGGACTGGACCCTATTGCTGTATTTTTAAAAGATAGATTTGATTTTGAATGGGATTTAGAAGAACAAATCGCAAGAAGTAAGGCATTCGAAGAAGCAAAAACAAAGTAATCTACCCTCCTCTGTAGTCCTTTTCATTTAGCGTATACCAATTACAGAGAATATCTTCCCAATAGAAGTGGTTTTGGAATTGTAAGCCTATTTTCCTGAGTATCCTGTTCGAGGCATGATTTCCGATATGGGCAATTCCGGAGATAGACTTTAATTTGAGCTGATCAAATCCACATTTAAGCCAAGCCATAGCCGTTTCACTACCAATTCCTTTGCCCCAAAATTGCTCTTTGAGTCTGTATCCAATATCATAATAATGTCCATATCCCGGTTCATATTCATATTTGAGACCGGACCAGCCTAGAAAATCCCCGGTCAATTTATCTATAACAGCCCATCTACCAATTCCATGACGGTTATATTGACTCATTATATCTTCAAGATTCTGTCTTACTTGAGCTAAATGCGTTACAGGTTTGTTTCCTAGAAATCTGTGAACTTCTGAGTTAACATCTAACTCGAACATATCACGAAGGTCCCCTAAATTAAGAGGTCTTAAATAAAAACGTTTGGTTTCAAAAGGTTTGATCATAACTAATAACTGTTTTCGTCCATTTCAACTTTTCCCCAAAAGGTTTTGTATACAAAAAAGGTATAACTCAAAACCAATGGAATTCCTACCGCAGCAAAGATTAAACAGATCTCAAGAGATTTCATCGAAGCAGCGGCATTATATATAGTAATACTGTTTTCTAAGTCTAAAGTTGATCTCCACAAGACCGGATATAACTCAATCGCAACAATTACAAGCATCATAGAAATTGAAATACAGGAAAATATAAAAGCCCACAAGAACTTTTTCTTAGAAGCTAATCTAGGTATGTTCGCTATACTTAAAAAGGCTAATAAGGGCGCCAAAAATAGACTAGGATAGGATTTAAATGCATCAGAAAGGTGAGGGATATAAATTAGCGTATATACGGTGGTAATGGCAAACATTAAGATGAAAAATATAATTCCTCTTTTGAGCAAGACAAGTAATTTATTATAGAGCCACCCCTCAGTTTTCAAAAGTAAAAAAATTGCCCCATGCATCATGAAAAGGGCAAGAGTTGTGAGCCCAACTAAAATGGCATAAGGATTAAAAAAGTCTAAGGTCTTTCCTACAAATTCATAATCACTATCAATTGCAGCACCTTGAAGTACATTCCCCAGAACCACGCCGAGAAAGAAAGACAATAATATACTAGAAACACTGTAAGACACATCCCACAACTGTCTCCACCAGGCCATTTTCTCTTTTGACCTGAATTCGATGGAAATTGCCCTGAAAATCAAACAAAACAAAAAGAGCATAAAAGGAATGTACATGGCAGAAAACAAGGTCGCATAAAAAATTGGGAAACCTGCAAATAAGGCCCCTCCTCCGATTACAAGCCAAACTTCATTCCCATCCCATACTGGACCTACTGCATTGAGCGCTATTCGACGATTATCTCCTCTTTTGAAGAACAAATGCCATGCCCCTGCACCGAGATCAAAACCATCTAAAATTGCATATCCAGAAAATACTGCTCCTACAACTAAATACCATAAAGTAGGATAATCTATTGATAAAAAAGTTTCCATAGTTTAAGGTTTAAGAGTCTATAAAGTCGGCTATTTCGTGTTGCCTTGGCCTTTTATCTATAAGCTTTTCCTTATAGGGCCCATTTTTAATCTTTTTGTTCAATAAGTATAAGAACAGAAATAGCAACAAGGCATAAATTAAGAAAAACATAATCAAGGAAAACAACACCTGCTCAGCTACTACAGCTTTTGACAAGGCATCAGAGGTACGCAGTAGCTTATAGACCACCCAAGGTTGTCTTCCCATTTCGGTGGCAAACCATCCCGCTTGATTCGCTATTTGTGGAGCCATTACAGCCCATACAAAAACCCAAAGCAACCATTTATAACTAAAAAGTTTCCCCCTATACCATAACCAACATCCTAATAAGGAAAGCACTATCATAAACATCCCAAGGCTCACCATAATATGATAGAATTGAAACACAGCATTGATTTGACCGGGCTGATCTGATTTAGGGACTTGATCCAAACCTGCTATGGGAGCATCCACATCTCCATGTACTAATAGACTTAAACCACCTGGAATAGATAGTCCTATTACTTCCTTGTTTTCAACATCTACCCATCCAAACAAAAATAAATCTGCAGGAGCCTCAGCGGGAAAATGTCCTTCCATGGCAGCTAATTTTATAGGTTGATTCTCAGCCACCCCATCCGCAGAACTATGTCCACTAATCAATTGCATCAAAGAAAAAAAGGTAGCAACTACCAAGGCTAATTTGAAAGCCTTCTTTGATATTTCAACGTAGCGATTTCTCAATAAATAATAGGCATGAACACTTAAAACTAAAAAGGCTCCGGCTAAAAAGGCCCCTTGCCAAACATGCCAAATTCGATCCACTGATGAGGGATTAAATACCATAGCCCAGAAATCTATAATTTCTGCTCTTGCTTCTAAACCTTCTCCCACAATATGATAACCGGCAGGGGTTTGTTGCCAGCTATTTGCCACAACAATCCACACGGCAGAAAACATAGAACCAAACAGTACCCCAAGGGTAGCTATAAAATGAACGCGCGAACTCACCTTATTCCAACCGAATAATAAAATTCCTAAGAAACCACTCTCTAAGGCAAAAGCAAAAATACCTTCAGCCGCTAGCGCTGAGCCAAAAACATCACCAACATAACGCGAATATGTCGCCCAATTAGTTCCAAACTCAAATTCCATAACAATACCAGTTGCTACTCCTAAGCCGAAGGTCAAGGCAAATATCTTAGTCCAGAAACGCGCTAAAACCTCATAGTCCTTATCTCCAGTTTTAAGGTACAAACCTTCCATGACAGCCATAATAACTCCTATCCCAATACTTAGAGGTGGATAGATATAATGAAAGGCAATCGTGAAGGCAAATTGAATTCTTGAAAGTATTTCGACATCCATAAACTTAGTGTTAGCCCTATAAATTTAAGCATAAGTACTTGGATTTAAAAACGATAGATCTACAAACTCCTAATGAAGTATATTTTTTTACCTTAGACTTAAATAAAATCAAAAAAAACTATGAAAAAATCAATGTTAATCTTGGTCTTTATGGCTCTATTCAGCCTTAATTCCAATGCGCAAGAAACTGCAACAGAAATATTGCAAGCTGCTGTAGAAAAAGCACAACTAGAAAGTAAACATGTGTTTGTAAAATACAGCGCTTCTTGGTGTGGCTGGTGTAAAAAGATGGGAAAACAACTCAAAACAGATCCTGTAAAACCCCTAATAGATGCTAACTACATCATTGTTGACTTAGTGGTGAATGAATCTAAGGATAATAAAAATTTAGAAACTCCAGGTGGCGCACAGGTTTTGAAAGCTCAAGGAGGTTCGAATTCAGGACTTCCTTTCTGGGTAATCCTAGATGACCAAGGAAAAGTAGTAGAGAACTCCTTCAATGACCAAGGTCAAAACTTAGGATGTCCTGCAACCCAACCTGAAGTCGAAGAGTTTATTAAAAAACTTAAAAACACTTCTGAACTTACAGACCCCGAGCTTGAAACCATACATGCCGTATTTGTAAAATAAAAAAAGCCCTCTTTGTCTAAGAGGGCTTTTTCATTTTGAACTTTTTACCAGCTCAACTTATATTCTTTAGGAGGTACTTCCCCTCTTAAATGTTTTACAAAATAGTCCCATGTTCTTCTAATTTGATAGAGGCTATCCATTCCATACCCATGTCTTGCATTAGGATAAATAATTAAATCAAAGTCTTTATTTGCTTTAATTAATGCATCTACAACTAAGTATGTATTATAAGGAGGTACATTATCATCCATTCCTCCGTGCATGATTAAAAGCTTACCTTCTAGATTCTTTGCATTTACCTGGTTTGCTTGAGCAGCATAGTCAACCTCTGATTCTAAGCCATTATAACGCTCTCCCCAATCATCTTCATAGTTTCTATTGTCGTGATTCCCTGAAGAAGAAACTCCTACTTTAAAAAATTCCGGGTAGTTAAACAAAGCAGCAGCCGTTGCAAAACCACCTCCAGAGTGCCCATAAATACCGACTCTATTAATATCCATAAAAGGACGGGTCTGCGCTAATTGCTCTAAAGCTGCAATGTGATCCGGCAAGGTGTTTTCGGCCATATTGCCGTAACAAGCATCGTGAAAATCTTTAGTTCTAAAAGGAGTACATGATCCATTTAATTGAACCACTACAAAACCTAAAGAGGCTAAGGCAGCATTTCTTCCTCCTGCTCTAAATCTCCATGAACCAATACTTCCTACTTGAGGTCCTGGATAAATACTTACAACAATAGGATAGGATTTAGTCGCATCAAAATCCGCTGGTTTAAACATCAGTCCATATAAATCCCATTTGTCATTTGCAGATCTCACAGTAAACTCTTCAGGCATAATCCATCCTGATTCCGCATCTACCTTTTTCAAGGTTTTGATTAATTTACCTTTGCTGTTTCTTAATTCATAAGAAGGAGGAGTTGCAGGGCTAGAATAAGTATCTATAAAATACTTCTTATCCTCTGAGAAAGAAATACTATGATCACCCAG
Source organism: Flavobacteriaceae bacterium (assembly GCA_049607205.1). GTDB lineage: Bacteria > Bacteroidota > Bacteroidia > Flavobacteriales > Flavobacteriaceae > JBELHR01. The sequence goes on along the minus strand of JBMYWH010000009.1, from coordinate 15,812 downwards.
TCCTGGAGATAATAGCTTTATGTTTTTACCTTTAAAATCTACTTTATATAAATAGTGATAATAGGGATTTACCTCTGTATCTAATGAACTTCCGGTGAAGTAAATTTCTCTCTTTTTAGTATCGATGAACTCAATTGATCTAACTACAAAATTTCCTTTTGTGATTTGATTCTTTAAGTCACCTGTCTTTGCATCATATAGATACAAATGTCCATAATTATCTCTTTCAGAAAACCATAGAATCTCATTAGAATCTGACAAATATCTCCAAGAAACACCGTCCATACCAGATTCAAATTGAGTTTCAATTTCCTCTTTAAATAAGGACTTAACCACTCCAGTGTTTACATCAGCAATTTGAACTTCTGCTGATTTATGGTCTCTTGGTGTACTTACAAAGGCAAGATTCTTTGAATCTGAACTCCAATAGGCGTCGATAAGTACTCCTCTTGACGAGATATCATCTCCGAGCGTTGACCTTCTATCCTCTGACGGTCTGTCAAACTTAACCATCTTACCACTTTGAACATCAATTACCAAACGCTCGATTTTGATAATATCCTTGTCTTCAGGTAAAGGATATTTCCATGCCATGAGCTCAGGAGCTCCTACAGTGGTCTTTACCAGATACATATCACTTACATGTCTTTGGTCCTGTCTGTAGGTTGCAATTTTCTTTGAGTCAGGTGACCATAACACGATCGCTTTATCACTATGAGTCCATCCCGCGTTATCCGTTGCATAACCATAATTCTCCTCAGCATCATCCGTTAATTGTTTTTCTTCCTTAGTCTCAGTATTGACTAAAAAAAGATTTCCTTCTTTGATCTTTATGTCCCATAAACCATCGGGAGATGTAGAAGATGGAGTTCTTGAAGATTTCTTTTTTTCCTCTTTTTCAACTTTTTTTGACTTACCTGTTTTAAGGTTGTAAATATAATCGGCTCCTTGGCTCGCATAAGTGATCTCGGAAGAAGACTTCCATTTAGGAGCGCCATTGAGCTCCGCAGCGTTCATAAATAATTGATTCTTGGCTTGATCATAGTCTTCAGTGCTTTGAGCAGAAACTAAACCAACAGTGCAGACCAAAAGGCCTGTTAAAAGAGTTTTCATGGTTTGAAATATTATATTGAGTGGCCTAAGTTAAAATATTTATCTTTATAACAAGCAACCTTAAAACCATATGGAAACGTTTCGAACAGAGCGCTTATTATTAAAACCAACGGATATAGAAGATGCAGAATTCACGCTAGAATTAATGAATTCACCCGGATGGATTAAATTCATTGGAGATCGAAATATCAACACCATTGAACAAGCTTCAGATTATATCCAAGAAAAAACCTTAAGTCAGTATCGACGATTGGGTTTTGGGAATTTTACAGTAATCCTTCAAGAAAATGGTCATAAAATTGGTTCTTGTGGTCTATATGACCGTGAGGGACTTGATGGAGTTGATCTCGGATTTGCTTTCTTAGATCAATATCAAGGACAGGGCTATGCGTTTGAGGCAGCACAAAAAATGGTAGATCTCGCTTTTAGTAAATTTGAACAAAGGTCAATCCAAGCAATTACAACCTTAGATAACTTTTCCTCTCAAAACCTGCTTGAAAAATTAAATATGGAATTTCAAGAAATGATTCGAATTCCTAATGACCCAGAGAATTTAATGTTATTTACATTAGAAAAATAACCGTAACTTACTAACTATGAATAAACTCATCAAAATTACACTTGTATTTCTATTTTTTCAAGGCTCTTTATTTGGCCAAAATACTTTTCCAAGTAAATGGCTTGGGGAATATTCTGGAACCATGAAAATTTCTTCCTTAAAAGGCAAACCTCAACAATTAAAAGTCAATTTTGAGATCAAGGAGATTATAAAAGATAGTCTATGGTCTCACAAAATGGTCTTCACTGCTCCTGATGAAAGTGTTGTTACTAAGGACTATCGTATCAAACGACTAAGTAAAGACAATGCTAAGGACTATGTCTTGGATGAGCAAAATGGTCTGGAGATAGAGTTAAGTTATCTCGATGATTGTTTCTACAGCATGTATACAGTAATGGGGACTACTTATGTATCAACTCTTAGAAGGATAAATTCTGATTTACTCTGGGACCTATTCGGCGTCCCAAAAGCCAGCAAGAAAACTACAACCCTCCAAGAAGACCATCCACAACCTGAACTGATTGTAGACTCTTATAAAACAAGCCTTCATCAAACAGCGCTTTTAAAACTTAAAAATTAGAATTCTTGTTCATTTGTAAGGCATGACTTAACTTTAAAGAAAAAATTATGGCAGAAGGTTATGTATTTATGGCAACGACAATCGATGGGTATATCGCACGGGAAAATGATGAAATTGACTTTTTGATGAAATATGACCCTCAAGGAGAGGACCATGGATATGACAAATTTATTGAAGATAAAGATGCTATAATTATGGGAAGTGGTTCCTTCAAAACTATTCTCGGTTTTGACTCATGGCCCTATAGTCTTCCTGTTTATGTTATGAGCAAAAGCATGAAAGACTCAGAAATTCCAGAGCATTTAAAAGGCAAAGTGTTTTTAAGTACTCAAAACCCTGAAGACCTTATGAATTCTTTAGCTGGTCAAGGGATAAATAGGCTGTATATTGATGGAGGTAGACTGGTATCTTCTTTTATTGAGCTGGGTTTAATTAAAGAGATGACACTTACTATTCTACCCATTTTATTAGGAAAAGGAAGATCTCTTTTCCAATCATTTTCTAAAGATATTGACCTCAAACTTATCAGTAACAAATCATTCAAATGTGGTTTTGTACAAAACACCTATCAATTTATTTAAATTGATCGATGGAGAGTTTGATCAGCATAAAAAAGTTTGATAAATGGCTCACCAAAACAATTTCAGAAAATTCCGCAGATGTAAATTTATAACAAATTAAAAATCAGAGATTATGGATATGGATAAGTTAATGGATCAAATCATGGAGTTTGCTATGCAATATGGACCGAAGTTAATAGGTGCTATTTTTGTTTGGTTTATAGGTCTCTGGGTTATTAAAAAAATTGCTTCAGGATTTGCAAAGTTCTTAGACAACGGGAATCTAGATCCTTCTTTAAAACCATTTCTAAAAAGTCTTGTAGATATTTCCTTGAAGGTTTTATTAGTTATCACAGTACTTGGGATGCTGGGTGTTCAAATGAGCTCGTTTGTTGCCATTATTGGGGCAGCAGGTTTAGCTGTTGGTTTAGCCCTACAAGGAACCTTACAGAACTTTGCCGGAGGGGTAGTTATTCTAATTTTTAAGCCCTTTAAAGTCGGTGATTTCATAAATGCTCAAGGCTATAGCGGTACAGTATATGAAATTCAAATCTTCAACACCATTTTAAAAACGGGTGACAATAAAAATATAATCGTTCCTAACGGAGCGCTCTCCAACTCCTCTATGACTAACTTCTCCGCAGAGAAAACCAGAAGAGTAGAATGGACTATGGGGATTGCATATGGAGATGATTTATTACACGCAGAAAAGGTAATTAAACAACTTTGTGATCAGGATTCAAGAATTCTGAAAGATCCTGAAGTATTTATTGCTGTTTCTGAACTAGCCGACAGTTCTGTTAATTTCGTAGTAAGAGCTTGGGTGAATGCCGCTGATTATTGGCCTGTATTTTTTGACATGAATAAAAACGTCTATCTCACCTTCCCTAAAGAGGGTTTAAACATTCCTTTTCCTCAAATGGATGTTCATATCTCAAAAGACTGAATCTTAAAAACCGTATCTTTAAGTACTTAAATATCAAAGGTATGAGTTTTAAAAATGAGATGTTACACCGATATACCACCAAGGTATACGACCCTAATAAAAAGATAAATAATCAAACGATAGAAGACTTAAAGGAGATTCTTCATTTAAGTCCTTCTTCTATTAATTCACAACCATGGCAATTCACCTTTGTCAGAGACAAGGCACTTAAGTCTCGTTTAGCAGAAGCTTCGTTTTTCAATAAAGATCGTATCGAAAATTGTGATACTCTAGTTGTGTTTAGTCGCATTGGATCCACGGCTGATTTCGAAGCGCAAATTAAAGAAGAATTACCTCAAGGTGCCGTTGATTATTATCTTACCTATATCAAGCCTGAAGGTGATAATTATATCCATAACTGGTTTTCAAAACAAGTTTATTTAGCTTTAGGAATCTTTTTATCCGCTTGCGCAGAGATGAAATTAGACTCAACTCCTATGGAAGGGATACAAGCAGACCTCTATGATCAACTTCTAAATCAGAGCAAGTATCAAACTTTGGTTGCAGTGGCTATTGGATACCGAGATCCAGAAGACTTCAATCAAGTAGAGAAAAAACCCAAGTCTAGAATCAACGCCAAAAGGGTTATCATTGAAAAATAATGAACACACTTTAATAGAACATATTATATATTAGCATGTATTCAAATTGCTAATTACATGCCTCTTAAGTGGAAATCCCTCTTAATTATCATTATTCTAATGACATTTTCCTGTTCAAAGAACAGGGATAAGCCCTTAGAACAGGAATTAGAATATGAAGAAATTTTAGCACCAGATTTCGGTTATAATTACGAAGATATCCCCCTTCCAAATCATTATTTGACCAACAGTTTCCCGAGTAATTTCAAGTTTCAATCGGCGGCAGTCGAAAACGACAATACTCCAGAAAACAATAAAATCACCAATTCAGGAGCCTTTCTGGGACGCATGCTTTTCTACGAAAAAAGTCTAAGTCAAAATAAAACAATTTCATGTGCAAGCTGCCATAAACAGTCTGAAGGCTTCTCAGATTCATCTGTAAAAAGCATAGGCTTTGATGGAAAGCAAACCCGCAGGCACTCCATGGGACTTACCAACGCAAGATTCTATGACTCTGGAGCATTTTTCTGGGACGAGAGAGCTCAAAGCTTAGAGGAACAAGTTTTACTGCCTTTTCAAGACCCAACTGAAATGGGAATGACTTTAGAAGAATTAGTCTCTATAGTACAAGAGAAAGAATATAGTGAAGCCTTATTTTTAGCTGCCTTCGGTGATTCAGAAATAAGTACCGAGCGCATTGCTAAAGCTTTAGCCCAGTTCATCAGAAGCTTAGTTAGTATAAATTCCAAATACGATCAAGCAAGGGCCTTGGTAGATAATCCTATGGAGGATTTCCCCATTTTTAGTGCTGAAGAAAATCAAGGTAAGAGACTTTTTTTTAACGGAAAAACAGGAGCCCCGCCATGTGCAACATGCCATCAATCCGAAGCTTTTATCGGACCTCAAGTTCCCGATAAAATGTCCACTGGTGCTGCCAACAATGGATTGAGTATTGAGAATGAAGACTTCGGAATATACGAAACTAGTATTAACAACGGGATTATATCAAGAGATCGTGGAAAATTCAAAATAAATTCTCTGAGAAATGTAGCTATTTCACCACCATTCATGCATGATGGTCGTTTCAGTACTCTAGAGCAAGTTCTAGACCATTACAGTGAAGGAATTCAAGACGTCAAGACCTTACACCTCTCCCTAAGAGATGACAATGGAATTCCTGTTAAGTATAATTTCAGTCAAACAGAAAAACAAGCTCTAATTGCCTTTCTTAAGACCTTAACTGATGAAGTCTTAACTACGGACGAAAAATTCAGCAACCCTTTCGATTAAACCTTCTCTCTGAAATAGAGTCTTATTAATAACAACCAATCAATCAGCCTATGCGAATCAGACTATTTATTTCAGCCTTAGTACTATTGAGTTCTTGTTCTGACAACTCAGAAATAGAATCACAAATACAAACAGAGTACCAAGGACTTAGTCTTCCTGAGATTCCTTTTAACTATGAAAACATCGAATTGCCAAGTCATTATTTAGTGAATGATTTCCCTAATAATTTACCATTTCAAACTGCGGCAATCACAAATGACAATAGTCCTACAACCAACCCTATAACTAATGAGGGAGCCTTATTAGGTCGTGTCTTGTTTTATGAGAAAAAACTAAGTCAAAATGGAACAATCTCATGCGCAAGCTGCCATAAACAATCTGAAGGGTTTTCTGACTCTTCCATGCTCAGCTTAGGTTTTGAAGGAGGAAGTACCAGACGACATTCAATGGGGCTCACAAATGCACGTTTTTATGATTCTGGAGCTTTTTTCTGGGATGAAAGAGCGGCAAGTCTTGAGGAACAAGTTTTAATGCCTTTTCAAGATCCTGTTGAAATGGGAATGACTCTTGAGCAGATCGTTGAAACGGTAGAAGCTCAAGATTATTCAGATGACCTATTTAGTGCTGCGTTCGGAGATCCACAAGTTTCTTCGGATCGCATCTCAAAAGCACTAGCACAATTTGTGAGAAGTCTCATCAGCATTGATGCTAAGTACGACAATGCTAGAGCTCTTGCCGCAGGACCTATGGAAGATTTCGACATGTTTAACGCGGAAGAAAATCAAGGTAAACGCTTATTTTTTAATCCACGAAATGGAGCACCACCTTGCGCAAGCTGTCATCAATCAGAAGCCTTTATTGGTGCTAGAGTTCCACCTAATATGACCACCGGAACGAGTAATAATGGGCTGTCCTTGGAAAATGAAGATTTAGGAGTATTTGAAACGACTCTGGACAATAGAGATCGAGGTAAATTCAAAGTAAATTCACTTAGGAATATTGCGGTCAGCGCTCCTTTTATGCACGATGGTCGTTTTAGTACTTTAGGTGAAGTCGTTGATCACTACAGTAACGGGATTCAGGATGTACCAAACCTCCATCCTACTTTAAGAGATCAAAATGGAAACCCGGTACAATACAATTTTAGTACTCAAGAGAAGCAGGCTTTGATTGCATTTTTAGAAACCTTGACAGATGAAGTCATGATCAACGACGAAAAATTCAGCGACCCTTTCCATTAAAACGATTCATTATTAGGCTTCTCTTTTTATGACCTCAAGACCGAACTTGATCGTTTGATACGGCATTTGCTCCTCAAAATGCTCAAAATAGGCTCTGAGGGTTGCCTTCTCCCCGAGGATGGCTCGGGCCTTTTTCAAGGCTTTTAGCTCTGAGGCATCCACAAAGCTGGAAAGATCAATGTCCTGACCTTGTTGGAAGAGCTTCAAATAATGGGTTTGTAAGGTGGCAAGTGTTAACTGTCGTTGCTCTGATATTTCTTCTATACTAAGTCCTTCCTTATAGAGCTCATAAGTCACAAGTAAGGTGTCTTTTTTCTTAGTAGTTTTCTTCTTTTTCTTTGGTTTTACGAAGGAACTGATCTCTTTTAAGAAAGCATAACCGTAGTCTTGGAATTTTTTCTTACCCACACCATCAATGGCTAAGAATTCCTCATCTGTTTGAGGCTTGTGTTTTTCCATTTGCTTTAAGGCGGCATCACTAAAAACCAAATAAGCCGGTATCCCTTTTTCCTGAGCTAAATTTAACCGGAGTCTTCTAAGCGCTTCAAAGAGGGTACTTGCTTTTCGAGCTTTAGTTGACGTCTCCTGCCCCGTTTTCTCCACTTTATCTTTTACCTCAGTCATCCTCACTTTTTCACCTTCAAACAATACATTTCTTGCACTGGTGGTTAACTTAAGCGCATTGTGCTGATGAAAGGCTATTTCACAATATCCAAGATTGATCATTTGAACTACATATTGTTGAAGTTTAATCCATGGAATATCTCTAGCAATCCCATAAGTCTTGAGGTTTTGATAGCCTTTATCGTAGATTTGACTGTTCTGAGAACCTCTTAAAAAATCTACTAAGACTCCTATAGCCTCTTTACCCTGCAGTCTGTGAATTCCCGATAAAATCTTTTGGGCAAGCACGGTCCCGTCAAAAAATACAGGTGGATTCTTACACACATCACAATGTCCACAATCTTTTTCGCGATACTCCCCGAAATAGCTCAGTAAAATTCTTCTTCGACAACTCGTCGCTTCAGTGAACTGTTTCATTCGATCCAGTTTTGCCAATTGTACTTCCTCGTTTTCAGAACCTGAAGCAAATTTCTGAAGTTGCACCACATCGGCATAACTATAAAACAACAAGGCATTACTCTGTAGACCATCACGCCCTGCACGACCAATTTCTTGATAATAACCCTCCATATTCTTAGGTAGGTTATAATGAATTACCCAACGCACATTGGATTTATCAATCCCCATCCCAAAAGCGATAGTGGCGCATACAATTTGTGTTCTATCATAAATAAAATCTTCTTGGATACGAGCTCTTTGATCATGAGCTAATCCCGCATGATAAGGCGCAGCATTAAAACCTTTCTTACAGAGACTCGCTGCCACTTGCTCCGCAGATTTTCTACTTAAACAATAAACAATCCCCGAACTCTCTGGTCGATCTCCAATGAATTCATAGATCTGATCTATCCTCTTTTGTCCAGGACGGACCTCTAAAAATATATTAGGGCGATCAAAGGAAGCTATATGCTGATCTGCCTGAGGAATTCCTAATTGTATTAAGATATCTTGTCTGGTTGCTTTATCTGCTGTTGCGGTTAGTGCAATCATCGGCGTATCAGGAAGTCTCTTTTTAAGATAACTAAGCTGGGTATATGCAGGTCTAAAGTCATGACCCCAAGATGAAATACAATGGGCTTCATCAATGGCAATAAGACTAATTTTGAACTCATTTAATACCCCTTCAAACAAGCTCAAACTCTCGGGGGCCACATAGAGCATCTTGAGTTCTTTACTTGCAATTAAGGACAAGACTTCTTGCTGTTCTGACTCTTCTTGAGAACTATTCAAATAAGCGGCGGAAATCCCATTTGCATTTAAACCATCAACCTGATCTTTCATCAAGGCTATTAACGGCGAAATCACAATGGTCAAACCTTCCAACATCAAGGCCGGCAATTGATAACAGATTGACTTACCTCCCCCAGTAGGCATGATTACTAGGTTGTCATGCCCATCAAGTACAGATCTTATGATCTTCTCTTGTAAGGGACGAAACTTATGAAACCCAAAATAATCTTGAAGTGTCTTAAAAAGGAGTTGTTCTTGAGTCATTTTTTATTTGAATAAGCGATAAAGTTAACTAATTTTATTCGCATATATTTGACATAAACGCTTATTAGAAATGGAATTACAACTTGTAAAAAGCCCTCAAGAAATAGAAACAACTCACCAACTCGCTCAAGAGATTTGGACTCAGCACTATACCCCAATTATCGGAATTGATCAGGTAAACTACATGCTGGCCAATATTCAATCTTTAGATGCAATCAAAGATCATATATCCACGGGGCAAGAATATTTTCTGATAAAAGATCAAGGGCTTGATGTCGGGTATTTTTCGATTTATGAAAAAGGGAAAATGCTTTTTTTGAGTAAACTCTATGTAAAAAAAGGTTGTCGTGGTAAAGGTTTAGGTAAGTTTGCTATGAACTTCATGGAGAAACAAGCTTTAGAAAGAAAATTAAAGGGTATAGAATTAACCGTTAACAAATACAATGACAAGACTATAGAGGCCTATAAAAAATTAGGCTTTGTACAAACTATGGAACTCGTTCAAGACATAGGGAACGGGTTTGTTATGGATGATTACGTACTTGTTAAAATTCTAGAATCATAAGTCATTCTACCCTATCTTTAAGCCCTGAATTAAATCTCTTATCATGTTAAATAAAGCCCCTATATTCCTTCTAATATTTGTCCTTTTTTTCACTTCTTGTCAGCGTGAATCTCAGAAAGAAACTCTTGAGATTTCCAGAGAAGTCTACGCCGATCAACTCTATGGATTCTGGCTAGGGCAATGCATTGCAAACTGGACAGGTCTGGTCACTGAAATGGATAAAATTGGAAATATTGGGGAGATTAAAACAGGTCGCTTTTATACGAGAGAAGATTGGGGAAAACCGGATCAACCTAGTATTTGGGGGCAGGGAGTTCCAAGTGATTTGTCAGAAAATATTGATTTCGTTTTTAGAGGCCCGGAAGAAATTTGGGGAGCTGATGACGATACCGATATTGAATACATGTATCAACATCTTTTAGATCAGCATCAAACAAGCATTTTAAGCCCTGAACAAATTAGAGAAGGCTGGCTTGATCATATCTTAGTAGAAGAGGAAAATTATTTATGGGTTTCGAATCAACAAGTTTTTGATTTAATGCATGAAGGAATGCTCCCTCCAGAGACTTCTCTACCAGAAAACAATGAGCATTTCGAAATGATAGATGCTCAATTGACTACTGAAATTTTTGGGCTATTTGCCCCGGGAAGACCTGATATAGCTTTGAAAATGGCTCAATTACCAATTCAAACTACTGCAAGAGAAAATGCAGAGTATATTTCAAAATTCTACGTCTCAATGTATGCACTCGCTTCAAAAGTTGACGAGAACTGGACGATGCAAGAGAAGACTAAGTGGATGGCTAGAGAATCTAAGCATCTTCTAGAACCTGGGAGTTATTCAGAGGCGATGTACAATTTTGTCTGGACACAGTATGAACTTGGAATGCCTTGGGAAGAGACTAGAGATTTACTTTATGAGCGTTATCAAGTCGAGCAGCAAGATGGCTATGATTTAACTTCTCAAGACCTATATTGCAATGGTTGTTTTGCCGCAGGGATCAATTTTGGCGCGAGTCTGATCAGTCTGTTTTATGGAGAAGGTGACTTGAAAGAAACGATTAAAATTGGAGCGCTGACCGGTTGGGATTCTGATAATCCAACGGCCACTTGGGGTGGAATGATTGGGTTTATGATCGGAAAAAAAGGTGTTGAAGATGCCTTCGGTCGTGAATTTTCAAATCGATTTAATATTCACAGAACTCGTGTTGGATTCCCTAATGAGGGTATAGATACTTTTGAAAATATAGCTCAAACCGGACTTAGAATCGTGGACCGAGCTGTAACGGAACAAATGGGAGGAGTCTATGACAAGGAAAAGAATCTTTGGGTAATTCCATTAAAATAGTTGGATATAATTTTTTAAATTGAGCTATAAATCAATCTATTGAATCAAGCTCGTGTTTATTTAATTCTCTTATTTCTCTCCTTAGGCTTTGTGGTCAAAGGACAGTCCTACTTGTCTACTTTGAAAAACACAGAGGATTTTGATCGACTTGCCAATGACCCACTCTCTGCAAAGTACGGTCAAATAAAGGCCGTCAAAGTGATTTATGATTTAAAGGCAGAACGACTCTATTTTGCGAATTCTAAGCGTTATGACTTTCATTATGCTTTTTGCTATGAGTACTTGGAATATCCCTTAGATATTGCAGTTTTCAACAAGAGGAATTACGGCCTAGAAGAAGGAAGAACCTATCTCCTTGCTGATTTAAACCTGATCAAAGACCAAGAAATTTATTTCCTGGAACTGGCTCCTGTTGAACAAATGTCTACTCAAGACATTAAACTTTTATATCAGAAGGTTAATGAGGCCATACACTATCCTAAAGACCTGAATTTTTTACTCAACAGTCCACTATTAAACCAAAGATCAGAAGACCTGAAACCCGTTCCAACTTTAAGGCCGGAAGAAGTCTATGGAAACATAAGTTATCAGGCTCTTAGCCTAGGTAAAACTAAAGGGCGCTTAAAATTTATCTCAGATCACTCTCAAGGATTAAAAGACCTTCATCCGCAAGACATCATTGTTCTTAAATCAAGCCCTCTTTATATTCCAGAAGTAGCAGGAATCATTGTGGAAGAGTTCCAAACTCCCTTAAGTCATATCAGCATACTCGCTCGAAATAGAGGAATTCCCATAGCGGCGGATAAAACAATTTGGAAAAACAACAAGGCATTGAGTTTAGAGGGGCAAAATGTAAAGTTCCAGGTCTTACAACATGAAATAAAACTAGAGGCATATCACAAGAAACTCAAAACTCCCAAACCCTTGAAGACTCGTGATTTAAAATTCGATTTGACGCAAAAAAACCTCGTTTTATTGTCAGAAATGGGATTTAAATCCGTGGATCAAATAGGAAATAAAGCTGCGAATTTAGGAGTATTACACAGCCTTAGTAAAGAAGCAAATTTCAAAACTCCAGAGGGTGCTTTTGCCATACCCTTTTATTTCTATGATCAACATGTATCAGCGCATGGTATTCATCAAAAGATAGACAGTTTACTATCTCATAACACCGGTACTATTAGCTCAGAACAACTAAAGAAGGAATTAAAAGAGATCCGTCAAGCGATTAAATATCAACAGATTAAGCCTGAATTAATTCAAGAGATCAATGCGCAGGTTGATCCCAATTATACGAGATACCGATTTCGTTCTTCAACCAATGCCGAAGACCAAAAAGGCTTTAGCGGTGCTGGACTTTACAGTTCAAAAACAGGTATCGTAAATGACTCGGTTAAAAGTTTTGAAAAAGCCATCAAAAATGTTTGGGCCTCTCTATGGTCTTATGAAGCATTTAAAGAACGGGAGCTTTATAAACTCAATCAAAAGCAGGTATATATGGGGGTTTTAGTACATCGATCATTTCCCAACGAAGCTGTTAATGGAGTGGTGATTACCAAGAATATTTATCGTAAGGACAATCCGGGATATGTCGTTAATGCCCAGCTTGGAAATGAAAACGTAGTCGATGCTAAACGAGGAATTACCAACGATGAATTCATCTGCTATCCAGAAAACAAAAAGGATATTTATGGTCTGAGTAGCCCAGTGGAAATCATCACGAGCTCTTCTTTAAACCAAGGAAATTTGGTTATGAACGAGGATGAAATACAGAACCTAGCGAACTGTTTATATCAAATTGAAAGCTATTATCGCAAAAAACAATTTAAATCCAAGAGTCTATTGGAATTAGGCCTAGATTTAGAATTCAAACTCGATGGTCCTCAAAGGACGCTATACTTGAAGCAAATTCGATACTTTAACGACTGATAAAAATGACACAATTTCATAAAATACTATTTCTTTTAACCTTGGTCTTCTCAATGAACAGTCACGGTCAAACCAGGACAGAGAAACTCCATGAGCTCATAGAAAATTACAAAGAGTATTATGGTTTTTCAGGAACGGTACTTTATGCAAAAGGAGAAGAGTTGATTTATCAAGAAAGTTTTGGGCTTGCAGACCGTGAACAAAACATTCCAAACACCAACCAAGGGGCCTACGCTATTTATAATTTGAATCGAATATTCCTAAGTAGTATTGCTATGAAGCTCGTTGAGAATTCTCAACTGGATCTTAAAGCTAATGTAGGAACCTACCTACCCGAACTCCCCGAGCAATGGAAAAATCTCATCACAATTGAAATGCTCCTAGGGAATACGGCAGGGTTTTCAAGGAACTGGCCTACTCAGGAATTAAAACAAATAAACTCCGCTAGTTTTGAGCAAATTAAATTAGTCCATTATCCGGGGAGTCGTTATAATTTCTCCATCGTCGGAATGCAATTATTAGCACTCATTGTTGAACAAGTCAGTGACAAGAGTTACGGAGACTTATTAAAGAAAACACTGGTTAAACCGCTTTCTCTCAAACATACAGGAGCAGTAAATCAACTTAAAAAGAAACAAGTTAAAGCGCAAGGATACTATATGCTGCCTCAAGGGCTGGTCAAGGCAGAACCGGTCAATTCTTTTGGTAGTACGATCTATTCTAATCCAGAAGATCTTTGGCGGTTTTCTCTTTCTTTTGAAGAGGATAAAGTCTTAAGTACCTCATCAACAGAACGTATATTTAAAAAGAACATCAAGAGTAATGACAGTGAGTTTGAAGGCTATGGCTGGAGTATTAAATTATTACTTCAAGAGCCCGTATATTTTGTGAATTCAGGGGGGCCTGGCTACAAGAATTTATTGGTAAAAATCCCTGATACTAAAGAGGTCATCGTAATTAGTGCTAACTCAAATGAGAGTCCTGTACTTCAACTTTTTGGAGGCATATTTAGACTTATTAGAGGTCAAGAATATCTAAATCCTAATCTCAATGAAATGATCCCGGCCAAGGAGGCCAAAACCTATATTGGAATCTATAATTTCTCCCCAGGAAGTCTCTATAGCAACTTTGGAATTCAACAAGATCAGTTGGAAATCACCTTGGTTGATGGAAGGCTCTATTTAGAAGGAGAATTGTTAATACAAGGAAATGGAGGGCTCAAACTTTCTATAAGTGATGAATTAAAAATAAATATCGCAGAGAACAAATTAATTATTTCGGACAATAGAAATAGTCTTCAAGGTGCTAAAAGAGACTAAGCCTCAAGTTTTCTTTGTATTTTAGTTTAATGAAGGATATGAAACTCGAAGAAAGATTTTATCAGAATTACCTTGATACCAAACAATGTATTGATCAAGAGCAGGTCGGAGAATGGTTTGAAGCCGTATGGAAACTTCTATATCCTGTTTCAAACAAACTACTTCTCTCCTCACAAGAGCAAATGAATCAATATATCGAGGCTTGTAAAGAGAAACTCAAGGAAATGTTGCTTTGCAATATTGGATTTGAGCTCGAAAAAATAGACCCGGTACTCGAGGCTCTATTAGAAAATCTCTGGGAAATCAAGGAAAAACTAGATTTAGATCTTGAGGCTATTTACAAGGGAGATCCTGCCGCTAAATCTATGGATGAGATCTTGAGGTCTTACCCTGGTTTTAAGGCTATATCAGCCTATAGAATTGCAAATTATTTTTACACCTTAGACATTCCGGTAATTCCACGTATGTTGACTGAATATGCCCATAGCGTCACAGGAATAGACATACACCCAGGTGCGCAGATAGATACTTCTTTCTGTATAGATCACGGTACTGGAGTCGTCATTGGAGAAACCTGTATTATTGGAAAACATGTCAAAATATACCAAGGAGTAACTCTTGGAGGCTTAAGTGTTTCTAAAGACTTAATGAACACAAAAAGGCATCCGACTATAGAAGATCATGTGGTCATTTACTCAGGTGCTTCAATATTAGGTGGGAATACCACAATAGGAGCTCACAGTATTATCGGAGGAAATACCTTTATTACTAAAAGTGTTGCTCCACATTCAAAAATCTATCATATAACCACAGATCAATCATGAAAATTACAGACCTCATCGGAAATACTCCTTTAGTCGAAGTTAGCAGTCCAAATCCGAACGTAAAGATTTATTGCAAACTTGAAGGGCAAAATCCTGGCGGAAGTGTCAAAGACAGGGCTGCATTATCCATGATACAGTCAGCCATGCAAAGAGGTGAGATTAAGCCAGGCGATCATTTAGTGGAAGCAACAAGTGGAAATACGGGGATCGCTCTTGCCATGATTGCCCAAAATTTAGGTCTACATATGCATTTGTTAATGCCTGAAACGGCTACTGCGGAGCGCGTAGGAACCATGAGGGCCTATGGAGCCGAAGTGATTTTGACTCCAGGGGATCGAACCATAGAATATTCAAGAGAATTGGCAGAAAGTTTAGTCCAAGAAAAGGGCTATTTCATGCTAAACCAATTCGGAAATCCGGACAACTGGAAAGCGCATTACCGCAGTACGGGACCTGAAATCTATAAAGACACTAAGGGTAACATCACCCATTTTGTTTCTGCCATGGGAACTACAGGAACTATAATGGGAGTGTCAAGGTTTTTAAAGGAACAGAATTCGGCAATTCAAATTATTGGAGCCCAACCCACTGAAGGCTCTAGAATACCTGGTATCAGAAGATGGTCTCCGGAATTCTTACCTGCCATATTTGAGGCAAGTCGCGTAGATCGAATCATGGATGTAAGCCAAGAAGAAGCTCAAAAAACTATGATTTCCATGGCCCATGAAGAAAGTATTTTTGCTGGTGTCAGTAGCGGAGGAGCTCTATTTCTAGCTAGAAAATTGGCGAGCGAAATCGAG
>JBMYWH010000008.1:0-84478 GCA_049607205.1 Flavobacteriaceae bacterium | reverse complement strand
ATGTTGATCAATACGGTCTTAAAGCCGAAGCGATAGATAAAGATTTCACTGCTGTAGTAAAACGTAGTCGTGGAGTTGCTGAAGGAATGAGCAAAGGTGTTCAATTCTTGATGAAGAAAAACAAAATCGACGTTATCGATGGTTTTGGAAAAATTAAAACGGGTAAAAAAGTAGATGTAACTGCTGCTGATGGTACGGTAACTGAGTACTCAGCGGACCACATCATCTTAGCCACAGGAGCGCGTTCAAGAGAATTACCTAATTTACCTCAAGATGGTAAAAAAGTAATTGGATACCGTCAAGCCATGACCCTTCCTACACAACCTAAGAAAATGATCGTTGTAGGTTCTGGTGCAATTGGAGTTGAGTTCGCTCACTTCTATAACACTATGGGAACTGAAGTAACGATTGTTGAATATATGCCAAGAATTGTTCCTGTTGAGGACGAAGAAGTATCAAAGCAGTTTGAGCGTTCTATGAAGAAAAGTGGTGTAAAAATCATGACTTCTGCTGAAGTAACAAGCGTTGATACCTCAGGAAAAGGTGTAAAAGCTACGGTTAAAACTAAAAAAGGAGAACAAGTTCTTGAAGCTGATGTTTTATTATCTGCTGTTGGAATTAAATCTAATATCGAAAACATCGGATTGGAAGAAGTAGGAATCGTTACGGACCGTGATAAGATTTTAGTAAATGACTTCTACCAAACAAATATCCCTGGATACTATGCTATTGGAGATATCGTTCCAGGTCAAGCTCTTGCACACGTTGCATCTGCAGAAGGAATTACTTGTGTAGAGAAAATTGCTGGCTTACACGTTGAAGCTATCGACTATGGAAACGTTCCTGGTTGTACTTATGCATCTCCTGAGATTGCATCAGTAGGTCTTACAGAAGCGCAAGCTAAAGAACAAGGTTACGAATTAAAGGTTGGGAAATTCCCATTCTCAGCTTCTGGTAAAGCACAAGCTGCTGGAACTTCTGATGGATTCGTAAAAGTAATTTTCGATGCAAAATACGGAGAATGGTTAGGATGCCACATGATTGGTGCTGGTGTTACTGACATGATTGCTGAAGCCGTTCTAGGTCGTAAATTAGAGACTACAGGTCATGAAGTATTAAAAACCATCCACCCTCACCCAACGATGAGTGAAGCGGTTATGGAGGCTGTTGCAGATGCTTATGACGAAGTGATTCACTTATAAGAATTACTTTTTTAAATACTTAAAACCGCAAAGCATCTTATGTTTTGCGGTTTTTTTTTGATATTTTTAAGATTCACCCATGCAACTAAAGTCAATTACGGTCGTCTTACAAAGGTAAGCACCCACATTACTATGAAAAATCAACTACTGACCTTCTTAGCCATTTATGCGCTGGGATTCACTTTAACGGCCCAGGGCCAAAACCTCAACCAAGACCAACAGGCACAACTCCGTGATTCTATCTCAGGAGAAAGCATTCCTTATGCCACCATACTTATAGGACAGCAACAAGGAATCATTTCCAATGATCAAGGTTTTTTTAATTTTGATCGCAGCACGATAAGAACTCCTCTGGATTCTATAGAAATATCTTCTCTGGGCTACCAGAGTGTAAAGATTCCATATCAATCCAATTTAGATACTATAATCTATTTAGAACCGATGACCTATGACCTTAATGAAGTCTTCATAAGCGCGGAAAAATTAGAGGTCAAGGACATCATTGAGCGCATGATCACGAAATTGGATCAAAACTATCCAGAAGATCTGTTTTCCAATCGATTTTTCTATAGAAAATCAGAGTTGAGCTCTGTAAAAAAGATGGAACTCAAACTAAAGGAATCTACCTTGGAAGGCTTCGACAAAGCCTTTTTAGACAGTGTCGTTTCTTTAATCCCTAAAAACTCGGCTTATTATTATGAGATGGTAGGAAACAGACAGGGGAATTTCAAAAAAGGCAAAATTGAGATTCTAAAAGGAGCGGAACTTTACGATAAAGAAAAAGACCTCAGCTTCGAAGGAATCAGTGAAAAAATGGAGCAAATCTTCACGGACAACGTTAAAACGGACTCCTATCTAAAGATAAAGAGTGGTATTTTCTCTACAAAAGTTCAATTAGACTCCATCTTAGACTCTTCTAAAGACATGGAAGAGGCCATAGAGGAAGTCAAAGAAAAAGAAGGAGAATATCAATACCTCTACCTCTATTCGAGCATCGAAAATTTAGTTGAAAGTCTATTTATCTCTGAGGACTCAAAGGTGGACATCATCGATAAAAGTAGCCGCTATCGCTGGACCTTACGTGGTGTAGATCAAATCGAGAATGAATCGGTCTACCGCATCGATTTTGAACCCCGAGGATCTAAGGATTTTGAAGGAACCGTTTATGTGAATATGGAGGATTTCGGAATCATGCGCCTGGACTTTACTAACGTCAAACCACTTAGTAAATTCAATCTACTGGGTCTTTCTTTTTCTGAATTCCGATACAATGGTCGTGTGATTTTTGAAAAACAAGGACATTATCGTCCTAAGTATATCGAACTTACCCATGCAGAAAGTTTTGGAATTAAGAGACCTTTAAAAGTTATTGAAAAGAATAAAAACGTCAAAGGAAGACGCAAGCAAAATGAAATCCACCTCAAATTGGACATGAAAATGCTCAGTCAAACAAAGCATGAATTGGTCTTTTTTAATCCAGAGCCTGTGACCAAAGAGGCTTATAAAGCCTGGAAAATTGAAAAAGATTTCAAACCAACCTATCTCGAGCGCTTTGATGCGGAATTCTGGAGTGATTACCTGATCATTGAACCCAATGCTGCTATTAAATCTTTTGACATCAATAATTAATTAAGAAATATCACCAGAGGCTTTCATTCTCTTGACATAGTCCTTAAGAGCAGCCTTTACCTTAGGTGAAAGCATTAAGGCGGCAAACATCGTTGGAAAAGCCATCATCGCAAAGAAACTATCAATCAGGTTAAGCATCATCGATAAGGAGGTGGTGGCTCCAATTAAGATGCTTCCTAGGTATACGTATAAATAATACTTCTTCTTCCCTGTCCCCCATAAATATGAAGTACACTTAGCTCCATAATAGGAATAAGAAAACAAAGAAGATATGGAGAAAACCGCTAAACAAATCAATAAGATATAAGGTCCTATTCCAGGCATAGCCTTTTGAAAAGCTTCTGCCGTCAAGGATACTCCATTGGCATCAGATAATTGCCATACATCAGTCACTAAGATAGCTAAGGCCGTTAGGGTACACACAATAATAGTATCTATAAAGGGCCCTAACATGGCCACAAAACCTTCCCGAACGGGCTCCTTAGTATTTGCAGCTCCATGAGCCATAGGCGCAGTACCGATACCCGCTTCATTAGAAAAAGCACCTCGACGCATTCCTAGTAAAATTAGTCCTCCTAAGATTCCTCCTAAAAAGGAATCACCTTTATAAAATTTTGGGCCGAAGGCCTCTGTGAAAATCAACTTAAAATAATGAGGAACCACATCAATATTAACAATTAGAATCACCAATACGGCTAGAAAATAAAACAAGACCATTAAAGGAATCATTTTTTCGGTAACCTTTGCGATCCGCTTCACGCCTCCTAGGATCACAGAAGCGGTCAAAACCAATAAAAGCAATCCTATGACGATATTCACTCCTAAGGTAACCTCAACTCCATTAGGAACTAATAAAATACTTCCAATGGCCTGGGTCAATTGGTTTACATTAAACACAGGGAGTGCTCCCACCAATCCACAAAGAGAGAAAAACACCGCTAGGGCCTTGAATTTCTTACCTAATCCTTGTTCTATAAAATACATCGGTCCTCCTTGAATCTCTCCTTGATCATCTCTTCCTTTAAACAAAACGGATAGTGTTCCGGTGAAAAACTTCGTAGACATCCCGATAAGTGCGGAAATCCACATCCAGAAAATGGCTCCGGGACCTCCGATGGCTATCGCTACAGCGACCCCTGCAATATTCCCCATTCCAACGGTTGCAGACAGGGCGGTCATCAAGGCTTGGAAACTGCTGATTTGTCCTTCTCCTAAATCTTTATCATACTTTCCTCTAATGATTGCCAAGGCGTGGCCAAAATAACGTAAGGGAACAAATCCTGAATAGAAAAAGAAGTACAATCCTCCTCCTATCAATAGGGTTAGCAAAGGAAGTCCCCACATAAAAGAGGCTAAATCAGAAATAAATTGTTCCATTTTGTATGATTTTCCACGAATTTAAACTTTTCAACAAGTATTGAAAACTTTGAAGACAATTAATTCAATATTACTTGAAATGCTTAAGGGTTTTGACTAAATTTAAGAAACACTAAACTTTTCACGATTATGGCAAAAATATTCATTCTTGACACATCAGTTTTATTGTTTGACCATAGTGCTATTGATCATTTTGAAGACAATGATGTAGTACTCCCCATTACGGTTTTAGAGGAACTGGACAATTTCAAATTAGGAAATGAGACTAAGAATTTTGAGGCGCGTTCTGTGATCAGATTCCTCGACGGTCTATCTTCCGAAGGAAACAGTCTAAATCAATGGATTTCCTTAGGTACCCACAAGGGCCGTATCAAAATTGACATGAGTCATATGCCTCCCGATGGCATCGATGCAGAAATTGTCTTTAATTCTCCCAAGAATGATCACAAAATCATGAATTCAGCCCTAAGACAGCAAGAAGAATTCCCTAAAAAGGAAATCATACTCGTGACTAAGGACATCAATTTAAGAATCAAAGCTAAGGCCATAGGGCTTAAAGCGGAAGACTATAAAGCCGGTAAAATTGCTGATGAGGCCACGGTAAATGTAGACAGTGGTTTACATATCGAGGTAGAGGCCGCTTGGTTACAAAAATTATATCAAGACCGCAGTCTACCCGCCGATGAAATTCTAGGAACTCATAAAGTGGCCAATAATTATTTTTATATACGATCAGGTAATCAAACTGCCTTAGCCAAGTATCAGGCTGCGGAAGATGAAATAGCTCTAGTTGAAAAACAATTAGCTTATGGGATAAGACCGCGGAATGCCGAACAGACTTTTGCCTTAGATGCACTTATGAATCCTGATATTCCTCTAGTTGCCATTCAAGGAGTTGCAGGGACAGGAAAAACACTACTGGCCCTGGCCGCTGCTGTAGAGCAAAAAACCATCTATGATCAAATCATTCTGTCTCGCCCTACCATTCCCTTAAGTAATAGAGAACTGGGATTCTTACCAGGTGATGCAGAGGATAAAATAGCTCCTTATATGGCGCCTTTATTTGATAATTTAAAGTTCATCAAATCTCAATTTTCTGACAATTCTAAAAAAAGACAGAAACTCGATGGGATGTCAGAGGATGGAGAATTGCAAATCACAGCGCTGAACTTCATTAGAGGAAGAACCTTAAGTTCAACCATGTTTATCGTGGACGAGGCCCAAAACCTCACTCCTCACGAGGTAAAAACGATTATCACAAGAGCTGGAGAAGGAACTAAAGTGGTCTTTACAGGAGACATCAATCAGATTGATACTCCCTACCTAGATACTTATAGTAATGGACTCTCTTATATAATTGATAAACTCAAAGGTCAAGATTTGTTTGCTCATATAAAGTTAGAAAACGGAGAACGAAGTGAATTGGCAAATCTAGCCAACGTTTTATTGTAAGGCCTCAAACTATGTCACACAAACATCAGACACACGAGCACCAGGCACAGGGAAATTTAAAAACGGCCTTTTTTATCAATTTGGCCTTTACCATATTTGAGATTTTTGGTGGAATATACACGAATTCCATAGCCATTATTTCCGATGCGGTACATGATTTAGGAGATTCCTTATCCTTGGGATTTGCTTGGTACTTAGAACACAAGTCTAATCAAAAAGCAAGTGTGAAGTATCACTTCGGATACAAGCGGTTTTCGCTGCTGGCGGCTTTGATAAATTGTACCGTTCTTATCATTGGTTCCATTTATGTCTTAACTGAAAGTGTTGAGCGCATTCTGTCTCCTCAAGAATCTCACGCCCAAGGGATGTTTATCATGGCTCTGATTGGCGTTGGAGTCAATGGATATGCTGCTTGGAAGGTATCCAAAGGAAAAACCATGAATGAACGCGTAGTCTCTTGGCATTTACTCGAGGATGTTTTGGGCTGGGTAGCCGTGCTGATCGGTTCCATACTCTTATATTTCACTAATTCCTTATACATAGACCCGATACTTTCCATAGGAATCGGAGGATTCATCTTGTTTAATGTGATTAAAAACCTCAAAAAAACACTTGAACTATTTTTGTTAAAGGCACCTAATGGCCTAGATTATGAAAAAATAAAACAGCAGATTCTAAAGCTCCAAGGAGTTATAAGCATCCTTTCGTTTAAGGTATTTTCCTTAGATGGAGAGCATCATTTAGCCGAATTGACCTATCGTGGTCCTGCAGACTTGACCCTGGAAGAAATAGATCAACTGAATCATAAAATAGATGCCCTAAGTAAAGATTTAGGAATCTGGAAGATTCATTGTGAAGCAAAACTATAAGTATGCATTTAGAAACAACAAACTGCCTATTTACGCACTAGTGAGTCTTTTAAAAAAATTAAGTTTAAAAAAATACTTACATTTATACCAACAAAGCCTCAAATAGCATGAAGATTTTATTCGATTCGATTAAATCCTTCTACCCAACACTATTTGTCCTTATTTTCTTTGTTTCATGCCAACAGCGACATGATTCCAAAGCTACCGTGGACGCTTATCAAACCCTTGACACAACAGAGGTCTCAAATTTGCTTGACCTAAACAGCCAAGTGGCGCTAAACTTTTATCCCGATTTATTATATCAAGAACAATCTGGGGCCATAATCATCTATTCAAAAAAAAATCCTTTAGTTCTAGATCCGAATCTTTATATAGAAGATCACTTCGAACATAGGGACTATGATTCTATTTATAATAAACCTAGTTTAATACTCTCTCAGAAATATAAAGATACTACCGAATTCCATTTTTCATCTGACTATTCCAGCACCGATAGTACTGCTCTGTATTTCGAAAATACAGTGGTACAGATTTCAAATTATGATCTTACTAAGGAGTTCATTCCTGATTTAAATTCAGCGGAAGAGTGGTCCGTTATGGCGAATCATGAACTTTTTCATGACTACCAAAGAAGTTTTACAGAATTCGAACGAATTGGAAGAGAGCTATCCGAAATTTACAATATGGACCAGATTCTGAGTGAAATGTATGAGGATCCAATTTATGCAATGCTGGTTGAGCAAGAAAATGAAATCTTAATTAGATTATGGACTGATGATAGCGCTGATTTATCTACTGAACTGATCCGCTTTAAAAACCTAAGAGACCAGCGCAAGAATTACACCCAAACCAAGTATAACATTCCAATTTTTGCCCTTGAAGACTACCAAGTAACCAGTGAAGGCCATGCCCGTTTCTTTGAATCTTTGGTAAAAAAACAACTCGCAACATCTGTTCAGCAGAACAATCCATATAAAGACTACCTAGTCAGCAAAGACCTTGCTTTAATGCGTATCTCCAATAATAAATATTGGTACCCATTAGGGTTTAATACCGCGATGGTACTTGAGAAATATCTCCCGAATTATAGAATGTATTTGTATAAAGATGGCAAAAACCTTAATGAATGTATGGATGATCTTTTTGAAATTGTGATGCGCTTTGATAATTCCTTGGTCATCTCTTCTATCTAGTGTAGATTTGTAGTATAAGCAGTTAATTTTCATGAAAACAATTGTCAACCTAGATACTTGGTCGAGAAAAGAACATTTTGAGTTTTTTAATGCAATGGAAAATCCATATTGGGGTCTTGTGGCCACAGTTGACTTGAGTCAGGCCATGGAAATAATTAAGCCACAAAACAACTCTATTTATACCTTTTATTTGCATCAAATACTGAAAACCGTAAATGAAATAGAAGAGCTTAAATTTAGGATTGAAAATGAGCAGGTAGTGAAATATGACCAAATCAATGTGTCTCCAGCAAATCTAAGACCTGATAAGAGTTTTGGGTTTTCATATGTTGATTTCGATATGGACTATGCTCGATTTGATAAAAATTTAAAACAAGAGACGCAAGAGGTCAATAAAACTCAAGGCTTGAATTTCACAACCAATGCTTTGAGGCAAGATGTCATTCATTTCTCCGCGCTGCCTTGGATACATTTTACAAGTCTTTCTCATGCCACCTCTTCGGCCCCTAATCAATCTGTTCCGAGAATTTCAGTAGGAAAAATCGTAAATCATAAACTACCAATTTCTATTGAGGTTCACCACGGGTTCGTTGATGGATATCATATAGGACTATTCTTTCAAAAACTTCAAGATAACCTCAACCACTATGTATAGAATTATATTTTTTTTACTACTAAACTTCGGAGCCCTTTACTTAGGAAGTAAATTTACAAGCTCAGGTGTATCCTCAACCTGGTATGCCACATTGAATAAAGCTCCTTGGACTCCACCTGGATGGGTATTTGGTGCGGCTTGGACAACTATTATGATTTGCTTCTCTGTATATATGGCCCAATTGTATAAAATTGAAGAAACCAAAACACAAGTCATTCTGTTATTTGCCCTTCAATGGGTTTTAAATATTGCTTGGAACCCTACATTTTTCTACTTTAAAAACTTAGGGCTAGCAAGTATTATCATTTTGAGTTTGACCGTTGTCGTAGCTCTATTTTTAATTCTTTATTTAAAAGCTCTTAAAGGATATTCACTTTTAATATTACCATATTTGATTTGGCTTATTATTGCCGACTCCTTGAGTATATATGCCAGTCTAAAAAATTAAAGCATAGAAAAAGCCGTCTGTTAAGACGGCTTTAAATGATTTTAAATTTAAATGAACTATTCGCTCAAATTAGGTAGTATCACTTGATCGATTACATGAATCACCCCATTTCCTGCTTGAACATCAACTACTGATATCCCAATAGATCGAGAGTTCATATCAACTAATTTAGCACCATCGCTAAGATCTGTATATATAGATCCTCCTAATGTTGAGATTTCCATCTGATCAGTCAAACTCATCGATCTTACATTCGCTCCTGCAACAACATGATGCATAAGCGTTGCGCTTAAGGTAGCCATATCTATATCTGCTAAGCCAGAAATTTCTAATTCAGCTAAAAGAGCTCCGAAGGCCTCGTTTGTCGGTGCAAACACCGTAAAAGGATAGACTTCCATATCATAAGAGGATAATATTGATACAAAGTCGGTCTCTAAATCATCTCTTGTTAAAGCACTAACCAAAGTAGCAAAATTCGGGTCAGAAACCGCAAAATCCACTACAGAAGGGATATCAATTACTTTATCCACAACGTGAATCACCCCATTACTCGCCACAACATCAGCAGCAATTACATTGGCCATACCATTGACCATAACTCCATTATCGGTATTAATATACATATCTATCATAGATCCATCCATCATTTGAGCTGCAGTCTTCACATACATATTGTCCAACTGATCTGAAAAAGCACTTGCACCAGGAATTACGTGATTGGCTAAAATACTATTCAATTCTTGAGCATTTGGATTCTCGAATGAACTAAATGCATCATTTGTTGGAGCAAACACAGTAAAGTCTCCCGCTGATGAAAGTAGTGATGTAAAGGTCGTATTACCATCGGTTGTCAAAGCACCAACTAAAGAAGTGAAACTAGAATTCGCTACAGCATGATCCACAATTGTAGGCAGTCCGATTACTTTATCAATTTTGTGAACCACTCCATTTCCAGTCATCCCATCGGCAGCAATTACAGTAGAAACGCCATTAAACATCACCCCGTTAGAACTGTCAAAGAATAAACTCATAGGGCGATCACCCGCTCCAGTAGCCAGAGTTGTTGTGTATCCACTTCCTGCTGAAACTATGTCTCCGGACCAGACATTAGCTGGAATGACATGGTTTAAAAGTACTTGAGAAAGAACATCTGTTGGTACATCAGATAAAGAAGCAAATCCATTATCACTTAAAAAAGCGCTAAATGCTTCATTGGTTGGAGCTAAAACTGTAAACGGTCCTGAACCGCTTAAGGCATCCACTAAATTTCCATCTGCTGCTTGAAGCGCTGCTACCAATGAGGTATAATCTTCATCAGCTAATGCATAAGTAACCACAGAATCTGGTACTGGGTTAACATAATCATCATCGTCGTTATTGTCACAAGACACAAATGTGATGATTAATAATAACAAGCTTAATTTACTAAATAGGTAGTTGAAAGTTTTCATAATAAATATTTTTGTTTAACAAATCTATGTTTTTGTTAAACAAAAATACTTACCTAGGAATATTTTAACATTTGTTTAACTATTTTGTTTAACTGTTAAACAAAATAGTTAAGACCATGAAAATTGGTCTATTAGCATATCTGCTCATAGTTTCACTAATAGAGAAAAGATATATATACCTTTTCCCGTTAAACAAAACGAGCACTGTTTCCTATCTTTGTACAAAAAACGATGAACATACTCTGTATAGGAGACAGTATCACATTCGGATACGAAATGCGAAATGGGTTACATCCTAATAAATACGGATATCAAAAATTTCGGAAAACGTATTTCAATTCTTTAAAAAGATTTCATCATGACCTTAACTCAAAGTAGCCTGCTTCTATTAGGAGTATTGATCGCGGTAATAATTTATATAAGTTACAGATTCCAAAAAAGTTCTGATGACACAGATTACTTCTTAGGAGGAAGACAACTCCCTGCATGGTTACTTGCCATAACCTTCATTGCTTCCTGGTGGGGAGGTGGATCAGCGATTGACTTGGTTGACATATCCAATTCACAAGGAATTAGTGCCTTCTGGATTTATGGGATGTCCGTACTCTTCTCTAGTTTTCTCCTGTATTTATTTGCTGCTAAAATTCGTAGAATCGGAGGTATTTCTCAGGCTCAGCTCATGGCCAAACGATATAATGCTAACAGTGGAAAAATCTTAAGTGTTTTTATTTTTATTTCCATGATTCTCAATGCAGCAATTCAAATTGTGGTAATTGGAATGTTCTTTCAAGGATTCTATGGAATTCCTTATTTAACAAGTGGTGCCTTAGGACTTATAGTGGTTCTAATTTATTCATATTTCGGTGGTTTTAAAGCAGTAGTTTTTACAGATTTATTACAATTCATCTTTTTTCTAATAAGTAGTTTGGTACTTTTTTATATCGTCCACGACGGTTTTCAGGGTTGGGAGCACCTAGGAAATAAAGCTCTTAGTTTAGAAAAACAGGGCTATCTTGACTTCTTTTATAACTGGAAGCAGAACTTAAGCTTCGTGATTACATTCGGTGCAGCATGGATGATTCAAGCAAATGTTTGGCAAAGAATATCAGCATCTAAAACTCCTAATGACGCGAAACGTATGATGAAAATTAGTTTCATTGCCTTTTTCTTTTTATACGCAATAGTAGTAGTTACCGGCGTTTTGAGTTTAAATCAATTTGAAGCTAAACCCGAAGGAGGTATTGTAATAAACTTAATTAAAGGTCTCAAAAACCCTTGGGTAGCCTCCATCTTATTCATCGGGCTCTGCTCTGCTATTATGTCCACCCTTGATTCTTTACTAAATACCGCAGCGATGACCTTTACAGTCGATCTCTATCACGATGTTTTGAGACCTAAGGCAAGTGATAAAGAATTAGTTTGGGCAGGTCGTATGTCTACCATTATAGCAGGAATAGCGGCCTTCCTCATTGCTTATTTAATTCCTTCAGTACTGAAAATATCTTGGATTGCTTCTGACTTTATTACCACGGGAGTATTTATTCCTTTAATTCTAGGGTTCTTTTGGTCTAGAGGAAGTAGTCGAGCGGCAAATATAACCATGTTATTTGGCCTGCTATTCTCATTGGCTAATCTGATGGAATATTTAAATTATTTTAATGTATTCCCTTGGGAAACGGCTTCTTTGACTCAAGTTCTTGTAGGACTTAGCGCCAGTTTAATGCTGTATATCCTTATCTCTTTATTAGATAAAAATCATTCTATTGAAAAAGCTGTTTTTTTCAAAAAAGCGACTGAAAATAGAGATATTTAATTAAATTTAGTTCAAAAATATAGATATGGAAAAACAAGCCTATGAGAAATACTGCCCTGAGTGCGGTGCATTGATTAATTCAAACGCAGAATACTGTCCTAAATGTGGAGCAGCTCAGCCGAACATTTCCAATAATTCTATGCCCAGGCAAACTCCTTCAGATAACAGATGGTTAATCACACTTATCTTATGTTTTTTCTTAGGAGGTCTTGGGATACATAGATTTTTTAATGGAAAAATCGGAACAGGAATTCTTATGATTCTGACCCTAGGAGGTCTAGGTATTTGGGTCTTAATAGATTTGATTTTGATTGTCACTGGTAATTTCACGGACGAAAATGGTGAATACCTCAAACCATAGACATGAAAAAATACCCCTTATTATTTTTACTAGCTCTATTATTCACTCCTTTGTTTGGGCAGCAACATAGTTTAGTCTATGATGACTTGTCCATGGACTCTGAAATATTAGGAGAAACGAGGAAGTATGCAGTTTACCTCCCACCAGGCTATCATGAATCGCAAAGGTCTTATCCGGTTCTTTATCTTCTGCATGGTCTAGGAGATGATCAAACCGGATGGATACAGTTTGGAGAAGTTCAACGCATTGTTGACACAAGCCTTCAAAACACTGATGTTACCGAGATGATCATTATAATGCCTGATGCGGATACCACTGTAAAAGGTTATTTCAATAGCCCAGATGATCAATGGAGGTATGAAGATTTTTTCTTCGAAGAACTCATTCCTCATGTAGAGAAGAAATATAGAATTAAATCTCAAAAACGCTTTAGAGCCATCGCCGGACTTTCTATGGGAGGTGGAGGAAGTTTAATGTACGCGATGCATCACCCAGAACTCTTCAGCGCTGCCTGTCCCTTGAGCGCTTATGTCGGTCCCCTTTCTTTTGAGAATTTTCAAAATCGCTTTAAAGAATCTCTGAAAAATGTGGATCTTAATACCCAACACACTTATTATTCAAATCACAACGCTCTTGAGCTAACTAAAAACCTAAGTTCTGAGACCTTAAAATCCGTAAGATGGTATATAGACTGTGGAGATGATGATTTCTTATATGAAGGAAATTCATTACTGCATATTGCTTTTACTAAAAAACAGATTCCTCATCAGTACAGGGTTCGCGACGGGGCTCATACTTGGACTTACTGGAGATCCTCATTACCTGAGGTACTATTATTCGTAAGCCAATCATTTCATCAATATTAATTACATGCTACATATTACTAAAGAAAGACCTGAACACTTTACAGAAATTGATAAACTATTATTAGAAGCCTTTAAAAACGATCCTTATTCCGATCATGGAGAAGGAGATCTTGTAAGGAGAATTAGAGCCTCTGAAGATTTTATCTCAGACTTAGCACTCGTTGCATTGGAAGATGAAAAAGTTGTTGGCTACATTCTAGTGAGTCCACTAAAGATTGTTTCTCAGGAAACAAAAGAAGAATTCCCTGGATTGACCCTTGCACCTGTCGCTGTACTCCCAGAGAAACAAGGTCAGAAAATCGGAGCTCAACTTATAGAAAGAGCCCATGAAACAGCAAAAGCTCTTGGACATGACTATATCGTACTGCTTGGACACGATACTTATTATCCACGGTTTGGATATGAAGTTTGTAAAAATCACAATATAGAATTCCATTTTCAGGTCCCGCCTGAATATTGTATGGTCAAAGAGATCACTCCTAACAGCTTGGAGAAAATCAACGGTTTAGTTCATTATCCTGAAACGTTCTTTTAAAATGAAAAATTACTTATCCCTACTTGTTTTCTTTTTAATGGCCAGTTTAGGCCTAGCTCAGTCTCAACTTATTGAGAACATTTCCTATTATCCAGAATCCGTAACCCAGACGGATTATCAAAAGGAACGTTGTAAACTAGATGTATATCTTCCTGAGAACACTGAAAACTTTTCCACAATTGTTTGGTTTCACGGAGGTGGAATTGAAACAGGGTCTAAGGAGATTCCTCAAGTTTTAAAAAACAAAGGATTTGCAGTGATTGGAGTCAACTATAGACTATCTCCTCAAGTAAAGGCACCTGCTTATATAGAGGATGCCGCAGCGGCTATTGCTTGGGCTAAAAAGAATATTTCATTGTATGGAGGAAATCCTGATAAAATTGTCATATCAGGGCATAGTGCTGGAGGCTACTTGACGATGATTTCACTATTAGACCCTCAATATTTAGAGCCATATAAGCTAAATATAAATGATTTTGCCGCATTGGTTCCCTTTAGTGGCCATACCATCACTCATTTCACTATAAGAAAAGAGAACGGCATACCTGGAGAGCAACCCGTAGTAGACCACTATGCGCCTTTATTTCATGTCAAAAAGGACACCCCTCCTATTCATTTGATTACAGGAGATCGAGAGATGGAACTCTTGGGACGCTATGAAGAAAATGCCTATTTCTATAGAATGCTCAAAGTAGTAGGCAATCAGAATGTATATCTATATGAAATGCAAGGATACGATCACGGTATGACCTACCCTGCCTTTCCTCTTTTAATTAAGATTACTAAAAACTTATGAAAAAGCTACTTTTATTCATAATTTTCATACTTAATCTCGCAACAGGTTATGCTCAAAAGTTCAGTGAGGTTTATGATAAAGTAACACAAGATGATTTAGACTTGGTAATCGACCCGGTCTTTCCAAATGCAGACGCATTAGTACTATTTCAAACTGAACAAAGAACGGTCAAAGATTATACAGAAAATACTTCATTACTATATTTAGATATTAAACGTTCAAAAAGAACTAAAATACTAACTCAGGAAGGTCTGAAATATTCAAATATTGAATTTCAATACAATGGAAACAAAGGGTATATTAAAGATTTAAAAGCTCAAATTATCCATGTAGACTCTTTAGGTAAAGTATTAAAAACAATTATTGATACTCAGAAGCTCAGTATAAAACCCCATGAGACAAATCACTACTATAAGATTGCTCGTTTAAAAGTTCCAAATGTAAAAATCGGAAGTATTATTGAATACTCCTATACCGAGGTTTCACCTGCCTTCACCACATTTGAGTGGATAACTCAGGGTGAACTTCCCATTAAGTACAGTATGTTGGAGATTCATTTTCCTTATCAATTGGAATACACTTATGTTCCACAAGGGTTTAAGAAATACGGAAAAGAAAAGAAGAAAAAAGCAAGAGTCTCAAGTATGGTCAACGGTATGAATGCTGTTAGTTCCGGATCAAAGGACTCGTTTCATAAAATAGAAATGTTTGATGTTTCCTCATTTAGAACCAAACATTATATCACCAGAGAAGAAGATTATATTAAAAAGGTTTCCTTCAATATCTCTGCCTTAAATAATCTCCGTTCTGGTACTACATATTTGACTTCTTGGCCCACATTGGTAAAACGACAAAATTCAATGAAATACTTCGGAGGCTTTTATGAAGATTCGAAACAATTTGCACAGTCCATTTTAAAATCAAACACGAACTTAAACCTTACAAACAACGACCAGAAACAAATTCAACTCATTGTCGAGTACGTTAAAAAGAATTATACCTTCAACAATTCTTTATCTCTTAGCTCCAAGAAAGATTTTGAAACATTCAATAAAACAAAAAAAGGGAATTCAACATCTCTAAATCTCCTTGCATTGGCTTTTTTAAATGAAGTTGGAATAGAGGCGTATCCTCTCCTAGTATCGACCAGGAATCATGGAAAAGTTAACACTAATCTCCCTTATTCATCCGCTTTTAATAATACCATAATTTACATACCTGAAGGAGACCTTAACTTCATTGATTGCACGGATAAAAAACTCAGCTTTAAGAGTATCCCTAAATACAATCTAAATGGATTGGGCTTGATTGCTAAAAAGAATCCAGAGTGGATTAGCCCCTCAGAAAGAGCCTATTCTTTCGATCAAGTTGTTGTGAGAATTGATCCTAAACTGGAGGCTGAAATATCAAAAATCACCTTCAGTCAAACCAAATCAGGTTACAGTGCAAGATCATATAGATCAAAATTTGACCAACTTGATCCTAAAAAAGAAATTGAAAGGTACTATCTATGGGACTATGGTTTTTTTAGAATTAACGAGCTTAGAACTTCAGGTTTCCAAAACCCAGAGCAGGCAGTTCAAATAAATTTCAAAGCTTCTTACCCTCTAAATTCAAAAAATTCCAAATATAAAATTAAGCCTTTTGCTGGAACGGCTCCAAAGGAAAACTTTTTGAATGAATCAGAACGTATTCTTCCTGTGGATTTAAACTACCTCAAAGCGGGACTATACAAATCTATCATTCGAATCCCTTCAGGGTATACGATAGGGACTCCTCCTAAATCACACCAAACAGACAATCCTTTAATTAAATTCAAGATTCAAACGCAAGTAAGCCCTTCTATGATAGTTTACTCGGTAGAATATCAATTTAAAAAAGCAATTTATTTACCCTCAGAGTATAAAATGCTAAAAATGCATTGGGATCAACTCATAAAAGACCTAAATGAGCCTATTTATTTAGAGAAAATTTAAAATTTTACTCCATCTACTTCAGATGGAGTATTTTTTTACTTATTTTTGCAAGCAAGTACTTACATACATTTAATGACGGAAAAACAACTTCATATTCTACAAGCCGCCAAGACTCTTTTTGCAACTAAGGGCTACGACCTTACGACAACTAAGAATATTGCTCAAGAGGCTGGAGTCAATGAAGTTACCATCTTTAGAAATTTTGGCTCAAAAGAGAAACTATTGACTAAAGTTTTAGAAGATCAACTCTTTCAACCCAATTTTTCTGCACAATTACAAGACATTTCAGGACAATCTTTAGAAGATCAACTACAAAACATTGCTCTTGGGCTGAAAGAGATGTATCAGAAGAATCAAGATTTCATCATGATAAACTTGAGAAACAGTACGGGAAATAAGGACTTTCTCTCCTTAATTAAACAATTCCCCATAAAAATATACATACATATCAAGAATCTCTTTGAAAGTCATTTGTCTCTTGAAAAGAAGGAAGCTGAACAGAGGGCTTCACTGTTTTTGATGTCTTTATTAGGCATTAATCTTAATTATAATTTACTACAAATTTTACCTGGTCATGACTCATATGAGCATATGACTAATCAGTTAATTCAAAAATTTATATGCGAATGAAAACTCATCTATTTAGTGGCGCGATTTTGCTTCTCTCTTTAGGCTTTACTTCTTCCATTTTCGGTCAATTAACTTTGTCGGAATGTCAGAACCTTGCCAAGGATAATTACCCTTTGATCGCTCAATATGATTTGATCGAACAGACCAAAGAATACTCTATGAGCAATGCAAAAAGAAACTATTTACCTCATCTGGAATTCAATCTAATTGGAGGTGTCATTGAAGGCTTTCCAGAAGTTGGAGAAGGCTCCGATGCCAATGGACAATTTATAGGGTTTGCTGAATTCAACCAACTGATATGGGATGGTGGGATTACTAAAAGCCAAAAATCCATGATCGAGGCTCAATCAAAACTTCAAAGTTCACAAGTAGATGCTCAACTCTATCAAGTAAAACAAAAAATTAGTGACTTGTATTTTGGTATTCTCCTTTTAGAATCAAAACAAGAAAGTCTTCAAGGAATTCATAAGGCTCTAGAGGAGCAACTATCCAAGGTTCGTTCAGCGGTTGACAACGAAGTCGCCTTGAGTTCAGATCTTGAAGAGGTGAAAATTGTACTTCTTGAAAATGAACAAGGCCAATCTCAAATTCAAACCATGATCCATCAATACCGTCAGATGTTAGGTCATTTTATCAACCAATCATTAGAAGATATTCGTCTGATTGATCCGGTAGACCAGGCCTTTGAACTGGCTTCATCTTATCAAAGACCCGAATACGAGAGCTTTGAAGCTCAACAAGAACAAATTGAGGCTAAACAGGGCTTGGATCAATCTATGCTCTATCCTAAAATTGGTTTGGTTGCCTTCGGAGTAGGTCTCGCACCAGAAGTGGGTATAGGTCCGGCAAGCACCTCAAATATTTTTGTTGCAGGACTCTCGGTGAATTGGTCGATCGATGGACTTTTCAAGAACAAAAACAACAAACAAATCGCTATGGCTCAAAGTGAACAAATCAAAGTTAACAAACAGCAGTTTGACTTTAATTTAAAACTTGTTGAACAAGACAATGAGGCGCAAATTGAAAAGTACTCAAAACTCTTCAAGCGTTCTCAGGAAATTGAAACACTTAAACAAAATGTAGCGGACCTTTATAAGGTAAGATATGACCAAGGAGTCATTACCATTGCAGATCTTCTTTTGAAAGTTCAAGAGTCTTATGCTGCAAAACAAGAAGTTCGAAGCAATAAACTATATCATTTAAAGGCTATTTACGATTACAATCACACAACTGGAAAACAATAATATCATGAAATATATCTTAAACTCAATTCTAATATTCACACTTATTTCTTGCAGCTCAAAAGAAGTAAATTTAGACGCCAACGGTGTATTTGAAAGTACAGAAATTACCATTTCTGCTCAAAATCCAGGAGAATTAACAGGACTATACATCGATGAGGGAAATCAAGTAAGAAAGGGAGATGTTCTCGCTCAAGTGGACTCGACAAGTCTAAGTCTTACCAAACTACAACTCCTAAGCCAAGTTTCCGGATTAGAGGCAAGACTACCTAATATTGCAAGTAATCTAAAGACTTTAAAGCACCAGATTTCAGGTCTTAAAAAGGATCAACAGAGAATTCAAAACATGTATGATCAAGGTGCTGCTACCTCTAAACAATTGGATGACGTTAATACTAAATTAGCAAGTCTTAAAAGTACTTATGCCGCTCAAAAGGACAACCTAACCAATCAAAACAATAGTTTGGTATTCCAAATTGATGCTCTTGAAGAACAAGTCAAGCTTATAGAATATCAAATCTCTAAGTCCACAATTAAGGCTCCGATAGATGGTGTAGTCCTTGTTAAGTTTGTCGAACAAAATGAAATGGTGGGTGCAGGAAGACCTCTGATGAGGATTGCAGATCTACAACACATGACTTTGAAGGCTTATTTAAATACAGAACAGTTAAAAGACCTTAAAATAGGGCAGAAAGTTACGGTATTTGCAGAATACGGAGCGGAAGGTACAAAAGAACTTTCTGGAACTATTACCTGGATCAGTTCTGAATCAGAGTTCACTCCTAAGACCATTCAAACTCAAGATGAGCGTGCCAATTTAGTCTACGCGGTAAAAGTAGCAGTAGATAACAAGGATGGATTGTTACGCATTGGAATGTATGGAGGATTTAAAATCAAATAAATGGGAGTAGTAAAGCTACATAATGTTTATAAATCTTATAAAGAGGTCAAGGCTCTTAAGGAAATTTCCCTTGAGGTAAACAAAGGAGAACTTTTCGGTCTAATAGGCCCGGATGGGGCAGGTAAAACTACTTTGTTTAGACTGCTTACCACTTTATTACTTGCGGACCAAGGAGAAATTGAGGTCCTCGGGCTAGATGCGGTAGAAGACTTTAAAGAGATCAGAACTAAGATTGGTTATATGCCGGGAACATTTTCCCTGTATACCGATCTTAGCATCGATGAGAATCTTCACGTCTTTGCTTCCTTATTTAATACAACTGTTGCAGAAAACCTTCCTTTAATAGATGCTATCTATCAGCAATTAGCCCCTTTTAAAGACCGTCGTGCTGGAAATTTATCCGGTGGGATGAAACAGAAATTAGCCTTGTGTTGCGCTCTGATTCATCGTCCTGAGTTACTCTTACTTGATGAGCCAACCACGGGAGTGGATCCTACTTCGAGAAAAGAGTTTTGGGACATCCTGAAAACCTTGGAAAAAGAGGGGATCACAATTATCGTATCTACACCCTATATGGATGAAGCAAGTTTATGCGATCGAATCGCCCTTATGCAAAAGGGAGATATCTTAGAACTAGACAGCCCTCAAGGAATTGTAGCTAATTTTAAAGAAAAGATATACGCGGCAAAAGCCGATCAAATGTATCCACTGCTGCTGGAGTTGCAGAAACTCAAAAATGTAGTAAGTGTCTTCCCTTTTGGAGAAACGCATCACATCACAGTGGCCGAAAACGTTGAATTTCCTCTAGACCAAGTTTTAGAAAGCCTAAAGAAAACATCTTTAACGGGAGTCAGCATAAGCCCTATTCCAGCCAGTATAGAGGATTGTTTTATGTACCTAAGTAATCAAAATGAGCATGGAGAATAAACACACAATCACCGCGGATAATCTTACCCGAACGTTCGGCAGTTTTACCGCTGTGGACCATATAAGTTTTGAGGTGACCCCTGGAGAAATTTTTGGCTTTTTAGGAGCGAATGGTGCAGGAAAAACTACAGCAATGCGCATGCTTTGTGGACTTTTAAAACCTAGTAGTGGAAGTGCAACTGTGGCAGGCTTTAACATCTCTAATCAATCTGAAGAAATTAAAAAGAGAATTGGCTATATGAGTCAAAAATTCTCTCTTTATGAAGATCTTACCGTATATGAGAATTTGAAAATGTATTGTGGTATCTATGGAGTTCCTAAAAAAGAAATTAATACAAAAATTGACCATCAATTAGGGATTTTAGGCTTCCTAGGATCCAAGAACGCATTGGTTAGTGATCTGCCTTTAGGATGGAAACAAAAACTAGCTTTTATCGCCGCCATTATTCACGATCCTATTATTGTATTTTTAGATGAACCCACCGGAGGTGTAGACCCCATTACCAGAAGACAGTTTTGGGAATTAATCTATCAAGCTTCCGATCGAGGTATAACGGTTTTTGTGACCACCCACTATATGGATGAAGCCGAATATTGTAACAGAGTATCGATTATGGTAGATGGAAAGATTGAGGCTTTAGATAGCCCTAAAAAACTAAAAGAAAAATATCAAAGTTCAGACATGAACGGGGTTTTTGAAACCTTGGCAAGAACCGCTAAACGATCTTAATTATGAGTCAATTCACCGTATTTGTAAAAAAAGAGTTTCTACATATCCTTAGGGATCGATGGACGACGATTATCATTCTGATCCTTCCGGTGATTATGGTAATCCTCTTTGGATTCGGGATAAGCACAGATATGAAAAACTCATCCTTTGGAGTATTAAATCCGAGTCCCAACAATATGACTCAAAAAATGATCAATAAACTAGACCAAAGTGAATATTTTTCCTACGCGAATAATTATAAGGATCGCGATCACCTAGAACAGGGTTTCAGATCAGGGGAGATTCGTTTTGCATTAGTATTTGATCAAAACTTTTATCAAAAACTTGGCAGTGGTCAAGTTCCACAGATCTTGATGGTTGCAGATGCAACGGACCCTAACTCTGCCTCTACTATGGTGAATTACGCTTCGGGGATTTTAGGTCAATTTTTCGTCACAGAGAGCAAAGGTCTCTTGGATGCTACACCTACACTTAGTCCTGAGGTTAAATTCTTATACAACCCAACCCTTGAAGGGACATACAATACGGTTCCCGGAGTTATTGGAATGATTTTACTTTTAATTGCTGTGATGATGAGTTCGGTTTCATTGGCAAAAGAAAAAGAAAACGGAAGTATGGAACTTTTATTAGTCTCTCCTTTAAAACCAATTACCTTAATCATCTCCAAGCTAGTCCCTTATTTCTTTCTTTCTAATATCAATCTAATCACCATTTTGATACTCGGTCACTATGTATTAGGCGTTCCTATAAATGGAAGCCTGTTTGATATTTTTATTCTTTGTGAAGTTTATTTGATACTATCCTTAGCCTTAGGCTTATTAATTTCTTCTGTTGCTCAAACCCAACTGGTGGCACTTCTTATGAGTGCAATGGGAATGATTTTGCCCGTAGTTATGCTCTCTGGCCTACTCTTTCCTACAGAAAACATGCCTTTAGTACTTGAGCTATTATCCAATATTGTACCAGCAAAATGGTTTATTATGGCGCTTAAAAAAGTGATGATTATGGGATTGGGGTTGAAATCGGTTCTACTTGAATTCTCCATATTAATATTTATGAGTATTGCTTTAATAATTCTCAGTGTCAAACGCTTTAAAATTAGACTCGAATAGTTATGTTGAAATATTTATTAGAAAAAGAGTTTAAACAGTTTATTAGGAATAGCTTTCTACCAAGGCTCGTTATCATGATGCCTTTTATGGCCACTTTGATATTTCCTTTAGTTGCGAATTTTGATGTTAAGGACATTCGAATCAGTATTATCGATCACGATCAATCGACCTATTCTCATCAGTTAATCGAAAAAATTAAATCTTCAGGTTATTTCAACTTACAAGAAATGATTCAAAATGATCAGCAAGGTTTGAATAATATCGAAAGTAAAAACACGGATATCGTTATAGAGATTCCAATTAATTTTGAGAAGCGGATTATACGAGGAGAAAAGCAAATTAAACTATTATTCATGGTCAATGCCGTCAATGGGATAAGAGGGGGCTTAGGATCAGGTTATTTATCACAAATCATCCGTTCCTTCTCTGATCAAATTAAGCCTCAAGCCATTGAACAACAAGGAGGCGTAGAATTGCTGTCAGCTTATTGGTACAACCCAACCCTAGCCTATCCTATGTATATGATTCCTGCCATTATGATTATGGTATTGTCGATGATTTCAGGATTTCTTCCCGCACTTAATATCGTTGGCGAAAAACAAAATGGAACCATGGAACAGATCAATGTAACACCTATTAAAAAATCTACATTCATACTGTCTAAACTCATTCCTTATTGGGTTGTTGGTCTGTTGGTATTAACGGTCTGTATGATTGTAAGCATATTAGTCTATGATTTGTATCCCCAAGGATCCTTGCTGACCTTGTATCTTTTTGTTGGGATCTTTATTTTGGGTTATTCCGGTTTTGGGCTCGTAATTTCGAATTACGCGACAACAGTGCAGCAAGCCATGTTTATGATGTTCTTTTTTGTGATCACTTTTGTCTTTATGAGTGGTCTGTATACACCGGTGGAAAATATGCCGCAATGGGCTCAATATTTATCGGATATTTCACCATTAAAATACATGATGAGCTCCATGAGAGGAATCTATTTAAAGGGAAGTAGTTTGATGGATTTAAAATCTGAATTCATTTCTCTAGTAATTATCGCGCTGTTTTTTAATATCTGGGCAGTCTTGAGTTATCAAAAAAAGACAGGTTAAGCACGTGATTAAGCCTATTTCCCGTATTTTTGCAAGAACCAATCAATACAAATCAATTGATCAAACTAAAACAACTGACTATACTTTTACTTGTTTTCACTATGTGGACTGTAAAAGTTAGCGCTCAAAACGTTGAAAAAGATAGCATAGCTTCAAATGGCATTTTCAATCTTCAACCCTTGCCTTTTGTAAGTTCTAATCCAGCCTATGGTTTTATGTTTGGACTTTCATTGGCTTCAAATTTCGCCTTTGACACACCAAAGAAAACGACAATTTCCAATGCTGTTCTAACTACGACCTACACGACGATGAATCAGTTGATGTTTAATTTTAAATCCAATGTTTATACCCCTGGTAATCGATGGATTTTTAATGGAGATTGGCGTTTTTATCTTTCTTCACAACCCACTTATGGTTTGGGTATAGGAGATACACAAGATATTGCAAATACTCTTTTTAATAAAGAACAGCCCATGGAGTACGACCTATTGCGTTTCCATGAAACCATGTCCACTAGAGTAGTTTCTAATCTATTCCTTGGACTAGGGGTCTACTTTGATCGCTATACTAATATTAATGACCAAGCTCTTGATTTAGAAGCAGCTCAACCCGTTTACACCTCTCATTTTCTATATAATAATGCTTATGGATTTGATACTAAAAATTATCAATCCCTAGCCTTAGGCTTCAGCATTACTTGGGAGTCTCGTGACATTCCTACCAATGCCTCCTCGGGTTGGTACGCCAATTTAACTTATAAAGGTTATGGCAAAGGTTTGGGAAATGAACAAGAGGCTCAAATGCTTAACTTAGATTATAGAAATTATTTCAGACTCAGTGAGAAAAAAGATAATGTTCTTGCCTTTTGGTTTATGGGAACCTTCTTAGCCAGTGGTAAATTGCCTTATATGAATTTAGCCTCTTTAGGTTGGGATCAAAAAGGAACTTCTGGTCGAGGGTATAAGCAAGGAAGATATAGAGGAGAAAACTATTTCTATACCGAACTGGAATACCGTTTGAGATTAGGGATCGATAAGAAACATCCAGATCGTTATGGAATGGTCTTCTTCGGGAACGTTTCTGCAGCTTCCTCATCACTTGATGAGATTAAGTTGTTTGATCGCGTTGCTCCAGGTTATGGTACAGGTTTTAGAATCATGCTCAAAAAGTTAACCCGTTCTAACATCACCTTCGATTATGCACGCGGTATACAAGGTCAGAGCGGGTTTTATATTAATTATAATGAATTCTTTTAGTGGAGTTTATTCCACATGGTAAATCCACCTGCTAAATTGTAGAGTTTCCCGAATCCATGTTGTGCGAGAATTAAAGTTCCTAAATATCCTCTTAGCCCCTTAGCGCAATAGACTAAGGTAGGTTTATTAGAATCCAATTCATCCAATCGTTCTCTTAATTGATCCAAGGGTATATTGATACTTGCATCGATTTTTCCAGCTTTGAGTTCTCCAGGATTTCTAAGATCTAATACTTGTAAATCTTGCTTAGAATCAATTAGGGATTCAGCCGCTTCTACTCCTACTTCTTTATAGGACTTGCTCATCGAGTTCCCAGCGACAAAACCCGCTACGACCACAGGGTCTTTTGCCGGAGAATAAGGTGGCGCGTAAGCCAAATCAAGTTGAGGTAAATCATCGATACTTAATTTTGCATAAATCGCAGTTGCCAGGACATCAGTTCGCTTATCCACTCCTTTTTTACCCAACAATTCAGCTCCTAAAATTCTATGAGATTCTGCATGATAAAAGATCTCTAGGATCAAATCACTAGGGTCTGGATAAAATCCAGGAGTTACCCCTGCGATGATTAAAGTTCTTTCAAACGGAATTCCTGCACGTTCTAAATCACGAGCATTTTTACCAGTTTTCGAAATTGTATGATCAAACAATTGCATGATTGCAGTACCGTAACCTCCCTTGAATACTTCATTTTTTCCAACGGCATTTACTCCTGCAACTCTACCAGCCTTATTAGAATGAGTTCCCATTGGAAACCATCCCGATTGATTTAAAATCTGATCTGGAATCGCCGCACAATCTCCTGCAGCATAAACATCTTTAATTGAAGTTTCCATGTGATCATTGACCACAATGGCACCGTTGCCAATAGTCTCCACTCCGCGATCCTTTAAAAGTCCAGTGTTAGGAATAACTCCAATCGAGACAATCAAGAAGTCAGAGTCAAGGGACTCACCACTATCGAGAATCAAACTTCCATCCTCAGCTAACTCAACCACTTCGGATCCCGTTCTCAAATTCACTCCATGATCTTTCAATATTTCGCCGGCCATAT
Organism: Flavobacteriaceae bacterium; assembly: GCA_049607205.1. Lineage (GTDB taxonomy): Bacteria > Bacteroidota > Bacteroidia > Flavobacteriales > Flavobacteriaceae > JBELHR01. Next base: position 58,898 of record JBMYWH010000008.1, on the reverse strand, counting down.
AACCGAAGCTCTGTCCCCATGGTCCTAGAACCGTTTGTCCACGCTCAATTACATTGACTTCTAATCCTTTTTCGACCAAGTTTTCAGCGGTTTCCAACCCTATTAGACCAGCTCCAATTATACTTACTCTTTTCGCTTTTTGAAAAGCTTCACTTTTTATAATGCGATCATAATCCTCTAAAGATTTGGCATGTGCCCAATTCGGATTTTCTTTTAAGCCTTTTATATCTGGGGTAAATGCAAATGCTCCAGCGGCGTAAATCAATTTATCATAATGATATGAACCTTGGTTAGTTTGAACTGTTTTATTCTCAGTATCTATAGCCTCTACAGGTTCATTCAAATGCATCTCTACCTTAAATCTAGATTCTAGAAGTTGAGGTTTTACTACCAGTAATTTATCCCTATCCTTAATTTTACCCGATAAGGCATAAGGAATTCCACAAGTCGCATAACTAATATGGTTTGTTTTTTCAAATAAGAGAATCTCTGCATTCTCATCTTCTCTTCTAGCCTTAGCAGCTGCAGAAGGACCTGCACTAAGACCACCGATAATCACAATTCTATTTGACATATTCAACTAAGATTTTGAACTACAAAGATAATACCTATCAAGTATTTTTTATGAAACTATTGTTACATATACCGTATCTTTGTAAAAAGCACTAACCGGATGAACCTAAGAATTAGCCTAATTTTAATCTTCACTATAATTCTTTCCTTCACGACGCAAGGTCAAGAAAAATCTGACACTACTGCCTTGAGTAAAAAGGAATTAAGAAAACTTAAGAAACAGAATAAGAACTATCGCTATAGCATCTTAGGAGGGCCAGGTTATACACCGGACTACGGATTTCTTATTGGAGGTTCTGCGCTTGTCACCTTCTCTACTGACTTTAAGGACAAGGAACTCAAAAGATCAGTAATGCCTTTTGCCTTTTCTTATATTTTTGAAGGTGGTGGGTCTTTACAGGTTAAACCGCAGATATTTTTTAATAAGGATAAGTTCCGAATTTTCGGGAATTTTTATTTTAAGAAAACCTTTGACAACTACTATGGTGTAGGTTATGCAACGAACTCTACAACACCAAGAGGAGACTCAACAACAAAATACCAGAGTCAAGGATTCAAACTAAATCCAGAATTTTTATACAGAATTGGGGATTCTAATTTATTCTATGGAATTGTTTTAGACATTACTCAAGATGACATTAAGAATCCAGCCCAAGGAATGGTAGATGACCCCTATTATCAGGCTCAAGGAGGTACAGCTGAAGGTTATAAATACTTCAACAACGGTCTCGGTATTAAATTTTTCTATGACACAAGAGATGTTCCGGCCAACGCCTACAAAGGTCTATACCTAAATTTATCAGGTGTTTATTATTCAGAAATATTAAGAGGAAACACAGAATTCACCACTTTCAATTTAGATTATCGCCAATACAAACAACTTAAATTCATATCTAATAAATCGGTTTTGGCCTGGAGAACTCAGGCAACCATTAATATAGGAGATACTCCAATTCCATATTTAGCTCAAATCGGTTCTCCTTTTGATTTAAGAGGGTATTACAAAGGACAATTCAGGGATCAAAATGCCATGTTCGGCCTGGTGGAATATCGACATATGTTCAGTACTGCTGAAAACACTAAAGTTCAAAAGTGGATTGCAAAAACTGGATTTGCCGCATGGGGAGGTGTTGGTGGTACAGGATCTAAAGAAGGTTCTTGGTCTCCTCCACTATGGAATTATGGTGTTGGATTAAGAATAGAGGTTCAACCTAGAATGAATTTCAGATTGGATTATGGACATGATCCTATCAATAAACAAAATCTTATCTATTTTAATATGACCGAGGCTTTCTAGTCGAGGCAAACAATCGTTCTAAACTTAGCATTATTAAATGGGATGCAAGTACAATACAAATAGCAATCATCGTATCAATAAAGCGTTCTTCTAAGATCGTTTGATCAAGCCCCATACTTAATTTTATGGAAGTCATTACTAAGAGAGTTATAAAAATCACGGCCATAAAATAGTTGTGACGCATGCATAAGAAAATGAGAAAAGAACTCAATCCAACAATAATAAGCAAAACACTATAGCTTAAATCAAAACGAATTAGCCCGATACAAAGTATCAAACCTATCACTGTACCAAAGAAGCGTTTCATAATTTTAGGAATTCCAGCAGAAATTTTCTGAGAAGGATTGTGTACGATTATTACCGTTAGCATGATCCAATAGGAATTATGTAGGTCTAAAAAAACAGAGAATACATAGGCTAGAGTCATTGATAACACCAATCGATAGGGATGGGTAAAGAAGTGAAAATACTCTGAATTTAAATCTTCGGAACGTCTTTTTAAAGCTTCTTTTCTTGAGACGATAAAGGAGGTTTTCTGAACTAGATTCGTTCCTTCTACATAAAATAATTTTGCAGTTTCCGGGTCCTTTCTTCGTTCTAACACAACGTAAATCCTATGTCCAATAAAAAGAGATAGTAGATATAATATACCTCCGAGCAACAGGAACAATGAAAATTCACTCGACGCTTCAAAATTCATTTTTAAAGGCAGATAAAAACTAAAGCCCAAGAGCATAATGGTAAAAAACAAATTACCCTCTGGAAATCTAAAACTTATGGTAAAGCTCTCTCTTACAAGAAGTCCTATAAAAATAATAATTAACGCGTGAGTCGTATTAAAAACAGAAAGTAACAAAGTCATCAGGATGAGACCTATAGTAACAATGACTAACATCTTATAGCGAGTACTTATGTTGCAAACCATATCAGAAATCGCTAAAAACAAGACAGATGAAAATAAGGCAAATGCATTTTCCGAGGATAGGTCTAAATAAGGTCCTAACCAAAGACTCAAAATCAATATAAATGAAAGACGCAGAGATCTTATGACATAAAATCGATTATGAAGATTGGGAATTCTAAACAGGTTCAAAAAAGAATCGATTGAAGACATATGCTTTTTTTGCAAATACAAAGGTAAGACATTCTTCAAGTAAATGGAAATTGCGCATTTCCTTAAATTTCGTTATTTTTACCTTACCTACCATAAATTCTTAAACGAACCATTCATGTCTACTGAATCTTTAAAGTATCAACTGAGTTTATTAAAAGAATATTCTATTTTTAAATATCTTATCCGATGGATTCTCATTGGAAGTCTAGTAGGAGTTTTAGCCGGAACGGCTTCTGCATGGTTACTGATATCCTTGGAATGGGCAACTTCTTACCGAGAAGCAAACTTATGGATTGTATGGCTATTACCTGTAGGCGGATTGATTATAGGTCTAATGTATTATTACTTCGGCGATCGGGCCGTAAAAGGTAACAATCTACTTTTAGAGGAATTTCATGATCCTAAAAAAGTAATTCCCTTGAGCATGGGAGTATTAGTCTTTATAGGAACTGTATTAACTCATTTATTTGGAGGTTCTGCTGGTCGAGAGGGTACCGCAGTTCAAGTTGGTGCGGCAATTTCGGATCAATTTACTAAACTGTTTAAGTTCTCTGATAAGAATAGAAAAATTTTAATCACCATTGGTATTTCTGCTGGTTTTGCTTCCGTTTTTGGAACACCATTAGCAGGAGCCGTTTTTGGATTAGAAGTATTGGTTCTTGGTAGAATGCGCTATGAAGCTATCTTGCCAAGTTTTATTGCTGCGGTTATTGCAAATTGGACAGGACATATGTGGCCAGTGGAGCATACCAATTATCACTTTGATATGAGTATTATTCCCCACATGGATCCAATTAATTTCCTTTGGGCTGCGCTGGCAGGAGTGGCTTTTGGTTATGCTTCTATGTTATTCTCCAGTTCAACTCATTTCTTTTCAGACCTCTCAAAAAAAATTAAATATCCCCCTTTACGTCCCGTTATTGGAGGTGCCATTCTTGCAATTATTTTCTTTGCAATGGGATCTGAAGGAACTAAATTCATGGGACTAGGAGTTCAGACCATTGTAGACTCGTTCAATATGCAATTGAATTCTTATGACTTCTTGTTAAAGATATTATTTACCGCCTTTACCCTTGGAGTTGGATTTAAGGGTGGAGAAGTAACTCCTTTATTCTTCATAGGAGCTGCCTTAGGAAATGCTCTGGTTTGGATCATTCCACTGCCTATGCCTGTGCTTGCAGGGATGGGGTTTGTAGCTGTGTTCTCAGGTGCAACTAATACTCCAATAGCCTGTACTTTTATGGGAATTGAACTCTTCGGAGCCGATATGGGAGTTTATGTAGGTATTGCCTGTGTTGTGGCCTATATCTTTTCTGGTCATACCGGTATATATGCCTCTCAAATCGTTGGAACACCTAAAAATTCTAAATTAAAATTACATAAGAGTAAAACCTTAGAACAAATCCACAAACATCTATAAAAAAATTTAAGCCTGATTTATCAGGCTTTTTTTATATTCGTGGAAATTTCATCACAATGCGTAGATCACTTCTTTTTTTAGGCTTAGTATTCAGCTTGATTTCATGTTCAGGATCAGATCAAGAACTTGAACATAAAGAACTTGAGATAAAGTCTCTTCAAGATAAAAACAGAACCTTATTGGAGCAGAACTATGCCCTAATGCAGCGCATGATGTTTTTTGACAGCTTAAAAGTTGAGATCAAGAAATTAAGTGCAACTAATAATGGCCTAGAGTATTCTTCTAAGGAAGTTAAAAAATTACAAGAAGAAGTTAGGTTAATGATGAGGTTAAACGCTAAAAAAGCTTCTCAAGAAAGTGCTGTTCAAAATGAGGACTTTGATTTGTTCTTTGATCGTTTTATGCAGGACAGTAGTTTTCAGAAGAGTAGAATCAACTTTCCGCTTCAATATTTAGTGGAAGAATATGACAGTATTCGCACAGTAGATAGCTTGAAGATTGAAAAAGACCAATGGGAATATCAAACCTTTTACCTCCATATTGCTAAAGAACGTTCTCAAGTATACGACAATTATGAAGGTGTCTTAAGTCCTAATAATAAGCGTATGGTTCATTGGTATACTACCAAAAAACCTAAATCTCAAGCAAATTATTACTTTGAAGGCAAAGAAGGTAAATGGTTCTTAAATCAAATTGAAAAGTTCGATTAATCTTCCAAGACTAAGACTAAAAATTCCATGGCTAAAGGATTCATATGCTCAGCAATGACCTCCATTAACTCCTTACCGTATCTTTCATAATAATATGAAAAGTTACGAATACGCTCCTCCAGTCCACCGGTAGGAAACAAGGCTTCTTGCAAGGCTTCAACACGGGTTAAACGGTCATAAAGTCTTCTTTTCTCAGCTTTTAAAAGTCGCTTTTCTAAATGTTCTAAACCTTTTATTTGCTTGCGCTCTTGAGCAGCGACGGCTCCAACAAAAGAGGCATCCGTTCGCTCAGCCAGTTTGTATAAGTTTTCAAACTGATTCTTTATTAAATTCTTCTCGGTCTCAAAACTCAGTTCTTCTTCCGAGTAATCACTTACTTTCTTATTAATTAGAGTTTCTTTCTTTAAAAACAGCTCTTCAAGTCCTACTTGTAGACGCCCTAATTTATCCCATTGTTTTTCAGTCATGATCAAGACAGAATTCCTCAACAATAAAATAGGAAAGGTAACATTATAGCGATCAAACATTGATTTAAGTTCAAACCAATAGGCCATTTCGCCTCCTCCACCAATATAGGCAAGATTAGGTAAAACTACCTCTTGATATAAAGGTCTTAAAACTACATTTGGACTAAAACGCTCCGGGAATTCCTCGAGTTCTGCAAGTAACTCCTCCTTGGTCCAAGAAATATTCAGATCTACCAATTTAAATCCATCATTGACCTCTTCAATCCTTGTCCTTAAAGACGAACTAAGATAAAATAAGTTAATCGGTCTTGGATTTACTTGAATTTTATATTCAGTTCCTAGAGCAGCATTGGTTTTTTCTACTTCGTTAAAAGAAGTATTTTCAAATAAATCCTCCTTCATATAAGGAACAAACTCAGACTTAAGCCTTGAGTCATTACCATCTATAATTACTAAGCCTTGATCCCCGAAAAGGGTATTGACTAAATACCTCATGGCATCGGCCAAATTATCATGCTTCAGATAAGACTCCTTAAACAAATTACGGAGCTCATCGGCATTTGTAGTGCCTCCTAAGAGCTTAGAGAATGATTCAAAAACCTCTTGCATCCCTTCTAAATCTAAGGCCCCTACATGAGAACCACTCAAGTGATCCCAACGCAATTTATGTCCTTTAAAATTAAAAAAGTTGATTTCCTCGAAGTCATGGTCTTCCGAAGCCATCCAGTAGACAGGAACAAAATTATAAGCAGGATACTTCTTTTTCAAGTCCTTACAAAGTTCAATGACATTGATAATTTTATGCCAAAAATAAAAAGGTCCAGTAAACACATTTAGCTGATGTCCAGTAGTGATCGTGAAGCTGTATTCTAGAGCTAAATCATCTATGTTTTTAGCAGTCAAAGTACTCAAGGAACTCTGAGCATATTGGCTTCTGAGTGATTTAACCAAGTTTTCCCTTGTCTTTTTAGAGTAAGAAGTTTGTTTTTCTTGAATTTGATCTAAAAAAGACTCCTCAACGGGTTTTCTATGATAAAATGAAGATAGACCATTCTTGGCCATTTTATAATCTTTCATCAATGGAGAAAAATATGAAGTCTTCTCAATTGGAATATGCAATGCTCTACTTTTCAATATGAACTATTTTTTAGAAAAATTAAAGATACACATTTAGCAAGGATTGAAAAAAATTGAAGGCTCTATTGAATGAAATTTGATTATTTTTAGAGTCTAAAAATTATCTATTCATGAATTTACTTAAAAAACTGTTGATTCATACCTTCATTCTAGGGTTTGTAATCAACATAAATGCACAGGGTATTAGTGCTCCTTCAGAGTTTTTGGGCTACCCAATCGGGAGCCAATTTACACCACACCATCAAGTTATTAATTATTTTGAGACCTTATCGGAGCAATCAAAATTAATCCAAACGCAACTTTATGGAAAAACCAATGAAAATAGAGATTTACTACTGGCCTATGTAAGTACTGAAGAGAATCTAGAGAAATTAGAAGATATTAGACGCAATAATCTTGCTCTAACTGGTTTGATTGAAAGTGATGCTCAAAAACTAGGGCTGGCCGTTGTTTGGTTGAGTTATAATGTTCATGGGAATGAAGCTTCTTCTTCAGAAGCTGCGATGAATACTGTTTATAAATTAGTTCAGGAGCATCAAGATTGGCTAGAAAACACTTTAGTAATTATGGATCCTGCGGTAAACCCTGACGGAAGAGATCGTTATGTTTCATGGTATAACCAGGTAAAATCTACACCCTACAACACTTCAGTGAACTCTATAGAACATCATGAACCTTGGCCTGGAGGAAGACCTAACCATTATTTATTTGATTTAAATAGGGATTGGGCCTGGTTATCTCAAGTAGAATCCCAACAGCGTATCGCTGTCTATAATAAATGGATGCCTCAAGTTCATGTAGATTTCCACGAACAAGGGATTAATGAACCTTATTATTTTGCCCCCGCTGCGGAACCTTTCCATGAGGTTATTACTGACTGGCAAAGAGATTTTCAAACGGCAATCGGAAGAAATCATGCTCAGTATTTTGACAATGAAGGTTGGTTGTACTTTACTAGAGAGCGATTTGATTTATTCTACCCATCATATGGAGATACCTATCCAACTTATATGGGAGCTATCGGGATGACTTACGAACAAGGAGGTCATACTCGTGGAGGATTAGGAGTTGTGAATTCTGAAGGGGAAACACTCACCCTCATGGATCGAATGAATCATCATACTACTACAGGGCTGAGTACTATAGAGATGTCTCATAAAAATGCAGATCAACTCACACAGGAATTCAAAAGTTTCTTTTCAAGTACTAAGGGTAAATATCAAAACTACATCCTAAGTAGTTCAGATCAAGATAAGGTAACTAAATTAACTAATCTTTTAGACCAACATGAAATCCACTATTCCTATGCAAAAGGAGGTAGTGTTAAGGGCTATAACTATGCGTCAATGAAAGATGAAAAAGTCTCAATCTCAAGAGGTGATTTAGTCGTAAGCATCAACCAACCTAAAGGTAAGATGGTAAAAGTACTCTTCGAACCTCAAGCTAAGTTAAGTGATTCCTTAACCTATGATATCACTGCTTGGTCTTTGCCTTATGCTTATGGAATTAAAGCTTCCGCTACAGCTTCCTCTCTTTCAACCTTGGAGAAAAACCCAATTACAGATGATAATGCCTCTGAAGAATCCAAATATGGATACGTAGCAAAATGGAATCATTTAGATGACGCTAAATTTTTATCTAATCTGATTACTGCAGGCATTACTGTAAGGTTCTCTGAACGCGAATTTAGTCAAAATGGAAAGCGATTTGCCCCAGGATCCTTGATCATCTTAAACCGAGATAATACAGAAGCTGACTTTTCAAATAAATTAAAAGCAATCGCCTCTAAGCACCAAAGAACCTTAAGTGCCGTACATACAGGATTCTCTGATCAGGGAGTAGATTTCGGAGCTTATAATGTGAAGCGTATGAATGCACAGAAAGTCGCTATTCTTAAAGGAGAAGAGACTTCATCTTTGAGCTTCGGAGAAATTTGGCATTTCTTTGAAAGTCAATTAGAGTATCCGGTAAATGTGATTGGAACTGATTATTTAACTTCACTTGACTTAAATCAATATGATGTCATCATTATTCCTAATGGTTATTATGGAAGTGGATTTAAATCTCAAATGGACGAAATCAAAAGCTTTGCTCGATCGGGTGGAACAGTAATCGCTATAGGAGGAGCCTTAAGCAGTTTCAATAAAGACAACGGTTTCTCTCTTGAAAAAAAGGCAATCGATTATGACAATGGTCCTAATCTCAAACCTTATACGACTCAAGAAAGAGAAGGAATTTCATCCATGATTACTGGAGCCATCTTTAAAGCTCAACTCGACCCAACTCATGCCCTTGCCTTCGGTTATGACTCTGAGTATTTCTCGCTAAAACTTAGTGGAACCTCTTATGAACTTCTTGAAAATGGAGGTATAAACGTAGGGTATTTTGATCGAAATGCAGAAACTTATTCAGGATTTGCAGGTTATAAAGCCGAAGAACAAGTTCCAAATTCACTTTTACTTGGTGAGGAATCTTATGGTCGTGGATCTGTCATCTATATGGTAGACAACCCTCTGTTTAGATCTTTCTGGGAAAATGGAAAGCTCTTTATGGCCAATGCGGTATTTATGTGCAATTCAGATAAAGTAAGACTTTAGATCACAAACCATCCTTAAAAGAAATCCCCCAAATCGCATTAGCAATTTGGGGGATTTTTATATTGTAATCAAGACTAAACCTATACCGGTTCTCCGTACAAGTCGTAGTCTCCTGCTTCTGTAATCTTAATTTGAGCAAACTCTCCTACTCTGATATAATGATCACGAGCATCTACAAGAACTTCATTGTCCACATCTGGAGAATCAAATTCCGTACGTCCCACGAAATAATTTCCATCCTTACGATCAAAAAGCACTTTAAATGTTTTACCGACACGCTCTTGGTTTAATTCAAAAGAAATCTGTCCTTGAACATCCATAATTTCAGCTACACGAGCTTCTTTTACATCTTCAGGAACATTGTCTTCTAATTCATAAGCATGGGTATTTTCTTCATGAGAATAAGCAAAGGCTCCTAAACGATCAAATCGCATTTCTTGAACCCATTTTTTCATCTCTTGGAACTGCTCTTCTGTCTCACCAGGATATCCACATATCAAAGTTGTTCTGATGGCCATATTCGGCACCTCTTCACGGAATTTATGAATTAAGTCTGTGGTCTTCTTGTGGTTGGTACCACGGCGCATAGATTTCAATACCTCATCATTGATATGCTGTAATGGAATGTCTAAGTAATTACATACTTTTTCTTCATTTCTCATTACCTCTAATACATCGACTGGAAATCCTGTAGGGAAAGCATAATGTAAACGAATCCATTCGATTCCTTCTACCTTAACAAGCTCTTTTAAAAGATCTGCTAAGGCGCGTTTTTTATATAAATCTAGGCCATAATAGGTCAAATCTTGAGCGATCAAAATCAATTCCTTGATTCCTTTAGCAGCTAACTTTTCGGCTTCGGTTACTAAATCCTCAATAGGTGTAGACTTATGCCCTCCACGCATCAATGGAATCGCACAGAATGAACATGGACGATCACATCCTTCAGCAATCTTCATATAAGCATAATGTTTAGGAGTCGTTGTTAAACGTTCTCCAACAAGCTCGTGTTTATAATCTGCTTCTAGGGCTTTTAGTAAAATAGGAAGGTCATGAGTTCCAAAAAATTGATCCACGTCTGGAATCTCTTTTTCTAAATCCGGCTTATAACGTTCCGATAAACATCCCGTTACAAAAACCTTATCTACTAAACCAGCCTCTTTTTTCTGAGCATAGTGTAGAATCATGTTCACAGATTCTTCCTTGGCCTTACCAATGAACCCGCAAGTGTTGATTACTACAATATTTCCCTCATCATTTTCATCCTCATGAACAACATCCATCTCATTGGCCTTTAACTGCCCCATTAAGACTTCCGAATCATAAACATTCTTAGAACAACCTAGGGTTACTACATTGATCTTATTCTGTTTTGCTGAACGTGCTCTCATTCTTTGTTTTTATGCTTTAAAAAAAGAGTCTACAAACTCAATTTTATTAAATACTTGTAAATCATCAATTCCTTCCCCAACTCCAATATAACGGACAGGGATTTGAAACTGATCTGATATACCAATAACCACACCACCTTTTGCAGTACCGTCTAATTTAGTAACAGCTAAGGAAGTTACTTCTGTGGCTAGGGTAAATTGTTTAGCCTGTTCAAAGGCATTTTGACCCGTTGAACCATCTAAAACCAACATGACATCATGAGGAGCATCTGCCACAACTTTTTGCATCACGCGTTTAATTTTTGACAATTCATTCATCAAATTAACCTTGTTGTGTAAACGTCCCGCCGTATCAATAATCACCACATCGGCATCTACAGAAACAGCATGTTGTAAGGTATCAAAAGCCACTGACGCAGGGTCAGAACCCATTTCTTGTTTGATAATAGGTACATCTACTCTCTTAGCCCAAACTTCCAACTGGTCGATGGCTGCAGCTCTAAAAGTATCCCCAGCACCTAAAACTACTTTGAGTCCTTGTGCTTTGAATTGAGAAGCCAACTTTCCAATGGTTGTCGTCTTACCAACTCCATTAACACCAACTACCATGATCACATAAGGTTTTTTATCCTTAGGAATTTCAAATTCTAAAGACTCCTCCTTATTGGTCTCAGATAATAAACCAGCAATCTCTTCACGTAATATTTCATTGAGCTCAGTCGTTCCAAGGTATTTATCCTTAGCCACACGAGCTTCAATGCGATCAATGATTTTCAAAGTGGTATCCACTCCTACATCGGAAGTGATCAATACTTCTTCTAACTCATCTAGAACATCATCATCCACAGTTGACTTACCCGCCACTGCTTTAGATAATTTATTCAAAAATGAAGTATTGGACTTTTCCAGTCCTTTATCTAGGTTTTTTTTCTTGTCAGAAGAAAATATTTTATCAAATATTCCCATAGTTTAGCTGCTATTTATTTACCTCACAAAATTACACAAAAAAAAGCTACTTTCCACAAAAGAAAGTAGCTCTATATATTGTCTAATTGTAAATTACTTATTTCTTAAAATAGTCTTTTACTAATGAAGGATCCATGATTGCTTCAACAAAAGTGTAAGCTCCAGTTTTAGGAGATTTTACCATTTTGATCGCTTTTGATAATCTTTTAGAACCTGATTGTAACGTTGCTACTGATTTCTTTGCCATGACCTAATTATTTAATTTCTTTATGAACTGTCATCTTCTTCAAGATTGGGTTGAATTTCTTCAATTCCATTCTATCAGGAGTGTTTTTCTTATTCTTTGTTGTAATATATCTTGAAGTTCCTGGTTTTCCAGAAGCTTTGTGCTCAGTACATTCTAAGATTACTTGAACTCTATTTCCTTTTTTTGCCATCTCTCGCTAAATTTTTATTTTTTCAAAAAACCTTTTTCTCTTGCTTCCTTGATCACAGCAGAAATTCCTTTCTTGTTGATTGTTTTCAACGCTGCTGCAGAAACTTTAAGAGTAATCCACTTATCTTCTTCTGGAATATAAAAACGCTTAGTCATCAAGTTAGCGTTAAATTTTCTCTTTGTTCTATTCAAGGCATGAGAAACATTGTTCCCCACCATTGCTTTCTTTCCTGTAAGTTCACAAATTCTAGACATCTCTACCAGTATTTTTTTAATATTGTTATTTCAAAACGAGGTGCAAATTAACGATTTTTTAGACTAACTCACAAATATTTTTGACTTGTTTTTTATAATTTCTTGTTTTAGAATCTCTAAGGCCTTATTTGAAGCTCTATTGATCACCTTTTCCCTAGGTTGTCCGAAGCTGAATTTCTCAACATAACTATCTGACTCACAAGAAACTGCGATGTACACAACTCCTAAATCCTCAGTTGTTTTATCGGTAGTTGGCCCTGCATTTCCCGTAGTTGCCAAACCAAAATCACTCCCCATTTTTTTTCGAATTCCTTCTGCCATTGCCTCAGCAACCTGAGCACTAACGACAGAATAAGTGTCAATCATCTGCAAATCTACACCTAATTCTTGAATTTTTATCTCTGGACTGTAAGCAACAAGTCCTGCTTTGAAATAGGCAGAAGCTCCTGCATTAGCAGTAAACATTTGAGCAATTTTACCCCCCGTACAACTTTCTGCTACCGCTAAGGTTTTACCCTCTTTAATAAGCATCTGTCCTACTTGATACTCCAAGGTCTCTCCCTCATCATAACCTACTATATAATCAGATATATATGTTTGAAGCTGTTCAATGAGGATTTCTATTTCTTCAGTCAATGCTTCTCGATGCGCTCCTTTAGCGGTTAACCTCAGCTTTAAACTTCCATAAGAAGGAAGGTAAGCCAATCCTATATGTTTAGGCAACCCATCTTCCCAAGGTTCAATCAGCTCAGCAAGCATACTCTCGCCGATTCCATAGGTTAATATATTCTTGTGCAAGATCACTTGAAGTTCAAAACGTTCTTCCAAACGAGGAAGCACCTCAGCCTTCATTAATTCTTTCATCTCAAAAGGAACCCCAGGTAAGGACACCACAACAGGATCTCCTTCAAACCACATTCCAGGTGCGGTACCCCAATGATTGCTTAAGACCTCTGCCCCACTAGGGACTAATGCCTGTTCATTATTAAGTCGCGTAAAAGGATAGCCTAACTTTTCAAACAGACCTTTGACTTGAGCAAGAACGGCATCGTCCTGAATTAAGTCCATCTCAAAATAATCGGCAAGTGTCTTCTTGGTCAAGTCATCTTTAGTAGGCCCTAAACCTCCTGTAATCAAAATTAGATCTGCTCTAGAACTTACTTCTTCTAAAGTCGAAATGATTTCTTCACGACGGTCTGAAATAGAGTGAATTCTATTGACAGCGATTCCTATGTTTCCAAGGCGCTCTGCCATCCATTGAGAATTGGTATCGGCAATTTGCCCAATCAATATCTCGTCTCCAATAGTGATAATTTCTGCGATCATAGCACAAAGATAGTACTATTTCTAGGAACGACGGTTAGCTAATAAAGGAGGTGCTTCTCCATTAAAAGGGTTGGAACGCCCTATGGTTCTCGCCCCCATAGAAGCTGCTCGAATAACAGCTCTATCCCCATAACGCTCTCTCATTTTATCCATCGCTTGGTATAGGTTGGCTAGCTTGGGTTGCTGGTCAAATAAATTGATTTGATAGCCCCCTTGTACCAAGTGAGAAAACCGCACTCCTATAAGACGAACCAACATTCTTCTTTGATAGAGTTTTTTATACAGTTCAAGAACCACAGGAATTACCATATGATCTGCACTCGAATAAGAAATCTTACGCTGCATCGTATAGGTTTGAAAATCAGAATAGCGAATCTTCAGTGTCACGCAGGCCGTTAACTTATCTCCTCTTCTGAGCTGAAATAAAAGGTTCTCAGCCATTCCTATTAATATGGAGTGTAATTTATCCACATCGATAGTGTCCTTATCAAAGGTTCGTTCTGTAGAAATACTCTTACGCTCACTGTACTGAACCACAGGACTCGGATCAATGCCTTGTGCCTTTTTCCAAATTCCCACACCATTTTTACCAAAAACCTGCTGCATCATCTCCACAGGCATCTCTTGTAAGGTTTTGATTCTCTTCAGTCCTAAATCACAAAGAGATTTATAGGTCCGTTCTCCTACCATAGGAATCTTGCGCACCGATAAAGGAGCGAGGAAAGGTTTCTCCAAGCCCTTTTGAATCTGGATTTGATTATTAGGCTTAGCCTCTCCCGTAGCAATCTTAGATACGGTCTTATTTTGAGAAAGCCCAAAAGAAATCGGCAAGCCCGTCTCTCTTATAATACGCTCCCTGAGCTCAGAGGCCATTTTATAGGTCCCAAAAAAACGATCCGCCCCCGTAAGATCTATATAAAACTCATCAATAGAAGACTTCTCATACAAAGGAACACTATCCTTAACCACCTCTGTGACCAGATTCGAATACTTTGAATAGATTCCCGAATTCCCTCTAAGGACCACCGCTTCAGGACAGAGCTGTCTTGCCATACGCATAGGCATGGCCGAATGCACCCCAAAGCGCCTCGCCTCGTAAGAACAAGAAGCCACCACTCCCCGATCAGAAACCCCACCTATAAGTACCGGTCGGTTCTGAAGGCGACTGTCCATCAAGCGCTCACAGGACACAAAAAAGGTATCCAAATCCATATGTACAATTGATCTATCCACGGTATCTAGGGTCTTCTATCATATCTAATTTTTCTAAGGCAGAGATTTCTATGGAAATACAATCAAATTCCAAGACAACCTTTCCTTGAATCTTATACACGCCTCTTCCTCTAAAAGGATAGCGTTTTGCTTGAGGTGGAAAATGTACCGTATCTATAAAGCTTCCCTTTTCATCTAAAAAAGTTCCGAAATACATCACCTCCCCTCGAGAGGTTTTGGTCGGCTTGGCCGTCACATAAGTTCCATAAACCTCCACAAACTTCCCTTCTAAATCACTTAAATCCTCTGCCAGATAGCCTCCATTAGGACGCTCTACCAACAAATCAAAAGGATGACAGAGCACAAAGCCTAGATACTCCAATTGATCAAAAGCATCCTCTAGAGGGTCCTCCACAAATTCAGGGGTTTCAAAATGCTTGACCTGGTCTGTAAACAGACGCTGCATCGGAGCCGCCTCCAGCACTTCTAATTTCCCTAACTTCATATGAGCTTCCCACAGCAAGTTTTTTTTTGCCAAAGCACTAAACCTAAACCCTCCGATCTTAATCAAAATCTTGAGCTGTTCTATCCCCAGTGGGACCCGCTCTACAAAATCATCAAAAGACTTAAAAGCCCCATGAAGCTCCCTTTCTTTGAGCAAAGCCAATCCGCTCGCAGATTCAAAAGACTCTAAAAGCTCAAAGCCCAGGTACACGTCTTTTCCCCGAACCACAGTTTGCCAATCAGATCGGTTCACACAGGGAGCATGTAATTGAGCTCCATGCATACGCGCTTCGTGTAAATAGAGATCTCTTCGATAAAAACCTCCTCCATTGTTTACCGTAGCGACCATATATTCTATAGGATAGTAAGCCTTGAGGTATAAACTCTGATAACTCTCCACAGCATAAGAAGCCGAATGCCCCTTAGCAAAGGCATAACCCGCAAAACTCGCAATCTGCCTCCAAATCTCTCGAGACAAAGACTCTGCATGCCCCTTGAGGCTGCAATTCTCAAAAAACCGCTGTTCTAATTTCAAAAACTCATCCTTAGAACGAGACTTACCCGACATCGCTCTTCTAAGCATGTCCGATTCTCCAAGAGTCAAACCTCCAAAATGATGGGCCACCTTAATCACATCTTCCTGATAGACCATCACCCCATAAGTCTCAGGCATGATCTGCGCCAGAATCGGATGGGCCTCCTTGCGTTTATCTACAAAGCGATGTCGCTCTATAAAGGTCCGCATCATTCCCGACTGAGCCACTCCCGGTCGAATCACCGAACTGGCCGCAACCAAACCCAGATAGTGGTCCACTTGTAATTTCTTAAGCAGCATACGCATCGCAGGAGATTCTACATAAAAACAACCAATCGCCTGAGCATTACGCAGCAAAGATTTAATTCTCAAATCCTGTTTGAACTGCTTGATGTCGTGAATGTCGATTTGTTTTAAATGAGGATGATTCCTCAAGACCAACTCTACGCCTTCTTTGATTTTTCCCAAACCTCTTTGAGAAAGAATATCGAATTTATAAAGTCCGATTTCTTCGGAAACATACATGTCAAACTGTAAGGTTTTATAGCCCTTAGGGGGCATAAAAGCCCCTCCATAAGCCGCAATAGGACGGTTGGCAATCACAATTCCACCGGCGTGAATTCCCAGATAATTCGGAAAACCTTGAATACACTCACTATAGCGAAGCACCAGTTTTCCCAAGTCATCCTTAGGCCCTTGCCCACTGCTGAGTCGATCTATCTCGGACTTAGGAAGCCCAAAAACCTTTCCCAGCTCCCTGACCGCCGCCTTATACTTAAAGGTATTATAGACTGCAATGAGTGCCGTATGAGCAAATCGTTCAAAGATATAACGCGTCACCTGATCCCGGTCTCTCCAAGAAAAATCCAAATCAAAATCCGGAGGATTGGTCCTATAAAGGTTGATAAAGCGCTCAAAATACAAGTCCAGCTCTATGGGATCCACATCGGTAATCCTCAAAAGATAGGCCACCAGACTGTTTGCTCCGGAGCCTCGTCCGACATAAAAGAAGTTTTGGCCCCTGGCATATTTCAAAATTTTCCAATTGATCAAAAAATAAGAGACAAACTGCTTCTGCCTAATAATTTGAAGTTCCTTTTCCAAGCGTTCAAACACTCGTTTTCCCACCCGTTTATAACGATAAGGAATCCCCTGATAGGCCAAGTGTTTCAAAAACCTAAAATCCAAATCTTCCTGCTGGGTATAACATCGCTGATTCTCGACCTGCCCCTTGTGAAAGCTCCAATCAAACTCGGTCTTCTGCAATAAATCCTCCGTCTGGGCAAGAATCTGAGGATAGGCCCTAAATGCCCGAACCAAATCCTCTCTAGAGACTAAAACATCTCGAGAACTACCCTGGGCCGAACTGGGCAAGCGACTCAGTAATTCATTGCGGTCTACCGCGCGCAACAAACGATGGGTATTAAAATCGCGCTTCCCTCGAAAACTCAAGGGCTGCATAAAAACCAACTTGTCAAAAGGCAGTTTCCATTTTATAAAGGGAAGTTTAGGCAGGAGTTCTATAGGAAGACCTATGAATTCATGTGGCGCAAGATACTGGGCCTTTTCCTTAAGTTCCCCTGCCTGTTCTAATACTTCCCATGGGTAAATTACCCAAGTATCTTCTAAATATGGTGCTTCTCTGTCTAAGGGGTGCTCGGAGTCACACAAGACCTCGGTCAGATAGCCATTGATGTTTTCAAAGCCCTTTTCACTGCGCGCCAACATCACAAAATAAGACTGGGATCCATTTCTAAAATCCACTCCAAGAGTCGGTTTAATTCCGTACTTTGGAGCGAGCTTTAAGAAATCCATTGCCGCAGAAGTACTGTTGATATCGGTGAGGGCTGCACGCCCAAAACCCCCATCCTTCAGCTGCTCAAGCAAGGCTTCTACGGATAAAGTTCCATAGCGCAAACTGTAGTAAGTATGGGTGTTCAAGTACATCTTTTTATTTTTTGACAAAATTAACTACAAATTGTAGTTTTGTTTGCTTATATTTGTAGTATTATGAAAAAAATAGCTTCAAATATTCGTCACCTGCGCTACCTCAAGGGCTTAACTCAAGAGCAACTTGCTGAAGAGTTCTGTATCCCACGTTCGCGCATCGGTTCCTATGAAGAAGGTCGTAGTGAACCGCCTATTGAAATGCTCATTCACCTCTCGGATTATTTCAAAGTCCCAGTGGATATCTTAGTCAAGAATGACTTGACTCCCTCGACTGATTTTTCTTTTATAGAAGTAGGAAATCAACGCGTTCTTTTCCCGATCACCGTAGACGCTGACAATGAAGACTTAATTGAAGTCGTTCCCGTCAAAGCTTCTGCCGGTTATTTAAAAGGCTATGCCGATCCCGAGTATATTGAAAAACTCGAACAGATCAAGCTTCCTTTTTTACCCACAGGCAAACACCGCGCCTTCCCAATCAAAGGAGACTCTATGCTTCCCTTGAAAGATGGATCTTATGTCGTGGCTAAGTTTGTAGAAGATTTAAGAGACCTGCAATCGGGACATACCTATATTGTGGTGACACTCAATGAAGGAATTGTCTATAAACGCGTCTATAACGAACTGGAAAAAGAGCAGAAATTGATTCTGAAGTCGGACAATGAAGTCTATGAGCCTTTTGAAGTTCCTTTGACCGAAGTTTTAGAAGCCTGGGAATTCACCTGCAGTATCAACACTCAGGAATACGAACCTCATGAGCTCAAAATCAGCAGCATCTTACAGATGTTTAATGAATTACAAGTAGAGCTTAAGTCTCTTCAAAAAAGCATTGCCTAAATGAACTACGCTATTGTCGATATCGAGACCACTGGAACCGGAGGTCCCAAGGGCCAAAAAATCACTGAAATCTCTGTCTTCTTACACGATGGGACACAGATTATTGACGAATTCACCTCTCTGGTCAATCCAGAGTCGAATATTCCTCAATTCATCACAGGACTGACCGGTATTGACAACAGCATGGTGGCTGACGCTCCCAAGTTCTATGAAATAGCCAAACAAGTACATCAAATAACAGAAGATGCCGTCTTCGTGGCCCATAATGTGAATTTTGACTACAATATCATTGCCGCTGAATTCGAATCCTTAGGAGGACAGTTCAAACGCAAAAAACTCTGTACGGTAAGACTCTCTCGCAAGCTTATTCCAGGGCTGAATTCTTATTCTCTGGGAAAACTTTGCAAGAGCCTAGATATTCCATTATCCGACCGACACCGAGCTCGAGGAGATGCCGCTGCTACAGTGATTCTCTTTGAGAAACTCTTAGCTAGTGATGATTTAGGAGCCATCCCACAAGCCTTAAATCCTCGCTCCTTAGATGCTACGCTACCTCCACTACTCTCTAAAGAAAAAGTAGACCTCCTTCCCAAACAAGCCGGGGTCTATTATTTCAAAGACGAGCAAGGAAAAATCATCTATGTCGGAAAGGCAAAAAATCTCAGAGCTCGCGTCTTGAGTCATTTTTATGACAAAAAATCTAAGGAGCAGAAAATGTGTCGTCAAACGGCAGATGTAGATTTTAAGGTCAGTGGAAGTGAACTCCTAGCCCTACTTCAGGAATCTGCAGAGATCAAACATCATTTCCCTATGTTCAACAGAGCACAGCGAAGAACAAATGACAGCTTCGGCCTGTTCAGCTATATAGATCAAAAGGGAATCAAGCATTTAGCCTTTGCCTCTTTGAAGCAAATCCCTAAACCGCTAATGACCTTTGCCAATCAAAGTGCCTGTAGAGAGTTTCTCAACAAACTTTGTGAAAGCTATGAACTCTGTCCTAAATACTGTCACTTACAACAAAGCAATGCGGCCTGTTTTCACTTCCAATTAAAATCCTGCAAAGGGGTCTGTTGTGAAAAAGAATCCGTTGCCTCCTATAATAAAAGAGTCGACGCCTGTATCGCGAGTATCTACCAAGAGCCCAAAACTTATTTCATCACCGAGCAAGGCAGAGAGTCCTCTGAACGCGCTCTAGTACATGTAGAAAATGGAATCTATCAAGGTTATGGCTATCTTACCGCGGAAGCCCTAGAACATGAACTCGCAGAAGAACCCTCCTATCAGGGACTGAAACAATATATCGAGCCTCAAAAACACAACAAGGATGTGATGCGTATCATTCACAGTTATCTCAAAAATGAGCCGCCGGAAGAACAGCTGATTTCTTTTGAAAATCCTCCTTTGGATTTACTGAGTTTATTCTAAGCTTTTGTTTATTTTTGTACGGACTAAATGACGTAAGTATGAAAACAAGAACGAGTAAGCTCGTCGGTTACTGGTTAATTCTAGGAGCTGTTATGGTAATGGCTATGGTGGTCATCGGTGGAATCACCAGACTCACACATTCAGGACTTTCTATGGTGGATTGGAAACCTATTTCCGGGACCCTACCTCCTATGAACGATGCCGAGTGGACTGCTGAATTTGAAAACTATCAAACTTCTCCTGAATTTCAGAAAAAAAACAGCCATTTTGAATTAGAAGATTTTAAATCTATCTTTTTCTGGGAATATTTTCATCGATTAATCGGTCGTGTGATCGGCCTGGTCTTCTTTTTCCCGTTTTTATATTTTCTATTTACAAAAAAGCTTCAAGACCGAAAACTCAGAACTAATCTGATTGTCATCTTCTTTTTAGGAGGTCTGCAAGGACTTATAGGCTGGTATATGGTTAAGAGTGGTCTGGTAAACAATCCCGCAGTAAGTCATTATCGACTGGCCCTACACCTTTCTACAGCCCTATTATTGGTAAGCTATATTCTCTGGACGGCTTTAGGAGTTTTCTACCCTAAAGTAAACCGTCTTAAAACAGCATTAAAGAAACCCTATCAGGCACTATTAGTTGTTTTAGCCATACAAATTATTTATGGAGCCTTCGTCGCTGGTCTTAAGGCTGGACTTATATTCCCTACCTATCCTAAAATGGGAAGCTCATGGCTTCCACAAAATATAGGACAAGCATGGCAAGAACAAGGTCTGATGAGTTTGATCAGCAATCCTGTCAGTATACAATTCATACATCGTTGGTTTGCCGTAGTGGTAGTTTCCCTAGTAGCCTATATTTACTTTAAAGGAACTAAATTAACCGCGACTAAAATTCAAAAGAACATAAATCTTGCCGTACTCATTACCGTTATGACTCAGTTTTTATTAGGAGTATTGACCTTGATCAATGCCGTCCCAGTATCTCTAGGAGTGTTACATCAATTAGTAGCTGCTATATTGCTTTGTTTAGTCATTTCAGGAATCTACTTTAATACTTATAAAGTGGAGAAGTACTAATTGACTGCACCAACCTTAATGACATAAAAAAATCTCGAAAACTATCTTAAGTTTTCGAGATTTTTTTATGATTTGGACTAAGTAGTTTTCTAGCGAATTCTAAGCCTGAGATTTTCCTCTCCTTCTAAAGTTCCTACAAACTCATCTCCTATAGCTACAGGTCCTACACCAGCAGGAGTTCCTGTCATCAGAACATCCCCTATCTTTAAGGTGAAGAACTGCGATACATAAGCGATCAGCTCGTCTATTTTCCACAGCATCTGAGCAGTATCTCCATCCTGAACGACTTCTCCGTTTTTCAGCATCTGAAACTTCAAGGCGTCTAGGTCTTTAAACTTCGTTTTATCTACCCACTGTCCAATTTTTGCACTTCCATCAAAGGCTTTGGCCTTTTCCCATGGAAGGCCTTTATTCTTGCATTGCTGCTGAATATCTCTAGCGGTAAAATCAATTCCTAGACCTACCTGCTGATAATACTTGTGGGCAAATTCCTTTTGAATATACTTCCCAACCTTGGTGATCTTAACCATCACCTCTAGTTCATAGTGCACATCCTTAGAGTATTCAGGTATCACAAAAGGAGCCTGCTTAGAAAGCACAGCTGTATCCGGTTTGATAAACACGACCGGATCTGAAGGTCTTTCATTAGCTAATTCTTCAATATGCTTTGCGTAATTGCGCCCAATACAAACGATCTTCATTTATGGAATCCATTTAATGTCTTTGAAATTCGGCTTTCTCTTTTCTAAAAAGGCATTTCTACCTTCTTTTGCCTCTTCTGTCATATAAGCGAGTCTAGTTGCTTCTCCTGCAAAAACCTGCTGCCCTACCATTCCGTCATCGGTAAGGTTCATGGCAAATTTCAACATCTTAATTGAAGTTGGAGATTTCTCCAAGACTTCTTGAGCCCACTGATAGGCCGTATCTTCTAATTCATCATGAGGAATCACGGCATTAACCATTCCCATTTCAAAAGCATCTTGTGCAGAATAGTTACGTCCTAAAAAGAAGATTTCACGCGCTTTTTTCTGACCTACCATTTTAGCTAAATAGGCCGAACCATAACCTCCATCAAAACTCGTCACATCCGCATCGGTTTGTTTGAAGATTGCATGCTCCTTACTCGCCAGAGTCATGTCACACACTACATGAAGAGAATGTCCTCCTCCAACGGCCCAACCAGGAACTACGGCAATCACCACTTTTGGCATAAATCGAATCAACCTTTGAACCTCAAGAATATTCAATCGATGCATTCCATCGGTCCCTACATAACCTTGATGTCCTCTGGCACGCTGATCTCCACCAGAACAGAAAGAATAGACTCCATCTTTAGTTGAAGGACCTTCAGCAGAAAGTAAAATAACACCAATAGACGTGTCTTCCTGAGCATCATAAAAAGCCTCATATAACTCAGAAGTTGTCTGCGGTCTAAAAGCATTTCTAACATTGGGACGGTTAAAGGCAATTCTTGCCACACCATCACATTTTTTATAGGTAATATCCTCGTACTGCTTAACAGTCACCCAATTAATTTTCTCCATGTTCAATATTTTGTTCAAAGATAAACTTATTGATATAGAAAAAAAATAGTACTTTGGCAATTGCTAAAAGAAAAATCAATGAAGATATACCGCCAAGTATTCTTTTTAGTCTTTTTCTGTAGTTTTTATTTGATGAGGGGTCAACAAATAAAAATTGAAAAGTTTTTTTCAAACGAACTAAACGACGAAAGGGTCTTGCAGATTTATCTGCCTAAAAGTTATACACCACAAACTTCAAACACCTATCCGCTGACCATTATCTTAGATAGTGAATTGGTCTTTGATGCCTATACCGGTACCCTGGAATATTTCACAAAAAACCAAGCAGCACCGGAACATATCATTGTTGGAATTGCAAACCTGACCAGCGAATTAGAATATGATTATGGAATTGATCTTGCTACCGGCTTCCCTGATGAGTTCGGAAGGAAGTTTATGGATTTCGTGAACTATGAATTGCTCCCTTCCTTAGAAGAACGCTTTCCATTATCCCATTTTTCTTGTATCATAGGGCATGATCAAACTGCAGCTTTTGTGAATTATTTCCTAGTGGAAGATGTCCCTAGCTTTAATGCCTATATTTCAATGGACCCTGTCTACTTCGAAGGTTTTCATTATTTAATTGACGGACAGAAAAATAAATTAGATAACGATTTTTACTACTACTTCACCAATGGCTATCAAGGAAGAAATGTAGAAGATATTTCTAGTAGTCTAGCAGTACAAAACAGTTTAGAATCTATTGAGTTCAATAGTTTCAACTATATTTTTGACGACTCTAAATCGAAAAGCAAGCTTTTGAGATTCAGTCAAGGAATAAGTCTAGCAATTAACGAAATTTACAGAGTATACCGTCCGATTTCCTCTAAAGAGTTTGAAGAAGAAATTAGGTTTCTCAGCGCTGAACAAACCATAGATTTTCTAGAAAATAAATATGCACAAATCAAATACCTATACGGAAGTGAAGTTTCAATGAGACCAGCCGATATCTTCAGACTAGAGTCTAATATCATAGACAAAGAAAATGGGGATTACCTCAAGGAGTTTGGAAACATGATTATCGACTTATACCCAGAGGAGCCTTTAGGTTATTATTATGTAGGCCTTTATTATGAAAAGGGGAAGTCCTACCGCAAAGCTTTGGTTAAATACAAGGAAGGATTTGAAAAAGTGAAGGGAAGGCATGAAAAATACGACAATTACTATAGAAATATTGAACGTGTTCTAGAAAAAATAGCGCTTAATTGATTTATTTTAAGTATCTTAACTATACTTTAAAATAATTCAAAACTTTTCAATCATGAAAAATCAACTAAGAATTGCATTTTTAATCACTTTCTTAGCCGTTGCCACCGGCTATAGCCAAACCTCAAGTGTATCAACAACTAAAGTTAAATCTAATCAAATTGAATTAGGAGTTCGTTTTGGTGACGATATTGGAATTGACGCTGTGGTCCCATTTTCCAAAGCAGGAAGACTACATCCGAATTTAATGTTTGGAAACAATGGAGTGATGCTAGGAACCTATGTGGATTGGATTTGGCAAATTAATGAAACTAATGGACTTAAAATTTATCCAGGAGTTGGACCTGAATTTTGGTTTTATGATGGCTTTGACATTGGTGTTGCAGGAGATTTCGGTATGGAATACGCTTTTAACTTCCCCATGACCATTGGTTTTGACTGGAGACCAGGATTCACTTTAATTGACTATAAGTTCAGAACCGGAAACTGGGGTTTCATGGCCCGTTATAGGTTCTAGAGAAAACTTTAGATTTATTAAAGGCTTAAAAACTCAATTAACCGAGAGTTTTTAAGCCTTTTTTATTTACTTTCGCGCCCAACTTAAATTAGCCTTATGAAAAATCTAATCGTATGCCTTAGTGCATTTTTATTTAGTATGGGAGCCTTTGCTCAAAAACAAGATACTTCTATTACCACCACTAAAGAAACATCGACTTCTATTGAATTAGGAGTTCGTTTAGGAAACAACTTCGGAGTAGATGCAGTACTTCCATTTGCCAAGAGTTCTAGAGCTCATGTAGGGGTGGAAATTTTTCCTGATGGTATAAACCTTGGTGCTTATGCGGACTGGGTATTTGCCATCAATGAAGCAGCAGGTTTAAGTGCTTTCATGGGAGTTGGTCCAGAATTCTACCTTAGAGACAATTTTGACTTCGCCGTCGCTGGAGATTTCGGTATTGAATACAATATCAACAATTTCCCAATGAAAGTTGGTTTTGATTATAGACCTTCCTTCATTTTGACAGGTGCGGACTTCAGAACAAGTAACTGGGGATTTACAGCTCGTTACCAATTCTAGGATTTATAAGCTAAAAAAAAGGCGATTGAATAATCAATCGCCTTTTTTTTATTCCACTAATTTGATCCCTCCTGGTTCAATTAGAATTTTCTTTTCTTTAAAAAGACCACCAACTGCTGCCTTAAAAGCTTTTTTACTCATCTGCATTTCATATTTAATCAGTTCCGGTGTAGACTTATCATTGATTGCTAAGAAACCATCTTCATCTTGAAGCCTGCTTAGAATCTTTGCCTTGTGCTCCTCTATAGCAGAAACAAAACCTATAGGTTGCAAGGACACATCGATCAAACCATCTTCGCGATGTTTTTTCACATAACCGGTCAAACGCTGACCCTCACGTACCTTTTTGAAAACTTCATTGCGATACAACATCCCATCAAAATCTTCGTTTACAATCACTCTAATTCCGATGTCAGTAAATCGTCCTATAATCAAATCAACCTGATCTCCTTCTTTAAATTCCATATCCATTAATATGTTTAAAATATTCTTTGATAATCTTATCATTGGCTTCTTTAGGTACGAATATCTCTAAAACAGCTGCATTGACAGATTCCTTTACATTAAAAAATGTAGTTAATTTATTATTTAAATCTCCTTCTCCTCTATAACTAAGATAGTCTAAACTATGCATTTTGCACAAATGCTCAACACTTCTGTTGTGTGAGGTCTCAAAATAAGACAAGGCCTCTGTTGAGGAAGGACCTGGAAGTATCCTAAAGATACCACCACCATTATTATTAATTACTATGACCCTTAAGTTTTTTGGCACATAAGAATTCCACCATGCATTGGAATCATACATAAAACTCGTATCCCCGGAAATAAACACCGTCGGAAGATGATCTTGCTTGACTACAGCAGCTCCAATAGCCGTGGAACTCGAACCATCAATTCCTGAAGTCCCCCTGTTGGCAAAACTATATACCTGAGGCTTCATTTCAAAAAGCTGCACATAACGCACCACAGAACTATTAGAAAGTTGCAACATACATTTACTTGGAAGTTGCTTTATGATCTCAGAAAACACCTTAAAATCACAATAGGGTAGCTTCTCAACAAAACTTAGCTGCCTTTCTCTATGAACATTACGCCTCTCCAGCCAAAAGGACTGATAATTTGAGTTCAAATTTTCTTCGGTCAAAAAGAAAAACTGACTCCAAAACAATTCTGGACTTATCTTAAAATGTTTCGTCAAACAAAAATAAGTATCTAGAACACCCAATGCATCTACATGCCAATGCTCCTTAGGGGAATAAGTTCTCAGTACTTGTTTGATTTTCTTTGAGACTATCAAACCTCCATAAGTTACCAGTATATCGGGCCTTAAAGCTTCTAGTTCATCCTCTTTTAAAAGAAATATAAGCTGATCAATCTGGTTGATTAAATTGGGATGATGTATATTAGAAAGACTCTCACAAAACACCAGCACCGATGGATCTTTTAATAATTTAGCTACCTGGATCTCCGCCAATTCATTAGGCATCTTCGCCCCGATTAACACCAATTTCTTACTAGAACTATTCCATTTATTTGCATAAACCTGTACCTCATCTACAGGTAGAGGAACTTCTTGTACAGGGACATAAGGCTTTTGCTTTTCAAAAGCTTCTAACAAACTTGGATAATACCCATGCATCAATTCATAAATGGGCTCATTAAATGGCATATTAATATGAACTGGACCACTCTGGCTTAAAGCCGTTTCCAAAGCTTGATTCATTCGATTCAAACTAGGCTCATCTTCAATGAGATTAACAGAGTCCAATATGTGATTCTCAAATACGTTCTTCTGTCTTATAGTTTGACCATCTCCCCTATCAATAAGATGTTCTGGTCTGTCTGCTGAAACGATTACTAAAGGTATTTTAGAATAATACGCCTCCGCGATGGCTGGATAATAATTTAACAAGGCCGATCCTGAGGTACAGGTCAAAACCACCGGCTTTCCTGATTGTTGTGCCATTCCTAAGGCAAAAAAACCCGCAGCTCTCTCATCGACAACACTGTAGCAGTCAATCTCAGGATTAGCAGTCAAAGAAATAGTCAATGGTGCATTCCTAGACCCAGGTGAAATAACAGCTTTAGTCAAACCATAAGTGGACATAGCCAACATGAGTTCTTGAGCTTGAAGCTTGTTTGAAATGTTCATAAAACCTTGTTTAATTTCTGTCTACAAATTTAGGTATTATATTTCGCTAGACCTAACAAATGCCTTTTTTGACGCTAATATCTTAGACATTTAAAATTATTTTTATCCTCATGATAAATATCATGTTTAAAGAAACGCAATTAATTGATTTTCAATCATTTAAAATATAAAACGTTTTCGTTAATCCCTGTTAATTTTTCCCAAAAAATCTGAATTTGAATCTAAATTTGAGGAACTAAATTTTATAATCATGGGAGATTCAAGGACCATATCCAACAAAATAATGGGTGAAATCCAAAAAGTAGTTGGAATTCAAGAGCGCATAATTTATTTTCTAATTTCTGTGATACTGGCTTTTATCATCACACTTTCAGCCGATAGCCAAACCTTAAACACCCCTCAGATTTACGTTTTATTTCTTTTAGTATTTTCCATTTGCTTATGGATAACCGAAGCCATTCCACCCTTTGCAGTAGGACTCTTAATCATCGGTTTCCTAATTTTCTCTTTAGGTAATTATTATATAGAAGTTGATCCTGAAAACGCATCTGCTCTAACTCAGAAATATGCACAAACCTGGTCCAATTCCGTTATTTGGTTAATGCTTGGTGGGTTTTTCTTGGCAGAAGCCATGCAAAAAGTGGGATTAGATAAAACAGTCTTTAAACTGAGTATTTCAAAATTCGGAACTCAACCTAAATATGTTTTACTGGGACTCATGCTTACCACTGCCATTTTCTCAATGATTATGTCCAATACAGCTACCACAGCGATGATGATCGCAGCAGTATCACCTTTTCTTAAAACATTGGATCCTAAGGCTAAATATACCAAAGCTGTACTGATTGGAGTTCCTGCAGCAGCGGCTATGGGTGGAATGGGAACAATTATTGGTTCACCAACCAATGCTATTGCTGTAGAGGCATTGAACAATTATGGAATTAATTTCGGATTCTTAGAGTGGATGGCTGTAGGTTTTCCAACCGCAATGATCATGACCTTTATAATGTGGCTATTTCTCATCAAAAGATACGTTCCTAAGGTTAGTCATATCGACTTGGGATTCATTTCCGAAGGAAGTCCAGAAGAAGGATCAAACGACAAAATTTTTAAACTTAAAAAGAAAATAGTTTCTGCAATCCTCTTAGTAACCTTAGCACTTTGGATGACCGGGAATTTTCATGGAATTCCAGCCTCTACAGTTTCACTCATTCCAATTATATTCTTGACCATGTTTAGAATAATTTCCAGCGAAGATGTCAGAAAACTACCTTGGGATACACTGATGCTTGTAGCCGGTGGTATGTCTTTAGGACTAGCGATCCAAGAAACAGGTCTTGCCGCTTACTACGTTGGACAATTACAAGAATACCACTTGGCATTTACAGGACTTGTAGCCTTCTTTGCTTTACTTACTGTAGTTCTATCTAACTTTATGAGTAATACCGCAGCCACTACCATTTTGATACCAATTGCTATTATTATGGCTCCTGAAAACCCAATAATATTACCACTAGTGATTGGATTAAGTGCTTCAACCGCATTATTCTTCCCAATTTCAACTCCTCCGAACGCCATTGCATTCAGTACAGGACTCATTGAACAAAAAGATTTCAGACCCGGAGGATTACTCGCTGGATTAATGGGGCCAATTGTCGTAATTTTAACCATCTCCCTATTCCAACTAACAGGACTTATATAACTAGTAACTATGAACTTAAAGAAAACAGTAGCTTTCAGTTTACTTTGTATACTATGTAACCAGGGTAGAATGAATGCCCAAAAAAACTTTTTCAATAACGACAAGGTTACCACTTCCTTTTATGCCCAATTTTGGTTGAGGAATACGGACATGAATCCAGGTACGGTGATTAATGGAGAGGAAGTAAGTCGCAAAACAGACCTTTCTATTCGAAGACTAAGAATGTCTATGGGGGTGGATATTACTGACAAACTATATGCCTACATGATCTTAGGAGGTAACAGCTACAATACAAAGAATGACAAAACATTTCCCTTTGGAATTCTAGATTTGTACACAGAGTATAGGGCCTCTGAATATTTTCAAATTGGAGTTGGTAAATCAGGCTTTCAAGGTTTAAGCCGATGGAATATACGAAGTGCAAGTACATTAATGGCCCTTGACGCACCACTATTCACCTTAAATACCGTGAACAAAAATGATGATTTAGGGCGTAGCTTAGGAGTATGGATGAAAGGTCAAGCGGCAAAATTCGATTATAGATTAGTCTTGAATCAACCTTTTCAAGTGACTAAAACATCAGAAAATGGTGTAGATTTTGCGACCAATAATCCTAAACTAAAATGGTCTACTTATGTCAAGTATATGTTTTTAGATTCAGAATCCAATAAAAGTGCCTACAGTGCCGGATCTTATTTATCGGCTAAGAAAGTACTTAACCTTGGAGGGGGATATATGGCTCAAAAAGACGCTATGCAGAACAGCGTAAACGGAGTTGCTCAAGAATATTATGACATGAAACACTGGGCGGTGGACTTATATTATAACAGTCCTCTTAGACATGGATCAGATCAATCTATCACCACTTATTTTGGATATTTCTCCTATGACTATGGGCCAGATTACATCAGAAATGTCGCCGCAGATAATATTGCTACTTCTTCCACTGCAGATGCGAGTTTTAATGGTTCCGGAGATGGATTTCCAATGATGGGAACTGGAGATACGTTCTTTTTACAATTTGGATATGCTTTTCCTGTGAAAATTGACGGTAAAAACAGGCCGGTACAACCAAATATCGCAATTCAACATTCTAAGTGGGAAAAATTAGATGACCCTATGATTGTTTATGATCTTGGAGTAAATCTTTATTTAAACGGTAAGAAAAGTAAATTGACTCTTGGATACCAATATCGACCTATTTTCTATGAAGGAGAAAATGGAGAAATTACCCAAGAGGACTATAAAGGGATGACTGTTTTACAATACCAAATAGGCTTTTAGGCCCTAGCCCAAAACCTTTTTCATCGTGGAGGTTTTTGCACAAGTTTCATGAAATTCCGCCTTTGGATCAGAATCTTTTGTCAAGCCTCCACCAACATAAATATGCACCGCATTCTCTTCAATTTTCATGCATCTCAGATTAACATATAATTCGGCACTATCCTTTGCTATCTCTCCTAAATATCCTGTATAATAAGAACGATCATAATCCTCTAGATCCTTTATCAATTCCTGTGCTTCTTTCAATGGAACCCCGCAAACTGCAGGTGTTGGATGAAGGCTTTCAAGCAAATCACTCAAATTAAGTTCTTGCTTGGATTTTGCCATGAAAAAACTTTTTAAATGCAATAACAAACCAGCTCGAACCGTTTGTGGCCCTTCCATATTAACCTGATAACCAAACTTCTCTAAGGTTGACCTGATATATTCACTCACATAGGCCTGCTCCTCTATTTCCTTTTCTCCCCATTTCACATTGATTTCTCCATTAAATGCCTGGGTTCCTGCTAAGGATACAGTTTCCAAAGTTTTAAATCTTGTTTTCACCAACAATTCAGGACTAGCTCCTTGCCAATGTCCACTTTTAGGGTGGTAAAACCAATACACCATTGCTTGAGGATATGAACTCAAAAGTTTCGTAAAGCTTCCTTCTTTATCTAAGTTTAATTCATGTGATTCTTTTCGTGAAAGAACTACTTTATTCACTTCAGAGTTTTGCAATTCTTTAACGGCTTTTGCCACCATGAATTCATATTTATCCTCATCGGACTGAGAAGGCTCCTGAAGAGATAATTGTTGATGACCTACTGATTCAGTATTCAGAAGATCCAGAGTTATAACTGGGCCACGAATCTCCAGTACCTCATGCCTATCAGAATCAAAAGGAGCAAAAACAAAACTGAGATCTTCCCGATTAAATGTATCGCATGATTCTATGAAGAAAACCGATGTTTCACCAGGTTTTCTATAGACCACAAATGGGGATTCTTTATCTTTAAGATTCCTTAAATTCATTTTCTTTTAGGCAAAACAATATTAGTCAACTTACACAAGGAAACTAAAGCACCCTTTGTATCTTCAATTCTTATTTCCCACAAATGCGTCGTTCTTCCTTTATGTATGATTTTTGCCTTGGCAATAACCATACCCTCTCTTACACTTTTTAGGTGATTTGCAGAGATTTCAATCCCTCTAACCTCAAAATTTTCTCGATCCTCTAAAAACATATGTGACGCTGCAGAACCTACACTTTCTGCTAAGGCAACACTGGCACCACCATGCAATAAGCCCATAGGTTGATGTACCCTTGAATTCACGGGCATAGAAGCGTGAACCTCTCCATCTCCTACAAAAGTATATTTGATTTCGAGAGTTTCCATTAACGTATTCTTAGTCGACTCATTTAAAAGGAATAAGATTTTATTTACATCCATAATCTATCTTTAAGTGGTAAAAATAATTTATTTTAAGCATTATCTTGTATTTTTGCAATTCAAAATTACGTTTATGATTTTTAAAATTAGAGCTATCTTAGATACAGAGCAAGATGTAGTAAGAACCTTACTAATTCATCGCAAGTCTTCCCTAGAAGATTTGCATTATGCCTTGATTGATAGTTTTGGTTTTGAACCAGGTCAAATGGCTTCCTTCTACAGAACTGACGAGGAATGGACTCAAGGAGAAGAGATTCCTTTAATGTCAATGGATGACGGTCCAAATGCCGTGGACATGATTAACCAAAGTATAGAGCAAACCATTGAAGATCGTGGAGAAAAGCTACTTTATGTTTACGACTTTTTTTCTATGTGGACCTGTTTTATAGAACTTATCGATGAACTTCCTTCAACGGAGCATGACTTACCTTATTTAGTAATGAGCGTTGGTGAACGACCTGAACAAGCTCCAGAAAAATCGTTTGAAGGTAAAGCTCCAATTGATCCTTATTCGGATGAAGCTTTATTCGGAGAAGATTTCAACGACCCGGCTTCAGGTGGAGGTTTTGAAAACATCGATGATTTAGACTTAGACACTTTCTAAAGTTTTTTTTTGATAGTTTAGTAACAAAACTCGACGACCCTCGTCTGATATATAACTAAACCACATCATTTTGCAGACCATATTAAAAATTAATAATCTTTCGAAGAACTTTGGAGGCCTTCAAGCGGTTAACAATGTAAGCTTTGAAATTCAAAAAGGTAAAATCTATGGAATTCTCGGGCCGAATGGCTCAGGAAAGTCCACTACTCTGGGTATTGCCTTAAATGTTGTCAATAAAACTTCTGGAGATTTTTCCTGGTTCGAAGGTAGTATCTCCCATCACGAAGCCTTAAAAAAGGTAGGTGCTATAATTGAAAGGCCTAACTTTTATCCTTACATGACGGCCAAACAAAATTTAGCCCTAGTCTGTAAAATAAAGGAGTCTGACCCCACTCAAATAGATGAAATACTGAAAAACGTCCATCTATATGAAAGAAGAAACTCAAAATTCAAAACTTTTTCTTTAGGAATGAAACAAAGGCTAGCCATTGCCTCAGCCCTAATCAATGAACCTGAGTTTTTAATCTTAGATGAACCTACTAACGGTCTAGATCCTCAAGGGATACACGAAATTAGAGAAATTATAAAAAAAATCGCAAAAAACGGAACAACCATCCTTTTAGCCTCTCATCTACTTGATGAGGTTGAAAAAATTTGTACGGATGTGGTTGTCTTACAAAAAGGTAATTTAATTTATAATGGTCCTGTTTCACAAATGACGAGTAACACAGGTCTATTTCTTTTAAATTCAAACAACAAAGCAGATTTAATTAAGGCAATTGAATCTATGGACATTACTGATAATATTGAAGAAACTAATGATTTAATCAGCTTCGTTCCTTCTAGAGCCATAGCCTCTGACGAATTAAACAAAGCCCTGTTTGAACATGGAATTACACTAACCCACTTGGAACAAAGAGCGCCTTCGTTAGAAGAACAATTCCTACAATTAACCTCCTAAGCAACCGCCATGAAAAGATTATTATCTATAGAATTCGATAAATTAAGATACCACAAAGGCAGCAAGATTATTATTATAAGTTATTTTGCACTTTTGACAAGTATTGCGCTTATAGCTTCCATAAAGTTTGACATCGGTGAGATCCAATTCCACCTTGCCGATCAAGGAATATTTAACTTCCCATATATCTGGCATTTTAACACCTTTATTGCCAGTGGACTTAAGTTCTTCTTACTCTTGGTTATTGTCTCTATGACAGCCAACGAATACTCATTTAAAACCATCAAACAAAACTTGATTGATGGACTGAGTAAAAAAGAATTTATCCTTTCTAAATTTTATATGGTTGTAGTTTTCGCTGCAATATCTACACTATTTATTTTTGTAATTTCGTTGATTCTTGGACTCATGTTCTCTGATTATAACGAAATAGGAATTATATTTTCAGACTTAGAATATCTCATTGCATATTTTGTTAAACTTGTTGGTTTCTTTAGTTTTGGATTATTCCTAGGGCTCTTAATAAGAAAGTCTGCCTATGCCATTGGAGGGATGTTGATTTGGTTCTTTTTCGAGAGTTATTTATTCTACAAACTGACCCGTGATTCCATGGGCGAAATTGGAGAACAAATCGCTCATATGATGCCATTACAATCCATGTACCAATTAATTCCTGAACCATTTTCCAGGCTTAATGCAGTACAAACTGTCGCTAAACAGGTTGGTGAATCATATGATTTTGATTATTCGGTCTCCTTTTTTCAAATTTTGATTGTGTTAGCATGGACCTTTATCTTTGTTTTTCTTTCCTATACTTTATTGAAGAAAAGAGACTTATAAGTTTAAAAAAAATCAAATTTTACCACAAAATAGGTAGTTTTAAAAACCACTTAGGAAAAAGCCCCTTCAAGGGGCTTTTTTAGTATATTTGATATTGTAACTATAGTACAAAATCAAGTTTTAGACCTACCCCGGATGAAAAAACTTTGCCTTATAATATTACTATCCCTTCTAGGGAATACTCTCTATTCTCAGGGGGAAGCTGCCAACTGGTTTTTTGGAAAACAAGCTGGTGTATCCTTTTCCTCGGGAACACCTGAAGTAATTACTTATACTCCTACTCCAGGAACACCAATTGAAACCCTTGAAGGTAGTTCTACAATTTCAGATGCTTTCGGTAATCTATTGTTTTATTCTGACGGTACCCGAGTTTGGAACAAGAATCATGAAATCATGCCCAACGGTTCCAGCCTGAAAGGACACCGCTCCAGTACTCAATCAGGAATCATTGTACCCAATCCGGATAATGATGATATTTACTATGTTTTTACCGTGGGTACAGCTCTCCATGGCGGAGATCCTCCAACTTCTGGTACACAAGGCTTTAGATACTATACAGTTGATATGTCTCTAGATGGAGGCTTAGGTGCTGTCGTCTCGGGATCTGAAGTAAACTTAAGTGATGGAAAAGAAAGTAGATGGACAGAAAAAGTAACTGCGGTCAGACAAGATGATTGTGGAGACTATTGGGTAATTTCATTAGTTGATAATAGCGGCTCAGAAAGCGACGATTACACGAGTACAGATTATTCAAGCCTTAATTGGGATGCGGGTCATGATTGGGGTTCAACATTTTATGCATATCGAGTAAGTGGAACTGGGGTTGATCTAAACCCAATTAAATCTCAAACTCCAGTAGATGCCGACGAAGTTAAAGGTTATTTAAAAGTTTCTCCTAATGGACAATACATATCCATTGCGAACTATGCCTACTCATTATCAAAAAAAGCCAAAACTTATTTATTCAGTTTAGATTTAGATACGGGACTAATAGGAGAAGATGACGACGACCTGTTGGGTCTACTTCCAAATCAAAGAGGACTAGAACTTATGAGTCGAACAGACATCTCAACCTATGGAGCTCCATATGGGATTGAATTCGACGGTACTTCTCGATTTTTATATGTATCCACTCACGATTCCAATACCGGAAACTGGTATGATATGGATGGTGATGATGAAATTTCAATCTTACAATATGACTTGGAAGCCTTGGATATTAAAAACTCTCAGACTCAAATTCACTACGAATACGGGAATGTTTACCGAGCAGGGTTACAACTTAGTTATGGTAATCAAATCTATGTAACCGTTCCAAGATCCTATTATACAGACACTCAATATCTAGATCTTATCGAATTCCCATATCTTAAAGGAACGGACGCCAATTATATAGAATCCTATGTAGATTTAGGAACGGGAAGGGCTACGCAAGGTTTACCACCATTTATTCAGTCTTTATTTTTACAAGAATTGAACATCACAAATAATGGTGATATCGATGACAATAGAGATTATCTATATTTATGTGAAGGAGATAATTACACTATAAAACACAATGTTAATTACAATCCTGCCTGGACCTATACTTGGACCAAAGATGGTGTTTTACTTCCTACCGAAACCACAGAGCAATTAACAATAAGTTATGATGGATCTAACGCAGTAAACAAATACACCCTTGAAGTAAACAAGAATGATGGAACTTGTCCTAAAATCGGAACTTCTATTATTACATTTTCGCCCCCTCCTACTGCTGGTACACCATCAAACATTTTTGAATGTGATGATGATGTAGATGGTTTCTACACCTTTGATTTAACCAATAACGACAATCTAATCCTGAATGGTCTGGATCCGAGTCTATATACCGTGGAATACTACGAATCCGAAGCAGATGCTTTAGGAGATATTGAAGCTAACATGATTCTTGACCCAAGTAATTATACCAACAAATTAGCCAACACCTTAGAAACAATTTATGCAAGACTTGAAAGCGTGGACTTAGCCTCATGTTCAGAAATTGTGCAATTCGACATCAATGTAACTACTGTACCCGAAGCTTCTACCCCAGTTGATTATATAGAATGTGATTCTGATATAGATGGTTTTGATGATAACGGTTCTACCTTCTTTGATTTGAGTAGTAAAGACATAGAAGTTTTAGGAGGTCTCGATGGATCTAGATATGAAGTAAGCTATCATTTAAGTCAAGCTGACGCCGATGCAGGAATTAATGATTTAGAAAAAAACACTCCTTATGCAAGTGGATCCGTTACTATATATGTTCGTTTGGAAAACCTTACAAACACTGCTTGTGTAGATACTTCTGTAACTTTTGACTTAATCGTTAATCCATTGCCTGCTCTAAACGTGGATAGTTTCAATCAAATAGATTGTGATAATGATGGACTAGATGGAGCAGATTTTAAAGACTTAAGAGATTTCGTTGATGTTTTCATAGCAAACTCAATCAACTATAACATAACTTACCATCATACGCAAGCTACAGCTGAACTTGGGATAGAACCTATTAACAACCCTGAGAATTACTACGCAACAACAGAAACTATATATATCCGTTTTGAAAATAAAACAACTCTGTGTTATGAGATTGGTGTGTTGAACATTGATATGCGCTCAGCTGATGTGAGTAATACCATTGAACATACCTTGGTCGAGTGTGATGTAAACCAAACGGGTATTGCATCTTTTGATATTAATGTGCTCTACGATGCTTTTGTTAGTGACAATCCATATATAGCAAACTCTGGAGCCGTTGTAAAGTTTTATTCTACAGAAACTGATGCAGCGAATGACACTAATGCCATTGTGGACTGGAATAATGCCAATAATATAGTTGCTTATGACGATATTCTATACATCAGAGTTGAAAATGGAACCTGTTTCGATTATGGAAAATTTGCAAAGCTAGAAGTTGAGCCTTTACCATTAGCATCCGCAACTGCGAGCGATATCAAAATATGTGACACAGATCAGGATGGTTTCTATAACGACTTTAGACTTGATGATGTTCGTTCTGATATCTTAAAAAACAATGCTCCTGGGGACTATGACATCTCATTTTATAACAATACCACTGACAGAATCAGTGATTCCAATAGATTAGGTGATTCTTATACCAATTTTGTAGCCTTTGGGAATACAGTATATGTTCGAATAGAAAACATTCATACAGGATGTATTAACTTAAATTTACAATTTAACGTTCAGGTACTCCCTCCTCCACTTATAGAGACCAATATAGGATTACAAAGTGTATGTGATTTGGATAATAATGGCTACGCACAATTCGATTTTAATAATTCGGCAGAGGATACCTTTATTCAAGATCTTATACTAAATGGATTAAATCCCCTTGATTATCAAGTACAATATTTTACTTCAGAACCAAAGGCTCAAAATAACATTGATCCATTATTATTACCATATACAAATGGCACTGCTTTTGATCGAGAAACCCTTTGGGCACGTGTATCCAATCTTACAACGGGTTGTTTCTCTATCATGTCTTTTGATATTCAGGTCAATAATGCTCCTCTATTCAATCCTCCTATGGATTATGAACAATGTGATAATGCAGATGATCTTGATGCGGACAATGGAATTGTTAACACCTTTGTGATGAATACGAAGGACAGTGAACTATTCCCGATAGCCATAGATAGAGATCAATTCAATATCTCTTACCACCCGACACAAAACGATGCAGATCTTAATACTAA
Source organism: Flavobacteriaceae bacterium (assembly GCA_049607205.1). Classification (GTDB taxonomy): domain Bacteria; phylum Bacteroidota; class Bacteroidia; order Flavobacteriales; family Flavobacteriaceae; genus JBELHR01. The sequence continues at coordinate 21,084 of JBMYWH010000008.1, read as the reverse complement.
TGTGATCAATAAAGATTTAGGATATCAAAACACTACCGCTGATATTCAAACGATCTTCGTGCGTATGGAGAATAAAAATGATCCTACTTGTTATGACACTACGACATTTAATCTTATTGTAAACCCTCTTCCAGAGGTTAAGAATGATGACTTCGATTGGGTTATCTGTGATGATGACACTACAGAGACTACTAATTATGATCTAAGCGATATTTTAGCAGATATTTCAACCAATCCGGCAGCTACAACAATCTCCTTCTACTCTACTGCAGATGCAGCACTTAATGATGTGAGTAGTTTAAAACTTCCTAATGTACAGATCAATTCTCCTTCGAGAACCTTCTTTGCTCGTCATGAAAATGCAAGCGGTTGTATCGCGGTCTCTAGGGTGAATGCAATTGTGGTTGCTACTGCGATTCCTAGTAGTTTCCAGCCTGAATTTGAACAATGTGATATCGATGAAAACGGAATTGCTGTCTTTGACTTCTCTCAAGCACAAACCGATCTTATCGCAAATTATACGCATTTAGACAGTCCTGAGGTTACTTTGAGTTATTATAATAACTTAACTGATGCTCAGAATCAAGACAATGCTATTGCAGACCTTGCTAACCACAGCATTAACACAGCCTATAATCAAACCATCTTTGTTCGTGTTGACAATCAAGGGTGTTTCTATATCGGAGAGCACATTAATCTTATTGTCAATCCTCTTCCTCTGGTTACAAGTACTGTGGATGACTTAGAGGTTTGTGATGATGATAACGATGGGCTTTATGATGACTTCAGATTAGATCTACAAAGAAATCAAATCTTAAATGGTGAGAATCCAGCAGACTACACCATCAGCTTCTATGACAATCCAGCAGATCGCATTGCAAATACCAATGCACTTGGAGATACTTATAAAAACATTAACCCAGACGGGAATACCGTATATGTTAGAATTATTGACCTTAACACAGGGTGTATCAATGATAATCTGAGTTTTGAAACGATTGTCAATCCTCTTCCTGTGATTGCCTCTAACATTCCCACCCTAGTGATTTGTGATCTAGATAATGACAACCGATATGACTTTGATTTTGACAATAACCTGGATCAATCCTATATCTCTGATCAGATTCTTGACGGATTAAACCCGGCTGACTACAGTATAAGCTACCATTCTAGTGAGGCTGCGGCTACTGCTGCCAGTCCCCTAACACTACCTTATACAAACACTGCTTCTAACGAAACCCTATGGGCAAGAGTAGACAATCTTACAACGGGTTGTTTCTCTATCATGTCTTTTGATATTCAGGTCAATAATGCTCCTCTATTCAATCCTCCTATGGATTATGAACAATGTGATAATGCAGATGATCTTGATGCGGACAATGGAATTGTTAACACCTTTGTGATGAATACGAAGGACAGTGAACTATTCCCGATAGCCATAGATAGAGATCAATTCAATATCTCTTACCACCCGACACAAAACGATGCAGATCTTAATACTAATGTGATCAATAAAGATTTAGGATATCAAAACACTACCGCTGATATTCAAACGATCTTCGTGCGTATGGAGAATAAAAATGATCCTAATTGTTATGATACTACGACATTTAATCTTATTGTAAACCCTCTTCCAGGGGTCAAGAATGATGACTTCGATTGGATTATCTGTGATTATGACACTACAGAGTCTACTAATTATGATCTAGCTGATATTTTGAGTGATATCTCTACGGATCCTGCCGCAACTACCATTTCTTTTTACCTATCAGAAGACGCTGCATTAAATGATGATACAAGCTTAAAAGTCTCTAATACATTACAGGCTGATTCTCCTTCGAGAACCTTCTTTGCTCGTCATGAAAATGCAAGCGGTTGTATCGCGGTCTCTAGGGTGAATGCAATTGTGGTTGCTACTGCGATTCCTAGTAGTTTCCAGCCTGAATTTGAACAATGTGATATCGATGAAAACGGAATTGCTGTCTTTGACTTCTCTCAAGCACAAACCGATCTTATCGCAAATTATACGCATTTAGACAGTCCTGAGGTTACTTTGAGTTATTATAATAACTTAACTGATGCTCAGAATCAAGACAATGCTATTGCAGACCTTGCTAACCACAGCATTAACACAGCCTATAATCAAACCATCTTTGTTCGTGTTGACAATCAAGGGTGTTTCTATATCGGAGAGCACATTAATCTTATTGTCAATCCTCTTCCTCTGGTTACAAGTACTGTGGATGACTTAGAGGTTTGTGATGATGATAACGATGGGCTTTATGATGACTTCAGATTAGATCTACAAAGAAATCAAATCTTAAATGGTGAGAATCCAGCAGACTACACCATCAGCTTCTATGACAATCCAGCAGATCGCATTGCAAATACCAATGCACTTGGAGATACTTATAAAAACATTAACCCAGACGGGAATACCGTATATGTTAGAATTATTGACCTTAACACAGGGTGTATCAATGATAATCTGAGTTTTGAAACGATTGTCAATCCTCTTCCTGTGATTGCCTCTAACATTCCCACCCTAGTGATTTGTGATCTAGATAATGACAACCGATATGACTTTGATTTTGACAATAACCTGGATCAATCCTATATCTCTGATCAAATTCTTGACGGATTAAACCCGGCAGACTACAGTATAAGCTATCACTCTAGTGAGGCTGCCGCTATTGCTGCTAGTCCAATGACCTTGCCTTATACCAATACGGCTTCTAACGAAACCCTATGGGCAAGAGTAGACAATCTTACAACGGGATGTTTCTCGATCATGTCTTTTGATATTCAGGTCAATAATGCTCCACTATTCAATCCTCCTTCGGATTATGAACAATGTGATAATGCCGATGATCTTGATGCGGACAATGGAATTGTCAACACCTTTGTGATGAATACTAAGGACAGTGAACTTTTCCCGATAGCCATAGATAGAGAGCAGTTCAATATATCTTATCACGCCTCTCAAAGTGATGCAGATCTTAAGGTGAATATTATCAATAAAGATTTAGGTTATCAAAATACTACGGCTGATCTTCAAACGATCTTCGTGCGTATGGAGAATAAAAATGATCCTACTTGTTATGACACTACAACATTTAATCTTATTGTAAACCCTCTTCCAGAGGTTAAGAATGATAATTTCGATTGGATCATCTGTGATGATGATGTCGATGGCAAAGTAAGTTTTGAGTTGATGGATATTATTGATGAAATTTCAACTAATCCTGCGGACAGCACAATTAGTTTCTTCACAGGAGAAACTGCTGCCTATGAAAATGACAGAAACCTTGAGATTTCATCTTATCAAATTAATTCTGGTGAGAGAAGTATTTTTGTTCGCCATGAAAATGCAAGTGGTTGTGTGGTGGTCTCTCAAGTGAATATCGTGATCATATCAACGCAAATAAGTTCAAGAGTACAGGAAGAATTGATCTTATGTGATTTGTTTGAATCTCCTACACAAAATGACAAAGATGGAATCTCAATCTTCGATTTAGGCCCCTATAACGCTCAGATAGAAAGTTATTTTGATGGAATTCCGAACTTGAGTATTACACATTACCCAAGTTTAGACGATGCTGAAAACGCAACGAATTCGATCCAAAATCTCAATGCCTATAGAAATGATTTAAACCATACAGACCCTAGCGGGATACAAGCGATTTATACTCGTGTAGAAGCCTATAGAAATGGTGCTTTAGTTGAAGAATGTATTTATATAGGAACTCATTTAAGTCTTAAGGTTAACCCTATTCCACTGATCAATACTTCTATTGACCCAATAGAACTTTGTGATGATGATTATGACGGGCAAATGGTTTTCAACCTGAAAGATAAACGAGATGAATTAGAGGCTATAAATCCTAACTTTAAAGTAAGTTTCTATCTCAACCAGAATGACGCAGCCAACGATATTGACGCATTAGGAGATAGTTATGAGAGCCATGGAGAACGCATTTTCATTCGTCTAACTGATTTGACTTTAAGTGATCAAAATGGTGCTTCATGCCCTAATACTGAATATTTCTTTGATCTGGTGGTAAAAGCATTGCCGTACAATCAAAGTATTGCAGATTTAGAATTTTGTGCTGTGAATTTTAACGATACTATAGAAGTTGATTTACATTCAAGAGATGGTGAGTTACTTCAAGGTTTTGGCCCTGAGCTTAGCATCAAATACTATGAAAATTCTGCAGACGCTGAGAATGAAGTAAGCGAAATTAGCACAGGGGGAACTTCTTATGCTTTTAATCAAGAAAAGGTAAAATTATATGCTGTAATTCAAGACTATTCTACCGCAGGATCATGTCCATCAATAGTATCATTTATCCTCAAAAAGACCTTAAGCCCAGATCTTAATCCGATTACTGACTATAGTGCATGTGAATTATTTGACGGTACTCAGAGTTTTGATTTAAACGGCTTAGCCTTGGAACTTTTAGGAAATGCTCAGTTAAGTACAGGATTATTCACTATAGAATTCTATCAAGCCAATGGACAACAAATAATAGACCTTTCCAATTATATCATCACACAAGATGAAACTATTCGAGTTGTAGTATACAATACAACCAATCCAGACTGTGCTGAGGAGGTAAACGTAAACTTAGTTATAGATCCTCAACCCGAAGTTTTAATTGAAAATTATGACTATATCCTATGTGACGATGATTTAGATGGGATTACTAATTTTGATTTAACCCAGGTTCAATCAGCAATTTCTGCTACACCAAATGTGAGATTGAAATTCTATTTAAATGAGGAAGACGCTTCTTCTGATCAAAATCAAATTATTTCTCCTGAGAATTTTAGTAATTCTAATTACACTACGATCTATGTAAGACATGAAATTCCGGGAGCTTCAGATTGTGCAGCTATTAGTAAAGTGAACTTAAAAGTAGCTATTTATAAATTTGACTCCAGGATTGCTCAAACTTTATATCAGTGTGATGATCAAGTAGATGGAGACTCTTCAAACGGAATAAGTAGTTTTGATATCAGACCTTATGATACTGCTGTTAAAAACTTGTACCCTTCGGATCAGCAAATTCAAATTACTCATTATCGTACAGTTGATGATGCAAACAACAACGTAAATCCAATCGCAGAAGCCGATTATTCAAATTTCCGAAACACAGACAGTCCGAATCAACAACTAATTTATACACGAGCGGTAAACCTTCTCGCACCACATTGTTCCGTTTTTGTCGCAAGTTATTTAACTTTAGAGGTACAACAGGCCCCTGAGATTCAAAATGTACAGTTGAATACATGTTTCTTAGATGATATAAATTCAGTAAATCAAAACACAGCCGTTTTCGATTTAGAAAGTGCCTTAGATGATATATTATTGGGTGAAGATCCTGCTAATTTTGACATTAGTTTCCATCACACTTTTACTCTTGCTCAATTAAATGATCTTGCTATAGAGCCAAGTATATTAAACAACTATAACAATACAGTTCAGGATCAGATCGTATTTGTAAGAATCGCAGATCAAAACAGTGGATGTACTAGCATTGCGGAACTTACGCTACATGTTGACCCTCTACCAGTAGTTCCGATGGACCTAAGTCCAATAGAGTTATGTGATATCACAACCCCTACAAATATCATCAATGACAATGTATTTTTGATCACTGATCTGAATTCACATGTACAGGATGAGCTATTGAGTCTGCTAGGAGAGAAAGATAATTACGAACTTGAGTTTTACGCTACTTCAAGAGGAGCTCAAGAAAAAGACTATCAAGACAGGGTGGCGAGTCCATACCAAATAACTAGAGCTATTGATACGGTTTATACCACCGTTACAGATCTAAGGACAGGTTGTTTCGTAATAAGAAAATTCACAACTCAATTGTTTGATGCAGCTTCTCCTAGTCCTATACCTGCCGTAGAAGTTTGTGATGATGCGGCGGTGGATGGAAATGATGAAAATGGTGTTTTCTATAACTTTGATTTAAGTACTTTAGACAGCGAGCTGTTGATAAATCAAGTCAATTCTACGAATTTTGAAGTGACTTATTATGCGAGTCAAGAAGATGCTGATTTGGGAATAAACGCTTTGGATAAAAACGCATTCAATAATGAACAGAGTCCTCATAATCAGACGATATATACGCGCGTTGTAAACACTCTTAATCCGACTTGTGCAGATACCAGTATTTCATTTGAGTTCATTGTACATACCCTACCAGGAGTAAACACCAATCCTGAAACAATAATTGGATGTGATTATGATAAAACTGATACTTTTATATTTAATTTATTGGACTTAAAATACAATATCACTGAAAATGAAGACTTACATCCACACATAAGCTACTACAGCACCGAAGCAGGAGCTAGAGACATCATGTCAGAAACGGACAGAATTCCATCGAGTCTATTGACCAATTATGAGGTTACATCTAGATCTGTCTGGGCGCGTATCAGTCGCAATGGTTGTTATAAATTTAGTGAATTAGTTCTCGAAGTAGCTCCATTACCAGAATACATGACTCCTCTTGACTTAGAAGTCTGTGATGATGGCTCTTTAGTTGACTTGGATCAGTTGAGAAACGAGGTGCTTTCAAATCAACCAGAACCGGAGTTATTTGATGTATACTTCTACGCTTCTCTTTATGATGCGGAAAATGATGTTAATGCAATCGATCAATTAAGAACAGATCAAGTTAGCAATGCTGACATGGAACTATTCATAAGAGTAGTAAACACTTATTCCGGATGTGGGAGTATTGATTATGCTTCTTTCAGAATAAGAACCAACCCAATGCCTGAATTTGACATCATATCTCCGATTGTTTTCTGTGATAATGATCCTGAAATAGATGTATTTATCGAGCAAGAAGACCTTAATACTTATGAGTATACATGGATTGACCCTGACGGTCAAACATTAAGTCCTCAAGATGCACGTGGAACACATGTTGTTTTGAAAAAAGCAGGAACTTATATAGTCCTTGGAACTAACCCAGAAACTGGTTGTACTACTGAAAATCATTATGAGGCTCATATTTCTGAAATCGCAAAAGTAGATGCTACTGATGTAATCATTAATGATGACTATGGAAATAACAGTGTTCAAATAAGAAAGGACCGAATTGGTACTGGGAACTATTTATTTGCGATTGATGATGTAAATGGACCATATAATGACACCGGGTATTTTGATCAGTTAAGTATAGGTACTCATATTATTTATATCAAGGATGAACTAGGGTGTGAAATCGTAGAAGTTCAAGTTACTATTCTTGATTTTCCAGCTTACTTTACTCCAGAAGATTATATCAACAAGAGATGGAATGTTCAAGGAATTGAAGATATAGGGTTTATCAATGAATTTAAGAGCGGAATGATTGATATATTCGATCGTTACGGGAAATATATTACCAGTATTGATATTTATGGTGAAGGATGGGATGGGACCTTTAAAGGCCAAAAACTTCTCCCAACCGACTATTGGTATCACGCAAAATTAGTTGATCAAAATGGTTTACTAAGAGAGTATCAAGGGCATTTCAGTTTGGTAAAATAGAGTTTAAAATTCCGTACTTTTGTCGTATGGATTTTAAACTTAAGTCAGAATTTAAGCCCACAGGTGATCAACCTCAAGCGATAAAGGAATTAGTTGATGGGATTAATGAAAACAACCCTTATCAAACCCTTGTAGGAGTTACAGGGTCGGGTAAAACTTTTACAGTTGCTAACGTCATCAAGGAGGTCTCTAAACCTACCTTGATCTTAGCTCATAATAAAACGCTTGCAGCTCAATTATATTCTGAATTTAAACAGTTCTTTCCTGAAAATGCTGTAGAATATTTTGTTTCCTATTATGACTATTACCAACCTGAAGCTTTCATTCCTGTAACAGGAACTTATATTGAAAAGGATCTTTCCATCAATGAAGAGATTGAAAAGATGAGGATCAGTACCAGTTCTGCCCTACTTTCAGGGAGAAGAGATGTAATTGTAGTTGCTTCAGTATCATGTTTATACGGTATAGGAAACCCTAATGAATTTAAGAAGAATGTAATTTTCATTGAAAAGGAACAAATTTTACCTCGGACTGCCTTTTTAAAATCCCTAGTTACCAGCTTATATTCTAGAACCGAAGTGGAGGCTAAAAGTGGAAGTTTTATGGTAAAAGGAGATACTATAACCATATACCCTTCTTATGGTGAAGTTGCATACAGAGTGCATTACTTCGGTGACGAAATAGAAGAAATCGAAAGTTTTGATCCCACAACCAATGATATTATCGAGGAGTTCGAACAACTCAATATCTATCCCGCAAATTTATTTGTTACTTCTCCAGACGTCTTACAAAATGCAATTCATCAAATTCAAGATGATCTGGTCAAACAAGTAGATTATTTCAACGAAATAGGCAAACCTCTAGAGGCCAAACGAATTCTTGAACGCACAGAATTTGATTTGGAAATGATTCGTGAACTAGGGTACTGTAGTGGGATTGAGAATTATTCACGCTATCTCGACGGTCGAAATGCCGGAACTAGACCTTTCTGTTTATTAGACTATTTTCCGGATGATTATTTAATGGTTGTCGATGAATCTCACGTAACTATACCTCAAACTCACGCCATGTATGGAGGTGACCGTTCTAGAAAGGAAAACCTGGTTGAGTATGGATTCAGACTCCCTTCAGCTATGGACAATCGCCCCTTAAAATTTGATGAATTTGAAGCTTTACAGAATCAAGTAGTTTACGTTAGTGCTACCCCCGCGGATTATGAATTAGAAAAATCTGAAGGAGTTGTTGTAGAGCAAATAATACGTCCTACAGGACTCTTAGATCCAATCATAGAGGTAAGACCTTCAGAAAATCAAATTGATGATCTTATTGAAGAAATTCAAAAGAGAACAGTGATAGATGAACGAGTTCTCGTAACCACTTTGACCAAAAGAATGGCAGAAGAACTCTCTAAATACTTAACTAGAATTCAGATCCGATGTCGTTATATACATTCTGATGTAGATACCCTAGAGCGCGTAGAAATTATGCAAGACTTAAGGAAAGGACTCTTTGATGTATTAATTGGTGTTAACCTCTTACGTGAGGGACTGGATCTACCTGAAGTTTCTTTAGTCGCCATAATCGATGCTGATAAAGAAGGTTTTTTGCGTTCACATAGATCCTTAACGCAAACTATTGGTAGGGCTGCTCGTAATGTCAATGGTATGGCTATTATGTATGCGGATAAAGTAACGGCAAGTATGCAGAAAACAATGGATGAAACTTCTTCAAGAAGAGAACGTCAAATAGCCTATAACACGGCCCATAATCTTCAACCCAAACAAATTCGAAAAAAGATTGAAAGTTCCCTTTTAGATTCAAGTCAGAAGACGGCTCAAATTAGAGATAAAATCAATAAAGTTGCCGAGCATCCTGATGCCTATTCTAAAAAAGAAAAAGAAGGTTTAATCCGAGAGCTAACCAAAAAAATGGAACAAGCAGCCAAGGATTTGGATTTCTTAGAAGCCGCGAACTTCAGGGATCAGATCAAAGCATTAAAAACATCCCTATAAGTAGGTATATTTTTATTTCAATTTAATAGGTATTGTAGGCGTCATTGAATCCCTATATATTTGAAGTATTAGATGATGTAAATGTTTACCCCTCGTTACCCCCTAATAACGGATGTTTACATAAAAAGACTTGAATTGAGAGTTTCTTGGCGGAAAGTAAGTGTAATGTCTCATCTAATAAAATAAGTGTCAATTCCTTATTTGAAAAAGAGTCGAGGTCCTCCCTGACTCTTTTTTCTTTTAGAAAATAACCACCGATTATATTATCAACAATCAAAAAAAAAGTCTTCCAAATGGAAGACTTTTTTAGTTTATATACTCTAAAGAATCTATTTCAATACTTCAGCAACTTTATCCGCAGCTTCTTGAAATTCAGTAGCAGAAATGATATCCATTCCACTTTGATCGATCAATTCTTTTGCTTCTTTAGCATTTGTTCCTTGAAGCCTTAAGATGATAGGTACATTTATAGCGTCTCCCATATTCTTATAAGCATCAACTACACCTTGAGCAACGCGATCACATCTTACAATTCCACCAAAGATATTCACTAGAATAGCTTTTACGTTAGGGTCTTTTAAGATAATTCTAAAAGCTGTTTCTACTCTCTTTGCGTCAGCAGTACCTCCTACATCTAAGAAGTTAGCCGGATCTCCTCCTGCTTGCTTGATCAAATCCATAGTTCCCATGGCAAGACCTGCTCCGTTTACCATACATCCAACGTTTCCATCTAAGTCAACGTAGTTAAGTCCAGCAGCTTTAGCTTCTACTTCAATCTCGTTCTCCTCTCTTAAATCACGCATTTCTGCATAATCCTTATGACGGTATAAAGCATTTTCGTCCAAAGTAACCTTTGCATCAACAGCCATGATCTTATCATCTGAAGTTTTAAGTACAGGGTTAATTTCAAAAAGAGAAGCATCTGAATTTGTATAAGCCTTGTATAAAGACATTACAAATTTCACCATTTCCTTCATAGCTAGGCCTGAAAGTCCAAGGTTAAAAGCAATCTTTCTTGCTTGGAAAGGCAATAAACCTTGAGCTGGGTCCACTTCTTCTGTAAAGATCAAGTGAGGCGTTTCTTCCGCCACAGTTTCAATATCCATTCCACCTTCAGTAGAATACATAATCATATTACGTCCTGTAGCACGGTTTAGAAGTACTGACATATAGAATTCTGATGTTTCAGATTCACCAGGATAGTATACATCCTCACAAACTAAAACTTGGTGTACTTTCTTACCTTCAGCCGAAGTCTGAGGGGTAACGAGCATCATTCCAATAATGTCTTCAGAGATAGACTCAACCTCTTGAAGGTTTTTTGCCAACTTAACTCCTCCTCCTTTTCCACGGCCACCGGCGTGAACTTGAGCTTTAATTACGTGCCATCCCGTTCCGGTTTCGGCAGTTAATTGTTTTGCTGCATCAACAGCTTCTTTGTGATTGTGAGCAACAATTCCTCTTTGAACTCTAACTCCAAAACTGCTAAGGATTTCTTTTCCTTGATATTCGTGTAAATTCATTTGGTCACCTTTATAAATATGGACAAAAATAGCAATCCATTTGAATTAAAATAGTCCTTGAAGACAAAAGATTTATTTTTTTTCATAAAAATATCTTAAAATGTTTAACTTTTTTTTAAGACCTCTTTTGGATACCTTTAATAAATTCGTGGCATCAATCAACCAAACACAAACAATGCGCGCTTTTATAGCTCTAATTATCCTTAGTATAATTAGTCTTCCTTTACAAGGTCAAACCAAAAAGACCATGAAGGCTAAACGAATAAGTACTTCTATTAAAATTGATGGAAATTTAGATGAACCCGAATGGTTAAGCGCCGAAAAGGCAAAAGATTTCTTGATGCTTGAGCCTGGAACGGGAGATTTAGAACCCGAAAATCAAAAAACTGTAGTAAAAATACTATATGATGATGAAGCTATTTATATAGGTGCATATTTATATGATGATGACCCTTCTTCTGTGGCGAGGCAATTTACGCAAAGGGACGAATTCGGGCAATCTGACTTTTTTGGAGTAGCTCTAAACCCCAATAATGATGGACAGAATGAATCGGGGTTCGTAGTCATGGCAAGTGGGACTCAAGCGGATATGAAAATGAGTTTAGGAAATGATGATTCCAATTGGAATGCAGTTTGGGACTCACAAGTTAGTTTCAAAGAAGATGGTTGGGTAGTTGAAATCAGAATTCCTTACGCCATGCTAAGATTTTCTAATCAAGCAGTTCAAACTTGGGGAATTAACTTTTTTAGATCCATGCAAGATACCAGGGCAACTTATACTTGGAATTTTATAGATAAAACAAAAGGTTATGGATCCCAATACGCAGGTCTTTTAACGGGTATTGAAAATTTGAAACCCCCGATTCGACTGAGCTTCTATCCCTATGGATCCATTTATAACGCTAGTACAAGTGAAGGAGAAAATGATTTTTCTGCCAGCTTAGGACTAGATGTGAAATATGGAGTGTCCGAAGCATTTACCTTGGATGTAACCTTGATACCAGACTTCGGGCAGACCAAGTTTGATAATGTGGTATTAAACCTTGGTCCATTTGAACAACGTTATGAAGAGCAAAGAGCTTTTTTCACAGAAGGAACAGATTTATTCAATCAAGCGAATTTGTTCTACTCTCGACGCATTGGAAATAGACCTATAGGATACTGGGATGTTGAAGATAATTTAGGTCCCAACGAAGAAATTGTTTCTAATCCTAATTCAGTAAAAATGCTGAATGCTCTAAAACTATCTGGACGAGATAAAAACGGATTAGGACTAGGTATTTTTAATGCGATTACCGAAAAGACTTATGCTACTATTGAAAACACAGAAGACGGAAGTACAAGAGAAGAATTGACCGAACCCTTTACCAACTATAATGTAATGGTTATCGATAAGCAGTTCGGCGGAAATTCATCAATAGGCTTGATTAATACCAATGTATTGCGCCAAGGTGATTTCAGAGATGCAAATACCACCGCCCTTTTATTTGATTTGGCGAACAAAGCTAATACTTACAAAATTGAAGGAAATGTAAAAGGGAGTTTTGTCAATGACTCTGGAGCAATGAAAAATGGATTCTCAGGATATACTTCCATAGAAAACATCAGTGGTAAGTTTCAATTTAAAGTTGGGAATTTTTGGGCCGACAGGGACTATGATATTGTTGACTTAGGATTCCAAAGAAGGGTAAATTACAACAATGTATGGGGAGAAATAAGTTATAGAATATTCGAACCTACAGAAAAATTGAATCAATTTCAAACGAGTTTTTCTTCACGAATAGATCACTTATTCAAACCTTCAACCTATACGGGTAACAACTTTGAAGCGGAAATTATGGCTACCAATAAAAAGAATTTTTCTTTTGGAGGAAGTTTCGAGTTTCAAATTGGAAATCAATACGACTATAACGAGCCAAGAACTGATGGCAGATTTGTAATCCAAAATCCGGACATAGAAACTAGAGCCTGGATTTCATCAGATTACAACAAACTATTTGCTTTAGACCTCAGACTGGGCTATACCGACCGAATGAAGGAGGATCGAGACGAATATGGAATTGTTGTTGGGCCCAGATTTAAACTATCGAATAAATTTCTTGTCACTTATAACTGGGAATATTTTGTGATGAATAATATGAAGGGTTATGTCACCACAACTGACAATGATCAAATCATATTTGGAGATCGTAATTTTAAAGACATTACCAATGCCTTAACCGCCATATATAACTTCAATGCGCTGGCTAATTTGAGTTTGGCTTTTAGACACTATTGGGCACCAATCTCCTATGGAAACCAGTTTTATCAATTAGAAGATGACGGATATTTAAGTCCCTTGGACTATACTGAAAATGAGAATTATAATTTCAACGTGTGGAATATGGACTTGAGTTATAATTGGCAATTCGCTCCTGGATCAAATATTGTCGCTTTGTATAGAAATTCAATTTCAAAGGAGGATCAACTTTCCGATTTACCCTTTATGGATAACATTGATAACCTCTTGAAAGAAGGAATGAATCACATGTTCTCACTAAGAGTAATTTATTTTATCGACTATAACCGCTTCAAAAAATAATTGGGGAAATCCACTTTAAATATGTAATTTCACAGCCAATTCTATTCTGATGATCAAAGCAACGAATATTCATAAATATTATGGAGATCTTGAAGTACTCAAAGGCGTTGACCTTCATGTTATTCAAGGGGAAATAGTGGCTATTGTAGGTCCTTCTGGTACCGGAAAAACCACCTTACTTCAAATTTTAGGAACCTTAGACCGGCCTATTAAAGAACAAAATTACAGTCTTGAAATAAACGGTCAATCCTTACATGATCTCAGTGATAAAGAACTTTCCAAGTTTAGAAATAAAGAGATTGGTTTCATTTTCCAATTCCATCAATTGCTCCCAGAATTTACAGCTTTAGAAAATGTATGTATTCCTGCATTTATCGCCGGAAAAAGCCCAAAAGATGTAGAGCCTGAGGCCAAAAAACTATTAGACTATCTCGGTTTAGAGAATAGATACCACCATAAACCTTCGGAACTTTCAGGAGGAGAACAACAAAGAGTTGCAGTAGCTCGAGCTTTAATCAACAAACCTTCTGTGATTTTTGCAGATGAGCCTTCTGGAAATTTAGATTCTGTCAGCGCAAAAAAATTACATGAACTCTTTTTTAAACTTAGAGATGAAATGGGACAAACCTTTGTGATTATTACGCATAATGATGAGTTGGGTGAAATGGTTGATCGAAAAATAATGCTCAAAGATGGACAAGTTGTCGACTAAATCTAGGATTGGGATTATGAGTGCTATGCAAGAAGAAATGCAAGCCCTTCTCAACGTTTTGGTTTTAGAAGAAAAAATTCATAAAGGTTCTAGAGATTATTTCATAGGCACCCTATTTAATACCGATGTAGTTTTAGTATTTTCAAGATGGGGAAAAGTAGCTTCGAGTGTTACTGCAACCCAATTGATTAATGATTTCAACTTAAGTCAACTAATTTTTACAGGAGTTGCAGGAAGTATAGATTCCGATGTGAAAATTGGAGATCTAGTACTGGCAAGCAGTTGTATTCAGCATGATATGGATGCCTCTCCGCTTTTTAATAAATTTCACATTCCTATACTTGACTTAAAAGAACTTCCCACTGAAAATTCTGAAGATTTTATCCATGCCTTGGAACACACAGTGAAGGACATTCATCAAGAATTCCCACAAGAATTGATTGAAGAGTTCAACTTAGAGCAACTGCGATATCATCGCGGATTAGTTTTAAGTGGTGATCAGTTCATATCAGAATCTACCAAACTCAAATCACTAAAAAAAGAACTTCCAGAAGCTCTATGTGTAGAGATGGAAGGAGCTGCCATTGCACAAGTGTGCTATGAATATGAGCTCCCCTTCACCCTATTGAGAATTATTTCTGATCATGCGGATGATAATGCACATATTGATTTTCCGCGTTTTGCAAACAAGGTGGCATCTGAAATCTCATTAATTTTATTTAGAAATCTCTTTATAAACAAACAAAATACTATCTTTGATTAAATTACAAGAACGACAGATGAAATCATTGCTCCTTAAAAAAGCCAAAATCCAAGATCCATCAAGTCCTTTTCATTTACAAACTCAAGATATACTTATCGAAAATGGCAAAATCTCACGAATTCAAAGTGAGATTTCTAAACCTGAACATTGCGAAATCCTTGAACTTGATAATCTTCATGTTTCCCAAGGGTGGTTCGATGCCTCAGTGAGTTTTGGTGAACCTGGATTAGAAGAAAGAGAAACTTTAATTCACGGGTGTGACGTAGCTTCTAAAAGTGGATTTACAGACATCGCACTAAATTTAGACACAAACCCATGTGGTGACGAACAATCTACCTTGAGTTTTGTCCAGAATATAACCTTGTCAAGCAGCTGTAAAGTTTGGCCGATCGCAAATTTAACAACTAAGGGGGAAGGACTGCATTTAGCCGAATTATTTGACCTAAAAAATGCTGGTGCTATAGCTTTCGGAGATTATAATCATGCAATTAGTGATGACTTACTCATGAAAATCTCCTTACAATATGCTCAGAATTTTGACGGTCTAATCATGAGTTTTCCTGAGAACAAAAGAATTGCTGGTACAGGGCTGGTTAACGAAAGTCCACAAAGCATGCAGTTAGGTTTGAAAAGTAATCCCATCTTGGCGGAAACACTTCAAATTTCTCGAGATTTATTCCTTTTAGAATATACCGGAGGAAAACTTCATATTCCTTGTATAAGTTCAGCAAAATCACTCAAATTAATCTCACAGGCTAAAGCAAACGGATTGGACGTATCCTGCAGTGTCAGTGTACACCACCTGGTCTTAAATGATCATGAATTATTCGATTTTGACTCCAACACTAAGGTCAAGCCTCCACTAAGGACTGAAGAAGATCGCCTAGCTCTTATTCAAGGTCTCAAAGATGGATTAATCGATTTCATCGTGAGCGATCACAGACCTATAGATATTGAAGAGAAAAAAGTAGCTTATAATCAGGCCGAATATGGAACTATTGGTTTAGAAAGTGCCTTCAGCGCTCTTCAAAACGTTCTAGATTTGGATCTAATCCTTGAAAAACTAACAGTAGCTCCTCGAAATAGATTTAAACTTGAATCTTATAAAATAGATTTGGATCAACCTGCAAAATTAAGTTTATTTGACCCCAACCCTAGCTTCACATTTGAAAATAAAGATATATTGAGTACTTCAAAAAACAGTATTTTCAAAGGAAAACAATTGAAAGGAAAAGTATATGGAAGTATTAATCAAGGTAAAATAGTATTGAAATAATGAGTTTAGAGAGAAAGATAAAAGATCCCATCGATACAAAGGATGGAACTGCTCCTCTACTAATCATGTTGCATGGTTACGGTTCAAATGAAGAAGATTTATTTTCATTTTCTTCTGAGTTAAACCCTAAACTTAGAATTGTAAGCTTCCGAGCTCCCTTAAATTTAGGAATGGGTGGATATGCCTGGTACAGTATAAACTTCGATGCTGATCAAAATAAATTTTCCGACTTAGAACAAGCTCGAAGCTCCATGGATCTATTGAAGCAAGAAATTGAAGATCTGCAGCATAGCTATGGAAACACTCAAGAGAATACTTTCCTTTTAGGCTTTAGCCAAGGTTGTATTTTGAGTATGGCTCTTGGGCTGAACTACCCTAAAACGGTTTCAAAGATTATTGGATTGAGCGGTTATTTAATGAAAGAATTATTACCTGAGACTTTTGATGATTTAACTCAAGTCGACATCTATAATTCTCATGGTAGTATGGATCAAGTGATTCCGATTTCCTGGGCAGAAAAGACAGCTGCATTCATGGAAGAACATGATATTTCATATGTGTTTGAAACCTATCCAGCAGGACACGGGGTAAATCCCCAAAACTTTTTTGCAATGAGAAATTGGTTAGAGGCTAGGATTTAAGCTCAAGAACTAAATTATCATAAGCAGCAAAAACATTGGGAGGTAAAAGTTTTTCGAAATCTTCCTGCTTTCCAAAAAGATGGCTAATATGCGTTAAATAGGTCTTTTTAGCTCCTATTTTCACAATTAGACCTAAGGCTTCCTCTAAATTTAAATGTGTTGGATGAGGAGGTTGTTCACGCAAACAACTTAAAACTAGAACTTCAAGGTTTTTCAGTTTATTAAACTCGTGATCCGGCAGAGTCTTTACATCTGTTAAATAGGCTATATTTTCAATGCGATATCCTAAAATTGGGAGATTTCCATGGTTCACTGCAATCGGTTGAACTTGTAAATCACCTAAAGTCATTTCTTTAGTTTCATCGATTTCATGCACATCAACAGAAGCGGCACCTGGATACCTGTTCTCAGTTTTAAATATATATGCATAACGCTGTTCCAAACTCTGAATCACACGTTTAAGACCGTATATAGGTATGGGACCTTGACGAAAACAATAGGGCCTTATATCGTCTAATCCTGCAATATGATCACTGTGTTCATGAGTAAATAAAATTGCATCTAGCTTCTCAGGACTGTGTTTAAGCAATTGAGCTCTGAAATCAGGGCCACAATCAATTAATAAATCCGTAGATTCAGATTGAAGTAAGACGGAACATCTCAGCCTTTGATCCCTAGGATCCTTAGATTCTTTTATAGGATGGTCACTGAGTAACATTGGAACACCAACAGAAGTTCCAGTACCAAGAAAAGTGAATTTTATTTGCATAAATAGAGCTTGACTCCTTCAAAAATAAGTTTTATCTTCAACATATCAACTGTAAATTCTTACATTTGCAATAAATATATGATATACTATTATGGCAGTTACACTCAAGGGTGATAAGGAATTTAGTATCATTCCTACGATCAAAAACAAAGCTCTTAGAATTAACTTAAATTCTCATATTTACGGAACATTTGCGGAAATAGGAGCTGGACAAGAAACGGTAAGGAATTTTTTCAGAGCTGGAGGAGCTTCGGGAACTATAGCAAAGGCGATGAGTGCCTATGACAAAGATTTCTCTGATGCAATTTATGGAACAGAAGAAGATAGACGTTATGTAACGGAAAAACGACTTCAAAAAATGTTGCGTTACGAAATCGATATCATAGAAGAGCGCTTGAGTCGAAAAAAGCATTCTGATAAGATATTTTTCAGTTATGCCAACACGGTGACTACCATTGATTTTGCAAAGAAATTCAAAGGCCATGGTTGGGTAGGTATCCGCTTTCAATTGGATCCTTTGGAAGATTATAATGAAATTGTTCTCCATTTGCGTTTCAAGGAAACGGATGCAAAATTACAACAAGAAACTCTAGGGAAGTTAGGAGTGAATTTGATTTATGGTGCCTTCTATCTCAACGATAATCCTAAGGAACTGCTCAAATCATTTTATGATAATATTGAAGAAGATCAACTAGAGATTGATATGATCAATTTCTCAGGACCTCGTTTTATGTATGTAGACAATCGATTGATGAGTTTACAGTTAGTGAAAAACGGCATGACTAATGCCGTAATGTTTGACGCCAACGGAAAAAACCTACTTCCAGCACAAGAATTATACAAAAAGAACATTCTTGCATTAAGAGGAAGTTTCAGGCCTGTTACCAAGGTAAATATGGACATGTTTAAGCTCTCGAGAGAAATGTTCATTAACACCAATAAAGTAAAAGAAGAAAACACTAAAACAATATTCGAAATCACTCTTGCTAATTTAAGAGCGGAAGGAGAAATCAACGAAAGAGACTTCCTGGATCGTGCAGAATTACTTTCTTCGTTAGGACAGAACGTAATGATCTCAAACTTCCAAGAATATTACAAACTTGTTGATTACCTATCTGAATTTACTAAGGAGCGTATGGGTCTTGCTATGGGAGTTTACAGTTTAATTCAAATATTTGACGAACGTTACTATCGCGATTTAAGCGGAGGTATATTAGAAGCTTTTGGAAAATTGTTCTACAAAGATTTAAAGATTTACATGTATCCTTTAAAAGATGACGATCAATTGATCACTAGTGAAAATCTTGAAGTGCATCCAAGAATGAAAGAACTGTACAAGTTCTTCAAACACAACGGAAAACTGATTGACATTACTGGTTATGATGAAGGAAATTTAGATGTATTCTCTAGAAAGATCCTTAAAATGATCAAAAATGGCCAAGAAGGCTGGGAAGAAATGCTTCCAGAAGGAATTGCAGACATCATCAAAAATGAAAAACTTTTCGGATATAAAAAAAAGCGTAAGACTGCCTTAAAAGAATAGCTATAAAACTCCTTCTAATTATGAAGGAGTTTTTTTTTAGACCTAATTAAACCTTTTTATATTTATAAAGTCTAAGGATATGAAGTATGGAGCACACTGAAGATATAGTTCTTATTGAGCAAATCAAAAACCCTAGAACCTCAGAACAAGGATTTAGGAGTTTGATAACAACCTATAAAGAAAGGTTGTATTGGCATATAAGAAAATTAGTATACTCACATGAAGATGCAGATGACCTACTTCAAGAAACATTTATTAAGGTTTATAAGAACATTAACAGATTTAAAGGAGAGAGTAGCTTATTCTCATGGATGTATAGGATTGCGACCAATACTGCCCTTAGTTTTTTGAAAACAGAGGCTAGAATGAAAAAGCAAGAATACCAAGAATATATGCATGACCGTGCAGAAGCTTTACAGACTGACACCCATTACAGTGGTGATCACATAGAATTAATGCTTCAAAGTGCTGTTGCTCAGCTGCCTGAAAAACAACAACTCGTGTTTACCATGAAGTACATGGAAGACTTGACGTATAAGCAAATTTCTGAAATCTTAGAAACCTCTGAAGGCGCTTTAAAAGCAAGTTATTTTCATGCAGTATCTAAAATAAAGTTATTTATAAAGAATGAAGACTGGATCAGTAGTCTGGAAACTGAAAAATTTAGAACGGAATTATGAAGAATCAAGGATTTAATATACCCAATGATTACTTTTCTAAGATGGAGGATCGCATTATAGCCTCTACACTAAAAAGTGAAAATGGATTTACAGTACCTAAAGATTATTTTGATTCTTTAGAAACTCGACTTGTAGAAAAAACATTAATAAGAGAACAACGCACACCTAAGCTAATTAATTTATATAAGGTTCTTAAATCAGCCTCAGGAATTGCAGCCGTATTTTTAATAGGGTATTTCATCAGTAACTCTGAGATGAATGCAGAGCAATCTATTGATCAAGGTCTAGCTTATGAATATCTTGAGTCTGAAAATTTCAATTTAGACACGGACAAACTTTACAATTCCATTTCAAATATTGATGAACTAAGTGCTTCAGACTTTATTGAGAATATTGACCTGAATGATGTAGAATCATTTTTAGAATACGAACAAAACGATTTATTTTATGACCCTTTTTAAAAATCAAATCAAACTTACTCTAATTCTGCTATTCGCGGGAATAGGTATACAAAATGGACAAGCTCAACACAAGGATCGTTATGAAAAGATACGAACTTTAAAGATTGCCTATATTTCAGATCAAATGAACTTCTCTGAGGAAGAGGCTGAGCGTTTCTGGCCTATATATAATCGATATGATCGACTCAAAAACGAAAATAGACAGAAGACTAGTAAGTTTATCAAATCAATTTCACCTGACCGTGATTTTGAGTCTATCTCAGAATCAGATGCTAAGAAGTTATTAGTATATATGAAGTCCTCCAGACTAACTGACTTTGAATATGATCAAAAAATGACTGAAGAAATTTCTGATCTGATTGGATATAAGAAAACAGTTCAACTCTACCATATAGAACGTGATTTCAACAGAAAACTTTTTAAAAAGGTCAAAGTAGCAAGAGGAGACGGCCCACCTCCCTCTCCTAAAGAACAAAAACCTGCTCCTTTATAGGATAAAAAAAAAGCGACCTAAGGGTCGCTTTTTTTTTAATTATATAATTTTTCTCTCAACTCTTTAACT
>JBMYWH010000007.1:0-87050 GCA_049607205.1 Flavobacteriaceae bacterium | reverse complement strand
GGATTCTGGTCAGGATATTATTTAGGACAGAAACTAGGGGAATGGTCTAAAGGACCTGGTTCTCATGCGACCCAGAAAAAAGTATATATCGGAAAAGGAATGCACTATTTCCCTAAATCAAATATTGGTGAGTTCAAGATTGAAGCGTATGATTTGAAATTAGGCGATCAGATTTTGGTTACAGGACCAACTACTGGAGCAAAAGAAATGGAAGTTAGTGAGATGTTGGTGAACGACTTGAAACAAGAGTCTGCAACTAAAGGAGATTCAGTAACGATTCCATTAGACTTCAGGATAAGGCTTTCTGACAAGCTGTATAAAATTGTGAAAACAGAATACGCTGAGAGCTAATGGTAGTTGTAACCTTACAGAGAAATAAATGTATTGGATGCAATTACTGCGTAGAACTTGCCCCTGCACATTTTCAAATGTCAAAAAAGGACGGTAAATCCGTCTTACTTCATTCCCAAGATAAAAAAGGGTTTTTCACTATCAAATCTAAGGATAACACCATTTTTGAAGAGGTGAATAATGCTAAAGAAGCATGCCCTGTCAACATAATCGAAGCAAAACTCCTTTAGAATCTAAAGGAGTTTTTTGTTGTCGATTTTAATTTTATCTTTACGAGATTAGAATTTATTTTATGAACCCAAGCGCTAGCAACTTATGTTGTTGAGTGTTAAATATATAACATATGGGCTGTACAAGTTGCTCAAGCAATAGTTCAGGAGTACCTAATGGCTGTAAAAGCAATGGTGCTTGTGCAAGTGGAGGCTGTGATAAGTTAAATGTTTTTGATTGGTTAGCGAATATGCAACTGCCAACAGGTCAAGAAGTTTATGATATCGTTGAGGTCCGCTTCAAAAACGGAAGAAAAGTGTTCTGTAAGAACACTAAGAAAGTCCCACTTAGAATGGGAGATGTGGTTACTACCGAAGGTTCACCAGGACATGATGTAGGTACTGTAGCATTGATTGGAGAACTGGTCAAGGTTCAGATGAAGAAGCGTAAGGTTTCTGAAGACGATGCTGATCAAATCAAAAAGATATACAGAAAAGCGACTCAAAAAGATATTGATATCTGGCAAGCTGCTAGAGATCGTGAGACGGAAACACAGAGAAGAGGTCGTGAGATTATTCAGAATCTTGGTCTTAAGATGAAGCTTTCAGATGTCGAATATCAAGGGGATGGAAACAAAGCCACCTTTTATTATACCGCGGATGAACGTGTCGATTTCAGACAATTGATTCGTGATTTAGCTGGAGCTTTTAGTATTCGTGTAGAGATGAAACAAGTTGGTTTAAGACAAGAGGCATCCCGTTTAGGTGGAGTTGGATCTTGTGGTAGAGAGCTTTGTTGTTCTACTTGGCTGACTGACTTTAGAAAGGTGAATACCGCTGCAGCACGTTATCAACAATTAGCTTTGAACCCACAGAAACTTTCGGGTCAATGTGGAAAATTGAAATGCTGTTTGAACTTTGAATTGGATACCTATTTAGATGCTTTAAATGAGCTTCCTAAAACGGATAAGCCTCTAATGACTGAAAAAGGTCCTGCGGTGTATATCAAAATGGATATTTTCAAAGGACTGCTTTGGTATACCTATAAGGAGGAAAGAGGAAAGTGGTTTAAATTGACCGCCGAACAGGTGCATGAGATTCTTGAAATTAATGCTTCTGGAGAAAAGATCAGTTCCCTGGAAGAATATGAGGATGAACTGATTCAAGCCGTTCCTGAAATTGATTTTGAGAACGTGGTGGGTCAGGATAGTTTGACGCGCTTTGACAAGCCCAAAAAATCAAACAGAAAAAAAAGAAGAAAGCCTAACAATAGAAATAAAGGGAACAAGCCGGAGGCAGCTGTAGCGAGTTCTGAAGGAGGGAATTCAAAGAATAATAGAAACAAGCGTAAAAAGAGACCTCAAAACAACGGTGGACAAGCGCAAAATTCTGTGAAGAACCCAGCCCAGAAGCCTCAAGGACAGAAACCTCAAGGGCAGAAGCCTCAAGGGCAAAACAAGCCTCAAGCTCAGAATAAAAAACAAGGTCAAAAGCCTCAGGGTCAGAAGACACAGGGTGAAAAAACCCAAGGTCAGAAGCCACAAAATAGAAGAAGAAGGCCACCAAGAAAAAAACCAAATAATGATGCGTAAAGCTTTGTTACTTCTGTCTGCAATAGCAGTGTTAACCTCTTGTGATAGCCCTTATTTTTATAGTGAGCAAAAGGATTTTCCACAGGAGTTTTGGGCGAAGAATGAAGCCGTAGTTTTCTCTGTACCGATCAAAGATACTTTATCTAAAAATGAGGTATTGATTAATATTCGAAATAATAATCATTATCCTTTTTCTAATTTGTTCTTGGTTTCTCAAATTGATTATCCTAATGGTAGAAGAGTGGTTGACACCCTTGAATACGCTATGGCGGATAAGAAAGGAAATTGGTTAGGAGTTGGAATGACGGATATTAAAGAGTCTGAGCTGATTTTGAAACAGGGAATGGATTTTCCTGTTCCTGGTGTTTATAGGATTGAATTGAGACAAGTCATGAGAAGACTTGGTGAGTTGGAAACAATGGCAAAACTTGATGGGATTGTTGGAGTTGGAATAAGTATAGAAAAAAATAAATAGCCCCTAATTTAAGATGAGTAAAAAGAAAAAAACGAATTCATATAAGAAGTATTTAATTTGGCTATGGAGCCTATTTTTTGCGGCAATTGTTTCCGTTATAATTTTATTTAAATTGGTTGGAGCCGGTGTTTTTGGTGAGCTACCAACTTTCGAAGAATTAGAGAATCCAGATACTAATTTTGCTACGGAAATTATCTCAGCTGATGGAGTTACTTTAGGGAAGTTTTTCAAAGAAAATAGAACACCTGTTACTTATAATGAATTACCTCAGAATTTAGTTGATGCTTTAGTTTCAACGGAGGATGTGAGGTATTTTGAGCATTCAGGGATTGACTTTAGAGGGTTTGCCAGAGCACTAGCTGCTATGGGCGCAGATGGAGGAGCCTCTACAATTACCCAGCAATTAGCAAAGTTGTTATTTCATGGTGAAGGATCAAAAAACACTGTGGAACGCGTAGTTCAGAAATTAAAAGAATGGGTGATTGCCGTGGAATTAGAGCGTCAATACACCAAGGAAGAAATCATGGCCATGTATTTAAACAAGGTTGATTTCTTATATAATGCGATTGGAATCCGTTCCGCTTCGAGAATCTATTTCGGGAAGGAACCCATTGATCTTTCGGTACAAGAATCTGCGACTTTGGTTGGAATGTTAAAAAATCCAGCCCTTTACAATCCAAAGAGAAATACAAATACGGCTAAGAACGCGTTCAAAAGGAAGAATGTGGTGCTTTCACAGATGGAAAAGTATGGAAAGCTATCGGCTTCTGTTCACGATTCATTGGTGCAGGAACCGATCAAGTTAGATTTTAGCCCTGAAGGGCATAATGATGGAATTGCAACTTATTTCAGATCTTATTTACAAGATTATATGAAATCTTGGGTGAAGGATCATCCTAAACCTGATGGTAAGAAGTACAATCTTTACAGTGACGGTTTGAAGATCTATGTGACGCTTGATTCTAGATTGCAGAAATATGCTGAAGAAGCGGTTCATGAGCATATTACAAACCTTCAACACGCCTTCCAAGAAGATCAAAAGTCTAATCCTACAGCTCCTTTTTACAATTTAAGAGAAGGGCAGATTGATACCTTGATGCGCAGAGCGATGTTTCAAACCCAGCGCTATCGTGGACTTAAAAAAGCAAAGAAATCGGATGATGAAATTCTAGAGAATTTTAAGACTCCGACAGAAATGACGGTTTATTCTTATAAAGGAGATTTGGACACGATTATGAGTCCTATGGATTCAATCCGCTATTCTAAATCTTTGTTGCATACAGGACTAGTGTCTATGGAGCCTCAAACAGGTCATGTTAAAGCATGGGTGGGAGGAATCGACCATAAATACTATAAGTATGACCACGTTAAACAAGGTGCGAGACAGGTAGGGTCTACCTTTAAGCCTTTTGTATATGCTGCTGCTATTAACCAGTTGAAACTATCACCTTGTCAGGAATATCCTAATACTAAGTATACTATTCCTGCCGAAGATTTCGGTTTGGAGGAAGATTGGACACCTAAGAACTCTGGGGATAGTTATGGAGGAGTGAGAACTTTGAAAAACGCCTTGGCTAATTCTATCAATGTGGTAACTGCCAGATTGATGCATATGGTTGGTCCTCGTGCAGTTTCAAAACTAGCCCGTGAAGCCGGAATAACATCTAGAGTTCCTGCGTATCCTTCTATAGGCTTGGGGACCTTGGATGTGACTTTATATGATATGGTAAGTGCTTATTCTACTTTTGCCAATAGAGGTTTACATGTGGACCCTATGTTTATTACCAGAATTGAGGATAAAAACGGAACGGTGATCGAGCAATTTACACCTAAGACCAGAGAAGTGCTTTCAGAGGAATCGGCCTATGTGGTAATTGAGCTTTTAAAAGGAGTTACAGAAGGAGGTTCCGGAATTAGATTGCGTTCTCAAGGAGGAGTTTATCCTTATGACGCTTCGACGGGTTATCCATATCAATTCGATAATCCAATTGCGGGAAAGACGGGAACGACTCAGAACCAATCTGATGGATGGTTTATGGGAATGGTCCCGAATTTAGCTACAGGAGTCTGGACGGGTGCCGATGATCGTGCTGCCCATTTTGAAGGAATAGCTTTAGGTCAGGGAGCTTCAATGAGTTTGCCTACTTGGGCGCTTTATATGAAGAAGGTTTATGCTGATTCTACCTTGACTATTTCTAGAGAAGACTTCGTGAGACCTGATAACTTAAGTATTGAAATTGACTGTGGAAAAATGATTTCTACAGATGCAAATGGAGAGCTTATGGTTGAGGAAGACGAAGAAGAGTTCTAAACTAAACAAACTAAACATGATAAACAAAACCGTTAACAATGTCCGAGAAGCCTTGAGTGGATTGGAGAGTGGAATGACCCTTATGGTGGGTGGTTTTGGCCTATGTGGCATCCCAGAGAACAGCATCGCCGAAATGGTGAGGTTGGGGGTGAAGGATCTTACTTGTATTTCTAATAATGCGGGGGTAGATGATTTCGGGCTAGGACTTTTACTACAAGAGAAGCAGATCAAGAAAATGATTGCTTCTTATGTTGGAGAAAACGATGAATTCGAGAGACAAATGCTCAGTGGAGAATTAGAGGTAGAATTGATTCCACAAGGAACTTTAGCGGAACGATGTCGTGCTGCGGGAGCTGGTATACCTGCGTTTTTTACTCCTGCTGGATATGGAACAGAAGTAGCCGAAGGAAAAGAAACTCGTGAGTTCGACGGTAAGATGTATATTATGGAAAGGGCTTTTGAAGCAGATTTTGCTTTGGTGAAAGCTTGGAAAGGAGATACGGCAGGGAACCTTATTTTTAAGGGAACTGCGAGGAATTTTAATCCTATGATGGCTATGGGTGGGAAGATCACTGTGGCTGAGGTTGAGGAGTTAGTTCCGGCGGGTGAATTGGATCCTAATCAGATTCATACCTCTGGAATATTTGTACAAAGGATTTTTCAAGGGGAGACTTTTGAAAAGAGAATAGAGCAAAGAACCGTTAGACCAAAAATTTAAGAGATGATAGGATTAGATAAAAATGGAATCGCTAAAAGGATCGCTCAGGAGCTTCAAGATCGCTCTTACGTAAATTTAGGAATTGGAATTCCAACTTTAGTTGCAAATTACATCCCAGAAGGAATAGAAGTTGAATTTCAATCTGAAAATGGACTTCTTGGAATGGGCCCTTTTCCTATAGACGGAGAAGAGGATGCAGATTTGATCAACGCAGGAAAACAAACCGTTAGTTATTTAGATGGGGCTTCCATTTTTGATTCAGCTACAAGTTTCGGTATGATTCGTGGGCAACATGTGCAGTTGACTGTATTAGGTGCTATGGAAGTTGCTGAAAACGGCGATATTGCAAATTGGAAAATTCCAGGAAGACTAGTTAAAGGAATGGGAGGTGCTATGGATTTAGTGGCTTCTGCTGAAAACATTATAGTCGCGATGATGCATACCAATAAACGTGGTGAATCAAAGCTGTTAAAACGTTGTTCTCTGCCTTTGACGGGAGTGAATTGTGTCAAGAAAGTGGTGACTAACTTGGCTGTTTTAGAAGTTGATGAGGATGCTTTTATTTTGAAAGAAAGAGCTCCTGGAGTCTCTGTGGAAATGATTCAAGAGGCTACTGAAGGAAGATTAATAGTAGAGGGAGAGATCCCGGAAATGAAGATTTAAATGAAGATATTATCATATAATGTAAATGGAATTAGAGCCGCCATTAAAAAGGGTTTTGTCGAATGGCTAGAAGCTGCGAATCCTGATATTTTGTGTATTCAAGAAACCAAGGCGCAACCTGAACAAATAGACAATAGTTTATTCGAGGCTTTAGGCTATGAATGTTATTGGTTTAGTGCTCAGAAAAAGGGCTATAGTGGCGTAGGTATTTTGACTAAGATCAAACCTAAGCACGTGGAATATGGTACTGGGATAGAAACTATGGATTTTGAAGGTCGTAATTTGAGACTGGATTTTGAAGATTTTTCTGTGATGAGTATGTACTTACCTTCTGGAACTAATGCTGCGCGTTTAGATTTCAAACTCAATTATATGGATGAATTCCTTCTATATAGCGAGGAGCTCAGAAAAGAACATCCTAATCTAATTGTGTGTGGGGATTATAATATTTGCCACGAGGCTATCGATATTCACAATCCGAAGCAGAATAAGAATACTTCTGGATTTTTGCCTGTGGAACGAGAATGGTTGACCCGATTTATGGAAACAGGTTTCGTAGATTCTTTTAGACATTTCGTCAAAGAACCTGATCATTATAGTTGGTGGTCTTATAGAGCTAACGCAAGAAATAATAATAAAGGTTGGAGGATCGATTATAATATGGTTTCAGTTGCTATGCAGGATAGAATGACTCGTGCATTTATCTTACCGGAAGCTAAGCATTCAGATCATTGCCCAGTTGGGGTAGAAATTCAATAAGAGAGGAGAGATAGATGAGAAAAATATTGACAATGACTTTAGCTACAGCTCTTTTGAGTTCTTGTAGTGTGGTTAAAAAGACGAGTGAAAATAGTTTAGTAGATCAGGTGGCGGATAGCGAAACAGTAGTACTTCAAGAAAGTGTTTCTGTACCTGAGGTTGTAGTGGTTCAGCCTAGATTACCCCTGGAAGCTAAACATAATTTTATACAAGATGATTCTTTTACAGGACATGAGAAGGCAGCAATATTAGATTCACTTTGGTTGGATCTATTATATGAAAGAGAGCTTGACATGGAGGCTATTAGATCCTATGATCAGCAAGAGAATGTAAAAGTGGAATCTTTGGTTTCAACAGAAGACTTAAAGGAGCGCTTGGAGGTCTTAGATTCAGAGACTCCTTTTCACTTAGAATACAATCCAGTTTTAGAGCGTGTGGTTAATGCTTATTTGAAAAACAGAAAGAAGTATTACCCTGTTTTAATGACTCGTGCGGCCTATTATTTTCCGATGTTTGAAGAGGAATTGGACCAGTATAATATTCCAATGGAACTTAAGTATTTAGCAATTGTAGAATCTGCTTTAAAACCTAATGCACGTTCTTATGTAGGTGCCACAGGACTCTGGCAGTTTATGTATGCGACAGGTAAACAATATGGATTAAAGACTTCTTCATACGTGGATGAACGAGAAGATCCGGTGAAAGCAACTAAAGCAGCTTGTGCCTATTTAGAAGATTTATATCAAATGTTTGGAGATTGGGATTTAGCTTTAGCGGCTTATAATTCAGGTCCTGGAAATGTTTCTAAGGCGATTAGAAGGTCAGGAGGTTATACCAATTATTGGAATATAAGACCTTATTTACCTCGTGAAACAGCAGGTTATGTTCCTGCATTTTATGCAACAATGTATCTTTTTGAATATGCGGATAAACATGGACTAAGCCCTAAGGAAGCGGTGAAGGTTCCATATTTTGCCACGGAGACCATCGAGGTTAAGGCAACTATGTCTTTTGATCAACTCACTCGTGAGCTTGGAGTTTCTCAGGAAACTTTAGAATTTTTGAATCCTCAATATAAATTAGACGCCATTCCTTATGTAAAAGGTAAAGGTTATTCTGTGCGATTACCAAGTAAGTATGCCTCTGTGTTTTATTCGAATGAAGACGCTGTCTATGCTTCTATAGCAAAGGATGCTGCTTCGCGTGAGAAACCCATGCCTAAATACTTTGAGCTCAATCAGCGCATTAGATATAAAGTACGTCCTGGAGATTATCTTGGATTGATTGCAAAAAGGCATGGAGTTACGGTATCTCAAATTAAGAAATGGAATAATTTAAAGAGTGATAACTTGAAGATAGGACAGCGTTTAACGATTTATCCTAAGCGACTTAATTACTCTGTTTAAGTTTTTTTTAACTTTTGGCACGGTAGTTGATAAATATTTAAGAGTTTTGCAAAAACATTGATTAGTTAATAACAACTTTAATAGAATATGAATATTTTAAAGAAAATTGGATTGTTCGTTGCATTTGCTGCGATTTTAAGTTCTTGCGGAGATAGTTCTTCTAAAAAGAATGAAGTGACTTTAGTCAACTCAAATGGTCGTGCAGGACATGCTCTTTTTGTTGTTGATAATGATGTTTGGAAAGGAAGAGTTGGAGAAGCGATGAGAGCTGTAATCTCTGAGCCTGTTGTAGGTTTACCACAAGAGGAAGCACAGTTAGATTATGCACAAGTTCCTGAACATTTATTTGGTAAAATGATGCAAGCTTCTCGTTCAGTGGTTAAGATTAAACTTGATGGTGATAAGGGAATTAAGGTAAAACATGATATTTATGCCAGACCCCAAATCATTATTGAACTTACTGCACCTAATAAAGATGCTATGATTGAGTTAATTGGTGAAGACGGGATGACCGTAGTGAGATTAATTCAAAAACAAGATTTAGAAAATATTCAAGTTCGAAATAAGAAAAATGCCTTCGCGTCTCAGAACCTTAAAACCTTTAAGGATCTGGGCATTTCAATGGTTATTCCTAAAGAATTTGCTGTGGACCAAATGGTTGATACAGGTGACTTCTTATGGATGACTCAGAGATTGACTGGGGGAATTGCTGTGGGAGATGGTTCGATGAATTTATTGGTCTATTCATACCCAATAGATGCGGACCATCCTTTTACTCCTGCAACGGTGATTAAGATGAGAGATGAAATGGGAGAACAGCATGTACCTGGTGGAAAAGAAGGACAGTATATGATTACTGAAAAAGCCAGAACGCCTGTTTTTTACAAAACTAAATTAGCAGGATATGACTGTATAGAAACGCATAGTACTTGGGAGATGAAGGATGATTATATGGCGGGTCCATTCGTGAACTATGCTATTGCCGACTGGGCAAACAATCGCGTTATTGTATTGGAAGGATTTGTGTATGCACCTTCTGTAGATAAGAGAGATTACCTGATGGAATTAGAGGCCATCATCAAATCAATTAAAATCAACAATTGATAAGCCAAACTTAACCAAGTACCTCTAAAACAATGAAAACCCTTTTGCTATGAAAGGGTTTTTTTTATAATTCGTTATTAAAGTAAACTTTATAATAATGCATGTCCTTTTCTGGATCATAGCAACGCTCTAGGTACTTTTTTAAGGATTCTGGGTCGTCCGCTTGAAGTTTTAAATCGATACCCGTATCGAGCTTTATTTCGGATTTAAGCTTTTTGCGTTCTTGGGTAAATACATTGGCTGAAACCTCGAATTCATCCCAGAACTCAATGTCCTTTCTCTTTTCGAATTCTTCACGAAATTTGGAAAATTCTGCTTGAAGATCCGATTGAGAGGCTACATCTTCTTCAAATTTACTAGGGCTTATGGCATCTTGTTTTGCCATATAACTCACAGATTCGCTTAAGAAGTTTACTTGTTCTTGTTTTCCGTATTCTGACTTGACCACGCGATCAGAAAAACTTTTACACATCTCCATGAAATGCTTAGTTTGAGCATGGGTATCATCGGCCTCAACCACATTGAGAAATTGTTGTTTCCAATAAGCAGCGTCATAGCGGTTGAAGTCTATAGAGATAACTTTATAACCTTCTTCCTCTTCCGTTCTAAAAATCATACAGCCTTTATCCAATTTAGAAGGGTCAATACCCTTATCAATTTTCAATCCGAGGTGATTCCCATTATTAGTGGTTTGGAAAAAATGGCTCTGGCGTTCGATCTTCAGAATGACTATGGCTTCAAGTAATTCTCCTTCGAGTTGAAGATCGTTGAGGTGAGAAATGATTACATCTCCTTTTTTGATTTGAGGAAAACCACTTTGCTCATATAAATGGGCACAGATATGCTTGGAATTTTCTATGAAATTTTCCGAAGGGTCGTCAAAAATATTTTTGCAATAAGTATATACCTCGTTGAGGTTTAAATGCGTGTTGTGATTGAACTTGAAATACTGATTCTGCTTTTGAAAGGCAGCAGTATTCATTCCCATTAAAAGATCATACAAACCTTCATCTTCCTCAAAATTGAGCCTATCGTGAGAGAATACATTATCCTCATCCAAGGCCTTATTACCCACCTTGTGGACGATTGATTGAGTGATGAAGGCTTGATCTTTTAAAAACATGTTTTATTTTTTCTCCATTTTTGCCCAAGAATCTCTCAAGGCTACGGTTCTGTTAAAGATTAGATTTTCTCTATCAGAATCTGAATCTACACAAAAATATCCTTTTCTCTGGAATTGGAATCTGTCCCCAGACTTCGCCTCCTTTAAACTTGGTTCTACCATGGCCTTAATTACCTCCAATGAATTCGGGTTTACGAACTCCATGAAATCAACATCCTTATGTCCATCAGGAGCTTCGTCTGTGAACAAACGGTCGTATAATCTAACCTCAGCTTCATGCGCATGTTTAGTAGACACCCAGTGAAGTGTTCCCTTTACTTTACGCATTGATTCTTCGGTACCTGAACCAGATTTAGAAAGCGGATCGTAAGTACAGTGTACCTCGGTGATTTCCCCATTTTCATCTTTAACAACGTCATTGGCTTGGATGATGTAGGCATTTTTAAGACGTACTTCTTTTCCGAGTTTTAGACGAAAGAATTTCTTATTGGCTTGCTCTCTGAAATCTTCTTTCTCAATATAGATTTCTCTTGAGAAAGGAACTTTTCTACTTCCTAAGCTTTCGTCTTCAGGAGAGTTTTCGGCTTCCAGCCATTCCTCTTCTGCTTCAGGATAATTCGTGATTACTACTTTTAAAGGATCAAGAACCGCCATCACTCGAGGAGCAGTTTTATTTAAATCATCCTTAATACAGTGCTCTAGAAGCGCTACATCAGTAACATTTTCTCTTTTTGAAATTCCAGAAACTTCCGAGAAGTTACGAATAGAGGCAGGAGTATATCCTCTTCTTCTCAATCCAGAGATTGTAGGCATACGTGGATCATCCCATCCGTTAACAACTCCTTGCTCAACCAATTGAAGTAATTTACGCTTACTCATTACGGTATACGATAAATTTCTTCGAGCGAATTCTCGCTGTTTCGGTAAAAGGTCTTCTCCAGAATATACTTCTTCTTTATACCAATCGTAAAGATCTCTATGAGATTTGAACTCTAAGGTACAGATAGAGTGTGAAATTTGTTCTAAATAATCCGATTCTCCATGCGTCCAGTCGTACATAGGATATATGCACCAAGTGTCTCCTGTTCTATGGTGGTGTTTTTTAAGAATACGGTACATGATTGGATCACGCATATGCATGTTTACATGACTCATGTCTATTTTTGCTCTTAACACACATGCTCCTTCCTCAAATTCTCCAGCCTTCATTCTTTCGAATAAATCTAAATTCTCTTCAGGGCTTCTATCTCTGTATGGTGAATTTGTTCCAGGATCTGTAGGAGTTCCTTTTTGCTCGGCAATTTGTTGTGGGTTCTGGTGGTCTACATAAGCCTTACCTTCTTTAATCATCTCAACAGCCCAAGTGTGGAGTTGCTCAAAATAATCAGAAGAATAAAGTTCTTTATCCCATCTAAAGCCTAACCATGCAACATCTTTTTTGATGGCATCTACATATTCTTGTTCTTCCTTTGCAGGGTTGGTATCGTCAAATCTTAAATTTACAGGGGCGTTATAGCGCTCTCCCAATCCGAAGTTTAAACAGATTGAGGCCGCATGACCGATATGTAAGTATCCGTTTGGTTCTGGTGGGAACCTGAAACGCAGTTGATCTTGTGATAGTCCAGCAGCTAAATCATCTTCAACGATTTGCTCTATAAAATTCAAAGATTTTTTTTCTTCACTCATATTTTCAGTTCTATAGGAGTTGCAAAATTATTAAATTTTTCACCAAGGACATTAGGTATTGCGTATATTTGACGAAAATTTTAAAGCACAGTACAATGGCTTGGATTAAAGTAGAGAACATTCGCGTATATGCCTTTCATGGTTGTTTAGAAGAAGAGGGTAAAATAGGCTCTGATTACAGTGTAGATGTTGAGGTAGAGGCAGATTTTTCGAAGGCCGCAAAAAGTGATGATTTGAAAGATGCTGTAGATTACGTACATTTAAACTTGATAGCTAAGCAAGAGATGGCAATTCGAAGTGAGTTATTGGAACACGTCAATCAAAGAATATTGGATAGAATCATGGAGGAAATCCCTATGGTGACTACCGCAAAAGTTAAGGTTTCTAAGATCAACCCACCTATTGGAGGGAATGTAGAGCGCGTTTCTGTGATTATGGAATCTGTTCGATAAGCTAAAAAAAAGCTTGTAGAACTCAAAAAAAGCCTTAAATTTGCAGCTCATTAAAAATGGCGTCGTGGCCGAGTGGCTAGGCAGAGGTCTGCAAAACCTTGTACAGCGGTTCGAATCCGCTCGACGCCTCAAGAAAAACCATCCTAATTCAGGATGGTTTTTTGTTTTTATTAACTGATGCTTTTTTAAGGTTTATTGATTTTTCGCCATCTTTGTGAAGTTTAACGCGGAAAAATCATGAAAATATATCCAATTGAGACCGGTAATTTTAAATTAGACGGTGGAGCGATGTTTGGAGTGGTGCCTAAATCTTTATGGACCAGAACCAATGCATCAGATGAAAATAATATGATTTCTATGACCATGAGATCCATGCTTATCGAGGATGGTGATCGATTGATCTTAATTGATACGGGTCTGGGAGAAAAACAATCAGAGAAATTTTTTAGTTATTACCACCTCTGGGGGGATTATTCTTTAGATAAATCTCTTGTGGAGAAAGGTTTTCATAAGGATGATATCACGGATGTCTTTTTGACCCACTTGCACTTTGACCACTGTGGTGGAGCGATTCAATGGAATAAGGATAAAACTGGATATGAATCAGCGTTTAAGAATGCGAGGTTTTGGACTAATGCATCGCATTGGAAGTGGGCTACTGAGCCTAATCCTCGAGAAAAAGCTAGTTTTTTAAAGGAGAATGTGAATCCTTTAGAGGCTGATGGACGACTTAATTTTGTGCCTTTACCTTCTTCTCATGAGAATAGAGTGGAGGGAGACGATTTAGATTTATTGAAAATCAAAGAGTTTGAATTGGGTTTTGACGTGCTTTGTGTGGATGGACATACCGAGAAACAGATGTTGCCTATTTTGAAGTATCAGGGGAAAACTTTGGTTTTCATGGCAGATTTATTACCAACTACGGGACATATTCCATTGCCCTATGTAATGGGTTATGATACCAGGCCTTTACTGACTATGGATGAAAAGGAAAAGTTTCTAAATGAAGCGGCAAACAAGGAATATTTCTTATTTTTGGAACACGATGCTTATCACGAGATCTGTACCCTTCAACAAACCGAAAAAGGGGTGCGCCTAAAAGATACTTTTAAGTTCGATGAAATATTTGAATAATTACGTACAATAAACATTAACAATATGAAAGGATTTAAGCCTATTTATGCAGCATCTTTAGCTGCACTAACACTTGCGGGATGTGCTTCAGTGCACAAGATTCCGGTACCAGCAGCTCAGAATAACGCTGTTGATATTCCAACGAAGAATGTAGCTTTAGACGAAGCTCAAATGCAGAGATGGTCTCATATGGACCTAGCAACAGATACTGTTCCAGGAATGAGTATTCCTCAGGCCTATGACTTCCTTCAAGGAAAAGAAGGTACGGAAGTTATCGTTGGTGTAATCGATTCAGGAATCGATGTAGAGCACGAAGATTTAGCGGCTAACACTTGGACCAACCCTGATGAAGTAGCAGGAAATGGAATCGATGATGATAAAAACGGTTATGTAGATGATATTAAAGGATGGAACTTCATCGGAGGACCTGATGGAAACGTGTACGCAGAGCAGCTAGAAATCACAAGAATGGTGAAGGTTGGTATGGATCGTTTCGGAGATAAAACGGAAGACCAAATTGCTGAAGGAGATTTAGAAGACTATAAGGAATATATCAAAGTTAAAGCTGAATTTGATGCTAAGGCTTCTGAAGGAGCTGAGACTCTAGCACGAATGGACTTCTTAGTAGCTGCTTTTGACGCTGCGGAGGCTGTATTTCAGAAAGATTCATTTGTGATGTCTGATTTCGAAGGATTTGAAACAGATGATGCATTCTTAGAATCACAAATTGGAACTGTAGCTACGATGACTTCAAGAGGAGTTAAAGCTCAGGATGTTATTGATTATAGAGCTTCTTTGATGAGTAATCATCATTATGATTTAGATTTTGACGCTCGTAAGATTGTTGGAGATGATCCTTATGTTTGGGATGGTAAGCCTTATGGTAACAACCAAGTAGGACATACTGTTGATGATGAAATTCACGGGACTCACGTAGCAGGTATTATCGCTGCAGTGCGCAACAATGATAAAGGGATGAACGGAGTTGCAACCAATGTTAAGATTCTTTCTGTAAGAGCAGTTCCAGATGGAGATGAAAGAGATAAGGATGTAGCAATGGCTTTCCGTTATGCAGTTGACAATGGAGCTAAAGTAATCAACACTTCTTTTGGTAAAGCGTATTCTCCAGACAAGGAGTGGGTATATGATGCACTTAAATATGCTGCTGAGCACGATGTATTAATCGTAAACGCTGCAGGTAATGACGGAGCAAATATCGATGAGGTATATACCTATCCAAATGATTCTAAAGACTTGATCAACGAGTTTACAGATAACGTATTAACAATCGGAGCGATGAGTGCAAACTGGGATGAAAACATGCCAGCTGGTTTCTCTAACTACGGTAAATTAAACGTAGATATCTTTGCTCCTGGTGTTGCTATTTATGCAACTTTCCCAGATGAGCGTTATGAAGCTATTTCTGGAACTTCTATGGCCGCTCCGTCTACAGCAGGTGTAGCAGCCCTTATTCGTTCTTACTATCCAGAGCTTTCAGCTTCTCAAGTGAAACACATCATTATGAACTCTGGAACTTTAGTAAATATGGATGTAGTTGAACCAGGATCTGAGGCAATTGTTCCTTTTGCAGACCTTTCTGTTTCAGGAAGAATTGTAAATGCTTACAACGCCTTAAAAATGGCCGACCAAATGGTTAACGGTAAGTAATTAAAAAAGTATTAAATTAGGGCGCGCAGTTGAAAGACTTGCGCGCCTTTTTTATGAAATTCAATTAAATAAATATACCCAAAATGAAGAAACACTTAATCATGGCGGCTTTAGCTTTTGTAGGGTTTTCGGCTACGGAAATTCAAGCCCAAGAGCAAAGTTCTTATTGGCAACAGCACGTTGACTACACGATGGACATCGATGTAGACGTGGACAATTATCAGTACCATGGAACTCAGAAACTTGTTTACACTAACAATTCACCAGATGTGTTAGATCGCGTTTTTTACCACTTGTATTTTAATGCCTTCCAACCAGGTTCTGAAATGGATGCACGTTTGCAATGGATTCAAGATCCTGACGGACGAATGGTGACTAATATCGGTACAGAAGAACACCCTAAGATGCAATCTCGAATTGCGGATTTAAAGCCTAATGAAATAGGGTATATTCATGTAAATGCGCTTAGTCAAGACGGAAAAGCTTTAGAGTATTCTATTGAAGGAACGATAATGACTGTAGCCTTAGCACATCCAATTCAGCCTGGGGCTTCTACTACTTTTGAGATGAATTTTGACGCTCAAGTTCCTGTGCAGATTCGTCGATCAGGTCGTGAAAATGCAGATGGAGTTCATTTATCTATGGCACAGTGGTTTCCTAAATTGGCGGAATATGATTATCAAGGATGGCAAGACCACCCTTATATCGCTCGTGAATTCCAAGGAGTTTGGGGAGATTTTGATGTGACTATTCACATTGATCCAAGCTATACTATTGGAGGGACTGGAGTTCTTGTGAACAACAACGAGATTGGTCATGGTTACCAAGACGAAGGAGTTAAGGTGAAGAAGCACAAGAAAAAGAAAAAATTAGCATGGCACTTCAAAGCAGAAGACGTACATGATTTCACATGGGCAGCTGATGATGAATATGAACATGATGTGGTGAGAATGGAGAATGGACCTGTTTTACATTTCTTGTATAAAGGAGATGAGGAGACTGTGGAAAACTGGAAAAAGGTTCAGCCTTTTACCGAGCATGGAATGAAGTATTTCTCTGAGCATATTGGTGCATATCCATGGCCTCAATACTCCGTAATCCAAGGAGGAGATGGTGGAATGGAGTATGCAATGTGTACTTTGATCACTGGAGGATCTAATTTAAATAGCTTGAAAGGAACGATGTACCATGAGATGGCTCATGCTTGGTTCCAACACATGTTTGCAACCAATGAGTCTTTGCATTCTTGGATGGATGAAGGGTTTACCTCTTATATCTCTGCATTAGCAGGAAACGATAGTAAGGAAAACCCAAGAGCAAATCCTATCGCAGGATCTTATAGAGGTTATTACTATGTGGTAAACAATAACATGGAAGAGCCTTTGACAACTCAGGCTGATCGTTTTGATAATAATACCGCTTATTCTATTGCTTCTTATGTAAAAGGAAAGATTTTCTTAGCACAACTAGGTTATGTTGCCGGAGATGAGGTTCTGGAACAAATCATTAAAGAATATTATAATAACTGGGCGATGAAGCACCCTACTCCAAATGACTTTATCAGAGTTGCAGAAAAGGTAAGTGGATTTGAGCTAGGTTGGTATTTGAATGAATTCGGTCAAACGACTCATACCATCGACTATGGAGTGAGATCTGTGGAGGGAACTAAAATTACTTTAGAAAGAATAGGTCGTATGCCTATGCCTATTGACCTTCGCGTGACTTATACCGATGGAAGTTTTGAAGATTTCTTGATTCCACTAAGAATGATGAGAGGACATAAAAAAGCTGATGCAACAGTGATTGAAGACTGGGCTTGGGCTTATACAACTTATAGTTTTGATGCTTCTAAAGAGGTGTTAAAAGTGGAGATCGATCCTTCAACTATCATGGCAGATGTCTATCAAGACAACAATGTTTTTGAGGTGAAATAACCTTCAATAATAAAAGCTTAAAGCCGCTGTCATATCGATAGCGGCTTTTTTTATTTATCTGTTTGAATGAATTTATTCAGTTCTTGAGGCATTGCGTTTTCACTTGGAAAAAAGCCTTTGAAAATTAAGCTAAGACCGAAGATGATAAAAATTAAAGCTAGAATTCTCTTTAATTTATAATTTACCGCTGGAGTCATTTTGCTTTTGAGTTGTTTTGCCAAATGAATTTTGATCAAATCGGTGAGGAAATACCCAAGCAGAATAGTTCCGAAATATTCAAAAATAAAATTCCCATTCATATCTAAACTCGGGCCAATCACGACAATCATCGCAATCCAGAAACCCAACACACCAATATTTATAAAGTTTAAAAAGAAACCTTTAAAAAATAGTCCAGTATAAGAAGGATTATCTTCTGTAATGGTCAATTCAGGATCTTCCAATTGTGGACGATCTTTCTTTCTAAAAAAAGAAAAGAGACCATAAGTCACGAGTACAGCACCACCTATAGCAAAAACTAAGGGGTCATCCTTTATAAGTTCTAATGCTGGTCTTGATCCGTAATACGCGATAATAATAAAGACAGCATCCCCCGAGATTGCACCCAGATCAAAGGCAATAGCGCGTCTAGCTCCATACAAGATACTTGTTTGAAGTAAGGTGAAAAACACCGGCCCTATCATGAAAGCCATGATAAATCCGAGGAATAAGGCATCCTTTATTTCACTAAAACCCATTTAATTATATTTATGCTTCGTCAAAATCCAAGCAAATACGATCCGTAGTTGCATGTGCCTGACAAGTTATGGTTAATCCTTCTTCAATCTCTGAATCGGTTAAGATATTGTTTTTTTCCATTTTAGCACTACCTTCTGTGACTAAAGCAATACAAGAACTACAAACGCCTCCTTTACATGAATATGGAGCGTCCAAGTCTTGATCAAGGACAGCATCCAAAAGATTGATCCCTCTCGGTGCTTTGAATTCATGGGTTTCGTCATCTAAGACCACTGAAATCGATACTTGATCATCCGAATTTGCTGACTCACTTTCATCTGACGAAGTAGCACTTGAGAATAGTTCAAAATTGATTTGATCTTCTGTGAAACCTCTAGTAATTAAATGAGCTTTAGAATCATTAATTAAAGCTTCAGGACCACAAATAAACACTTGATCAAAAGTTCCCTTGTTCAAAGCAAAATTAATAATACTTGAATCAATTCTTCCCAGACGGCCATCAGGAGGACAATTTCTACTGTAAATTTCGATAAGAGAAAATCGATCATAGCTAGCAGCTAAGTCCTGTAACTCCTGTAAATACATAGCGTCTAGAGGACTTTTATTCCCATAGATAAGTGTGAAAGAAGCCTTGGTATCTTCTAAAACAGAATGAACCATGGAAAGTATGGGAGTCACTCCACTTCCGGCTGCAATAGCAAGATAATTAGAATTTTCAGTGGCATGTGCAGGATCTAAGAGAAACCTTCCTTCAGCTTGTGAAAACTCTAGAGTCTCTCCGGCTTTTAATTGCATAGCAAAATTTGAAAATAAACCATTCTCTACTGCCTTGATTCCAATTCGTAAATCTTGATCAGGTCTTGAACTTAAGGAGTAAGAACGTCTCAATTCTTTTCCTTCAATTTCATGTTTAATGGTGATGTACTGTCCAGGGAAGAAACTAAAGTCCTGTGGTTTGTTAAAGTATAAACTAACAGACTGCTCTGTTTCTTTGACGATTTTATGTATAGTGTGCTTAGAAAATTCCATCTTCTTTCGTTTTGCACAAAAGTAACAAACTTATTGAGAATTTTAAGAGGAAGGAATATCCGATTCAATAATGAGATTATTTGAGCTTATAAACAGACTTATGTCAAGATCTTCTAGGCCGTAAAACTTCTGTCTTTTTCTATCATTTTCACCCTCTAATCCAAGAATTTGATTGAAATCCTCTTTAGCCTGTCTAGGATAGTGATAGATATAGATTATTCTAAATAAATTATTAGGCTCTTCCTTAGTAAAGTGATAGGCAATATATTTAATTGAATCGTCTTTAATCGGCTCCATAAAGGACTCTTGCCTTTCTTGTGAATCATAATACAGGCTGTTCAAGTTCTTCAGTTTCCCAAATTCCTTTTTAGTCATGCCATAATGTATTCCTTGATCAACAGAATCATTTATAAATTCAGAAGACCGATTATAGTTATGATTGTAATTAGGGTATTGAAAAATAAAGATAACGACTCCAATGAGTCCAAGGATTGCAAGAGGAATTAAAAGGCGGTAAATTTTCATTATTCGTGTAAGCTTCGTAGTTAGTGAAAGAATATTACGACAAAAATAATGAATACGAGATGTTTAGCTCAACTTTTGATACAAAATGTATGAATATGCAAAAGGAAGAATTACGGTGATCGCAATAATTACATAAAAAACAGGCATTAGTTGATTGATGTCAAGGATTAAGGCTGAAACGGCCAAAACCACTCCTAACCATAACCATAGCTTGCTGGAAAATTGATGTGTTTTCTTCCAAACCTCCTTGTTTTCAAGGGTCCAAGCGGTTTTAATTCCGACGAAATAATTGGGAGGGAGGTCTTTCATATAAAAACCAATAACTGCAATCAGTAAACCTATGGCTACGAAAATGAAGGCCGGCTGGGTCATGCTTGCGGTCAATGAGGAATAGATAATGAAAATCGTTAAAAAAGAGATTAATATTGCAAGAGCCTGCCTAATTCTTATATATCCTTTAGTTCTTTCATTAATTTTCTTTTTAGGGTCTATCAATGGAATTATGAACATCAAGACATACATGAATATGGGTAGTGCTATACTTAATATGAGCAATTCTTTTCTTGATCCATATCGGTCAATCTCTCCTTGAGCATTCCAATGCATGGGAACCTTTAATGGCAATTGACTCCAAATACTCATTATGTAAATAATTGGAGCCAGTGTTACCAATATCAATGGCCATTCTTTCTTTAAATCGTAAGTTTTCATGACCTTAAGTTATATTATTTTATGGAATTTTCAAAAGTTTGCATTCCTCCAACAACAGGAAGGCTAAGAACAGTCTCTCCAAGATCTATAGTCAACTTAGTTCCTGGTTCAGGATGTAAGGTGTAGTTTTTATCAGAGGAAAAAATCATTAGACCAATCTGTTGTCCTTTGTGAATGATTTGATCATCTGGTTGAAGATCAAATGAAAGATTGACAAATTTTCCAGGTTTCAGTGCTTTGCTCTTTGAGAGGCTCTTTGCATTTTGAGGATCTGCCCAACCACGAGTAATAATATTGTCGGTGATCTTTACATTTCTCCCAGAATTCCAAGGAAGAGAAACTAACCACACAGAGAGATTCGCTGCAGGTTTTGAGCTCGCTACTTTGATTTTAATATTAGCTAAACCAGAAAGGTGTAAATCTTCTTTTAAAATAGGACTTAGATATAATAGCCTATGATCTGTTATCTCAGCCTGAGCAAGAGTTTCTCCTGAGAATGAGTAGTTGTCAACAACAACTTCTTGCACGGAATTATTTGAAGCTTCAAGGCTCAAAGAACCAACTTTAGGTGCACCAGGTTTTAAGTATAAAGAAACATTACTTGCCTCTGGGTTCGGGTAATTAGCATAAGCTGTTGGCTCAGAAGCTTTGTCATACTCCCTTACAATATGTGCCTTGTACTCTTCGTTTTCAATTCCGTTGTCTTGGTCAAAAAGAAATTGAGAAAACCACTTATTCATCATCGCAACAGGTGGAGGACCTCCGTGACCACGTTGGTGATAGTATATTTGAGTAATTAGACCTTTTTC
This sequence comes from Flavobacteriaceae bacterium, assembly GCA_049607205.1. GTDB lineage: Bacteria > Bacteroidota > Bacteroidia > Flavobacteriales > Flavobacteriaceae > JBELHR01. The sequence goes on along the minus strand of JBMYWH010000007.1, from coordinate 65,653 downwards.
TTCAGCCGCCTTATAGATTCTATAAGAGTGCTCTGGCATTACATTCCAATCATTAAATCCATGAGACATAAGCATAGCTGCTTTCATACCTTGCATTTGATTTAGATAATCCCTACCAAACCAGAAGTCATTATAGTCTCCGGATTCTCGATCCATCCCCTCAGCCATTTCACCATCTCTTACAACACGATCGGCATAAGCCCGTTTTGATACATCTCCAGAATGTATGAAATCGTATAAGACATCTACATCTTCACCTAAATAGCCTCCAGGTGACCTTACTAATCCATTGGATCTGTAATAGTGATAATAAGAGGTGTTAGGAGCGATTGGAATAATCACTTTTAAAGCCTCAACTCCTGTAGTTGCCGCTGCAAGTGGTAAGGTTCCATTATAAGAAGTTCCTGTCATCCCTACTTTTCCTGTTGACCAATAGGCCTCGGTTTTTTCAGTTCCAGTTCTTTCAAGATAACCATTGTCTTTTCCGCTTAACCATTCAATAACAGCTTTAGGGGCAAGTGACTCGTTCGTTCCTCCTACCGTTGGAGATCCATCACTGAGTCCGGTACCTGGAGAAGAAGAATAAACCATTATATACCCCCTTGGAATCCAAGTTTTAGAATGACCCTGAGAAATGACCGGGCGCTTTCCTCGTCTAGTGACAGATGGATGCTTATGGGGAGGAGGGGTTTCTCCAAGTTCGTGATTGACATCCCAGAAAGCTCCAGGAGTATCCGCTGCAACCCCTGCAAAATAAGGACTGGTGTTATAAATTACTGGAAGTTTGAGTTTTTCTGTTTCCGTTTGCTCGGGACGAATTACGCTGACATGCATGCGATCTAGAGCTCCATCTCCATCAGTGTCAAACTCTGTTTCAACCCAAAGGTCGTGTTTAATCCATTTAGAAGGATCTTTGAATTCTTCTACAATTTGTGCTAGGCCATTTTCAAAAACAGGAGTTGTTTGAGCATGACTCAAGTAAGCCCCTGCGATACTAATACACAGAGAGGCAAATAGTTTTGGTTTCATTGAAGTGGTATTTTATGACTAAGCTACATAATTTTTATTGTAAATTTATCCCATGGAAAGAATCTTAATCGTTGATGATGAAAAAATTGCGCATCGGGTAATCGAACGCCTTTTAGAACAAGTTCCTGGTTTTCAATTCGAAATTGTAGGAAGAGTAACTTCAGTAAGGCAAGCACTGGAAATTCTGAAAGAAAATGAAGTTGATTTAGTGTTTCTAGATATTAATATGCCTGAACAAAGTGGTTTTGACCTAATTGAAACACTAGGATCTGCTGTGGAATTTGAAATTATCTTTACAACTGCATATGATCAATTTGCCATTCAAGCAATTAAGAATAATGCTCTTGATTATTTACTAAAGCCGATTAACCCTAATGAGTTTTACGGTGCTATACAGCGCTATCAAGACCGACATGCAAAAGGTTTTAATGATAAATTAAACCGTCTTTTGCAAGAGGTTCATAGCCCCCCTCGTAGATTTAAAGTTCATTCTGTGGATGGAATTGAATTTGTGGATTATGACGATATACTATACTTCAGTGCTGACGGGAGCTACTCTAAGGTACACCTCAAGGGAGGTCCGATTAAAAGCTTAACCAAGAACTTAAAAGCTCTTGAAATCGAGGTGCCTCCAAATTTGTTTTTTAGAATTCATAAGAGTTATTTAGTGAATCTAAAAGAGGTGAAGAAATATATTAAATCTGATAAAAACATAGAGCTTTCCAATGGAGATTTACTCGGAGTTGCACATAGAAAAGAAGATGAATTCATTAAGGCATTACACTAAATTATTTCTTGTATTACTTTTTCTTAGCACCATGAGCTCATGGGGCCAAAACTATCCAAATAGACATTATACAAGTAGTGAGTTCTTAAGTAATCACAAAGTAACTTCTTTATTATCTTCTAAGAATGGGGACCTTTGGGTTGGGACTGAATTCGGCTTGATGCGAAAACGCAATGATGTCTTTCAGACCTATCTGGAGTTAGAAAATTTTGACGGGGTCAACATCAATGAATTAATTGAAGACAGTAAGGGGAGAATTTGGATTGGAAGTAATGTGGAGGGCTTGCGCTATTTTGAAAAGGGGAAGTTTTATAAGATTCCTCAAAACGACCTTCTTTCTGGAATTAATGTAACCGGTTTCTTCATAAATGAAAACAGACTTTATGTAGGGAGTTCTGAAGGAGTTGTAGTTATAGACTTAGACAGTTTGGAGCTAATTTATAGAACCGAATCGTATTATGGAAGAGTAATTAATTTTTTTGAATATAATAATGAAATCTATGCCGTGACTTATGGTCATGGAACTTTCAAACTAGCTTCTAATAAAACTAATTTAGACCTGATATTGGTCAATGAAGAAACTCCGATTTACTCCATTTTCCTAGATGGAAATAGCCTGTACCGTGCCAATAAAGGAAGCGTATCAATGCTTCCCGTTGAGGATTTTGTTCAAGGGAAAAGCAACGCTCAAAAGGAAGATCGACATGGACCTATTATTTTTGATTTTCAGAAAATTGGAAAGAATGAGATTTATGTTGCCGGTTGGGGGATTTATAACGATCAAGGAGGATTATTCAGGTTGAAATCTGATATGACTCTAGAAGACCTGTCTCACAAATTTGGCATCTATGATCACGACGTAGTTTCTTTAGCTTATAATGAAGAATTTAAGCATTTCTATTCCGGGAGTCTCACAGGGGGCTTGAGTGAAACGGATTTAAATGGGATGGTTGAAATATTCAGTACTTATGGAGTGAATATTCAAGATTTTGCCAGGAGTGAAACCTCTAATGCGGTACTGTATAGTAGTGGGATTCAGTTTCAGTCTCCTAAAGATACCGTCTACATATCTAAAGGGAATTTAAAAGAAATACAGGAAGCTTATGTTCAAGACAATCCCAGTGTCTTAAATAGGCCTTATTTAAACTATTATGAAATTGATTTTGAGGTAAATCAGGAGCGAATTAGGCTTTATAGAATACAAGAATTTCAAGGACATTATGTGGCTAATACTTCTATAGGTATTTATGTCTTTTCTAGTATGGGAAGTTTAGAACGTTATATCCCTATTCATTCCGAGCATGTTACTTTTGGTCCTGATGGAGAGTTGATCGAGTTTAATCCGTTTTCGGGTTCAAGAGTGTACAAATCTTTGTTCTCGGAAGAGTTTACTTATTTTGAGTCTTCTCTAGACAATGTTCCTTCTAGCGTGGTTGGGACCTTAAGACTCAAGGATCAGACATATATAACCTCAATCTTTGATGGTTTATTCAAATTTAAAAACGGAACCTTTCACAAGGTAAATACTGAAGACTTTCCCCAATTACAAAATTTAAAAAACATCGCTGCATACAAGGATAAGTACTTAGCAGTTTCTAATCTTAAAGGAGAGGTTTTTATTGTTTATGACGGAACTGAATTCGAGGAGGTCATCAAGATTGAGAGATCCGTTATTGAAGGAAAGAATATTAAGTTTCTGACCTACTTAAATGAAAATTTAATCATCGGAACCGATAGGGGAATTACTGTTTTTGATGGAAAAAAATATCTTTTAATCGATCATGAGCAAGGAGTAAGTCCACCTTTGTATGGAGCGGTTAAAGAGGGTAAACTTCTTTATGTTGGTGGAATGTTCTGTTATTACACCATAGATTTAACCAAGGTTTTGAATACTGAATTTGATACACCTGACATAAAATTGGATTTTTATGAGGTGTTGGGAGAGCAGGTTTTTAACCCAGAGGGTGAAACAGTGATACAAGTACCTTCTGGGCTCAGCAATCTTGAGATGACTTATGAAATAGGCCCTCACCCTTATCCTAACAAGATTCGTTATCAATTTAGTTTAAATAATATGGATAGTTGGTCTGCTAAGAGTTCAAAACCACAGATATCCATTCCTTTTATCCCTATGGGCGAAACTTCGGTTTATGTGAAAATTTCAGATCTAAGTTCAGGCTTGTTTCACGTTCAGAAACTTACTACAGTTTCTGCCTTACCACCAGTTTATTTTAGGTGGTGGTTTCTTACTTCTGTTTTGTTTGTAATTATTTTATCTGTTTATCTATGGTGGAGGTATTCACAGAAAAAGATAGAAAATCAGGCCAAGCTAGAAAAACGTGTTGAACAGGTTAAGTTAGAAGCCTTACTCGCTCAGATGAATCCACATTTCATCTATAATGCGATGAATTCAATTCAAGCCTATATCTTGGATAATGATGTCAATAAAGCGTCTCAGTTTCTCGGGGATTTTTCGAACTTGATCCGTAAGAATTTAGAGTATTCAAAGAAACAAAAGGTATTGGTTTATGAGCTTGTGGATTATGTAAATCAATATATTAGGATTGAAAATGTGCGATTTGATCATCGTGTGACGGTAAATTTTGACGTTGATCCTAGAATTAATATTTATATTGAAGAGGTTCCAGGAATGATTTTACAACCTTTTATAGAGAATGTATTTGTCCATGCTTTTTCTGACGAAATTCAAGCCCCATGTTTAGAGATTTATATTTTAAAAACTGAAACGGGATTGAGAATTACAATTAAGGATAACGGTATAGGAATTAAAAGTTTTAGTAAACATAAAGTACATAACTCACGAGGTACATTAATTGTAAAAGAGCGTTTGGAATTGATGGGTTATGATTTAGAAAAGAGCCTTAAAGAGGAGTATACCGAAGATGGAACTAGCATTACACTATGTATTTAATACGTTAAAACGCTAAATCCATACGTTTACAAAACTAGGTGCTTTAAAACATAAATACTTCATATATTTGACTCTCTACTTTTGGGAAGTATGTGAAAAAGAAAAAGAAGAAAAAGCACCTTTTTAATGAGGTGTTTTTTTTATGCCTAAAATTAAAGCAATTAAGATTAGAATAAAGGAACAGCTTATCAGTGCAATTCCTATCGAGTAATGATCTGCGACATAACCCATAAAAAGTGAAATTGTTGCAGTGATCATTGTCTTATAAGAAGACTGTGCGCTAAGCACAGAACTTAGCACATGAGTAGGAACTTCTTCAGAGATTAATGACGTGAGTAAAGGTTTTCTGGTGTTCTCAATCATAAATATCCCTGCAAATAGAATCAGAATCAACCAGCCTAAAGAGAATTCAAAGAACAGCCCACATAACAAACCAAGGCTGAATGCAAGTAACATGGTGATTTTTGCAAAACGACTAATGTGTTTAGGTTTGAATTTATAAGCATTTTTAGAACTCAAAGCACTTAAAAGGTATATTATAAAGTATACTGCACCGATCATTGCTGCTCCTCGTTGCTCATCCTTATAATTAGACATAAATGGTAAGGCGATTACCAAGGTCATTATAATAGGTTGAATATAGTCTTTTATAGATTTAAGGTAGGCCGTCACTGAAGCGGAAGAAAACATAGTTGAAACTGCAGCAGGCTGCCTAATTGCCGTCCAAAAATCTCTTAAGGTTTTAATTAAGGTTTTGGATTTTTTAATCTTATCAGTAGAGGAAAAATTTAAATAATTCGGATAGGAGGCTACGTTGATGATGTTTAAAGCATAAGGAATAATTGATACAATAAAAATCAGTTTTAAGTCCTTAGTCAATAGAATAAGTCCCCCTGCTACTAATGAACTTATAGCTGAACCAACTTGTGACCAGGAACGAGTACCACCATAGTATTCCGTTTTGTATTCTGACCAGCCTTTATGATTTAAATAATCTACAATCATTCCTTTATTTGAACCACTTCTAAATGCATCCGCTATCCCATAAACAATCATTGCTCCCCACATGATATAGAATGAATTCCCCAAGTAGAGCCCTATAAAAGAACCGATAAAAAGACTGAAAGAAATTAATAGAGACGTTTTCCTTCCATAGGCATCGGCGAGCATCCCTGAAGGAATTTCCATGATGTTTGTGGCAATTTCTCTACTTGCATATAAAACTCCTATTTGTGTATAACTCAGACCTGTTTGCAATAGATAAACCATTAAAAAGGCATCAAAAAACAACAGGTTTTTAAGAAAACCATAAGCGCTAAATTTATAATATTGGAGATTCTTGAAGTTCACCATAAACTGATTTTATTCAAAAGAAAACGGTTTGGTAAAAGCCAAACCGTTCTATTGCTATGAAAAAGAAAAATTATTTAATAAATAAATAACACTTAAAGATAACCATATTCTAAATTAATTCAAAATAAAAAACAAAATATATGTTAATTACAAGAGACTTAAAGGCTTAAGAATCAATTGTGTTATCTTTGTCTTACCTAATTAATTTGTTTTATGAAGAATATTTATACTAGTCTAATCCTGTTGCTTTTAACATTTGGGATGAATGCTCAGAAAATTGAAAAAGTAGAGCCTAGCTTTTGGTGGGTTGGAATGCATAATACCGAATTACAAATTTTAATTCACGGGGATCAAATCTCTGAACTGACTCCAAGCATTGACTATGACGGAGTAGTATTACAAGAGACTATAAAAGTGGATAGCCCGAACTACTTATTCCTAAACCTAAGTATTGATCCAGAAACTAGCCCTGGCGATGTTTTAATTAAATTTAAAAAAGGGAAGAAAACGAAGTTGACCTATAATTATTCTTTAAAAGAAAGAGCAGTAGGTTCTAGTGAGAGACAAGGATTTGACAATACAGATGTGATGTATTTAGTGACTCCAGACCGTTTTGCCAATGGAGATCCAAGCAACGATTCTGTAAAAGAAACCTATCAAGATACAGACCGTAATGATGCTGCAAAACGTCATGGAGGGGATATTCAAGGAATTAGAGATCACTTAGATTATATTGAAGAAATGGGATTCACTTCTCTATGGATTTGTCCATTGCTTGAGAGTAATCAACCAGAATATTCTTATCACGGCTATGCAATTACGGATTATTATAAAATTGACCCTAGATATGGAAGTAATCAAGATTATGTAGACCTTATTAAGGAAGCTAATGAAAGAGGGATTAAAGTGATTATGGATCAGGTTAATAACCATAATGGACGCTATCATTATTGGACAGAAGACCTTCCAACAAAGGATTGGTATCACTATGCGGATCAGAAGAACGATCCTCCATATACCAATCACAAAAGAACGGTTCTAGCCGATCCTTATGCCCCAGAATCTGAAGTTATTGGATATACAGACGGATGGTTTGTGGACCGCATGCCTGACCTTAACCAATCTAATGAATTACTTGCTAAATATTTGATTCAAAATTCGATTTTCTGGATTGAGTACGCAGGTGTTCAGGGAATTCGTCAAGACACCTATTCTTATGCAGACCCTAAATTCAGTAATGAGTGGTCAGCTGCAATTATGAATGAGTACCCTAATTTCAATATTGTAGGGGAAGAATGGAGTGTGAACCCAGCAATTGTAGCTCGATGGCAAGCTGGAAAAGTTAATGCTGATGGATTTGTATCAAGTTCTCCTTCGATGATGGATTTTCCAAACCAACAAGCAATTATAAACTCTTTAAACAAGGGAGTAGAGCCTTGGAAGAACTCTTTCGATGAGGCTTATGAAATGTTAGCCAATGATTTCTTATATCCAAACCCATCGAACTTGGTGATTTTCTTAGATAATCATGACATGGCAAGAATCTTCGATCAAATAAATGAGAATCTGGATTTATATAATATGGGATTGATCTACTTATATACGATGAGAGGAATTCCACAAGTATATTACGGAACTGAAATCCTAATGTCTTATCCTGAAAACCCTGGTGATCACGGTAAGTTGCGTATAGACATGCCAGGAGGATGGGCTGGAGATGAGGTTAATGCTTTTGAAGGGGAAGGTTTGTCGGATGAGGCTTTACAAGCCCAAAACACCATCAAAACCTTAAATCATTTACGCACCTCTCACAAAGCACTTCAGAATGGAAAACTAGTACATTATATTCCTAAGGAAGAAACTTATGTGATGTTCAGGATGAATGAAGACGAAACGTTTATGTCTATTTTCAATAAAAATGAAGCCGCTTACGTTTTAGATTTAGCTCGATTCAAAGAGAGTATAAAGGACGGTCAACAAGCTGTAGATGTTCTGACAGGAAAAGTTTATCAACTGGATCAAGGAACAATTGAAATCCCTGCAACTTCAGCCTTGATGTTGCAAATAAAATAATGGTATAGTGAAGTATATCGTATTAAAAAAAGTCCCAAAACTCTCTGAGTTGAGGGACTTTTTAATTCTTATTTGTCAAAGATAGTCTTCCAATCATTTTTCATATCAACTATTAGATAGCCATTTTCCTTTCCATAAGGTAGGACCTTTTCGGTATGCCCATCGTAAGCAGTTTCTCGTTCGGCATCCGTATGATGTACCATCAAACTCATATGTGGTCCCTTTTGACTATTGACGTATTGTAGCATTTCAAAATCTCCATTGGAGTTACCTGCGGCAAAAGTCGGTCTCTTGTTAAAAGTGTGATAGATTAAATTGGCTTTGTTGCCCCAATTGTTCACCCATAAGCCTTGATCAGAACGACGAAGTTTACCTTCTTTATATTCTAAATACACAGTAGATCCGAATACGTTTTGTGGAGGAATTCCATATAATTCTTCAGAAAATATTTTTAGAAAAGCTGATTCATCGGCGGTAAAGATATACACTTGGAATCCGTGATCTTTCAATAGTGTAATCAATTCCTTCATTGGTTTATAGGTCGTTTGATTTAGAGAAAGATCAAGTTTAGGATGCTTCCAAGAAGAAAAATAGTCTTTATTCCATTGCACAAATTCCTCAACGCTCATTCCGGCATAAGGCACACCTACTAGATTTCCGAAGAGCTCATTGAACTTGCCTTGATTGAGTTCTTCCATTAAAAAAGACAATGCATGAGGATCTTTGGTTTGAATGAAGTTATGAATCCCCTTGTAAGGCTCTACTTCTTTTAAAGAAGGGTCATCTTTGATCAGTGATTCGAACCTGGCAAAAACAGCTAAAAAGTGATTGTACAAAGGTTTTTCAGTCCATAGTGTTCCATCATTGTCAAATACAGCAATCCTATCCTCTAAGGCAATGTATCCTTCACTGTTTTCATTTTCTGCATTGCTCACAAATTCTAAAATTTCTGTCTTGTGATCGTTGTTGTTCCACGATTCTAGATAAACCTTCTCTTGAGGTTTCGGACTACAGCTAACCATAAGGATAGCCATAATCCAAATATGATAATGTTTCATAAGGATTAATTTTATTAATAAAGAAAAGCCCTTCCCTCTAAAACGGAAGTACTCATGTTTTCTATAGTTGTTCCTTCGAGCATGGCATTGATCTCGGAACGAATTTTTTTGAATTGTGTATGGACTGGGCACGGTCTGTGGTCTGAGCAGGTCTGAAAACCTAAACTGCATTTAGTCATTAAATCACCCCCATCTATTTCTTCAACGACATTGAAAATCGGTATTTTAAGTTGCTCCTCTGTTAAATAAAAGCCTCCTTTAGGTCCTTTAGAGGAACTCAGTAAGTTTTTCTTGACGAAGAGTTGTAGTATTTTACCTACATAAGGTTCAGGCGTGTCTGTAGATTTAGCTATTTGTTTAATGCTTACTTTTTCTCCTTCTTTCGAGTGGTTAGCGATGAATACTAATGATCGAAGTCCATATGTACATGCTTTTGAAAAAATCATAATGTAAAGATAGTTAATCTTATCTAAAAAAGTAAAAGACCTTTTTATCTTTTATTAGTAAACCATTACCTTTGTCACTTAAAATTAGATTAATATGATTGATGTTCAAGATAGGGTAGGAGACTTAGTAGCTCAAGATTACCGATTAGCAGATGTTTTTAAGGCCAATGGGATTGATTTCTGTTGCGGTGGAGGAATTAGTATAGAAAAAGCTTGTTCAAAAAAAGGATTAAACCCTGATGAGATTCTGGCTCAAATTCAAGATAAACTTCAAACTTCAGGAGTGGATCAAGGAATGGACTTTAGAAAATTACCTCTGGATTTAGTAGTTGATTTTATAGAGAAAACTCACCATAGATATGTAAGAGAAAACATTCCATATATCATGCAATATGCCGAAAAAGTAGCACGAGTTCATGGAGAAAGACATCCTGAGTTGATTGAGGTTTATGAACTTTTTAGAGGTGCTGCGGCTGATTTGACCTTTCATTTAAATAAAGAGGAAATGGTTTTGTTTCCTTATATCAAAGCTTTGGTTGAAGCGAAACTGAATGAAACGGAATTGGAGCGCCCTGGATTCGGTCAAGCCTCTAATCCTATCGCTCAAATGGAGCATGAACACGATACAGAAGGAGAGCGATTTAGAAGAATTGCCTTTTTGACCGATAATTATACTCCTCCTGCAGATGCCTGTATGAGTTACAGAGTTCTGTTTGAAAAACTAAAGGAATTCGAAGAAGACCTACATCGACATATTCACTTAGAAAATAATATTCTTTTTCCTGGAGCGATAGCTTTAGAAAAAAGATTCAGCTAGAGAGTTCGTTCTAAGTGATTCACAAAATCAGACATGGATTTTTCGAAGTCCATGTCTTTTACAACATCATAAAAATGAAATCCTTCAATAGGTTCTAGTCCTATGAAAGAGCACATTTTGTGAAAGCCATAGAAAACACCTTCATCCGGAGGTCTTTGATACATCAGCTCTCCAGGAGTGGTAAATGTTTCTTCAGGAGCATTCCATGTTGTAATCAACATATACTTTGAATTTAGTAAACCTCCTTTGCCATAGTTGAGTTTGGGGCTTGAAGAAGACCTTCCATCATTTTTATAAATTCGTTGTTGCCCTTCAGTAAATACATTGTCTAAATATCCTTTGAATGGATAAGGTAATCCGAACCACCAGACCGGTGTATGAAATATAATTAGATCCGCCCAGAGCCATTTTTCAACTTCTTCTTTTAAGTCGAGAACTTGATCCACATGAGTGAGTTGAACATGGTTTTCCTTGGAAAGTAAGTGAACCTCACAAGCCTTTTCTATTTCTTTATTTAGCTTCCCTGAGTCCTTATAAAAAACCTGAGAAGCCCCATTAATGATCAGTACATTCATAGTCTACAAGATACGAATTATAATCTTGTGGACTGTTGAGGTTTTTCAAAATTGAAGAATCTTTTAAGGCAACATAAGTGATGAGTTTTGTCCTTTTTTTGAGTTGTTTATCCAATCGAAATTCAGGGTCTTCCGCATCGATATTTAAGAGGTCTTTATAAACATCTCTGCGCAAGATTACCGGATGTGCATGTTGTTTTTCAAATTCAGCAATAGAAATAGCTTCTCTAGCGTCAAGAAGTTTTTTAAATTCCTCAGCGCAGGGTAAAGGAATATCTACGGGTTGAATGATACAATAATCACTGTTAACTTTTTTAAGGCAAGCCTGTAAGGTTGAAAAAGGTCCAAGTTCTGGATTCGGGTTCTGAACCCAAAACCACTGCTGATTCTCAAATTCATAATCTAAATACCGCTGGGCATCGAAGCCGATACCCACATATACTTCTCCCTTTATCCCGGTTTTATGAAATTGTGAAACCTGATGCTCTAGCCATGTTTGATTTCTAAATTTCAGTAAACCTTTAGGACTTCCCATTCTCGAAGATTTTCCTCCAGCAAGAAGGATCAAACTGTAGCTTGGATCAGTGCCCATAATGAGTTTTAAGGAGTTGAGCTGCTACGGAAATAGCTATTTCATTAGGAGTTTGTCCTCCTAAGTCCAAGCCAACTGGACAATGTACTTCAGACATTCCAGGAAGGTTAGGAAGCTGAGCTCTGAACTTGGAATCGAACTTTGCTGCCTTAGTTTTAGACCCAATGAGTCCTATGAAATCACTTTTTTGTTCTAAGGCGAGTGCCGTGATCTCAAAGTCCAATTGATGGTCATGAGTTAAAATGATGATATAGTTTTTGAGTTGCCAATTCAGCTTGGTTTTATAAAGGTCAAAGTCGTAGTGGAGAAATGCGACGCCCAGGGGAATCTCAATTTTTGAAGCCCAATTAGGCCGAGTATCCAAGAGTTTTATATCAAAAGGGCTGTCCACCATAATTCTAGCCAATTGAAGACCGATATGACCGGCACCACAGATGAAAAGCTGTGGATTTGTATTGTGTAATTCCATAAGTAATTCAACTTGTCCTCCGCAGCATTGTTCGAAATCTGGTCCCAGAACAAAGTTTAGAGATTCAACTTTTTCCTTTTGATCTTTTTGAAGTTTAGAAACGCAGTGATCTATGACTTGAAACTCGAGTTTCCCTCCCCCTATAGTACCGTGAATCTCACCCTGAGGAAGGACAATCATTTTTCCTCCTAATTTACAAGGAGCAGAGCCTTTAATACCCGTTACGGTTATCAGGGCAAAAGGAATACCCTGCTCTTTGAGCGCAGCCGCTTTTGAGATCCAATCTTGCATGTTAAACTAGGAGAGTTTTAAGTCTGAAACCTCATTTAATGGCAAAGAATGATAGCGCTTTCCTGTGGCTTTAAAGATTGCGTTTACCAGTGCTGGTGCAATTGGTGGAACTCCCGGTTCCCCAACACCTGTAGGTTTCTCATCAGAATCAATAATTTCCACATGAACTGGAGGTGCTTGATTCATTCTAATCATTTGATAATCATTAAAATTGCTTTGCTGAATAGCTCCATTTTTCGCAGATATTTTACCATAATAAGCTAAGGATAGGCCAAAAATTGCGGCTCCTTGCATTTGGGATTCTATGGTGTTTTTATTGATGGCTTTACCACAATCGATCACTTGATGTATTTGATGTATCTTAAGTTCATTATTCACAACGGAAACCTCTACAACAGAAGCGGCATAGGATAAAAAGGAATATTGTATCGCAATTCCTTGTGCATGTCCTTTAGGTAATTTCTTGCCCCAGTCTGCATTTTTTGCAACAGTCTTTAAAACATGTTTTAAGCGTGCCGTATCGTATTTATAGTCGTTCTTAGTATCCTCTATTCTGTCCGGACCAATAAGATTAAGCCTGAATTCTAAAGGATCTTGCCCTGCTTTATGGGCTAATTCATCCATAAATACATTGACAGAAAAACCATGAGGAATGTTGATTACTGATCTCATCCACCCTATCCTCACATGAGCAGGAGCTTTTCCTGTTGCTACCCGCATATTAGGAAGTACATAGGGGATATTGGTCGCTGAGGCCGCTTCCCAACTTTGTGGGCGATTCACTAAAGAGGTAAAGGTAGAAGCAATAGAAGGAAATGCCATTCTATGTTCCCAAGCAGTCACCTTTCCAGAGGCGTCAATCCCTGCTTTGAGATATTGAGCAGAAATGGTATGATAATAAGCATGTTTGATATCGTCTTCTCTGGTCCAAACCACTTGCGCCGGCGCCTTGATTGCTCTTGCTACGGCTACGGCTTCTACGATATAATCTGGCTTAGACTTACGTCCAAAACCTCCACCTAAGAAGGTGACGTTAATGGTAACTTTATCTTTTTCAATTCCTAAATATTCAGCCACCTCAGTTCTTGCCGTTTGAGGGTCTTGAGTCGGAGCCCAGACCTCACAACCATCTGCACTTACTACGGCAACGGCATTAGGAACCTCCATAGGAGCATGAACCAGATGAGGTAATTGAAAGGTAGATTCTATAATTTGATCTGCTTGTTTAAAGCCTTTTTTTAGGTCACCGGTATTTTTAATGGTTTTACCTTGTTCATGGACCGCCTTGGTAAGATAATCCATATACTGGTCCGTATCATAGGAGGCGTTTTCTCCTGCAACCCATTGGGTATTCAACTTAGATTTCCCTTTGAAGGCGGCCCAAGTATTGCTGGCTACTACTGCGACCCCACCTAAAGCCCCAAAAGGGCGTTCTACTCGAGGAAGGTTTAATACCTGTTCTACTCCTGAAACCGCTAAAGCCGCATCGCGATCATAAGACCCAACCTTACCAAATGTATCTGGTGAGCGATCTATCGCGACATATTTCATTCCTTCAATCCTCTTATCAATCCCGAATTTAGCCTTACCTGTGGCATAATCCATTACATCAATTCCAGGAAGGTATGATCCTATGTATTTGAAATCCTTAGGGTCTTTGAACTTGAGTTCTTTTGGCGCTTCTAATAGAGAAGCAGCCTGTGCTAATTCTCCAAAGCCTAATTTTTTAGTACTGTTTTTTAAATATACATGGTGCTCTTTAGCATAACAATCTTCTTGAGATACATTCCACTTCTGAGCAGCTGCAGCAATCAACATCATTCTTGCCATAGCTCCCATTTCTCTCATGGTTTCGTAGAGATATCTAATGGATCTTGAACCATCGGTATTTTGATCACCGTATTTCTTATCCCCCGTAGCCTGTTTCACGACTACTCGATCCCAAGAAGCTTCCATTTCATCTGCTATCACAGAAGTTAATGAAGTTCGTACTCCATTTCCCATTTCTGACCTTGAAGCGACTAAAGTAAGTTTCCCGTCTGAGCCCAATTCAACGAATAAGTTAGGTTGGAAATTATGTTTAGAGATTTCACCTTCGGTTGAAGAACTAAAGAAATCTGTTTGACAAGCGATAAGTAGTCCACCAGAAGCTAAACCTAAACTCTTGATGAAACCTCGTCTTGATATGTTTTTAATCTCTGACATAATTAGGCGTTTTTGATGGCTGTTTTGATTCGTTCATAGGTTCCACATCGACAAATATTTCTCTGCATTTGAGCATCGATTTCACTATCGCTGGGTTGAGAGTTGTTTTTTAGAAGTGCAGTCGCGGTAATTAGCTGCCCGGGTTGACAGAATCCGCATTGTGGGACATTATATACCTCCCAAGATTGTTGTAAGCTTTGAAGTACCTCATCTTTTCCCTCTATAGTAGTGATTGTAGCGCCATCTGCATCGACTGCTTTAAGCTGGCATGAATTCACGGCTTGATTATCCAGGAGTACCATGCAGGCCCCGCAAAGTCCTTTTCCGCAACCGAATTTCGTACCTGTATAATTTAATAAATCTCTTAAAGCCCATAATAAAGGCATGTCTGAATCTACTTGAATCTCTACCCTTTTATTATTGACTGTGAATGAAACGCTTTTCATAAACTTTGTTTTTTGAGAAGGCTGATCTGCCCTAAGTGATAATGTGTATGTTCGATGAGGCCCCATAAATTATGTGCATAGGTGCCGTATTTTACTTCTACAAAAGTTTTGTCGAGAAGAGAAGCATCCATTTGCTCAATGAGTAAACAGGTATGACGAACTAAATCAAAAACATCAGCTTTAAAGTCCTGCCACCCGTCCTCATCCGCAATACTAGGAAAATCCCATGAATATTCATCCTTAATCATAAGTTCTCTTTCAGATAAGACCTCTGAGATTCCCTTGACATAATAGGACATGTGATATACGATTCCCAGTATGGAATTGTGATTGGGGCTTTTAGCAGTGGCATGGTTAAAACTTACATGGTCCAAGGCTTCTTTCAAGCAAACACCGGTCCAGTTCCCTCCAAAAAAAGAGCTGTGTAAGTGTTTTGATATAAATCGAGTTGTCATCATTTGTCTAAAGATAAAAAAAACATATGAAACGATTTTTGACATTAATATGTATTTATTTGATATCCTGTGCTTTGAGTTCTGTCTACTTTTGCAGTCAATTAAATTAACAATTACAAATTATGCAATCAATTAAAATTACAGCCTTTGTGCTACTGTTAGCATCTCTAACAATGACTTCATGTTCCAATGATAATGATGAAACAATTAATGGAGAAACTCCTAGCGAGATTTCTGCTTTTATGAACGAGTATTACCCTTCTCAAGACTTTGTTGTGTCTGAGGATTTAGATGACGGAGTGTTGACTTACGAAGTGGATGTTGAAAATGGAGTTGAGTTAGAATTTGACGAAAACGGAACTCTTACATCTATTGATGGAAATACTTCTGAAGAATCGTTCTCTATGATCGATCAAAACATACTTGACTATGTGAATAGTAACTTTCCAAATGAAAGTATCTCTGAGTGGGATTTTGATGGTGCTGTGCAGACAGTGGAATTGGATAATGGCTTAGAACTTGTTTTTGATGCAGAAGGTAATTTTATGCATTTAAATATTGATGACGATTTAGATTCTTCGATTGTGATCGATTCAAGTGAACTTCCTGAATCAGCTCAAGCTTACATCAGTGATAACTTCTCAAATGATTCCATTTTGAAAGCGACTAAAGAATTGGATGATTCTGAAATTACTTATGAAGTAGTGATGCAAAGTAATGTAGAGTTGACTTTTAACACTGATGGAGACATAATAGAAATAGATGGAAATGATCAGGCAATCAACACAAACCTTATTCCACAAGAATTGGTAGTTTATGTAAATACGAACTATCCTGAGAATTATATTACTTCTTGGGATTTAGATACACTAAGTCAAGAAGTTGATTTAGATAACGATTATGAATTAACCTTTGATTTGAATAATCAATTTATTTCAGTAGATAAAGATTAAGTACTTGCAAATTGATCTTTGCGAAAATTCGCAGGAGTTTGACCGAACTGTTTTTTGAAGTTATATATAAAATGAGAGGGAGAACTAAAAGCAAGGTCGTAGGCAATTGTATTCACCGGAGTGTCGGTGGATTGAAGTAAATCCTTTGACTTTTTAAGGCGCTCTCGAATTACGAATTGATGAGGACTCATCTGTAAAATACTTTTAAATATTTTATGTAATGTCCCTTCAGATAAAGAAAAGTTTTGAGCCAAAGTATTTACAGAAATGCTTTGGTTCAAATTTTTTATGATATAGGATTGAATGTCCAGAAGACGGTTCAGGTCATGGGGATTAAATTTTTTATGTTCGATAGGTTCCTTACTGTGCATTAACAGGTAGATGTCAGCTAAAAGCTCAAAAGCCAAAGCCTTTCTCATTATTCTTACCCAATCCTTAGGCCCTACTATTGAAAACATCTTTTGAACGGTGAGTTTTATTTTTTCAGGTGTGAAATGACAAAGAGAGAAGGCCTGTTCATTCTGTATCAGTTTTTTGAAAATCTCTAAACCTTGGTTTTCAAAATTTGTGAAAACAGAATTATGAATTTTAAAAGTCATAAACTGAACGTGCATTCCAGATGGAATTTCAATGGAGGTTTGGTTGGAGCTATTGGTTAGATTGATTTGAAAATCTTTACTATCCCTGTTGATTTCATTAGGTCTATTATCCTTATGATGGGTGGAAAAGTTAGAAATAGTTAATAGTGTTTGTTGGTCTATTTTCTTAGGATTTCTATTGATTATGAAATTTTGCGGAAGCTTGAATTGGACTAAATTCATAGAAAGACCTTCTTCAAGGCTCAGTTCGTGGGCATGAATTAAAGATTCTTTTGTTTCATGCTTAATTTCATCTTGAGCATTAGGGATACCAAAATGTTGTGCAATAAGTTCAATAATAGAGGTCTTACTACCAGGATGTACGTTGATTTCAGTCATATGTGAAATTTACAAAAAATACAGCAGATTTTTGTCTTGATTAATTCATTCTATTTCAGTTTCATAGGTGTTTAATTATTCTGTGTTCACACTTTTAAAAGACTAATTTATCTTTTATGGCATAGTGATTGATACTTATTGTGTATTAAATACACAATAATGAATACAACATATACATTTAACAATAAGTTTATTCTTGCCATTCTAGCAGTTTTAAACTTAATGAGTTTCACAGCTCTAGCTCAATCAAACAAACAGCCAAATATTTTAGTCATCATGGGAGATGACGTAGGGGCACCTAACCTTAGTGCTTATGGTAGAGGAATGATGGGATATCAAACACCTAATATTGACCGTATAGCAAATGAGGGAATGATGTTTACTGATTATTATGGGGAGCAGTCTTGTACCGCTGGTCGAGCAGCTTTCATAACGGGTCAATCTGTAATTCGTACAGGACTTACCAAAGTAGGTATGCCAGGTGCAAAAGTAGGAATCCAGGATGAGGATCCTACCTTAGGAACTTTATTGAAGCCTCTTGGATATGCAACAGGTCAATTTGGTAAGAATCACTTCGGTGATAGAGATGAGTATTTACCAACCCGTCACGGATTTGATGAGTTCTATGGAAATCTTTATCACTTGAATGCTGAAGAGGAGCCAGAGGATGAATATTATCCAAAAGACCCTCAAGAATTGGCTAGAATTGCAAAGCCAAGAGGGGTAATTCAAGCTACAGCTGATGGAAAAGTAAAAGATACTGGACCATTGACTAAAAAACGTATGGAGACTGTTGATGATGAATTCGAAGCGGCAGCTATGAATTTTATCGACCAAAATACTAAAGAAGGAAAGCCATGGCTTACATGGATGAACACGACTCGTATGCACTTCTGGACTCATGTAAGACCAGAAAACAGAGGTCGTTCAGGATTGAATGAGTATGCAGATGGGATGCTGGAATTAGATGATTTAGTTGGAAGGTTTCTGACTAAACTAGAAGATCTTGGAATTTTAGAAAACACTATTGTAATCTTTACCACTGACAATGGTGTGCATCAAGCTACATGGCCAGATGCTGGAGTAACTTGGTTTCGAAATGAAAAAACAACAAACTGGGAAGGTGGATTTAGAGTGCCAGCAATGGCTCGTTTCCCGAAGCGTTATGGAATTAAACCTGGAACTATTATCAATGGAGTTACCTCTCATATGGATTGGGTTCCAACCTTGGTTGCTGCAGCTGGAAACCCTAACGTAACTCAAGAGCTTTTAGATGGTTCATTTGAATCTCAAGGTAAAAACTATAGAGTTCATTTAGATGGGTATAATATGCTCGATTACTGGTCTGGAAAAACTAAAGTGAATCCAAGAAGATATTTCATTTACTCTACAGATGGAGGAGAAATTTCTGCGGTTCGTTTTGCAGATCGTTGGAAAGCTATGTATATGGTTCAAGATGCTGAAGGTTCTGAAGTTTGGTTGAGAAAACTGGAGCACTTAAAAGCTCCTTATATCTTTGATTTAAGGATGGATCCTTTTGAAAAAGCTTTAGAAACGAACTCGTACTATGATTGGTATTCTAAAAAGGTTGGATATATGATTAATTGGTCAGCCTCTTATATTCAAGAGTTTAAAGCAACGTTTAAAGACTACCCACAAAGACAGAAACCAGCGTCTTGGAATATTACAGAAGTACACTAAGCTCAAGTTTAGTTTAACTTTGAAGCCTCAGCATCGCGCTGAGGCTTTTTTTATTTTACCACACAAAGTTCTCAATGTATGTATCAAGTTCTTCTTGGAATAATTCAGGTTTGGTCAATGGATATAACCCAATAATTGATTTTCCTTCGAAAATTTGTTTCTGAACAAATTTCTCATAAATCGTCATTTTCTTGGTTTCTTCAAGAGTTTCTTGAATTAAATGATTTGGAATGACGATCACTCCATCTTGATCACCTACTAAGAGGTCATTTGGGAATACAGCAACATCACCACAACTAACCGGTAAATTGATGTCAATGGCTTGATGTTTAGTAAGATTTGTTGGAGCCGAAGGTCGTTGATGATATGTAGGAAATTCTAAATCGTGAATGGCTTTTGAATCTCTGAATCCTCCATCGGTAACAATACCTTGAGCTCCTCTCATTTTTAATCTGGTGATCAACAAATCTCCAGCGGATGCAGCTGAAGCGTCTTTTCTTGAATCTATAACTAAGACAGAATCCTCTGGGCAAGTTTCTATGGCCACGCGCTGAGGGTGCTTAGGATCTTGAAATGCTTTGATTGAATTTAAATCTTCTCTTGCCGGAATATATCTTAAAGTAAATGCAAAACCAATCATACTTTCTTTAACATTATGTACCGGTTGAATTCCTTGAATACATTGGTTTTTTAGACCTTTTTTGAACAAAAATGTAGCTATCGTAGGAGTGGATATTTGCTTAAAGGCTTGAATTTCTTGGAGTTTCATATTTTATCGATTTAATGATGAATATTAAGCAAATATATATATATTTGGTTTACCAATTTGGTAAACCAATTTTTTTATGTTAAAAAAGAGCTTTGTTTTTTTGATGTTTGGCTTCCTGTTTATTTCTGTTTTTGGACAGTCCAAACAAATTACTCATCCTTTTATTAGTTTAAATTCTGATGAGATTGTTGAAATTCAAAAACATTTAGGAAAAGTTCCACTATTTGATAAAACTCTAAAGGAGTCTCAAAGAGAGGTAGATGCAATTCTAGAACAAGCCATCGACGTGCCCATTCCAAAGGATTATTCTGGAGGATACACCCATCAAAGACATAAGCAAAATTATAATTCAATTTATAAGGCATCGTTGATTTACCAGATTACTCAAGATGAAAAGTATGCTGCTTATGTAAAAGAGGTGTTAATGCTCTATGCTGACCTTTATCCAACTTTAGGTCTTCACCCACAAACCAGATCCTATGCAAGAGGAAAGCTTTTTTGGCAATGTTTAAATGATGCAAACTTCCTTGTGTACTCTGTTCAAGCTTATGATAATGTTTATAATTATTTGTCAAAAAGAGAAAGAAAGCAATTAGAGAAGAATTTGTTTAAGCCTATGGCGATTTTCCTTTCAGAGGGTAATCCGCAGTTTTTCAATAGAGTTCACAATCATGGAACCTGGGGAAATGTAGCTGTAGGTTTAGCAGGACTAGTATTAAATGATACTTATCTAGAACATATTGCTCTATATGGTTTAGACACTGACCAGAATACTGGGGTTATAGATAATGATGGAGGCGTGATAAGAGAAGAGGGGCAAGAAGTGGGGTTCTGGGCGAATTTAGATCAACCTTTCTCTCCAGATGGATATTATACAGAAGGACCTTATTATCAAAGATATGCAATGTATCCTTTCTTAGCCTTTGCAAAAGCTTATACACGTAAGTATCCTGAGAAGAATGTTTTTGAATATAAAGACGGAGTACTTATCAAAGCTGTTGATGCCTTGATTAATTTAAGTAATTCTAATGGAGATTTTTTTGCTATCAATGATAGCCAAAAAGGAATGTCTCTAAATGCTCCTTCAGTTGTAAGTGCCGTAGATATTGCCTATTTCTTCAGCAAACCAAATCCGGAGTTATTGGATATAGCGGTGGGTCAAGATCAGGTAAGTTTAGATTATATGGGTTATGAGGTTGCTAAGGATATTTCCTTGGGTAAAGCAGAGAAGTTTCAAAAGAAATCTGTTGTTCTTAGAGATGGTTCTAAAGGAGATCAAGGAGGAATTGCGATACTTAGGCAAAAGGAGACAGAACTAGTTTTTAAGGCTCCTTCTCATGGTTTAAGTCATGGACATTATGATCGTTTATCCTATGCGCTGTTTAATAAAGGCAGTGAGGTGCTTCAAGATTATGGTTTAGCCCGTTTTGTGAATATTGAGCAAAAAGGTGGAGGGAATTACCTCAAAGAGAATAAGACTTGGGCTAAACAGACGATTGCTCATAATTCAGTAGTAATTGATCAAAAGAGTCAATTCGAATCCAAGTATAAGTCAGCCAGTGCTTCTCATTCTAATCTCGAGTATTATGATTTCCAAGACAGTACTTTTCAGGTTGTAAGCGCTTCTGATAATGAAGCTTATGAAAATGTTGAGCAAGAAAGAAATTTGATTTTAATAAGTCAAAATGATGTTCAATACCTCATAGATTATTATGTTATTAAAAATGAAAAAGAATCTAACTATGATTTGCCATTTCATGCATTAGGGCAGTGGATTGGGTTTAACTTTGATGTTGACTATAATGAAGAGCTTATACCTTTAGGTGATTCAAATGGATACCAACACCTATGGTTTGTTGGTAACAAGAAAGTGGATTCTGAATTGAGTCAATTAACTTTTCTTAAGGACAAGTCTTTCTACAATTTATCCTTATTCACTCCTTCAAATGATGAAATTATCTTTTCTAGGATAGGAGCAAACGATCCAGAATTTAATTTAAGAAGAGACCCTGTTCTTATTCAAAGAAGGGAGGAAGTAAAGAATACTGAGTTTTTATCGGTTCTAGAAATTCATGGTAGTTATAGTGCTGTTTCTGAAATGTCCTTAGATTCTAAGCCAAGAATTGAATCCATGGATTTACAAGAGGTTTACCCAGGATATAAATTGATCAACATCGGCCTGAAAAATGGTGAATCAATAGAGCTAATTGTAGTGACTAAAGAAGGTTCAGATGCAAAACAACACAAAATAATGATTGAAGACATCCACTATGAGTGGACAGGAAAAATAAAAAGAATAAAATAGAAATATTATGAAATTAAATCAAAGTGAAGCCTTCTTGAAAGGTTCTGAAAAAGAATGGGAAGTAGTCGGTGAAGGAGTTAAAAGAAAGATTATGGGTTATAATAATCAATTAATGCTTGTTGAGGTATTTTTTGATGAAGGAGGTGTAGGGCCTATGCACAGCCACTTTCATTCACAAGTAACTTATGTTGCCAGTGGTGAATTTGATGTGACTATTGATGGAGTAACTAAGACCTTGGTTACAGGAGATAGTTTCTATATAGAACCTAATAAAATGCATGGTGCAATTTGTAAAAAAGCCGGAGTTTTAATAGATACTTTCAGTCCAATTAGAGAGGATTTTATGCAGTAATATTAAATATTTGTTAAAGTCAAAAAATAATGTATATTTGGTAGACCAAATTGGTAAACCACATTGGTCTACCAAAAAAATCAAATATTATTAGTTGCCTATGGTATAGTAAATACAAAAAAAGGATAGGCTGCCACCTATCCTAAATTAAAAACTTCATTGCAGAAGTGTTATTGGATCTCGTATTCACAAAATCGCAACAAGTGCAAAATTAATAAAATTTTGCGAAGCCAATATGTTAAGATTTGTGGAAGGTGTAGAATTAGACTTAACTAAACTAAAAACTAAACTAAAAAATATGAATTTTAAACTAAGGCTAACATTGGTTTTTGCCATGTTGATTAACCTTGCCGTTTTTGCTCAAGATAGTATGATCTTGAATGGTGTGGTTGTTGCCGCTTCTACAAATGAACCTTTACCGGGCGTAAGTATCGTTATTAAGGGTTCGTCTAACGGTGTTCCTTCCGATTTTGATGGAAATTTTTTCATTCAAGTTAAAAAAGGAGATATCCTTGTATTTAATTACATGGGATTTACAGATGCTGAATATGTTGTCGGAGATGATGACTCTGCTGTTGTTAAAATGCAGGAAGATCAAACTGCCCTTGATGAGGTAGTTGTTATTGGTTATGGACTTCAGAAAAAAAGTCACCTTACAGGGGCGATTTCTAAAGTAACGAATACAGATCTTGATGAAATTCCTGTTTCAAGGATTGACGATGCTTTAAAAGGGCAGGTTTCTGGGGTTAATATCGCCTCTACTGATGGTGGTGCTGGTGCTGCTCCAACAATTCGAATTAGAGGAACTGGATCTATTACTGGAGACTCTGGACCACTAGTTGTTGTTGATGGTCTTGTGATGGACTCGGACATCTTAGGTTCATTAGACATGAACGATATAGATTCGTTTGAGGTCTTAAAAGATGCAGCTTCTGCAGCTATTTATGGATCTCGAGGAGGTAACGGTGTGATCATGATTACTACTAAAGGTGGTAAAATTGGAGATCCTCAATTTAACTTCAATGTATATGGAGGTTATAATAATGCAAGACAGAGTGAAGCTTATTATTTAACTGTTGCTGAAACTGCATCAAGAGAATTATTAGCTAACGGAGTTTTGTCTGATAAAACGTTATACAAGCAGATGATTGGAATCGATAACCCATGGCAAAATATTATTTTTGATGGTGGATGGATTCAAAACTACTCTTTTGGAGCACGTGGAGGTTCTGAGAAAACTAAATTCTCTACCAACCTAAACTACATGAAAGATGAAGGTGTTTTATTAACAGATGACTTTCAGAAATACAGTGGTAAGGTAAAGGTAGACACGAAGCTTTCAAAAAAGTTCAGTTTCGGAGTTAGTGTTACTCCTACTTATACTAATACTAGAAGATTTGATGGTTCTACTCATGATATCTTACGTCAGCCAGCTTGGTTACCTTTATACCACGATGAGAACACAATTCAATATGTGAATAGAGTTCAGGACAATGGTCAATGGGCAGATGTACAAGTTGGAGACTATGCTAGACAATATCATTTTGATGGATTTGACGTAGCAACAGGAATGCCTGTTCCTTCAGGAGGTACTACAATTTCAAGTACTTCGAATCAAAATCCTGGAGCAAAAGTTCTAGAAAGAGAGAGAAGAGATCTTAAATTTAAAGTATTTAGTTCTACTTATTTAAAATATAAGATTGCTGATGGTTTAAACTTCAAAACTACTTTCTCACACTCTTACCAAAATACAGAAAGAACGAGATATCAAGGAACTCAAGCTAGTAGAAACGGTGTAGCTGCAACTCAATCAGATTATGAATCTTGGAATATTAATAGAGTTGTATCGGATAACTATTTTAACTATAACAAATCTTTTGCAAAGCATGAACTTGGTGCTGTTGCTGGTGTTTCTACTGAATATTTAAAAGGAACTTATTCAGCTATTAGAGGTACAGGTTACGAAAACGATAACGTTCAGACAATCAACAACGCAACCACTATTGCTGCTGCAAATAATTTACAGTACGATACGTCATTATTATCTTTTGTATTCAGAGCGAACTATGCTTATGATGATAAATACTTATTATCTGTTAGTGTACGTAGTGATGGGTCAAGTATTTTTGGTGAAGACTATAAATACGGTGCATTCCCTGCCGCTTCTATAGGATGGAATGTTGCTAAAGAAGACTTTTTAGAAGACAGTAATTTTATTTCTAGAATGAAATTAAGAGCCAGTTATGGTGTAACAGGTAATAACAATGTAAAACTTGCAAGCTTCAGTGTGTTGAATAGTGATGTTTTGAGTAATTACTATCCAGCTGATGCTTTATTGGCTTCTCAAACTTATAATGGTTTGGCTGCTTTTAACCCTATTAATCTTGCTAATGATCAATTACAATGGGAGCGTTCAATTGAATTCAACCCTGGTTTAGATTACGGTTTCTTTAATGGTGCCTTATATGGATCTGTAGATTATTATATCAGAAGATCGGATCATTTATTATTATCTAACCCAGTTTCTGCAACAACAGGATTTAATGAAGCTCTTGTTAATTTAGGAGAAGTTCAGAATTCAGGGGTTGAATTTGAGATTAGAGGAGATATTATTGAAAGAGATAATTTCTCTTGGGATGCTGCAGTGTTGACTTCTTGGAATAACAACGAGCTTGTTAGTTTCGGAGATTCAAATGGACAAATTCAAAATGTTGATACTAAACGTGCAGCAGAGTGGATTAACCTTGTTGGAAACCCAATTTCATCTTTTTATGGATGGGTAGTTGATAAAGAAATTCCTTTAGAATATATTAAGAATCCATATCATCCAGTAGGAGCTCAAGCTCAGGATGTATATGTGAAGGATTTAAACGGTGATGGTATTATTGATGATGATGATAAAACTATTCTAGGAGATCCTTATCCTGATTTTATCTGGAGTTTATCGAACTCTTTTAAGTTTGGTAATTTCAATTTTGACTTTATGTTCCAAGGATCACATGGTGCACAAATTAGAAACATGGGAGATCAGTATATCTTCAACCATTTTAACAGTGCTCAGGATTTTGATCCTGCAACTACTCCAGATCAAGGATTTATTAAGCAGAAGATCTTTACAAATTCAATTGTTCAAGATGCAAGTTATATAGCCTTGAGAAATGTGAATCTAGCTTATACTTTTTCAAAGAAATCTTTGAACAATATGAAGCTAAAGAACCTGAAAATTTACGCAGCTGGAAGTAACTTATTGTATTTGACAGCAGATGATTATACTGGATTTAATCCAGAGTCTGTAGACAATACTTCTCCTACTACTTATGGATATCAAAGAGCTGGTTCTCCGGTTTACAGTACTATTTCAGTGGGAATTAACGCAGGATTTTAATTAAAAAGAAAACATTATGAAAAAAATTAATTTAAGCATATTAGTTCTCTTGGTAATTGGTTTAACCGCCTGTGAGAATTATTTGGATCGTGATCCTATTTCGGCAATTACTTCGGATAGTTATTTCGATAATGAAGCAGAATTGTTTACTGGGATTATTAATATGTACGACGGTATTCAAGGTATTAATGGAACTCGATCTGATGAGAATCACGGAGTTCAAATTGAATACCAGTTGACTGAAATGTACAGTGATAATACAGAGACTAAGTCAAGTGAAGGAGAGCAAGCTCAATTTCAGACTTTTAATGTAGAGGCTACTAACGGTGTAGTTACAGATTATTACAGAAGTATGTTTAACGTAATCTTCCGTGCTAATGTTGTGTTGCAAAATTTAGAGGTTGCTTCAGAAGAGAATCGATTAGCATTTGAAGGAGAAGCTAAGTTTGTAAGAGCTTATGCATATTTCCAGATGGTAAGATTGTTCGGAGACCTTCCATTAGTGGATAGAGTTTTAGATCCATTGGATTACGAATCACAATTTACTAGAGTATCGGAGGAAGAGATTTATGAATTGATTCAATCTGATTTATTGGTTGCCGTTGCTGGACTTGGTGATGGTGATTATGGTCGAGCTTCAAGATCTGCAGCTCAAGCCTTACTTGCTAAAGTATATTTAACTATTGGTAAGCATGAGCAAGCAGTGCCTTTACTAGAGTCTGTTATGGATTCTGGATATGAATTAGAATCTGAATACCAGGATGTATTTTATCAAGAAGGTAATAAGGAAGTAATGTTTGCCATTGTTTATGATGGTGACAATTCTGGAGATAGTCAAAACTTTTCTGCAGAATGGTTGAATTCAGTGGGTCGTTCTACAGGATTAAACTATGTTACTGCTGAGGCAAAAGCCGCTATTGATCTTCTAGGTGGTGATCGTGCTGCTTACACTTATAGAGTAGATGCAAAACAGCCAACTAAGAATCAAGTGGCAAAGTATATTCCAAACGGTGATGATGCATTAGGGATTGCACCGACGTCATCAAACCCAATTTTAGCAGGAAATGACTGGATTATTATTCGTTATTCTGATGTTCTGTTAATGTATGTAGAAGCTATTATGGGAGACTTTGATTTGACGAATGATCCTAGAGCTCTAGATGCTTTTCAACAAGTTAGAGATCGTGCAGGACTTACCGATGCAGTTGCTAGTATTTCAAAACAAGAGTTACTTGACGAAAGAAGAGTAGAGTTGGCTTTTGAAAACCAAAGATTCTTTGATTTAAAAAGATTTGGAGTTGCTTTAACGGTTTTAACTGAATTTTCAAATGCTAATGGATATCAGTTTAGTGCAACGGATTTATTATTACCAATTCCACAAAATGAGATTGGTTTAAGTAAAGGACTATTAACTCAAAACCCAGGATATTAATATTATGAAGACAATAAATAATTTAAGTTTAAAGAACATAATGGCTTTGATTCTTGGGGTTTTCACACTTGTGTCATGTGAGTTTGAGTTACCAGAATCGGGTTCAATAGAGGATGAAACACCTCCATCAGCAATGTTTATTGCTGAGCAAAGCGAAGTTGATTTTTTGATTTTCAATTTTGGAAACCTTTCGGATAATGCAACGGATTATGCATGGGATTTCGGAGATGGAATGACTTCTGAAGAAGTTGAACCAAGTCATCAATTCACGGCTGTAGGAAACTACACGGTAAGTTTAACAGCTTCGGATAAATTAGGAGCTTCAAGTCAGTTTACTATGGATGTATTGGTGGAAGAGCCACCTGCACCTCCTGTTAAGTTACCTGAGATTTTAGCCCCAGGATTCGAACCTGTTGACGGTGTTGACGGTAAAGAATTTTGGAGAAATAATGACCTAGGAGGAATTACGCAAATTACTTCTTCACCTGTATATCAAGGAGAAAAAGCTGCTAAATTACCTTCTGGAGGAGATAGAATTTTATATCAAGAATTAGAAGTAAGTCCTAATGCAGATTATGTATTAACCTATTACTATACTATGAAAGAATCAGGAGAAGGTTCCGTTACAATTAGTGTTTTAAATGGAGGTGGATTTACAGATATTGCTGATGTAGAAGGAGCTACAATTGAGAAGTTTGTTGGTACCAATCAAGAAGATTCGGATGAGTACGTAAGAGTTGATCTTTATTTCAATTCTGGTGCGAATACGGTGATCTCTATTTTTGGAAGTAATGTTGGAGTAGAGTCTAGATTAGATTCGTTTAGTCTATCTATTCCAGAATAAAGTTGATGAATTGTCTGATGGTTTTGGGCATCTGAACGGGTGCTCAGGACCTAGACAATGATTTTACTAAAAAAGAAAAAATTATAAAATGATTAAAATCACAAAAATGAATAAGCTTTGGATACTTCCGGTGTTACTAATTCTTAGTCTCAGCGCGAGTTGCCAGAACGATAATGATGTGCTACCTGAAGTCATAGAAAAGGACTATCAGTTGGCGGATATTGATTTAAGTCATTGGAAGGTGACATTACCTATTCCTAGAGAAGATGGTAAGGCACTTGAGGTTTATCCTCCTGAAATTTTGAATTATGCTAATATGGATGTGTTGAAGCCATTTATGTATAATGATTCGGTTAATGGAGCGATTGTTTTTTATACCTATCCTGGATCTACTACTCAGAATACATCTTATTCGAGAACGGAGCTTCGTGAATTAATGGACACTGAAAACAACGATGTGAACTGGAAATTCGCAGACGGTGCTTTTATGAAAGGGAAACTTCAACTCGCTAGAATTTCAAAAGATGAAGATGGAGATTACCACAAGACCATTGTCATGCAGATTCACGGTCGATTATCAAAGGAACAGCAAGAATTAATTGGAGCGAGTTCGACAGATGCTCCACCGATTTTAAAAATTTACTGGAATGATGGTAAAATCCGTGTGAAGACTAAAAAGATTAAAAATCTTGGAAGTTCTGCAGAGGAGATATTAAAGAAGAGTGCTTGGATTGATGATGAAGGACACACCTTCGATACCTATGTAGGTTTTGATCCATTTACCTTATCAGTAGAAGTAAGTGACGGACTTATGGTTATTCGATTGAATGACGATGAAGAAGTGAGGTATTCTGATATCCATATGAAAAAATGGGGAGTCTTTGAGAATTATTTCAAAGCCGGAAATTATCTAGGAACCAAAGATAGTAATGGGTTCGCAGTAGTTAAGTATTATACTCTTGAAGTTAATCATTAAATTTTAGAGTAAAGAAATGTTTTGTACCTTTAATTTATAATCTAAGAATCATGAAATTATCACTCTCATCGATGACAGAAAGTCAAGATGTTCAAAACAAAATTATTAAACAATTAAGAGATCTGATTGTTCTTAAGAATTTTGAATCTGGAGAAAAATTACCTTCAGAAAGAGCTCTTGCGGATCGTTTTGAGGTGAGTAGAACCAATGTTCGTGATGCAATTCAACGATTAGAATTTTATGGTATTTTAAAGTCAATTCCTCAAAGTGGGACCTTTATCTCAAATATAGGAGGAGTGGCATTAAAAGGTATTTTGGACGATATCATAAGTCTGGAACAACCTAATTTTAAAAGCCTAGTAGAAACTAGAATTTTTATGGAGCTTAAAGCTGTTAAACTAGCAGCTATAAGAAGAACTGAAGAAGATTTGAGTAAAATCAAAGCTGCTTTGGACGCTTATAATGATAAGGTCAATAAAAATGAAGAAGCAGTTGCAGAAGATCTGCTTTTTCATTTGTCTATTGCTCGGGCATCGGGGAATTCAACTTTGAATACTTTGATGTTAAGTATCACTCCAGAAATCATTACTAATTTCGAAAAATATCATGTGTGTGACAGTAACTTGTCTAAACAGGGAATACAAGAGCACCAAGATATTTATGAGGCGATTAAAGAACAAAACCCTTCTTTAGCCAAAGAAAAAATGAAAGTACACTTCAAAAGTTTATATGAATACTGTTATCACTAAATAAGTATTATATAATCAAGAGTTTGCGCGTATTGTAGGCTCTACAATTTCTTTAAAAATGAAGATTAAAGGATTAAGATGGTGGATCATTTCACTGATCTGTCTGGCGACTATTATCAATTATATTGATAGAACCGCCTTCGGTGTGATGTGGCCAGAAATGGGGAAAGATTTGGGCTTGGATGAATCTGATTATGCGATCATGTTGAATGTATTCATGATTTCATATGCCTTAGGAAAGATGCTTTCAGGTAAGTTATTTGACTTGATTGGATCGAGGATGGGATTTGTTGTGTCCATTGTAGTTTGGTCTGGTGCTTCGGTATTGCATGCCTTTGCAAGAGGTCTAGTTTCTTTGACAGCTTTTAGAGCCTTATTAGGACTGGGTGAAGCAGGTAATTGGCCTGGTGCGGTGAAGAGTAATGGAGAATGGTTTCCAGTACATCAAAGAGCGATTGCTCAGGGAATATTTAATGCAGGAGCTTCTTTAGGGAGTGTTATTGCTCCGGTGTTAATAGCTTATTTATACGGACATTTTGGATGGAGAACTACCTACATCATTATTGGTGCTATTGGAGTTTTATGGGTAATTCCATGGTTGTTTATTAATAATGCAACTCCAGATAAGAATTCTTGGATCACAGAGGAGGAAAAGAAAATGATTCTTAGTTCTCGCGAAGCTTTATCTGATGATAAATCAGATGATAAATCAGAAGAGAAAGGTTTGAGTTTATTTCAAATCTTAAAACATCGCGAAGCTTGGGGAGTATTAGGAGCTCGTTTCTTTATCGAACCTATTTGGTGGCTTTTTGTAGGATGGATGCCTTTGTACTTAAACTGGAAGTTTGATTTCAGTATCGCGGATATCGGAGAGACTATTTGGATTTCGTATCTGGGTGGTATGGCAGGAAGTCTTTTAGGTGGATGGTACTCTGGAAAGCTTATGAAAAAGCATTCTGTGGATTACTCAAGAAAAATGACCATTGGAATTGGAGGTGCCTTAATCTTCATTGGCCTACTTGGAATAATCTTTTTAGTAAATGAGAACAATCCTATGACTTTCATTTACATTACAGGATTAGTCCTGTTCGGATTCCAATTTGCAATTGGGAATATTCAAACCTTATCTAGTGATTTGTTCAGAGGACCTTCTGTAGGAACTTTGGCAGGTTTTGCTGGAACAATTGGAGCCGTATCAGTTATTGTTATGAACTGGTTAATCCCGCAAATAACAAAAACATCTTATACACCTGCATTTATCATTATTGCAGTACTAGCACCGCTAGCAGTTATATCAATCTTGCTGATGATCAAGAAAATTCAAATCATCGATAAACAATAAATAGAAAACTTAGAAATATATATTATGGGAAAATTACAAGGAAAAATCGCAGTTGTTACAGGAGGAGGACGAGATATAGGTCGTGCTGTATGTGTTAAATTGGCTGCAGAAGGAGCAAAAGTTGTTGTGAATTATTTTGATAGTGAAGCTGATAGAGATGCTACACTTGCTGAAATCGAAGCTGTAGGTGGAGAAGCAGTAGCTGTATATGCAGATGTTACTAAGCAAGCTGATATTGACAACATGGTTCAGGTGACTAAGGATGCATTTGGAGAGCATATTGACATCTTAGTAAATGTAGCAGGTGGACTTTTTGGTCGTAAGACTATCGAAGAAATTGATGAGTCTTTTTATGATTTATTAATGAATGTAAACTTCAAGTCAACAGTATTTGTGACTAAGGCCTTCAAACCAATGATGCGTAAAGGTGGTTCTGTAATTAATTTTGCTTCTCAAGCTGCTAGAGATGGTGGTGGTCCTGGAGCTACTTTATATGGAGCGTCTAAAGGAGCTGTAATGACATTTACAAGAGGTTTAGCTAAGGAATTCGGACCTCAGGGAATCCGTGTAAATGCGTTGAATCCAGGTATGATTGCTACTAAATTCCACGATGACTTTACTAAGGATCAGGTTAGAGTGAATGTTGCAAATGCAACGGCTTTAAAAAGAGAAGGAACAGCAGAAGAAGTTGCTGATGTAGTTGCTTATTTAGCAGGACCAGAATCTTCATTCTTGAATGGAAACAATATTGATATCAACGGAGGATTAGCCTTCAGTTAACAAAAAATAAAATTTGATGAAAAAAGTAGTAACGTTTGGTGAGATCATGTTAAGATTAGCACCACAAGGTTTTTTAAGGTTCTCACAAGCCAATAATTTTGATGCAATTTATGGAGGTGGTGAATCGAATGTAGCGGTGTCTTTAGCGAATTATGGTGTGCCTGTAGATTTTGTAACGCGTTTGCCACAGAATGATATAGGACAATGTGCCATGATGGAAATGAGAAAACGTGGAGTTGGTGTAGATAAAATTATCTACGGTGGCGATCGTTTAGGGATTTATTTCTTAGAGACAGGTGCAGTTTCACGTGGATCAAAAGTTGTTTATGACCGTGCTCATTCTGCTATGTCTGAGATTAAGGCAGGAATGGTTGATTGGGAAAAGGTTTTTGAAGGTGTAGAGTGGTTCCATTGGACGGGTATTACTCCGGCAATTTCGCAAGGTGCAGCAGATGCATGTCTAGAAGCGTTAGAAGTTGCAAGTAAAATGGGAATTACTATTTCAACAGATTTGAATTACCGTGCTAAGCTTTGGAATTATTGTGATGATTCTAAAAGAGAAGCAATCATGAGTGAGCTTACTGCTTTTTGTGATGTTGTACTTGGAAATGAAGAGGACGCTGAGATGCACTTCGGAATTAAGCCAGAAGGAATCTCGGTTCAAACTGAGGGACATAATGTAAAAGCGGAAGCCTTTTTATCTGTTTGTGAACAAATGATGAAAAAATTCCCTAAAGCAAAGAAAGTAATAACAACGCTTAGAGGATCTATTTCTGCTTCTCATAACACATGGGCTGGAGTTTTATACGATGGAAAAACTATGTTCCAGACGCGTCAATATCAGATTACTGATATCGTTGATAGAGTTGGAGGAGGAGACTCTTTCATGGGAGGATTGATTTATGGATTATTAAAGTATCCTGAAGATGATCAAAATGCTTTAGATTTTGCTGTAGCGGCATCTTGTTTAAAGCATACTATAAAAGGAGATGCAAATCTTGTTACTGTAGCTGAAGTTGAGAAATTGATGGGAGGAGATGCCTCTGGTCGAGTAGCTAGATAATGAGAGAAACGGTTCTTATTATATGTGGAGGAGGTCCAGCTCCTGGGATTAATACTGTAATTAGTACAGTAGCTAAGAGTTTTCTCAAAGCGGACTATCGAGTAATAGGTCTTCATAATGGTTATGAAGGACTATTCTTAAATGAACCAGATATTGTGAACATAGATTATAAAATGGCAGACCGAATCTTTTCAAGAGGAGGTTCTGCCCTTATAATGAGTCGTTTTAAGCCTAGAGAAAATCAGATGTCAACTGATTTTTTTGAGCGACACAATGTTAAACTATTGGTAACTATTGGAGGAGATGATACAGCATCTACGGCTTGTAGAATTTCTGAGTTTATGAAATTAACGAATCGTGAACTTAGACATATTCATGTCCCTAAAACCATAGATAATGACCTTCCATTGCCGGATAGAAATCCAACCTTTGGATTTCATAGCGCAAAGAATGAAGGAGTAAGAATTGGAAATACCGTGTATGAAGATGCACGAACTAGTAACCTTTGGTTTGTGATGAGTTCTATGGGACGAAGCGCAGGTCATTTAGCTTTTGGGATTGCTTCGGCATGTCATTTTCCCTTATTCATAGTACCAGAAATGTTTAATGAGACCAAGATTAGCATTGATAAATTAGTCTCATTAATGATGTCTACTATCCTTAAAAGAAAATTACAGGGATTAGACTATGGAGTTATTTTGATTTCTGAAGGTGTATTTCATTTATTGGATGAAGAAGAGCTAAAGAAGGCAAATATTAACTTCTCTTACGATGCTCATGGGCATCCAGAATTAAGTTTATTGAGTAAGTCTCATTTTTTCAACGAACTCTTGGCAAAACGACTAAAACAAGAATCTTTAAGAATCAAATTAAGGCCAGTTGAAGTAGGGTATGAACTTAGATGTTGTAATCCTATTGCCTATGATTTGACCCTTTGTACTCTGTTGGGTATTGGAGTAAAGAAGCTTTATGATGATGGCTATACCAACTGTATAGTAAGTGCTAATTCCAATGGGGATATTATTCCAATTCAATTGGAGGAGTTACTTGGAGAAGAGAATAAAATACAGCCCCGATTGCTGGATATAAATTCGGAAATGGTTCAGTTGTTTATCTCTGAAATGGATTATTTGACACCTGAAGATGTTGAGAACGCAAAAGGAATTATTCCTGGAGCAGATAACTATGAATTCAAGTCTATCTTGAATTGGAATTAAAAAATATACAATGGCACAATTTAGTAGAATAGAAGTAGCAGAAAAAATGAAAGAAACTGGAATGATTCCACTTTTTTTCAATTCAGATATAGAGGTTAGTAAGCAAGTTTTAAAGGCTTGTTATGATGGAGGAGCTAGATTATTAGAGTTCACAGCAAGAGGAGATTTTGCTCACGAAGTTTTTGGTGAATTAACTAAATACGCAGTTAAAGAATTACCTGGAATGATTATGGGTGTAGGTTCTGTAACTGATGCGGCTTCTGCTTCATTATATATGGCATTAGGAGCGAACTTCATTGTCACTCCTGTATTTAGAGAGGATATTGCAATTGCTTGTAATAGACGTAAAGTACTTTGGTCACCAGGATGTGGAACTTTGACTGAAATTGCAAAGGCAGAAGAATTGGGATGTGAAATCGTGAAATTGTTCCCTGGGGACATTTATGGACCTCAGTTTGTCAAAGGAATTAAAGGGCCTCAACCGTGGACAAGTATTATGCCTACAGGTGGTGTTTCTCCTGACCGTGAGAACTTAACTGCTTGGTTTCAAGCTGGAGTTACTTGTGTAGGAATGGGATCCAAATTGATGTCAAAACATGCCGATGGTTCTTTCAATTTAGAAGCAATTGAAAGTAAGGTTAAAGAGGCTTTAGCTATTATTCAAGAGTTAAAATAGGTGTATGACTAGATTGAGATATTTATTATACCTATTTATTGCAGTAGGATTTGTAGCGTGTCAGCAGTCTCCACAGAGCATTGAAGTTAGTTCTGTGGAAGAATTAGAAACATCTTTAGAACAAGTCTCTCCTGGGCAACATATTGTTATTGCACCAGGGATTTATAGGGACGTATTTCTAAAAGTGGATGTAGAAGGAAATACCAATAAATATATATATATCGAAGCTCAAGAGCCAGGAACTGTGTTTTTTGAAGGACAATCGGCCTTGAAATTAGGTGGTAAGTATGTAGATATTTCTGGGATTCATTTTAGAAATGGTTATACTCCATCAAATGCGGTTGTCGATTTCAAAATCAACAAGAAGAACGTTGCTGAGCACATTAGGGTTCACGATATCGTGATCGAAGATTATAATCAACCTAATAGAAGTATCAAGGATCATTGGGTTGAGTTTTGGGGTAAACATAATAGTCTAGAAAATTCTTATTTAGCAGGAAAGACCAATGAGGGACCTACGGTAAGAGTTGAAATTAAAGGGAATAGAAACATCAATAACTATCACCAAATAAAGAATAATTATTTCGGCCCTAGACCAAGAAAAGGAGGTCCTAAAGCAGAGACAATTCAATTGGGAGATAGTTTTAGTTCAATGTCTCCTAGTCATACGGTTGTAGAGCACAATTTATTTGATCGTTGTAATGGAGAGGTTGAGGTTATTTCAAGTAAAACAAACTTCAATATATTCAAGGACAATGTCTTTTATATGTCTGAAGGATCTCTTGTAACTCGTCATGGAAATTATGCCCAGATCGAGGGGAATTATTTCTTAGGAGACGGAATGAATCCTTATGTTGGTGGTGTTAGAATTATCAACACAGGTCATGTTGTTGTTAACAATAGATTTGAGAATTTGATCGGTAGTTCTTTTAGAAGTCCCGTAGCTATTATGAATGGTATTCCTAAATCTCCCTTGAACAGATACAATCAAGTTACAGATGTGGTTATCAGCTCTAATACTTTTATGAATTCTGAGCATCCTATTCAAATAGGCGTAGGCCAAAACCTTAACCAAAAAGATGTACTTCCGAGTTCTGAAATCCGTTCTGCTATTCCTATTAGAACTGAAGTAACCAATAATTTGATCTTTGAGAGTAAGGCAAACACTTACGAAGAACGTATTTACGACAGTGGTGAGGGGGTTTTATTTGAATCAAACTATTTAATTAGTCCTGATTTAAAAGGCTCAGATCGCTTTTTAAAACTAAATGGCTCTTTAGAGACGCAAGCTGAAGGTAAATTCTCAACGTTGAGCTATAATCAAGCGGATGTTAAGGTGTTTAAAGGGTATACCAATAAGGATATCGGAGCAACTCATATTGGAGCTCAATTGGCTTACAATCAAATTGACTGGAATTCATACGGTCCAACTTGGTTTAACCCTGAAAAGGCTCAAGAAGCTAAGATTAAGAAAACTGTAAAAGTTAATAATGTTGCGGAATTAGAGCTTGCCTTATCCGATTCAGTATCATCCTTAGAACTTGAATTCGGTCCTGGGCTTTATGAGCTCGATGGTCCTATTAATGTGAATAAGACACTGTCTTTGAAGGCTGCAGCAAAAGGGGTAATCCTTATATATTCTGGTGAGAAAGCTTTGTTTCAATTGCACTCATATGGTCTTTTAGAAATTCAAGGAATTGAATTTATTTCTAAAGGTTCTGGTTTGTTTGAAACTCAAGATCACAATATGGATAACCACTATGGTATTCGTGCTAAAGATGCTAGTTTTGACGGCTTCTCTTATTTATTGCAGGCTTATAAACATTCTTTTGCCCAAGAGATTAGTTTCGACAACTGTAAGTTCAGTAATGCTTCTAAAGGCTTTAGTTTAGCCGCTGAGGTAGATGCAAAAGGGGATTATAATGTTGAGTTTTTGACTTTTAGCAATTGTGAATTCCAGCGTGTCACAGCTCCTGTTATCAATTATTTTAGAGGAGGATATGACGAATCAACTATTGGAGGAAATCTTGTTATTGAAGGGTCTAAGTTTGAAAACTGTGATGCTCCTAAGGGAAAAGCTCCATTGTTCTCTCATGTTGGTATTATCCAAGTTGACATCAACAATAATACTTTTGAGAATAATAAAGTCCGTCGCATTTCAACGATTTGGACCTCAAAGAACAACAAGGAGTATGATAATACGATTATAAATTCAGGTGACTTTGCAAAAGAAAGTCAAGTTAAGATGAAATTGGTATATTAAATTCGTTCCATATTTAATAAATCATTAATATGCAGAGGCCTCTATGAGGTCTCTGTTTTTTTATTTTAAACTAATTTTCTTCTCAATACCAAGCTTCTTCATTTTTGCAAAGAGGGTTTTGTCCTTCATATCTAAAATTCTTGCAGCACCTTTAGGGCCGCTTACTCTCCAGTTAACATGGTCAAGGACTTTGATGATATAGTCTCTTTGTACCTGTTCAAAACTTATGAAATCTTGATGTTTTGTGCTACCTGAGGATTTAGGAATCCAATCACCAGGTTTAAGACTTGGGCCTTCTTCGATAATTACGGCCCGTTCAATTAAATTCTCTAGCTCTCTAATATTTCCTGGGAAGTCGTATTTCTCTAGTTGATTTAAGGTGCTCTTAGATACTTTTGAGAATTTCTTTCCAATTTTGTTGCTGTATTTTTCTAAGAAGTAGGAGCTAAGAATTGGGATGTCATCTTTCCTTTCTCTTAAAGGTGTATTGTGAATAGGGAATACATTAATTCTATAAAACAAGTCGGCTCTGAATTTACCTTGTTTAATTCTATCTTCTAGGTTTCTATTGGTTGCAGCAATTACCCTAACATCAGTTTTTATGGTAGTTATTCCACCAACTTGATCAAACTCCCCTTCTTGCAATACCCTCAGAAGTTTCGCTTGTTGGTCTATTGGAAGTTCACCTATTTCATCTAGGAATATTGTTCCGTGATTAGCTAATTGAAATTTCCCAATTTTATCCGAATTTGCACCAGTAAAGGCTCCTTTTTTATGTCCAAATAATTCGGATTCGAAGAGTTCTTTAGGAAGGGTAGCACAATTGATTTTAATGAATGGACCTTCTTTTCTTTTACTATTCTCATGAATCGCAATAGCGAGTAATTCTTTCCCTGTCCCTGATTCTCCGGTGATCAGTACTGTTGTCTCGGTGGGTGCTACTTGGTTGACCTTTTTTAAAACGTGTTTATATGCCTCACTTTTTGAAAGGATATTACCATAATTCGAAGTGTTTTGCGCCAGTTCGTATTGCAAGAGTTGGTTTTCTTGTTCAAGACTCTCTTGCCTCTGTTTGAGTTTAGAAATATCTCTTAATACCGCACAGTTAAAGTCCTCTTCTCCGAATTTGATGGCATAGGCACTGACGTCCACGGTTATTTTAGTCTTATATGCTGTTTCAATTATACGTTCGAATCTCAAACGACCGTTTGATTTGATTTCTTGAAAGTGATTTGCCCACCACTGAGGACTGGTTTGTTTATCAAGATCAAATACCGTTGCAGTTTCTAAATATTTAGAACTGTAGCCTAGAGATTTCTCAACTGATTTGGAATGGTAAACAAGCACTCCATTTTTGTTGTATACAAGAATATCATCTTCGGTATGGTCAATAATTTCTTTGAAGAACTTCAATTGTTCTTTATCCTGATGCTGTGCAGTGACATCTTGAAATACTCCTATAATTTGAGTTATTTGAGCCTCTCTTATTACTGGGTTTGCCTTAAGTCGAATAAACTTTCGAGGGGTCGTTTTGAGCTCAAAGGTTTGGTCTATTGATGCAGATTTTCTTAAAAGAAGGCTCAGTGAATTTTTTAATTGATCAGACTCCTTAAAGAATTTATAGAGACTTCCTGGTAATAGATCTTCTTTGTTTTGAAGACGGAGTAATTCTAAAGTTTGAGTGGTAGTTTGAATCTCCTTTGTTTGAAGGTTAAAAGACCAACCACCTAAATGAGCGAGTCTTTCCGTGGATTCTAGTAATTTGCTATTAAACCTGGATATACTCATGTCTGTAGACATACTGAGCATGTATTTTTTTCTATTATTTGAGAAAATTTGAGTAAAAACCGTGACTTCGTGATAGGTGCCTTGATCATCTTTGTGATTGGTGATAATACTGAGATGATTTGTTTTCGCGGTTTTGTCCCAGTTTTCTTTAAATTTCTCAGGGTTAGCATAAGGGTCTATATCATAGATACTTATATATTTATTTTTGAATCCGTACTTGCTAGTAAAGGCTTTGTTCCTATACACAACTTCTCCCTTTTCATCCATATAAATTACAGCGAACTGTAATTCATCTATCATCCAACTTTTAACATGATCTAGCATTATCTCTTGTTTTTAATAATGTCATAAAGATAGTTTTTATTCTGTTATATAATCTTTTTCTCATATTTAAGAAATAAACAACCCTTAGAATAATGTTTAAGTAATTGATAATTAGGTTGTTATGGTTTTGGCATGGTAATGGCCTAATACAGGATATAACTATAAAAAACACATAAAATGAATACTCAAGAAACACAAGTAAAAACAATTTGGAATTTAGATAGCGCACATTCAGAAATAGCATTTAAAGTTAAGCATATGATGATCTCTACGGTAACAGGTCATTTTGAGAATTTTAAAGGTGTGGTCGAAACCCAGGATAATGATTTTAATAATGCTAACTTTGAATTTAGTGCGGAAGTAGATTCTATCAATACTAAAAATGCAGATCGAGATGGGCATTTGAAATCGGGTGATTTCTTTGATGCAGCGACTTATCCAGAGCTTAGTTTTAAATCTACGTCTTTTGATGGAGAGCGTCTTATTGGGGAACTGACTATTAAAGATGTAACCAAGGAGGTTGCTTTGGAAGGAAGTTTTAATGGTATTGCGGTAGACCCTTATGGACAGACTAAGGCAGGAATGGAATTTTCCGGAGGGATTAATAGAAAAGATTTTGGACTTTCGTGGAGCGCGGTAACAGAGGCTGGAAGTATTGTTGTCGGAGAACAGGTGAAATTAGTAATAGACTTACAGTTTATAAAAGCATAATTACTTATGAAAAACAGTATACAAAACATTGAGAAATTAGGATTTCCTTGGGCAACCGAGGATCCTTTTCTATTTACAGCCCATCATTTAGATGCTTACCCAAGTGGTAATGTACAGGCTGGATTGGATCAAACCCATAAACAAGGTAGAAATATAGGTTCGGATTTTGAACTCAGGGATGGCTTTAGAATGTATCACGGTTCTGATGTTCCAGGATTTCCTTATCATCCTCATAGAGGCTTTGAAACCATTTCTATTACGACTAAGGGTTTAATCGATCATACCGATTCATTAGGGGCTTCAGGTCGTTATGGAGAAGGTGATGTACAATGGATGACTGCCGGTAAAGGGGTGCAGCATTCGGAAATGTTTCCCATGGTCAATCAAGAAGGAGGCAACGAACTTGAAATGTTTCAAGTCTGGCTGAATTTACCTGCTAAAAACAAGATGGTAGATCCTGATTTTAAGATGTTATGGGCCCATGAAATCCCCGTGGTTGAGGAGGCTGATCATGAAGGTGCTATGGCGAGAATTAAGGTGATAGCAGGTCCCTATAAAAGTTATAAGGGCGTTAGAACTACGGATAATTCTTGGGGGGCTGATCCGGAAAACGGAGTAACTATTTATACCATTGATTTGGAAGCCGGAGCGGAGTGGTCTCTGGAAGCTTCTGAGATCGCTGGAGTGACTAGAAACTTTTACTTTTATGAAGGCGAGAACCTAACTGTTGACCAGACCTTGGTTGATTCTTATTCTAAAATTAAAGTAGATGCAGATAAATCTACTCATTTTAAGGCGGGGCCTTCTGGTGCTCGAATCTTAATGCTTCAAGGTAAGCCTATAGGAGAACCAGTAGTGAAATACGGTCCTTTTGTGATGAATAGTCAGCGAGAAATCATGCAGACTTTTGACGACTATAATAAGACCCAATTCGGAGGTTGGCCTTGGCCAGAAAAGGAACAAACTCATGGAATTGAAAAAGGTAGGTTTGCTCAATTTGTGAATGGAGATGTCGAACATCCGTCAGAAAATGAGTAACTTACATATATGGAATACACAATCATTCAACAAGGAAATACTGGAGGTGCCTTTGCTTTAGATGAAGGACATAAGGCAGGAGAAATGACTTTTTCGGTGGCTGGTCCCCAGCTTAAGATTATTGACCATACCGAGGTAGATCCAGAGTATAAAGGCCGTGGTCTAGGACTTGAACTTCTTAAGACTCTAATTGATTCGGCACGTGAACAAGGGTTTAAGCTCATGCCTCTTTGCCCATTTGCAAAAGCGATGTTTGATAAATTTCCCCAGTATAATGATGTTTTGTTCCTTGAGAGATTGCTAGTTTAAAACAATACTCTATTTTTGATTAAAATTTATCTTTTATGAAAATTAAACTAACCTTAATCGCAATAATGACCTTTGTAGGGGCCATTATGAATGCGCAAAAAAATGAAAAACCTAATATCCTTGTAATCTTTGGCGATGATATTGGGTGGTCCAACACAAGTGCCTACAATAGAGGTATGATGGGCTATAGAACTCCTAACATCGATAAAATCGCTGAAGATGGTATGATGTTTACTGATTATTATGCAGAACAAAGTTGTACCGCAGGACGATCTACTTTTATTACAGGTCAATCTGGATATAGAACAGGACTGACCAAAGTTGGATTACCTGGAGCGAAGGAAGGATTAAGCGAAAAAGATCCAACCATCGCTGAATTATTAAAGAATCATGGTTATGCTACAGGGCAATTCGGGAAAAATCACCTTGGAGATCGCGATGAGCATTTACCAACAAATCATGGTTTTGATGAGTTTTTAGGGAACTTATATCATTTAAATGCTGAGGAAGAGCCGGAGCATCCGGACTATCCTAAGAATCCAGAATTCAAAAAGCAATTCGGACCTAGAGGTGTAATTAGTTCATCTTCCGATGGGAAAATTCGCGATACAGGACCTTTGACTAAGAAGAGAATGGAGACAATTGATCATGAAACTAAAGATGCTGCCATCAAGTTTATGAAGAAGTCTGTTAAAAACGAAGAGCCATTCTTTGTTTGGTATAATTCTACAAGAATGCATGTATGGACCTATTTGAGTGAACAATACAAGAATAAGACTGGATATGGTGTTTATGCTGATGGGATGCAAGAATTGGATGACATCGTTGGAGAGTTGACCCAGACTTTAGCAGATTTAGGTGTTGAAGAAAACACCATCGTAATTTTTACTACCGACAACGGAGCAGAATTAATTTTCTGGCCTGATGGAGGAATGACACCTTTTCACGGTGAAAAAGCAACCACATGGGAAGGTGGTATGAGAGCCCCTATGATGGTTAAATGGCCAGGTAAAATTAAGCCACATCAAGTAAGTAATGAAATGATGTCTGGAATGGATTGGTTACCTACTTTGTTGGCTGCTGCTGGTGAGGATGATGTTAAGAAAAAACTATTGAATGGATATAAGGCTAACGGAAAGGACTTCAATGTACATTTAGATGGATATAACT
The DNA here is from genome assembly GCA_049607205.1 of Flavobacteriaceae bacterium. Taxonomy (GTDB): domain Bacteria; phylum Bacteroidota; class Bacteroidia; order Flavobacteriales; family Flavobacteriaceae; genus JBELHR01. Next base: position 23,001 of record JBMYWH010000007.1, on the reverse strand, counting down.
TTTTGCCTTATTTAACAGGGAAGACAGAAAAGGGACCAAGAAAGGAATTTTTCTATTTTAATGATGATGGGGATTTAACGGCCTTGCGTTATGACAAATGGAAAATTCATTTTAAAGTTCAAGATAACCACGGTTTCAAAGTTTGGGAAAGAGAGTATTCTCCGGTACGAGTGCCTTTATTGATGGATCTTCGAGGGGATCCATATGAAAGAGCTTACTTTGAAAGTTCGGATTATGATCACTGGTTGGTCGAGCATATGTTTGCTTTTGCACCAGCACAATCCATTGTTGGAGAATTCCTTCAAACATTTAAGGATTACCCACAGAGGCAGCCGATAGGAACTTTTTCTTTAGATCAAGTTCTTGAAGCAATTCAAAATGCCCAGAGAAATTAAATCATATGAAAGCCGAAGTTTAACTTCGGCTTTTTTTATCTTTAGACCTTAAATCACTAAGCATGAGAACAGCCCTACTTAAGGCCTATGCCACTATAGCTAAATATGTATTTAAAAATATTCCATACCGTCCGCCAGAGGTAATGGGAAGGGAAAAGTTTATAAGGCTTTTTAAAGAAGCGAAGCTTAAGAGAACCGTGCTTATTACCGATGAGGTTTTGTTTTCTCTTGGTCTTCATGAGTCTATCGTAAAAGAACTAGAAGAGGAAGGGAATCAGGTTGCCATATTTAAAGAAGTTGAGGCCGATCCTAGTTTTGAAACTGTTAGAAAGGGTATAGCCTTCTGCAAAGCACATGAATTTGATTCAATGATTGCCTTAGGAGGAGGATCTGTTCTAGATGCTTCTAAAGTGATTAATCCCGCAGCGACTCATGCTAGAAACCCTATGACATTTAAAGGAATGTTTAAAGTGCTCAGAAAGGGAAAATTATTCGCAGCTATTCCAACCACCGCAGGGACAGGTTCAGAAATGACCGTAGTATCTGTTATTACCGATCGAAATAAACAGACTAAGGAAACAGTTATTGACCCTAAAATTTTACCCGACTACGCTGTCTTAATTCCTGAATTGCTCACAGGCTTACCAAGGTCGATTAGTGCTCAAACTGGAATTGACGCATTTTCACATGCCTTTGAAGCTTATGCAAGTCGTTTTGCAACTTCTATAACCGATGAAAAGGCAGAATTGGCGATCAAGATGATTTTTGAAAACCTTGCCGTTTCCGTAGAAGACGGACAGGATATACAATACCGCTTAAAAATGTTGGAGGCTTCCAATATTGCTGGACAGGCATTTACTCAAACCTCTGTTGGTTGGGTGCACGCGATTGCCCACCAGATGGGGGCTGTTTATCACTTACCTCATGGTATGATGATCGGAATGGTGATTTGTGATATAGTCGCTTATTATATAGATGTAATACCGCATAGAATTGCTCGTTTGGGAAGAATCATAGGTGTAGCCCATGAGCACGAATCCGAGATTCAAGCGGCAGAAGCTTTCTTAAAAGCCCTTGAGCAATTGGTGAGTCGTTTAGGAATAGAGAGAAATCACCCTGCTATAAAACAGGATGATCTATCGTTATTAGCAAAAAGAGCTTTTGACGAGACCTTGACCAAACCTTATGGCGTACCTAAGTACTTTGATTCAGAGAAGGGTCTTGAGAAATTTTTAGAGCGCTTTATCGTTTAGTTGGTAAAGAAATCGAATACGTTTCCTAAGGTAGATGTATTTCTTTTATAGATTTCTGTATATCCACAATGGGTACATGAAACGGTTTTGAATTTTTTGTTTTGTACATCAAATATTTTTGAGAACCCACCACCAGTTGCGGCAAATTGATCAGTTTCATATTGATTGTTGTGGCATTTAGGACATGCCCAAGGTGTCTGTTGTACTTGCATATATTTAAAGTCTTTATATAATCAGTAGTCAGACTCTCAGTTTTGTTACAGGCTAACGATATTATAGAAAGCAAATCAGCAGCCTAAACAAGTATTAGAACTCGTTAAAAAAGCTGCTGAAATTAATGATAATTCTTATTGTTAAAATAAGACTCAAGACTTAGAAAAAGAATTATAGACTACTAAGTCCTTTCATTTCGTTTTCTTCTAACTTGAAAGAATATGAATGTTCTAAAAACCATTTCTCGTCTTTTGAAACCTTTACAAGATAATGTTGAGGTCCTAAATCTGTTGCAAAGACTAGGATCTTTTCTTTTCCAAGAGGATCATTATGGGTTCCATAAGCGCCTAAGTCAAAAACAATAGCTCTGTTTTTTCTCTTTTCTTTAGGGTTGATGGAAATCAGTAAGTACTCAGGATTTTTCTTGTCCTCACCGATATAACGGATTACTGTTTCTTTGTTTTTAGGAAGATCCAGTTCAGCAGTCATGGATTCAGGAAGGTAAATTACCTGGCAATCTTGATCTAAAGTACTTTGCTTTTGAATCTCTTTTTGAAGTTTGTCGATGTCTTCGATTTTAGTCCAAGTAGAAACTTCTGAATTTTTCAAAGCAGGAATACCCTTAATTTCTGATTCTGGGAACGAGGTGTAGACCAAGTTCTTTTGATTCAAAAGAGGATGCTTTTCTTTCAGTATGAACTGATAGTTTTCAAAAGATTGAGGACTTTCATTACCGATAAAGACCACTTGTTGATCTAGATCGCATAATTTGACTTTTTGTGCATTTAGGTTGCAAATAAATAGGGGTAAGAAAAACAATAGTGTTGTTAAAACTCTCATAGTTAATTGATTTTCTTGTTCGGCGAAGATATAAAACTTTTTCTACCTACAAAGAGGTATTTTTAACAAATTTTTAGGGATTGCTTAAAAATGCAGAATTTTTTAATGTAAAAGCTTTTTGATATCTTTATGTAGTTTCTTGATATACAGAAAGAAACAGTCCTTCTACCTTTGCATTATTAAAAAATCATTATATGAACAAACTAGCCGTTATCATTGGTGCAGGACCTGGAATAGGTTTTGGCGTAGCTGAAAAATTCGGAAGCCGTGGCTTCAAAATCGCTCTTGTTGGAAGAACAGAATCGGGGCTGAAAAAATTATCTGACAATCTGAATAAAAAAGGGATTGAAACCGAGTATTATGTTCATGATGCTTCAGATGAAAAGCAATTAAGAGACGCTTTAGGAGCAATTACAGACCGTCAAGGTGAACCTGAAATTATACATTATAACGCAGCGCATTTTGATCAGAGAAACATTCTAGACGTAGAATGGGACCATATCAAAAACACGATGGACACGAATCTTGGAGGAGCTTTTAACTTAATTAAAAATGCCTTACCAGGAATGATGCAGGACAACCGAGGGAAATTATTTTTTACAGGAGGTGGATTCGGTCTTGAAGGAGAGCCGGATTTCATGTCTCTTTCCTTAGGTAAAGCAGCTTTGAGAAACTTAGTTCAAGCGGCGCATAAGACTGCTGATAAATCAAGAGTTCACGTTGGAATGGTAACTGTTTGTGGATTTGTAAATCAAAACGATCCTAAATATAACCCTGCCGCGATAGCGGAGCAATTTTGGAATCTATATGAGCAAGAACCTGATGGTTATTCTGTAGAATTTCAATATTAATATATTTTAAAGCCGAGATCTATCAAAGTTCTCGGCTTTCTTTTTAGATCCCGAATACTTCTTTCCCTGTAGTATGGATTAGTCCAGGATGTAAGTCCTCTACTTTAGCCACACCAATGGTTGCCATCATTTCTAAGAAATCCTCAACCGTATTTTTGTGGTAAGAATTTACTCTATGTCTTTTATGGCTTGGAACAAGTCCTTTTTGAAGCTCTTTATTTTGAGTAGCAATTCCTGTTGGACAAGTATCTGTGTTGCATCGCAAAGACTGTATACAGCCCAGAGAGAACATAAATCCTCTTGCGCTATTACACAAATCAGCTCCTAAGCTAAGTGCTTTAATCATGGTAAAAGCCGTACAAACTTTTCCTGAATAGATCAATTTCACTTTTTCTCTAATCCCTTTTTGAATGAGTAAATTATTCATGAATTTGAGACCATCTTCTCCTCGCATTCCAATGTGATTACTGTATTCAATTGGCGCCGCACCCGTTCCTCCTTCTGAGGCATCAATCGTGATGAAATCGGGAAGATTATTTTGTTGTATCAAATTATCAATCAATTCTTCGGTCTCCTTGGTACTTCCTATACAAAGTTTGAAGCCTACCGGTTTGCCTTCGGATAGACCCCTTACGCGGGCTATGAATTTACCGATTCCGTCAAGATCTGAGATTTCTGGATTTACCGGAGGCGAAAACACATCTACACCAGGTTCCACCTTACGGATCAATGCAATTTCCTCGGTGTTTTTTGCTGCGGGTAGCACACCACCATGACCAGGTTTAGCTCCTTGAGAAAGTTTAATTTCAATCATTTTCACCTCATCTAATGAGGCTTTCTCTTTAAAGTGCTCATCGACAAACCTTCCTTTTTCATTCCTAAAACCGAAATTCCCTGTACCTATTTGAAGAACTATATCACCACCCTTTTGATGATAAGGAGTCAATCCTCCTTCACCGGTATTGTGATAGAATCCACCTAAGGCCGCACCTTCATTCAAGGCTTTAATTGCATTTTCACTCAAAGCACCGAAGCTCATGGCCGAAATATTCAGTAAACTCGCCGCATAGGGTTGCTTGCATTGAGGTCCTCCAATTAACACACGTGGAGGCTTTTCCAACTTTTTTGCAGGAAATAAAGCATGTGAAACCCATTGTAAACCTTCGGTATAAAAATTATGTTCGGTCCCAAAAGGATGAAATGTATCCTTGTTATCAGCTCTATTATTGATCGTTTGAATGGTGTTTTTATTAAAAGGTTCACCATTGGTGTTTGTTTCAATGAAATATTGCTGTAATTCTGGAGAAATTCCCCTCAGAATATAGCGCATATGACCTACTATTGGATAATCTCGACAGATGGAGTTTGAAGTCTGAAAGACATCATACCATCCAATGGCAAAAAAAGAGAGTAAGGCAACGGCCAGTAGTCGTTGGTCAGGAGAGAAGATGGCCGCAGCCAATAATAACAATGTTAATAGTCCTCCGAAGTAGATAAAGATGTTTCTGTAAGTCATGAGTTAAACCAGCTTTTAATTTCACTTTTTATATAATTCCCTGCCATTTCTTTAGTCACTGCAGGGGGGATGAGTATCGCTTTAGGATCCACAATGCAATCAATCACCACTAATCCACTAGGCGATTCAATCTGTTGTAAAACCTCTTTAAAAGACTCTTCATTTTCAACTCTGTAGCCTTTTGCTCCATGAGACTCTGCTAATTTCGCATAATCTGGATTGAGGAAATGCGTTCCAGAAGGAACATTACCGTCATGGGATCGCTCCTCAAATTCGATGAATCCATAACTACTATTATTCAATATAATACAGACAATATTTCGATGATACATCTGAGCAGTAATCAAATCGGGCAAAGACATGTGAAACCCACCATCTCCGGCAAGGACGTACACGGGTTGCTCGGGAGCAGCAAAAGATGCACCGATGGCTTGACCTAAAGCTCCTCCTAAAGTGGCTAAATTTGCCGACCAAATAAAGCGCTGACTAGGGCGCATTTGAACTACGTTGTTAAACCATATTGTGGTTGTTCCGGAGTCTCCAACGATTATGGCATCATCTTGAAAGAATTCATTCAAATGCGCCATCACGATAGCCGGGTGTAAATACTTAGATCTTAATTTCGGAATCCCTTTAAAATTAAACTCATCAATATAGCGTATCCAATCTTTTTGTGCACTTTTAAGAAAAGTATCTGAATCCCTAGGAGAAACATGTGTGAGCCAATAACTTAAGACAGGGCCCAAATCACTTAAAATAGGATAGGCAACCTGAAGATGTGCCGTGAGCCTAAAGGAATTGTTATCTACCTTAATCATATCCACATTGGGATAGAACTCTTTGAAGGCAAAATTACAGCCTAGAATTATCAACAGATCACATTCATGAAGGTATTTATTCGCTGGATGGTTTCCCATAATTCCTATACCTCCTATTACGTTAGGACTGTTATTATCAATCAGTTCTTTAGACCTCGTCGTATAGATTAAAGGGGCATTCAACTGCTTAGAAAGAGCATAAACTTGACCCTCAAATCCCTTTGCACCAGCTCCATAAAGTATTGCCGTTTTTTTGCTCTTATCAATCCTTTCTAAAGCCTCTTCCATCAAATTTTCCGGGGCCTGTAAAAATGATTGATCACCTTGATGCTCCTCTAAAGATGGATAATCAATGGGCTTTTCCTTCATTATATCGGAAGGAATTGAAATATGAGCCACACCTTTTTTTTCAAGGGCGCTATGTACTCCAATGTGAAGCATATTCATCAGATTTTCAACATTTCTTGCTTCGCTATTGAATACCGTGATATCATCAAATAATTTCAATTGAGACGATTCCTGGGGCATTCCGGTTCCGATTCGAGAAGAATCTACTTGACCGGTTATAGCCAGTACCGGGATTCGATCTCCAGCGGCATCTGCAAGTCCATTGACTAAATTATTTGCTCCGGGACCTTGACAGGCAACAACGACAGAAAGTTCTCCGGTGATGCGACTATGACCACTTGCCATAAATGCAGCATTTGCTTCATGCCTACAGATAATAAAATCTACTTCTTTATCCTTTCGAATACTCTCCATCAAAGTATCGATGGTATCACCTGGAATTCCAAAAATCTTACGAACTCCAACTCTTTTTAGATTAGCTAATATTTGGTCACTGACTGTCTTCATCTTTAGATACTTAGTTGTCTAAAGATACGAATTCTTTATCGGCTAGGCCATCGAGCGTTTTTAGAATTCAAATCCTCAATCATTTTAGAATATAATCGTTGAGTTACAGTTGGAAAGCTGCTCGATACGTTTTTCTGTTCTTCAGGGTCCTGGATTAAATCATATAGTTCGTAAGAATCGCCCTCGAAAAAATAAATTAATTTCCAATTAGACTCTCTGATACTCATTCCTGGTTTCCAGCCGCTTCCATGATAGTGTGGATAGTACCAAATGGCAGTTCTTCGAGAACTCTCAGGCCCAAAATCAATTGGAACACCATCAATATTTTGCAAAGATTCTACTCCCGCTAAATCTAGAATTGTAGGAAAAAGATCTTGAGAAAGAATCAAATCAGATTGAATCTTAGGACTTGAAAGTTCCTCAGCGGGTTTGATCAACAAAGGGACCTTAATCCCTCCTTCATACAGCCATCCTTTCCCCCCACGTAGAGGTAATACCGAGGTGGGTCCTGGACGGTTATAGCCATCAGTCAGTGTTGATAAACCTCCGTTGTCCGAGGTAAATACAATCAAGGTTTGATCATAAATGCCTAAATCTTTAAGCCCTTGTATTATCTTTCCAATATTTACATCCATTGCATAAAGCATGGAAGCATAATCCACGTTGTCTTTGTTTACTCTTGTCAAAGCTCCTGGTTCTGAAATTGTTAAAGATTCCTCCCAGGACATAGTGGTTTTCTTTTCTTGGAAATATTTCAAATGGGATTTATTACCCTGTATAGGCGTATGTACTGTATAGTAGGGCAGGAAGGCAAAAAAAGGCTCCTCCTTATTACGTTCAATAAAATCAAGGAGTTCATTACTCAATCGATCGGCGAGATATTCTCCCTCTGGTCCATCAGATAGTTGTGGGTTCAAATAAGGGCTGTAATAACCTCCTTTAGGTGTTCCTGTATGATTACCCCCGAAATTTTGATCAAAACCTTGTTGCTCGGGCAAAAAACCTTCTCCACCTAGGTGCCATTTACCGGCAAAAAAAGTAACATAGCCTTGCTCTTTAAACATTTCTGCTAGAGTAACTTGCTCCAAGGGAAGTTGATTTTCAATCGTTGGTTCTTTTATTAGTTTTCCTTTGGCTCGATCTCCTGGAATCCAATCCGTAATAGCCAAGCGTGCAGGGTGATTTCCTGTCAATAACGCCGCTCGAGTTGGAGAACAAATGGAAGCCGCTGCGTATGCATTATCAAAGCGATAAGATACCTTGCTCAGAGCGTCTATATTTGGTGTTTCATAAAGTCCCTGCTGCCTATAACTTGGGTCATTCCATGCCATATCATCTACTAAAATGACGAGAACATTGGTCTTTTTTTGCCCCACAGAAGGAAAATAGCAAAGAATTACGAAGATTAAAAAACTGATTTTATGCATGTATACTTTAAGTCTATGACCCTGAAAATCCAGAATTGGGTGAACTAATATAATCTAAAGCTTCCTTTTTATAGGCTCTACCCCAAGAAAGTTGTTCTCCTGATTTAAGAACTACACCCTCTTGATTATAGGTCAAAACCTCATTAGAATTCACAATAAAGGAGCGATGCATTCTCAGGAAATGACCAGGTAATTTTTCCATCAAACTAGAAAGTTTTTCCGAAGTTTCAATACTAGACCTGCCTTCTGTAAGATGAAACCAGACCTTTCCATTTAAACTTTCAATATATTCTATCTTGGAAGAAGAAAGCGTAGTGTTTTTTCTTTTGGAGGTAAATTGAAGATCTATATCCTCTACCACATCAGTCTTCTTAAGTTTCATAATCATCAAAATTGCCGTGCTCAATCCAACGAGTAAAAAGAGCGTCGTGGTAACATTAACTAAATCTAAAATAGAAGGAGCCAAGCCTTCAAAGCTAAAATTACCCAAGTACATAAAAGCCAAAAGTACCATCCAAACCTCAATGTATAGAGCAAGGATAAAAGCATAGATACTATAGAGTACAAACTTCCCGTAAGCCCCTTTGTCAAAAAATGTAGGAATCAAATAAAAATTCAAAAGATAGGACCATCCAAGAACTACAGGGAATAAACAGGTCACTACAAAAAAGCCACCAATAGGATTTTCCCAGGACCTCCCAAAAAACAAAGTCAAGGCAATTATGATAAAAACCCAATAGGTCACATGATATTTAAAAGGAATCTCTTTCATAGTCGAAAAATACAGAACTCCCTTCAAAAACAAGGCCTTAAAGAGCATAAATCACCTAAACGACAGCTCTAGAAACCTAAACGACCTTGAAAAAACTTAAAGATTGACGGAGCTTAGCACTATCAAAATTAAATCATTAAATTTAAAATTATGTTAGACTTATTTTACCAAGGAGGCCTATTATTTATGAGCCTATTAACCATTAGCTTCATAGCAGGAATTGCAATTATTGTGCGAAGCATTATGAAAAAACAAGTAGATGAAATTACTGTAGTTTCCCGAATTGGACTCTTTGCACTGGTCCTCGGAGTCTTCGGACAACTCATCGGATTGTATTCCGCATTCTCAACCCTCCAAGAGGTAGGATCCGTTAGCCCACAAATGTTGTACGGTGGACTTCGCGTATCCATGATCCCAACCTTGTATGGAGCTTTAATTTTCCTAATTCTTCAAGGTTCATCGATTGCCGTTGCTAAAAGTTCTTTAGCAAAGTGATGAATTGCCGTTAAAATCCTTTTTTGTTGTTTGATCGATGGCTTTGTAAGACCTCGTTTGTATTGCCTCAAAAGGGATGCATTGGTCCCGGCCCTCCGGGCCAAAACCTCAAGATTAAACTCAGGAAACAAATTCAATACAGAAGTCAGGTCCATGAAATATTGGACCTTTCTTACGTGTTGTATATCATGTTGCATAATCCCATGCCGCAATTCTTGTAAATTCTTTCCTCCACAAACATAGAAGCCCTTAGGAGTTTCGCCACAAGCAAAGTGTCTATCTACATCTTTATAAAATACTTGGATGAAGATGGGGTCTTTTCGTTTGATAGGTAAAGGCTGAAGCATAGGTGTCTCTCTTTTTAAATTCTTAAAAAATAACGATTTTGTTATATAACGAATTCGTTAGTTTTCGTCTTTTTTAAAAACGAGGGATAGCGCACCTTTAGTATAAAGCAAAAAAAACCGCCCAAAAAGGACGGTTTGTATGTTGTTTAATTTTATTAGAATCTGTAAGTAACTCCTACTTTGTATACTGCATTAGACATGTCTAATTCACTTAGGTCAGCAGTAGGTTCAGCGATATTTACTAGACCAAGATCAAATCCTCCCTCGATTTCAAGTTTAGAGATTTTTGCTCCTAATCCAAATACAAGACCTCCGTCAAACTTGCTGATTTCGTCAGCTAAGTCAAGGGTATCTTCTGTGATATCACCTCCTTGAGAGATTTCGTAAAGCTCAGATGCTGCTTTAATGTTTCCAGCAACATATCCTCCTACTTTTCCATAAAGCATAGGGAAGAAGTTTACACGTAAAGCAACAGGAACTTGGATATAGTCAAGGTTTACTTGGTTTTTGATTACATCAAGTCCTTCATTTACTACGATTTCCGATCCAGTTGTAGACCAGTAAGCACCTACTTCAACTCCAACAGGTCCAAGTCCAACTAATAAATTAGCTCCTACGTGGTATCCTGTAGTTGAATTTGTTGCGGTATCAATGAAGTCTTCGTTCAAACTTAATGTAGAAAAGTTAGCTCCGGCACGCACACCAAACTGTGCAAATGAAGCGGTTGAAAAAGCTATAATAAGCCCTAGGGTTAAGATGATTTTGTTTTTCATGGGGTTAAGATTAGTTGGTTATTTACGGGATTAAAAGTAATTAAAAATCCATTGAGTATTGGGGATATTTCGCAAATACCTATAAAAGGGTAGACGGGGCTAGTATTCTGGTAAAACATAAACAATTTCTGTATCGTCGATTCCGTTTTTAGGAGAATAGAATCCAGCGGGAAGATCTTGAACTGTTTCTTTGTTGATTTTTTGGATGAGCTTGAGTTGAGATGTTGATGCGGTTGAAATTGAAGAGAAAATAGAGGAAATGATTGCATCTCCTAAAGTATCACCTTCTGTGAGTATTGTAGTGCTCACAAAAATGCTTTTGGACTGAAACCAAAGATTTTGTTCTGATTCAGTACTGACCAAATTATAGCTTACCGCGGCCCACACTCCCTCTTGCTCCGATGTGAAGTCCTTGGCTGCTTCGTGGATGTCTATAAGTAAAACCACATCGGCACCGAAGGCTTCATAGAATTCTCGAAGAGGTAAATTTTCATGATTCATGGTCATTGAGCTTAAGCCTTGTGCTTCGATAGCCTTCCAAGATGCCGGAAGGGGAAGAACATTATATCCTTTTTGTTGAATTCTGGGAATGAGATCAGCGAGTAAGGCATTAGTGGCGCGAGTCATTTTGGTGTGGTTGATCGGTGGAACGACCAGGATGGTTTTTGGGTTTTCCCTGTAGCATGCCTCATAGACATTTCCTTTTGTGACCTTAATATGTCCTTCTCTATTGACCGAAGCGCAAGAAGTAATTAGAAGGCCTAAGAATAGTAGTTTAACGAGCTTCATGTTGCTGGAGTTTTAAGTGGATGAAATAGCTGTTCTCAGGGTATTCTTGAATTTCTTTATCAAAGTAGATTTGTGCACGATTCTTATGCCCTTGGGCAAGAAGTATGAAGCCATATTCGGCATAGAGGCCCGGGGGTATTTTTGCATTCTCTTGATTTCTTATGTCTCTAAACATTTCTTGTAAAACCCTGGCATAGGAATCGGAATTCCCTTTCAAGTGTTTGTAATAGGCGCTTTCATAATCGGAGGGGAAACTGTAAAGTTTTTTTGTCGAGCTACAGCTGTATAGCAAGGTGAGTGCCATACCGAGGATAAGAATCCGGTTTTTCATAGTGGTTAGTTTCTCTAAAATGCTCAATTATAATGCCATAATTTATAGTGCAAAACAAAAAGCCAGATCAAACGATCTGGCTTTTTGTTTTGATTAAGCTGTATGCTTCTTCTTTTTTTCTTCTTTAAAGAATTCAATATAGCTGTCTAGATTTAGGTAGCTTCCTTTTTCAGAAACCATCTCGATATCGATATTTCGTTCTTTAGCTTTCAATGAGAAATCTTCAAGAATTTCGATAATATCATTGTCTAGATATTTAGTTTGTCTTACATCCAACTCTAAGTGAGAGTTTTTAGGAAGTTCATCTAACTCTCTTAAGATCGCACCTTTGTTAAAGAATGTTACTTCTTCTGCCAATCTCATTTTGATCTTGCTCTTACCATTACTCTTGTCTTCGATGTGAAGGAAGTGAGAGTTTTGGTACGACTTTAATAAGATTACTGCGATACCTACTAAAAGACCTAGAGTAATACCAACAAGTAAATCCATGAATACGATTCCTAAAATAGTCACGATAAACGGTACAAACTGTTTCCACCCTAGGTTGAACATTTGCTTAAATAAAGCAGGTTTAGCTAATTTATAACCAACTACGAATAGTACAGCAGCAAGTACTGATAAAGGTATTTTGTTCAATAAAGTTGGGATCAAGATTACAGAAATCAACAAGAAGAAACCATGGATAATTGCCGATAATTTTGTTCTCGCTCCAGACTGGATGTTTGCAGAACTACGAACGATTACCTGAGTAATAGGAAGTCCTCCAATCATACCTGAAAGAATGTTTGCACTACCTTGGGCTAAAAGCTCGCGGTTGGTTGGCGTTACATTCTTGTGTGGATCTAATTTATCTGTAGCCTCTACGGATAAAAGAGTCTCTAAACTCGCAACCAATGCAATAGTAAATGCTACAACCCAAATCTGAGGGTTGGTGATTGCTGAGAAATTAGGGAAGCTAAACTGCCCTAAAAATGAATCAACACTATCCGGCACAGGAACACTTACAAGGTGGTCTGCACTGATGGCCAAAGATTCATTTGAGCTTGTTGTCATATAATATACAATACCTAGAACTACAGCCACTAAAGGACCTTGGATTAATTGGAAGATTTTTCCTTTTTTAGAAAGTACACGGTCCCAAAGAATCAATATCGCTAAACCAACTAATCCGATGATCGTTGATCCTATACTGATGTTATTAAGGGCTACGAAGATTTCAGAAAAAGTGTTTTCTCCATCGACTTGGAAGAATGCAAAATCACCTTCTGGATCAGCATCGTATCCGAAGAAATGAGGGATTTGTTTTAGGATAATGATGATCCCGATACCGGTAAGCATTCCTTTAATTACTGAAGAAGGGAAGTAGTATCCAATAACTCCGGCCTTTAAAATTCCGAATACTAACTGCATGATACCTCCAAGAACTACTGCTACTAAGAAGTTTTCATAACCTCCTAAAGTTCCAATAGCGGTAAGTACGATAGCCGCAAGTCCTGCAGCAGGTCCACTTACACCAACTTTAGAACCACTCAAGGCTCCTACTACGATTCCTCCTACAATTCCGGCGATTAATCCAGAAAATAGAGGAGCACCACTGGCGAGTGCAATTCCTAAACATAGTGGCAGGGCCACAAAAAACACGACAATACTTGCCGGTAAATCATTTTTGATATACTTAAACATGTTAATTGATTTTTACTGACTTTATGAGTCAGTTAATTTGAAAAAATAGGTTTTGGGCCCGGAGGGCCTTATGAAAATTTGTGCTTATCCCTTGAATAAATCAGGCGGTGGGGATATAATTGCAGAATGTGGTTGACTGTATCTTTTGAAAAAATATTCCAGTCTGTTCTTAGAAACTCCCTTAAAATACGGTGAGTTTTTTGATTTAAAATTCGGAAACCAAACCTCGATGTCATACTCTTTTTCGGCGCCCTGAGACTCCTCTTCTGCATCACTCATCAGAAAAGTACATTCCATACTCTGGTCAACCGCTACCCAAACGATGGGTGAGACTACCAGGAGAATCATCAGAATGATTGAGAATTTAGATGCGGCCTTTTTTGACACGAATTACAGTTTATTAGTTTTTTACGAAGATATGAATTGAAATGAATTTAAAAATTTTTTAACTAAAAATCATTTGTAACAATAGCGTTTAAAACTCGTCTTAAGGATAGTAAGCGTTTAAAAGCATGAAAATAGCACAAGTACATCATTACGGGTCACCTGATGTTTTACATATTGAAGAAAAAGAAATTCCCGAGCCTGGAGTAAATCAGATTTTAGTCAAAGTCGTGGCCTCTTCGGTCACGCGGGCAGATACGATGATTAGAAAGGGTGAGCCTAAGTTTGGACGTTTATTTCTAGGGCTTACCAAGCCCAAAAAACCTGCAGTCGGAACCGGATTTTCGGGAGAAGTAGTCGCTAGGGGTGCCGAAGTTTCTAATTTTCAAATAGGTGAAGAAGTATTCGGAGAGCTGTTGTTCTCTCAAGGTACAGCCGCCGAATTTCTATGCATTTCTATTGACGAAGTTGTCTTTCATAAGCCTGCCGGGATATCGCATTCAGAGGCGGCGGTGATCTGTGATGGATTTGTCACTTCCTATAATTTTCTTTTTAAGATTGGGCAACTTAAAAAAGGGCAACATATATTGATCAACGGGGCTTCGGGGAGTCTAGGGTCCGCCGCTGTTCAATTGGCTAAATATGCAGGGGCGCGTGTAACGGCGGTCTGTTCGATGTCAAATTTTGAAATGGTCAGAAAACTCGGAGCAGATACTCTTATTGATTATAGAATGAGTTCTTATTGGGAAGTTGCGGATTTGTGTGATGTGGTTTATGATGCGGTGGGACTGAGTTCTTATTTTCAAGCGAACAAGGTGCTCAAAACCACAGGGGTTTACCTGTCACCTGTTTTGACTTTTTCTACTTTAATGGGGAGCGTATTTAGATCTTCAAAAGTGAAGTTTGCGGCCACGGGACTATTGAAATACCCAGAACTTAGAGATATGCTAGAGCGAATCATATTATTGTTTCAACAAGGAGAGCTCAAAAGTGTCATTCAGGAAGAATTTCCTTTAGAAAGGATACAAGAAGCACATAGACTGGTTGATACGGGACATAAATCGGGAAATGTTGTGTTGAATATATCTCGTTAATAATAGCTATATTTAAGGGTAATAAATCTAATTACTCACAAATGGCCATTAATAAAACCACCAAGAAAGTCGTTTATCTCTTAGTAGGAATAGCAGTCCTAGCTATTTATGTAAACCTAAGAGGGACTCCCGACAGTGAAGTTCCCTATCCAGATTTGACGGAAGCAAAAACCGGAAAAGCAAGAGCTTTTGAGAATAGACCTATTCCTTATCATGAAATTTTCTTAGCCTGGAGAAATTGGGATGACCTACATTTAATTATTTATAATGACTTAAATAAGGTGATTACTCCGGAAGACTGGGCCGCTTTAAAAGCGAATCCAGATGCGATTAAACAGGAGTTTGGCTGTGACCAAGTGGTGTTCAATGGACCGAGATTTTGGGTGCTTGATAAAATAGAATCAGCAAAACACAACCCTTTGGGTAGTATTCAAGGTCATGAAATGCTGATTCCTGCCTATTTTACATTGAGTATGAAACAAATGCACTCTAGGCAGCCTTATCTTCCTTTTGCCATGAACCGCAATACCAAGTATACCTATAAGGCTAATGATTATCTCTATAAATTGGTTGGGCCAGACGGTACAGAATATGTCATGCAGGCCGCTTCCCAAGAAATAATCAAAGACTTGCAATTGGAAGATTTAGCCAGTTTAGGAGCTCGCTTTAAAGAGCTTCCTGAAGGTTGGTCTTATAAGGCAGAAATGATAGATGCTCCCTTTGTTAATATCTCTGATGGGAATACAACCATTGTACAAGATGAATTTAGGAACACCTATCAAATCGCGAACTAGACTTTTGAAATTTTGATAAGTTCCAAGGCTTTTGATAAAGGATTGACTGTTTCTACATCAGGACGGACACCTACTTTATCGAGGCGATTTCCTAAGGCGTTTTGATAGTCTGCAATAGGCAAGAATAGCTCATAATCTTCGCCGATTGGGAAGAAGTAACCGCTAAGCATGGCTCCATTGGAAGTTTCACCTAGGAGAATTCCGATGTTTTCCCTTTGAATCAAATCCAGTAAAGGTTCCCCAGCACTGGCTGTTTGATCATCTTGTAAGACATATACATTTCCTTGGAAAACAGGGCGATTATGTCCTGGGATTACCATTCTAAAAGCTTTTGACTCCGCGTACATTTTTGTAATTCCTTCATAAGAGAAATCCTGTAGATAAGGCATGTCTTGAATTTCTTCGCGTGATGCATTTCTTTGAAAGGTCTCGAACCAAGCTCTAGTTAAATAGCAACCCCCGTCGATGCTTTGATTAGTTAAGAATTGGCCTAGAACAATGGGGATTTCAAGGGCCCCTCCCGTGTTTCCTTGAAGATCAATGATTAAATTATCGTATCGATCTACACCTATTTCTCCTAGAAAAGGGATGAGGTCTGCAGCACGCCCGCTGAAGCTTTGGATTTTTAAATAAGCCGTGTTTTGATCAATTTCAGTCCAGGAAATGGCAGGGCTTCTGGTCACGTCTTGAACGGATTCAGTTGGTTTTTTTTTAGATTTTAAATAAAGGTGAGTAAAGGGCAATTGCTTGGAAGCTTGGTTGAATTTTTTTCTGAAAGCTTCTTCATCAAGAGCTAGGGTCTCCTTGCTATACATCTCTTTTTTAAAGTCTTGATAGGCCTGGGTTTCTATCCATTGAGGGTTGGCGATTTGACTTTCTAAGGTTTGAAAAATTTGATCTACCGTCTGAAGATTGATCATTAATAAGGCAAATAATAGTTTCATAATTTTTGGTTTTTCATCAAAGAAAATGAGCTTTTGATTCCTAGAAAAACCGAAGTGATTAAATTGAGCTTTTTGTGATAAAGCGCCTATAAATAGGGCCAAAACTGAATTTTAGGGACGAAATTGAAGTTGGTTTTTGATGGCCACAAAGTGTTTTGGGCTAACCGGAACCTCGGTTTGACCTTCAATAATAAGGTAGCCCTTTCGAGAATTCCCCTTAAGGTCTTTTACTTTTTTTAGATTGACTAAATAGGATCTATGCACGCGCTGACCAATTAATTTTTCCAATTCTGAAAGCGTGTAACGCACCACATGTTTTTGATCACTTAGATAGATATCAGTATAATTTCCTTGGGCCTGAGCGTATAGAAAATCCTCGGCTTCAAACTTGAGTAATAGCTTGTCTTGATCATTTTTAAGCTGAACTTCTCGGTTAGGTTTGGGAGTCCTGAGAACAATGCTCGAAAACCTATAGCGCAAATAAACCCATAAAGGCAAAAAAACCGGCGTAAAAGGGAGCGCAAAATTCAGGATCCAGTCCGGGAAATCTCCCCATCTCACCTCAAGATTATTCACCACAATATTATTATAGATAAAACAAGTCATGGAAATAACACAAAAGGTCAAGGCAATGCTAATAATTTCTGAGCCCACTGTCCATTTGCGATCATTTCGGCTGTATACATATAGTTCCGGACCATGACAAAAAAGAATAGGAATCCCAATACAAAGTGCATAACCTACAAGTTTCAAAAACTTATAATCATCTTGAACTTGGTAGGTGTCAAAGGGTTGCAAAAACACCAGAACTCCAACCACCCATAGACTAATCACAGAAGCGATGATAAGGGTATTATACCAAGAAGAGGTGAAAGCTATTGATTTGTTAAACATGAGATTTACCTTGTTGTAGGGTTTGTAATACCTGTCGAAGATAGCGAACTTTGTTTCAAACATCAAAAATCATTGAATAGTTGAGTATTGAGATTATTTTTAGGTCAAAAAAAAGGCAGCCACTCGGCTGCCTTTTTTGATTCTTATAAAGAAAAGGAAAACTTTTCCTCTTCAAAATCCCAATACAGGGTTAAGGCTTCTGAAATCTTGATTTCGATTAGACCTTCCGTGATTCTTTGGTCTGCTTTATTAAAGATTAAACGCTCTTGAGAAGAGAGTTGAAGACTCATTTGATCTGTTTCCCACTGGCTACTCATATTGATGGCCCACTCAAGATCATCTAGTCGAGTACGGTTACTTTCTTTAGAAAACTCCACAACAGGTTGATCTCCTCCTGACAGGCGACCATTTTCAAATATAACTCCATAAGTAGGGTATTGAGATCCTTCAGCATAACCTTGGTTAGTAGTCGTTGAGCTTCCTTCAAGAAGTCTTTCGTTGATGTGAAATTCCTCAAAGGTCATAGTATGCATGCTCTGAGCGGCCGAATATAAATCTGTAGAATTAATATGAACGATACCTTTAAAAGTTACTCCTTCTATAGGACTATATCCATCTCTATAATCAATACTTAAGGTTCTAGGGAATTCAGTCCCACTGATACTCACATCATAACCAAGATCTCCTTTAAATTGTACTTGATTCATGGCGAGTTCTCCGGAAGAATTCAAAATATTTAAGGCATTGTCCAATTCGAGTATCTCTAAACTGGTTTTACTGGCAGCAGAATTGTCTGCTGGATTTTCTAATTCCTCACAACTGATCAACATCAGAAGCATCAAGGAAAACAGGGCTAAATTTTTCATAATACTCTAGGGGGTTTTAATTAAACTGCAAATTAAGGAGAACCTGCATCAAAGTAAATACTCTAAAACAGGGAAATATTTTTTGTATATTTATGAGAGTATTCTACCCTACATAATTGTATTAAACCCATAAATCAAATTTTAATCTATGAAAAATTTAAAATTAATTGCATTATTTTTATTAAGTTTTGGTTTGACTGGAGCCTTTGCTCAAGAAAAACCAAAAAAAGCTTCCAAGGCAACCAAAGCCTATAATGATGGATTGTATCAAACACTTCCTTTTAATGATAAAACCAGTTTTCAGGAAGCCCAGAAGGGATGGATTGCCCCCTTGCCTAATAACGGAATTGTAAAGAATGCTCAAGGGCGTGTGGTGTGGGATGTAAGTCGTTTTGAGGACTTCATCAAAGAAGGTGAAAAGTCACCTGAAACTGTCAATCCTAGTTTATGGAGACAGAGTCAATTATTAATGTTTAGTGGTCTTTTTGAAGTTGTTCCCGGAGTTTATCAAGTTCGTGGAGCAGATTTATCAAACATGACCATCGTTGAAGCCGAGGGTGGAATTCACATTTATGATCCACTTATTTCTGCAGAAACAGCTAAATATGCCTTAGATCTATACTATCAGCACAGGCCTAAATCACCAGTAAAAGCTGTCTTTTTTACCCATTCCCATGTGGATCATTTCGGAGGTGTAGCAGGAGTGGCTTCATCTGAGGACGTTGCCAGTGGAAAAATCAAGGTTTATGCACCTTCTGGTTTCCTGGATCATGCCATAGAAGAGAATGTTTTTGCCGGAACGGCCATGAGTAGACGTGCGAGTTATATGTACGGTAATGTATTGGAGGCTGGTGTTACTGGGCAGGTCGGAGCCGGTCTAGGGATCACAACGTCAACAGGTTCGGTTGGGATTTACGAGCCCACCAATATTATCACGAAAACAGGTCAGGTCGAGACTATCGATGGACTTGAATATCACTTCGTAATGGCGCCTGGATCTGAAGCTCCATCTGAGATGATGTGGTATTTACCGAAATATAAAATGATCAATACTGCCGAAGATGCGGTACATACGATGCATAATTTATACACGCTTCGCGGTGCAAAAACCCGTGACGCTTCCCTTTGGCCTAAGTATTTAAATCAAGTACTACAAACCTATGGACCTAAAGCAGATGTTGCTATAGGGATGCACCATTGGCCAGTTTGGGGTAATGAGCGCGTAAACGGTCATATCAAATCTCAAAGAGACACCTACAAGTACATGCATGATCAAACCTTGCATTTTGCTAATATGGGTGCTACTATGAATGAACTCCCAGGACTTATTCAAATGCCAGAAAGTTTGGTAAATCAATGGGGAACTCATGGATATTATGGTTCAAAAAGTCATAATGTTAGAGCCGTTTATAATTATTATTTAGGATATTTCGACGGTAACCCAGCCCACTTAAATCCACTACCACCAGCAGAAGTCGCAGTGAAGTATGTAGAAGTAATGGGAGGAGCGGATAATGTAATGGCCGCTGGTAAAAAAGCTTTCGATGCCGGAGAATATCGTTGGGCAGGAGAGCTGGTGAATCACTTGGTTTTTGCACAACCTGACAACCAGGCGGCAAAAAACCTCCAAGCCGACATCCTAGAGCAAATGGGATATCAAGCTGAGAGTGGTCCATGGAGAAACTTCTATTTAGCCGGAGCTTATGAACTGAGAAATGGAATTTTAAAAGTAAACGCTCCGAACACGAGTAGTCCTGATATCATTGCCAACATGTCTATGGAGCTTATCTTTGGATACATGGGAATTCAGTTAGATGCTAAGAAAGCGGATGGGAAATCCATTACCTTAAACTGGCAATTAACGGACGTAAAAGAAAATTATGCTCAGTTCTTAGAGAATTCAGTTTTAAACTATTGGCCAGATGCTCAAGCTGACAATGCTGATGCAACAATTATCTTGACACGTGAAACCCTGAATGGTTTTTTACTTGGAACAGTGAAACTTGACGAAGCTATGAAAAGCGGAAAGATTCAAGTCAAAGGAGACCCTAAGAAGTTTTTTGAAGTACTTGGCTGTTTAGATAATTTGAACAAATATTTCCAATTTAATATCATCACACCATAACAGTTTCGCACTGTCTAATTTTTAAAATCCCGAAAACTAACGATATTGTTATATAACAGATTCGTTATTTTTCGGGATTTTTATTTTTCACACAGCACTAGCTAGATTTGATAATCTCCCTCTCTAGTCTCATCCAGAACAGGAATGGGCTGCTTAATCATCTCTAAAAGATCTACTTCAATTCCATTGCTAATCGCCGTAATAGGTACATCAGTTTGAGCTCCTTGAAAAGGATTCTCGGAAGTATCTCCTATATGTTCCATCAAAAGGAAAATCCAAATCGTTCCGGCACTTAGAATAAAACTCAACCAATAAAAGTTTGGGTAATTCTTAACCACAGAAACAAAGCCAAAAGGAAGAATGGCCACAAACATAATGGTCAGCCAATAAGACTTAGAAGCATATTGACGCGGCAAAGGATAATTCTTGATCCGCTCGGACTTACCTTGTCCATCAAAAAAGTGATTCAAGAGCTCAAATAAGGCAATTCTCGAATAAGAATCGAGTTCTAAAGCTCCAATTACTCGGTACTGCTTATGCATGATTTGAGTCGCTGGATTTGCTGAGGTTTTGATATAGTCTAAATCCTCTTCATCCAAAAGATCTTTGAGTTTTTCCACCATAGAATCCCTCCACACATCGTCCATTTGATCGGTAAATTGACTCAGTCGTTTTTTGGGTTTTTCCCAAGTTCTCACCATTCTAAGCTGGGCCTGCAATAGCTTAAGCCAAGCAATATGTCTAAAAATAAGTTGTTGATGTATTTCAGGTTCGGGAATCAAAGTGGTGACTTCTGAAGCGAAGGACCTCGAATCATTTACGATTCCTCCCCAAATTTTTCGAGCCTCCCAAGTTCTGTCATAGGCATTGTTGTTCTTGAATCCCACATAAAAGGATACCGCAATACCAATCAAAGTAAGGGGCTGCCATGGGATATAAAGCTTGATGCCGAAGTATTTAAAAAAGAGGAAAACCACAAAGGAATATCCAATCGCAAAATAAACGTATTTCATGGACCAATTAATGGTGTTCCACAGGCTGTATTTGTTTTTTGTGTACATGTTTTAAAATTACGCATATTTAACAAATAATTTGAAGAAAGAATTTTCTAACAATCTTATTTTTGTAATTCAACCTATTATGATTTTGAGATGAATAGATTTTACCCTTTGATATTGGTTTTGGCACTTGTGCTGAATTCATGTACTAAACCTTCAGAAACTTATGACTTGATTGCTCCTAATGGCATTCAGAAAATGATTTTCTCAATAGAAAATGGTCAGCCCCAATATTCGTTATCCTCAGGCGAAAAAGTGATTTTGGGCGACTCTAAATTAGGTCTAGAGTTCAAAAAGCTAGGGTCTTGGAATCAGGGATTTGAAGTAACAAACACAGAGCTTCGCAGCTTTGATGAAACCTGGGAACAGGTCTGGGGACAATTCAAAGAAGTGCGCAATCACTATAATGAATTGGAGCTCAACCTGACCCAGAAAAACACAGGTTACCAACTCAATTTATATTTCAGAATGTTCGATGATGGCCTAGCCTTCCGCTATGAAATACCTGCTCAAGAAGGGGTCGAAGCATTTACAATCACCAAGGAAAACACCGAATTTAATTTCACTCAGGACGAAACCGCTTGGTGGATTCCTGTTCACTCTGAAAACTCGTATTACGAGAGTATCTACCGCGAGACACCAATCAGCCAAACAGACACGTTGAACACACCAGCAACGTTTGAACTTAAAAACGGAAAAGTTGCTTCCATTCATGAGGCAAACTTAACAGATTATGCTTCGATGACCTTGCTTCATAAGAAGGGTTTCGGTTTAGAATCCTACCTTGTTCCCTGGGCAAATGGCGATAAAGTTTACGGGTCAGCTCCTTTTGAAACACCCTGGAGAATGGTATTGGTTGGAGACCAAGTTGGAGATCTAGCCGAGTCAAACACCATGCTCAATTTAAATGCTCCCCTTGCTATCTCAACGGATTGGATTCATCCTTCTAAGTATATTGGAATTTGGTGGGGAATGCATGTAGGTAAGTATACGTGGGGATCAGGAGATCGTCATGGTGCCAACAATAAAGTAGTAAAAGAATATATAGATTTTGCCTCAGAAAATGGTTTTGATGGAGTCCTCGTTGAAGGATGGAATGTCGGATGGGATGGTGATTGGACTGCAGATGGACGCAATTTTGACTTCAGAAAAGCTTATCCAGACTTTGATCTTGAAATGCTTGCACAATATGCAAAAGATAAGGGAACTAAAATCATCGGACATCACGAAACAGCTGGAGCCGCAGCCCACTATGAATCCCAATTAGAGGAAGCTTTTAAACTTTATCAGGACAATGGAATTGATGCGGTAAAAACCGGTTATGTGGGTGCTCAGTTAGACAACAAAGAGTGGCATGACGGTCAATATGCGGTAAGACATTATAGAAAAGTAATTGAAACCGCTGCCAGCTATGGAATCATGATTGACAACCATGAGCCGGTCAAAGGAACAGGTTTAGAGCGTACTTACCCGAATTATATGTC
>JBMYWH010000006.1:0-99374 GCA_049607205.1 Flavobacteriaceae bacterium | reverse complement strand
AAAGAGGTGCCTTTTATAAATTTAAAAGCTAATGTTTGTGCTTAGAAAGAAATCACAGCTTCTACCACATATCCTTTAAAGTTTTGTGCTGGATCATCCCAAGTATTTGTTCCATCAAATTGTTGGTCAACATACTCTAATTTAGTCACAATGTTTTTAGTCATAAACCATCCTGCTCCAACGTTGAATCTTGTTGTTTTACCAGCTTCCGGAGTTTCCATTGTAGAAGAATAGTCTCCGTATCCAGATACTACGTTATAACGACCACCTACATAGAATTGTTCTTTAGAACCAAAACGGTATAAAAGCTCTCCAGCAACTTGTGTGTATTTCCCTGCGTCATTGATATCAGCAGTATCACCAGCATATCCAAATGTTTGTTCGAAGATACCGAAGAATTCTAATCCTCTATACTTTACAAATGGGTTAATTTGGTAAGATTGCATGTCTTTAAATCCAGGATTCACACGACCATCTCTAAAGTTGTCAGTTAAGTAGTAACGAGAACCAGCTCTATCACCACCATAAAGGTAACCACCGTTTGCAGTACCAGGAGCAACAGTATAAGAACCCGTCAAACGAACTCTTAAGTCTTCTTGAATTTGCTTGTCAAAACCAAGTTTAGTGTAGAAACGAACAGATGCATCATCAGTTGGAGTTACTTCTGCAGTTTGGTTTAAGTTACCATTAGAAAGACCTAATACAAAGATATAGTCTTTAGGTTGTAAATTTAATTCAAAGAAAGCTTCTGTTGAGAAAGAGTCCATGATGTAGTTTCCAACGAATGGGTTGTATAGAGCGGCAGCATTATCAGATCTTCTGAAGTGTGCATCACCATAGTTGATATCATCCATACCTACTTTAATTGTAGCGATTTCCATGAATTTATTAACTGATTCATTATTTAAGATAAATCCTAAATCATCAATTTGTAGGTATCCTCCTTTTACCCAAGTTTCGTTGTGGTGACGAGAAGATAAATAAGTTCTTAAGTGTACACGTACACCTTCAGCTAATTGAGCATCAATATTTAAGTTGGCTGTAGGAAGGTTGAAATTGTTTCCTAAATCAGCGTTATCAGCTCTTAATCCTTGAAATTGTAAAGCAAAATCTGCTCCAACTTTTACTTTTAAACCATCAAATTCAGCACCTGCTTCTTTTGATGTTTCAAAAACGTTTAATCCATCATACCCAGCATCTCTGAAATATTGAAGGTCGTTATCCTTGGTTGTTACGGTTTGTGCGCTCACGCTAAAAATCATTCCGATCATTGCTAAAGCACTAAAGATTACTTTTTTCATTGTAAAATTATTTAAATTATATCTAGTTATTGTTTGTAATTCAATTCAAATTTAACAGTGATATCATCACCTGTTTTAATTGTTCCGAATACCGCTGTTGGAGGTGTCATTCCAAAAGTAGTCATCAGCAAATCATAAGACCCTGTTAGTTTTACAGTGTCATTTTCAATGGTTTTTTCTAGTTTGATACTTACAGGAACTGTTTTTCCTGCGATTTCAAGATTACCATTTAAAACATCTCCTTCTACAGAAGTTAAGTCGAAAGTGATGTTGGGACTGTCATCAGAATTTAAAGCTTCATAAGCCAATTTATCCATTTTTGATTTTCCACTTTTAATCCCTTCAACAACACAGTTGAAATTTAAACTCTGAATCTGATTTCCATCAAGTTCTAAATCTCCACTAACTTGTTCTGCATCCATTTCCCAATCATGTAAGGTAGAGGTACCTAAAACTGTTACTTTACTTGATTCTGTATCTAGCTTCAAACTTGTTTGAGCGTAGATTGAGCTTCCCATTATCATCAGGAAGGCTACTAATAAAATTCTAAATTGCTTCATAATTAATCTAATTGTTAAACAAAGTTACGGTCAGTTAGGTGTATTAAATATGATATTTATCATGCCTAGATTCTCTTAACCAGGTTCTCTAGTAAAAATAAGGATATTTGAATTGAAAATCAATTGTTTAGTGTTTTTTTAAGAGTTTTTTGCACGGAGGGAAAAATCTACGATAATGTTTTCGTTACATCGTATGCTGCCGAATAATGCCTCAGGAGGGCAAATGTTAAATTCATTCAAGTTGATTGGTGCTTGGCCGCTTAAAATGAGGTTGTTATCAATATATGTGGTTTGCGTTTTGACTTGTATCTCTTTAGAGATACCGGCTAAATTAATAAGTCCACTCATTAGAACTTCATTTTCTGAGTAGTTAATTTGATCAAATATAATCGTGATTTCAGGAAAATTTTCTACTTTAAGAGACTTTTGAGTCATCTTATCCATAGGCCGATGTCCACTTTTAATGGAGTTGGTGTATAGAATGAGTTCAATTTTTTCGATTTGACCACTAGATTGAGAAATTGCTTTAATTTGAAAATCTTCAACCTTACTTTTCCATTTACTAATATTTGTAGTTCCAGTTATTTCTATATTGCTCTTTTCTGATTGAAAAATAATAGGCGGGTCTATCGGTGAAAAGGAAAATACCTTTAAAAGAAATAATGAAGACAAAAGTGCTTTAATCATACCGTTGTATTTTAAGCGGTAAAATTAAAGCACCTTAAAATGTAATATACTGACTATTATCAGTTTTTAAGAATAGCAAAAACAGGATACCTCAAATGCGCTTTTTCATATAGATCACTATGGGTAAAAATCCATCTTAATTGTACATAAGGCTTGGAGGCAAAATCAGAATCACTTTTCAATTTTTGATTAAATTCAGATTTTATTTTAGGATGTTCATTGAGGAATTCTAGCGCATAGTCCTCAAAAACGTATGAAGAGAAGCCTTCCTTTTGTTGCAAAATAGTGTCAAAATAATTCCAATTGAAAAAGGAGTCGATTGCCTCTGGTTCTAGTGTTTCCATTAGGTATCTCATTCCTTCTTGATTTAGAGGAATTAAGTAATCACCTTTGTAAAACTGAATGTTATCAATGGAGCTCACTGTATTTGTATTATAATGAGGGTAATGTCCCTCGTAAGCATTTGTTCTTGTTTCAAATTTTGATATATGCTTAACTCGAACTTCGATTATACTGTCTTTTGCTAATCTTTTGAATTTGATTTTATTTTCTTTTAGGCGGTTGATCACCGGCCAAAAACCTTTAGGGACTACGAAGTATTCAGGAACTTCTACAAAGGACGATGCAATCATTTGATTAAAATAGTCAACTTTTTTTTCAAAAGGTTTATCATGATGGTATTTTAATCGTGATCCCGTAGTGACCTCACTTTTTTCTGTTGTTCCCTCATAGCCTAGAAAATCTAAGCTAACTTTTGAGCCATAATCAATGGAATATTTCAGTGGGTATAAATCAATATTTCTGTAATAAGAATCTTGCTTTTTTCTTAGCTCTTTAATTTGCTTTCCATATAGATTTAAAAAGTCAAGATTGTTTTCAAGTAAGATATAGGTTGATAATACACGATCTTTATAAGGTTTGAGCATATGTGTTTCTACCATCATTCCCAAGGTGTTGAATAAGCTAGTATATCCAGTTGAATATCTTGGGTAATCCATAAATTGACTGAAACCTTTAGGATCGGGCGTTCTACCGAATACATTTACATAAGGAGTGATAGGGTACTTATCATCAGCCATGGCTTGCTCTAAATAGGGTTGCCAGGTTTGATCCAAAAATGCTCCAAGTGGGCCCGCCAATTTATTGTGTTGAGTGAATAGATGGGTGATGACATATTGATAATCCGCACCATTACTTACATGATTGTCAATAAATAAATCTGGTTTAATGCTATGGTAAACTTGAGCAAAACTTCTAGCATTCTCTGTATCTGCTTTGATAAAGTCTCTGTTGAGGTCAAAATTTCTTGCGTTCCCTCTAAAGCCATAAGAAACTGGGCCATTTTGGTTGGCACGTGTTGTTGAGTTTCTATTTAAAGCTCCTCCTACATTATAGACTACTATAGCGCTAATTAAAAGTTTAGGATTATCTAACTTAATTTTTTCAGAGGCTAGGTCTCTAAACAACATCATACTGGCATCAATACCGTCAGATTCACCGGGGTGAATTCCATTATTAATAAGCAGTTTGTACTGCTCTTTAGAGGCTTCAAAATTACCTTGAGCATTAAATTGAACTAGGTGTAGTGGTTTGCCTGAATCAGTTTGACCTATAGGAGTCAACCTAATATTTTCAGAGGCGAGGTCTAGTCGCTTATAAAAATCAACAAGCTCAGCATACGTAGCTGTTTCGGCTCCATCACTCTTCTCAAATTGAGTTTGAAATTCTTCTGGGTTTAGCGCAGGTTTTTGACATGAGGTCAATACTATTAGCACTAGGACTACAAATTGGAAATATTTCATAGGGGTAAATTAAATGGGATAAATTCTTGTGCACTCCCACCATTTCTAATGATATCGCGAACAATACTGCTGCTTATAAATGAGGTTTCTGCACTAGTTAGTAGAAAAATAGTCTCTATACCTTTAAGCTTTCTATTGGTAATGGCAATGGCCTTTTCAAATTCAAAATCTGCCGGATTTCTAAGTCCTCGTAGAATGAAGTCTATATCATTAGACAAACAATAATCTACAGTTAATCCACTGTAAGTGTCTATGACAATTTTAGGTTCATCTCCAAGAGCTTCATTTATGAAATCTTTACGACGTTCCAGATCGAACATATATTTCTTGTCGGCATTTTTACCGATGGCGATGACTATTTGATCAAATAGAGGAAGGGCTCTCTTAATAATGTCAAGATGCCCATTAGTTATAGGATCAAAGGATCCTGGAAAAACTGCTTTTCTCATGATTGGGATTGGATTAATGCACTGTGAATTAAATCTCTTAAATTAATGCCCGCTTTAGCAGCTTGCTGTGGAAGTATACTCTGTAGCGTAAGTCCAGGAACCGTATTCATCTCCAAGAAATAAGGTTCATCCTCAACAATGATGAATTCAGAACGTGAAAAACCTTTCATGCCAAATTTATTATATAGGTGTACTGCTTTATTTTCTATAATTTCTTTCATTTCTTTTGAGATTCGTGCTGGAGTAATCTCCTGAGATTTACCCTCGTATTTAGCTTCATAATCAAAAAAGTCATTTTCACTTACAATCTCGGTCATAGGCAAGACCATAGGTCCTTCCGGTAAGGAAATAACACCTACAGAGACCTCGGTGCCCTCTAGAAAAGATTCTAAAATAATTTCTTGGTCTTCTATATAGGCCTTTTCAATCCCTTGAAGTAATTCATTAGTGTTATAAACTTTTGAGATACCATAACTAGATCCAGCATTATTAGGCTTTACGAATAAAGGAAAACCTAATTCCTTTTCGATATAAACAGGATCAATAGAGTCTCCTTGGTTCAGATAAATACTCTTTGCCGTAGAAATGCCATATTTCTGCGCAACACTTAAGCAATCTCTTTTGTTAAAGGTCAAGGCCATTTGATAAAATGGAGCCGAACTATGGGAAATTCCTAAAAGCTCAAGATAGGCAAGGAATTGACCATTTTCTCCTGGTGCTCCATGAATGGCATTAAATACGAGGTCGAAGTTTATCTTTTGACCTTCTATCAGAGCAGAAAAATCATTTTTGTCAATTTCAAATCGTTGACCTTGATCGTTAACTAAAGCCCAAGAATCTTTTTGAATATGGACTTTGTAGGGTATGTATAGTTCACGGTCAATATATTCATATACAATTTCTCCACTTTTAATGGAAATATCATGTTCTGAGGAGTAGCCTCCCATAATTATCGCTACTGTTTTTTTCATCAAATTATGCTTATCTAAACAAATTTATCAAATATAAATTAAAGGTTTATATCTTTGTCAAAAAACGTACCCTATGAGCTTTGGAAAATTTTTGATAAGCAAAACATTTTTGATCAACCTTGTAATTGCAGGAGTCGTGCTGTTGGCTTTACTTTTTGGCACCATAAAGTACTTAGAAGTGACTACAGACCACGGAAGAAAGATTCAAGTACCGGATTTATCTAAGTTGAGTATCGCTCAGGCAGATCAAACACTAAAAGATTTGAATTTGCGTTATGAAGTTTTAGATTCAGCTAGTTTTAACCCGGCTTATCCACCTTTATCGGTTTTAGAACAAAGACCTTTAGCAGGAGAAAATGTAAAGGAGCAGAGAAAAATATATTTGACTTTGAATCCAAGTGCTTTTCAAAAAATAGCCCTTCCTAAGGTGATAGGAAAAACGAAACGTCAAGCACTTTCTGAATTAAAAGCTTCAGGGTTTAATATTGGAGAATATGAATATGTCGAAGATATAGGGCTTGATGTGGTAAGAGGGATGAAGTTTAACTCAGAAGAAGTAAAAGAAGGGGATAAAATCCCGAAATTTGCTGTAATTGATTTGATATTAGGAGACGGAAATGGAAGATAAACACGGAGCAGAAGATTTAGAACAGGAAGGACTTTATGAGCATTTTAGATATGAGGCTCATGAGGGACAAGTTCCTTTAAGAGTAGATAAGTTTTTGATGAATTTCATTGAAAATGCAACAAGAAATAAGGTGCAGTTAGCCGCTAAGGCTGGAAATGTATGGGTGAATGATGTTCCGGTTAAATCTAACTATAAGGTGAAACCTAAGGACGTTGTTCGAGTGGTTTTGGCCCATCCTCCTCATGAAAATTTATTGGTAGCAGAAGATATTCCTTTGGACATAGTCTATGAGGATGATGTGCTGATGGTTGTAAATAAACCAGCAGGAATGGTTGTACATCCTGGGCATGGGAATTATCAAGGGACCTTGGTGAATGCTTTGATTTATCATGTAGAGAACCTTCCGAATAATTCTAATGAACGTCCTGGGTTAGTGCATCGAATTGATAAGGACACTTCAGGACTTCTAGTGGTTGCAAAAACCGAGTACGCTATGGCGCATCTGGCCAATCAATTCTTTGAGAAAACGACAGACCGTCTCTATGTAGCCATGGTTTGGGGGAATATTGAAGAAGAGGAAGGTAGAATCGAAGGTCATATTGGTAGACATTTAAAGAATCGTTTACAGATGAATGTGTTTCCAGAGGGTGATTTCGGTAAACCGGCGGTAACTCATTATAAGGTCCTAGAGCGATTTGGTTATGTGACTTTAGTACAATGTCAATTGGAGACAGGTAGAACACATCAAATTAGGGCACATATGAAGTTTATAGGTCATACCTTGTTTAATGATGCGCGCTATGGTGGAGATCAAATCTTAAAGGGAACTACCTTTACTAAATACAAACAATTCGTAGATAATTGCTTTGCTGTATGCCCTAGGCAAGCCTTACACGCAAAGACTTTAGCCTTTACACATCCCGTATCAGGAAAACGCATGAGTTTTAGTTCAGAATTGCCTGATGATATGTCGAATTTAATTGATCGTTGGAGAAATTATGCCGCGAACAGTTTAGAAAAATACGAAGAATGAAAATTATAATTTCACCTGCTAAATCTCTTGACTTCGAAAGAGAGATTCCGAATTTTAGTTTTGAGCACCCACTTTATTTAGAGCAGAGTGCTAAGATCATGAAGCCTTTGAAGAGAATTAAACCTAAAAAGCTAGGGGAGTTAATGAAGATTTCGGATAAACTTTCTGAGCTTAATTGGGAAAGAAATCAAGACTGGGAGCTGGACTATTCAGCTTCAAGTTCTCGGCCGGCGGTTTATGCATTTACCGGTGACGTTTACCAGGGAATCGATGTGGATCACCTCTCTCAAGAACAGGTTGGATATCTTCAAGAGAATTTAAATATTTTATCTGGTTTATACGGGATGCTTAGACCACTCGATTTTATTTTACCATATCGTTTAGAGATGGGAACTAAACTTCCTGTGGGCAAGGCAAAAAATCTTTATGGATTCTGGAAGCCTATCTTAACCCCTGCCATGAATGATGCATTTACCGAAGAAGGTGATTTTTTGCTCAATCTTGCCAGTAATGAGTACTCTAAAGCATTGGACTTAAAAAACATGAATGTACCTGTAATCACTCCTCAATTCCAGGATTACAAAGATGGAAAACTGAAGATGATCAGTTTCTTTGCTAAGAAAGCCAGAGGATTGATGGTTAGATACTGTGCCTTAAATAAGGTGTCTACCATAGATCAAATAAAGCAATTCGACCTTGATGGTTATGCCTTGGATGCAAGTCTTTCTGATGAGACTAACTTGGTGTTTACACGTTAATTAACAATCTGCCAAACCTACTGAAATAGCTAAGCCGCCTTGGGCAGTTTCCTTATAATTGGAATGCATGTCTTGGGCGGTTTTCCACATTGTAGATATAACTTCATCTAAACTCACTTTTGATTGATTTTCTTCATTTTCAAGGGCTAGGTTTGCGGCATTTATAGCTTTGATTGCTCCCATAGAATTTCGCTCTATACAAGGAATTTGTACTAGGCCTCCGATAGGGTCACAGGTGAGTCCTAAGTGATGTTCCATTGCGATTTCTGCAGCTGATGTGACTTGATCTGGACTTCCTCCTAAAAGTTCACACAAGGCAGCGG
Organism: Flavobacteriaceae bacterium; assembly: GCA_049607205.1. Taxonomy (GTDB): domain Bacteria; phylum Bacteroidota; class Bacteroidia; order Flavobacteriales; family Flavobacteriaceae; genus JBELHR01. Next base: position 90,862 of record JBMYWH010000006.1, on the reverse strand, counting down.
CGGCCATGGCAGAAGAAACGCCAATTTCAGCCTGACAGCCCCCCATAGCTGCTGAAATGGTTGAGTTCTTTTTAAAGATACAGCCTATTTCACCGGCAACAAATAAAAATTTCTTGATGTCTTCGAACGATGCTTGATGATCTTCTATAACTAGATAATACATAAGTACTGCGGGAATTACTCCAGCAGATCCATTAGTTGGAGCGGTGACCACTCTTCCTAAAGAAGCATTTACTTCGTTAACACTTAAGGCAAAACAGCTTACCCATTGTAGGATTTCTCTAAATTTAACTTCGGTATGTCTAATGGTGTCTATCCAGTTTTCAAGCTCATAATTTCCAGGATTCTTGATTAGTTTTTTATGAGTTTTAAAGGCGCGACGTTTTACATGTAAGCCACCTGGGAGTATTCCTTCTTTATGACAGCCTTCATACATGGCCTCCAACATGACATTCCAAACTGCTTGGATATCTCTGTCGATTTCTTGATCTGATTTCCAATGACGTTCATTGGCTTGAACAATTTGAGAAATAGAGAGATTTTCATTTTTACAATGTGTCAATAATTCCGCGGCACTTCGAATAGGAAAGGGGAGGTTGATCTGGTCTTGATTTTGACTTGAGTCTTGATCAATTTGCGTTTCATTGGCAATAAAACCTCCTCCAAGAGAATAATAATGATTTATAATAGTGCTTCCATCTTTTAATTCAGCTTCAAAGCACATGGCGTTTGCATGTTCCGGTTTGTAACTGTTATTGAAAACCAAATCTTGGTCAAAGTCGAAATCGATTTGATGTACTCCTTTTAGATTGATGCGTTTAAATGTTTTGATCAGATTTACAGTTTCATCAATTAAATCTGTATCAAACGTTACCGGGTCAGCTCCTGTCAGACCAAGAAGTATGGCAATATCGGTTGCATGGCCCTTTCCTGTTAAAGAAAGAGAACCAAACAGTGTGATTTTGATATGTTGTACTTCAGAGAGTTGATTCTCTAAAGAGTCTAACCAAGCTTGTGCAGCCCTCCAAGGCCCTAAAGTGTGTGAGCTGGAAGGTCCAACTCCAATTTTAAGCATGTCAAAAATACTTATGGCATTCATCCGTCTTTAATTTTGACAAATGTAGAAATTTGAGCTAAATTTTCAGCTTAAATTTGTGAATTCCGCAAACTTTATGTCAATAGTGGTAGAAATAAAACTGTTTTATGTCAGCTTGTCACAATTGTAGCTGTGTTTTGTCAGTTATATACTTAAAATTGGCCCAAAAAGGTTTTGGCACACATCTTGACTTATACAATCCGTATTTGATTACAAAACAATAGAAATTAAAATATTATATAGATAAAGTTATGAGTAAAATTATAGGAATTGATTTAGGTACTACGAATTCATGTGTAGCCGTAATGGAAGGAAATGAGCCAGTAGTAATCCCTAACGCAGAGGGAAAAAGAACCACACCATCTATCGTAGCCTTCGTAGAAGGAGGAGAACGTAAGATTGGAGATCCTGCTAAAAGACAAGCAGTAACCAACCCAATGAAAACAATTTATTCGGTAAAGCGTTTTATGGGTAATAAATTTTCAGAATCTAAAAATGAGGCAGAAAGAGTTCCTTATTCAGTAGTGAAAGGAGACAATGATACACCTCGTATTGATATAGATGGTCGTTTGTATACGCCACAAGAAATTTCAGCAATGACACTTCAGAAAATGAAGAAAACTGCTGAGGATTATTTAGGACAAGACGTAACGGAAGCTGTTATTACTGTTCCTGCATACTTTAATGATGCACAACGTCAAGCGACTAAAGAAGCTGGAGAAATCGCTGGTTTAAAAGTAAGACGTATTATAAACGAGCCTACAGCAGCAGCTTTAGCTTATGGAATTGATAAAAAAGGAAAAGACGAAAAAATCGCTGTATACGATTTAGGTGGAGGTACATTTGATATCTCAATCTTAGAAGTTGGTGACGGTGTATTTGAAGTACTTTCAACTAACGGAGATACTCACTTAGGTGGAGATGATTTTGATCAAGTGATTATTGACTGGTTAGCTGAAGAATTTAAAACAGAAGAAGGTATTGACTTAAGAGATGATGCTATGGCGCTTCAACGTTTAAAAGAAGCTGCTGAAAAAGCAAAAATTGAGCTTTCTTCTTCAACGCAAACTGAGATTAACCTTCCATATGTGACTGCTACGGCTTCAGGACCTAAGCACTTAGTTAGAACATTGACTCGTGCTAAGTTTGAGCAATTAGCTGATTCTTTAGTAAAACGTTCTATGGAGCCAGTGAAAAAAGCTTTACAAGATGCAGGATTAGATACTTCTGATATCGATGAGGTAATCTTAGTAGGAGGATCTACTCGTATTCCAGTAATCCAAGATGAAGTAAATAAATTCTTCGGAAAAGATCCACATAAAGGTGTGAATCCTGATGAGGTTGTTGCGATTGGAGCAGCGATTCAAGGAGGAGTTTTATCTGGAGATGTAAAAGACGTTCTTTTATTAGATGTAACACCACTTTCATTAGGTATTGAAACTATGGGGAATGTGATGACGAAGTTGATCGAAGCTAACACGACGATCCCAACTAAGAAATCTCAGGTGTTCTCTACTGCAGTGGACAACCAACCTTCAGTTGAAATTCACGTATTACAAGGTGAACGCGCTATGGCAGCGGATAATAAGACAATTGGTAAATTCCACTTATCTGATCTTCCACCAGCACAAAGAGGAGTTCCTCAAATTGAAGTAACATTTGATATTGATGCCAATGGTATCATCAAAGTTTCTGCAATGGATAAAGCAACAAACAAGTCACAAGAGATTCGTATTGAAGCTTCATCTGGACTAACAGAAGAGGAAATTCAAAAAATGAAACAAGAAGCAGAAGCAAATGCTGATGCAGATAAGGAAGCTAAAGAAAAGGCTGAAAAAATCAACGGAGCTGATCAAATGGTATTCCAAACGGAAAAGCAATTGAAAGAATTCGGTGATAAATTATCAGCTGATAAAAAAGCTCCAATTGAAGCAGCTTTAGAAGAGTTGAAAAAAGCACATGCTTCTGGAGATATTGCTCAAATTGATCCAGCAATGGAGAAAATTAACGAAGCTTGGAAAGCAGCATCTGAAGAGATGTATAAAGCAGAACAAGGAGCAGGAGCAGGAGCTGGACAACCTGGGCCTGATGCAGGTGCTCAAGGTGGAGCAGCTGATGATGCAGTAGAAGATGTAGACTTCGAAGAAGTAAAATAGTAATTTTATCTTTCTATATATGAGACCCGTTAGGATGAGAATCTTAACGGGTTTTTTATGGTCTTGTGTGAAGTGTTTTGTACATTTAATGAACAATCAACGAACATGAATATACCTAAGTCCAGTAAAAAAAGAGTGGTCATTGTTGGAGGTGGCTTTGCGGGTATGGCCTGCGCAAAAGGTCTGCGTAAAAGTGGACTCCAAGTAGTCCTTTTAGACCGTCATAATTACCATACTTTTCAACCTTTATTATACCAAGTGGCTACCGGAGGATTAGAACCAGATTCTATTTCTTTTCCACTTAGAAAACTCATTCAGGATTTTCCAGATTTTTACTTTCGCATCGCCGAGGTTCGAGAGGTAGATTACCAGAACAATACAATCTTAAGTGATATAGGGAATTTGAACTATGATTACTTGGTACTTGCCATGGGGTCTAAGACTAATTACTTCGGAAATACTCAGATTGAGAAACAGAGTATGGCTATGAAGACCGTGCCACAATCTTTGAATTTAAGAAGTTTAATTCTAGAGAGTTTTGAAGCGGCGCTATTGACCAATGACATGGATAAAAGACATGCCCTGATGAATTTTGTATTGGTAGGAGGAGGGCCTACAGGGGTTGAATTAGCAGGCTCTTTAGCTGAGATGAAAAAGGCGATTCTTCCTAAGGATTATCCGGATTTAGATATTAGAAATATGAAGATTAATCTGATTCAAGGTGCTCCCAAGCTCTTAGATGCCATGAGTGATAAAAGTGCGGCGGCAGCTGAGAAGTATTTGAAGAAGCTTGGCGTTGATGTGTGGACTTCCACCATAGTCAGTTCCTATGATGGGGAAGTCGTCACAACTAGGGATGGTCATGAGTTTCATGCCTCCACGGTTATATGGGCGGCAGGAGTGCAGGCTCAGCAGGTAAAAGGCTTTGAGGGGCTAGAAGTGCATCAAGGTAGAACTGATCGATTATTAACTGATGAATTTTGTAGAATAAAAGGAAGTGAAAATGTGTTTGCCTTGGGGGATTTAGCAGCAATTGAATCCGATCGATACCCTCATGGACACCCTATGATGGCTCAGCCGGCAATTCAACAAGGAAATCTTACTGCGAAGAATATAGTTTCAATAAATCGTGGAAAGGCGCTGAAAGCTTTCAAGTATAAGGATAAAGGCTCTATGGCAACTATAGGTAGAAATAAGGCAGTGGTTGATTTGCCTAAATTTCATTTTCAAGGTGTGCTAGCTTGGTTTGTATGGATGTTTATACATTTGATTTCTTTGGTCGGGTTTAGGAACAAAGTTGTTGTGTTTACAAACTGGTTATATAACTATGTTGTATTTGATCGTGAGACCCGATTGATCATCAGACCATATAAAACAAAAAAAATGGGAACTTTTTAAGGTTCCCATTTTTAGCTTGATTTTAAATTTCGGTACTTTTATTAGAAGCAGTATTTATTTTCCTTAATAAGTTTAGCTGCTATTTCTTTACGAAGACCAATCGTATTAGGTTCGTTAGTGTATTTAGTGAATCGTTTAAGCCCCATTAGTAACAATCTTTGATCGTCACCCTCGGCGAAGCTGCAAATAGCTTCACGTCCATGTTTTCTAATTTTGTCTACCGCGTTGGATAGGTTTAGTTTTGCCATCATTGCGGCATGTTCTGCCTTATCATCTTCGGATGTAGCTAGCTTTTCAGCTTTTAAAATTGTTGATTCCGCTAAGTAGATTTCCATCATAATCTCTGCAGCATCCATAATAAGCTGTTGTTGTTTCTCTAAGTCCATTCCGAAGTGTTCCACAGCCTTTCCAGCGACCATTAAGAAGACTTTTTTAAGTTTGGCAATCATTTCTTTTTCTTCACTCATAGGAGCGCTGTAGTCCGGGGTGTCAAAAGAAGGAATACTCATTAAATCATCCGCAATACCCATCGCAGGAGTCATCAAATCAATCTCTCCTTTCAAGGCCTTTTTAAGAAGCATTCCAACGGATAACAAACGGTTAATTTCGTTGGTTCCTTCGTAAATCCTTCCTATTCGAGCATCTCTCCAAGCACTTTCCATTGGAGTGTCTTTAGAGAAGCCCATTCCTCCAAATACCTGAATTCCTTCATCGGTCACGTATTGTGCTGTTTCAGAAGCATAAACTTTTAGCATGGCACATTCGATGGCGTATTCTTCAACTCCATCTAATTCTGATTCTTGATGAGATTTTCCTTCTGCTCTAAGTTCATCAATTCTATTTTGAATGTCCTTAGCAGCACGATAAGATCCTGCGTCGGTTACAAAGGTTCTAGTAGCCATTTCAGCTAATTTGTACTGGATGGCACCGAAACTTGCAATTGGAGTTTTAAATTGAACTCGCTCATTGGCATAATGAATTGCTTCAGTTGAAACTCTTCTACAGGCGTCAAGACAGGCCGCAGCTAATTTGATACGTCCTACGTTTAAAGAATTTAAGGCGATTTTGAAGCCTTTAGCTCTCTGGGAAAGCATGTTTTCCACAGGAACTACCGTATCGTTAAAGAATACCTGTCTTGTAGAAGAAGCATTAATACCTAATTTTTTTTCTTCCTCCCCTAAAGTAATTCCATTAGGGTTTTCTGGGTCATATTCTACAATGAAAGCGGTAATGTTCTTATCGTCTTCGATTCGTGCAAAAACGATCATCAAATTACAGAATCCTGCATTGGAAATCCACATTTTCTGACCACTGATTTTATAGGATTTACCATCCTCAGTCAAAACAGCCTTAGTCTTACCTGAATTCGCGTCAGATCCCGCTCCTGGTTCTGTCAAACAGTAAGAACCGAACCATTCACCTGTGGCCAATTTAGGAATGTATTTCTTCTTTTGATCTTCCGTTCCATAAAGTAAAATTGGCATGGTTCCGATTCCTGTATGAGCACCAAAAGCTGTAGCAAAAGAACCTGTAGCTCCTGAAATATAATCACAAACCAACATGGTTGATACAAATCCCATTCCCATTCCGTCATATTCTTCTGGAACAGAAATACCTAAGAAACCAAGTTCTGCAGCCTTGCGCATCACCTCTTCTGTGAATTTGTAATCTCCTTGTTCAAAACGTTTTTTATGAGGCCAGATTTCTCGGTCTACAAATTCTTGAACAGCAGCTTTCATCATCTGCTGCTCCTCATTAAAATCTTCTGTGGTAAATACCTCAGTATAGGGTGTTTCTTTAATTAAAAATTCTCCTCCTTTTAATTTCATGGTTTGTTTAGTTTAATAGTTCATATACTCCTGCGGCTCCTTGTCCTGTACCGACACACATGGTAACAATACCGTATTTAGAATCTCTTCTTCTCATTTCATTAAAGAGTTGAACAGATAGTTTTGCTCCAGTGCACCCTAGAGGGTGACCTAGTGCAATTGCTCCTCCATTGACATTTACGATATCAGGGTTCAAGTCTAATTCTCTTATCACTGCTAGTGATTGAGAAGCAAAAGCCTCGTTTAATTCAAATAAATCAATATCCTTTAGCTGCAAACCAGCTCTTTCAAGAGCCTTGGGAACCGCTTTGACTGGTCCCATTCCCATGATTCTAGGTTCAAGTCCTACTGCCGCATAAGAAACCATTCTCGCGATCGGTTGTAGGTTTAGTTCTTTGACCATTTCCTCACTCATAATCAGTACAAATGCTGCCCCATCACTCATTTGAGAAGAGTTACCAGCGGTCACCGATCCATCTGCTTGGAACACAGGTCTTAATTTAGCCAAAGCTTCTTTTGAGGTTCCACGACGAGGACCTTCATCTTGAGAAACCGTATAGTTTCTAGAGTCTTTTTTTCCACTCGAGTTCATGAAGATTTCTTCCACATTAATAGGGACGATGTCTTCTTTAAAAGTGTTGTTGTCTAAGGCGTTTAGAGCCTTTTCGTGTGAGTGAAAAGCAAAGGCATCTTGATCCTCACGTGAAACTTTAAATTCATGGGCAACTGCTTCTGCAGTCAATCCCATTCCCCAATAATATTCTTCCTTACCCGCTTTAGTAACTGAGTAATTAGGTACAGGTCTGTATCCTCCCATAGGGATGAAACTCATTGATTCAACTCCTCCGGCAATAATACAATCCGCCATTCCAGATTGAATCTTTGACGCGGCCATAGAAATTGTTTCTAAACCTGATGCACAATATCTGTTTACTGTTACACCAGCTACATCTTCAATCCCTAATCCCATTAAAGAAATCAGTCTTCCCATATTAAGTCCTTGCTCTGCCTCGGGCATGGCATTTCCTACAATCACATCATCGATGCGTTTTTTATCCAATTCAGGGACTTGTTCCATCAAGTACTGAATGGTTTCGGCCGCTAATTCATCAGGTCTTTTGAACCTGAAAACGCCCTTTGGTGCTTTTCCTACCGCTGATCGGTATCCTTTAACTATATATGCTGTTTTCATGGTTTAGTTTCTTAATGGTTTTCCAGTTTTAAGAGTATGCTGTATACGCTCTAAGGTCTTTTTCTCCGTGATTAATGACATCATGGCTTCACGTTCAAGGTCTAGGAGGTATTGCTCAGAGACCATAGAAGGTTCCGATAAATCTCCTCCGGCCATGATATAACCTAATTTATTGGCAATTTTTTGATCATGTGCTGAGGCATAATGACCTTGTTTTAAGGAATCCGTACCTACCTGGAACATCCCTAAAGCTTGCTGACCAAGAACTTTCACTTGCTTAGGTGCAGGTTGTAAATAACCATCATCTAACATCATCAAAGCGTGTTTCTTAGCCGTTGCAATTTGCCTTTTTTCATTGACTACAACCAGATCCTTATTCTTCTTATAGTAACCCATATCAAACGCTTCTTCAGCAGAAGTAGCTACTTTTGCCATGGCGATATTGATAAAGGCATCTCTTAAGCGATTCAACTTTACATCATCTTTTAAATAGTGTTCAGATGCTCTAAGAGTCATTTCTTTAGTACCACAACCGGCTGGAATAATTCCAACTCCGAACTCTACAAGTCCTGTATAGGTTTCAGCAGCTGCGATGACTTTATCTACATGCATTCCCATCTCGCAAGCACCTCCGAAGGTCATTCCTCTAGGAGTCATTAAGGTTGGAACACTAGAATATCTCAAGCGCATAACTGTATCTTGGAACACTTTGATGGCCATATTTAAATCGTCATACTCTTGCTCAATAGCTAATAAGAACACCACGCCTAAATTTGCTCCTACAGAGAAGTTAGTCGCCTGGTTTCCAAGTATCAATGCTTCATATTGATTTTCCGCAAGATCCAATCCTTTATTGATCGCAGCCATCACCCCGCCTCCAAGGGTATTCATTTTTGATCGGAATTCAACGTTTAAGACTCCATCACCCAAATCTTGGATACAGGCATCTGAATTTGACCAAATCGTTTTACTTTCTCTAATATTGTCAAGGATGATAAAACTATCTTGCCCAGGAACTGCTTTGAAGTTCTTTTCTGGAATTTCATAATAATTTGTTTTTCCATCTGCTACCTCGTAGAATGATGTTTTTCCTGAAGCAAGCATCTCTGTAACCCATTGATTGGCTTGGTATCCTTCTGCTTGCATCATGGCCACACCTTTTTCAACTCCTATGGCATCCCATATTTCGAAAGGTCCATGCTGCCAACCGAATCCGGCCTTCATAGCATCATCAATACGATAAAGTTCATCAGAAATTTCAGGAATGCGATTTGAGGCATATTGAAATAGAGCAGAAAAGGTCTTGCGGTAAAATTCTCCAGCTTTATCTTTGCCCTTCACAAGAACTTTGAAACGATCTTTTACTTCAGAAATCGTTTTCGTAGTTGCCAGTGTTGCAAATTTTACTTTTTCTGATGGGGCATATTCTAAAGTATCTAGGTTTAAGGCAAGAATCTGCTTTTTACCAGAGGCATCTTTTGATTTTTTATAAAACCCTTGTTTGGTTTTGGACCCCAACCATTTATGCTCCATCATATGCTTGATATACTCTGGAAGCGCAAATAAATCAAGTGATTCATCCTCAGGACAATTTTCGCTCAAACCATTAGCTACATGAACTAAAGTATCCAGTCCAACCACATCCACAGTTCTGAATGTAGCCGATTTCGGACGTCCTATAACCGGTCCAGTAAGCTTGTCTACTTGCTCTATGGAAAGTCCCATTTCTTTAACGATATGGAAGAGAGACATGATCCCAAAAATTCCAATTCTGTTTCCAATAAATGCCGGGGTATCCTTGGCTAAAACCGAAGTCTTACCTAAGTATTTATCTCCGAAGTCCATCAAGAAATCAGTGACTTCACTCTGACAATCAGGGCCAGGGATAACTTCGAATAGCTTCAAGTATCTCGGAGGATTGAAAAAATGCGTTACCGCAAAGTGTTTTCTGAAATCTTCAGACCTTCCTTCATTCATAAATTGAATTGGAATTCCAGAAGTATTGGATGTAATTAAGGATCCTGGTTTTCGGTAGGCCTCAATTTTTTCAAACACCGACTTTTTAATATCTAAACGTTCGACAACAACTTCAATAATCCAATCTGCATCTTTCAAACGATGAAGATCATCTTCTAAATTTCCCGTTTTAATTCGAGAAGCGAATTTTTGAGCATAAATAGGAGAGGGTTTGGATTTTAAGGAAGCCTGTAAAGCAGAATTCACAATTCTATTTCTAACCACAGGAGACTCCAAGGTGAGTCCTTTTGCCTTTTCTTTTGCGTCAAGTTCTCTAGGGATGATGTCTAATAGGAGTACCTCTAAGCCAATGTTGGCAAAGTGACAGGCAATCCCAGACCCCATGATCCCAGAACCGATAACGGCAACTTTTTTAATTGTTCGTTTCATGTTTAGTTAATCAATTTTAGAAAATTTCTTTATTATGTACCAGTTCTTGAATTACCTCAGTGACCTGGAAGAAATTCGCAATTTGAGTTTCTGTAAGTCTACTTCTAATGGCCTCGTTGAACTGTATTACTTTCGATCTAGATAAGGCCCTTTTTTCAAGCCCTAGTTCCGTTAATTTGATCAAAACACTGCGCCCGTCATTTGGATTTCGCTCTCTGTATATAACTTCACGATCCTCCAATGTTTTGAGAATTCTAGATAGACTTGTAGCTTCCATTCCCATATTGGGCCCTAAAGAAGTCGAAGGCGTTCCGTGTTCTATATCTATATTCAATAACACAAAGGCTGCCGCCATAGTGGAATCGTATTGAGCAGCTTGTTCATTATACATTTTGGCAACGGCTTGCCATGTCGCTCTAAGTGTATGATCAATAGTTATTTCTTTCTGCATAAACCAAATATAGAAAAAAATACTATGCATGCATAGTATTTTTTAAAAAAATGAAATATTTAATCTTACGGTTTGATTTTCACTTTTAAAAACTTTAGTACCTTTAGATTATAAATTATAAGAATGAGTAAAATTTTAATTATAGAAGATGAAGCTGCGATACGCCGTGTATTGAAGCGTATTATATCCGAAGAAAGTGAAGACTATCACGTGGAAGAAGCAGAGGATGGTTTAACAGGTTTGGAAATGATCATGAAGCAGGATTATGACCTGGTTATGAGTGATATCAAAATGCCTAAAATGGACGGTGTTGAGGTCTTGACTAAAATCAAAGAGATCAAACCAGAAATCCCTGTGGTGATGATCTCAGGTCATGGAGATCTCGATACGGCTGTTAATACCATGAGAATGGGAGCTTATGATTATATCTCAAAACCACCAGATTTGAATCGTTTACTCAATACGGTGAGGAATGCTTTGGACCAAAAAACACTAGTGGTAGCCAACAAGCAATTAAAAAAGAAAGTCAATAAGAAATATGAGATGATTGGTTCCTCTGATCAAATTAATCATATTAAAGATATCATTGAAAAGGTAGCTGCTACCGATGCCAGAGTATTGATTACTGGACCTAATGGTACAGGGAAAGAATTAGTTGCGCATTGGCTACATGAAAAATCGGATCGAGTAAAAGCACCTATGATTGAGGTGAACTGCGCCGCCATCCCTTCAGAACTTATAGAAAGTGAATTGTTCGGTCATGTGAAAGGATCTTTTACAGGAGCCAATAAGGATAGAGCAGGTAAATTCGAAGCGGCAAATAAAGGGACTATTTTTTTAGATGAAATCGGAGACATGAGTCTCTCTGCCCAAGCCAAAGTCTTACGCGCCCTGCAAGAAAATAGAATTTCTCGTGTGGGAAGTGATAAAGACATCAAGGTAGACGTACGAGTTGTTGCTGCAACAAATAAGGACCTAAAGAAAGAAATTGCGGAAGGAAGGTTCAGAGAGGATTTATATCATCGATTGGCGGTGATCTTAATAAAAGTTCCAGCGCTGAATGATCGAAGGGATGATATTCCTGAGCTTTTGACCTATTTTGCAAAGGGAATTAGTGAGGAACAAGGCCTGGCGGCCAAAACCTTTTCTCCCGAGGCTATAGATCTTCTGAAGTCCTATGATTGGACAGGTAATATTAGAGAACTTCGAAATGTGGTGGAGCGATTGTTTATTCTCGGAGGCTCCGAGATTTCAGCCGCCGATGTTGAGATGTTTGCATCAAAATAAATAAAAAAAGCAATCCCAATCAGGATTGCTTTTTAGTTTAGGGTACTTTTTTGATCTTAAATTTAAGCAGGATCACACTCACGATCCAGAATAAAAGTGTCATCCCAATGAGAATTGCAAGCTCCGGTACAATGTCCGAGGTTGTTGCGTTAAAGAGTAATATCTTCCTTAAAGCTTTTAAGAAGTGCGTTAAGGGGATGGCATTAGCAATACTTTGAATCAAAACGGGCATCTGACTCATAGGCCAAGTGAATCCACTTAGAATAAAGCTCGGTGTGGCAATAACCATTAGGATTTCCGTAGCTTTTAATTGACTTGGAATAGCAATACTAACCATAATTCCCAAGGCACTCACCGAGAGGATCAACCAGAATAATATGGAAATCATCGCCCAGGAGTCTCCATGAAATGGGACATGGAACAGAGGGAACATCAAGCGAAGCAGGAATAAAATTCCGATTCCCATGATTAAAAATGGTAGGGTTTTTAGAAAGATTAAATAAAATGGGTTTTTTACTTTTTTGGTCAAGACGGTTTCGAAGGTTTTGGATTCAAATTCTTGAGAGAAACTCAAGGCCAAAGCCAACATAAATACCTGTTGAATGATTACACCTAAAACCCCAGGATACAAGAAGTTCATGTAATTCCCTGAGGAGTTATAGAATTTTTGGTAGGTTATCTTTATGGGATTATAGAGTGATTTTGCATTCTCGATGGGAACTCCTTGTTTATTTAAAGCGGTAATTTCAACTCCTGCATTAAGGGTCCCAAAAATTACTTGAAGTGCTTTTGCTGCGTAATTAGCCGTTAAAATGTTAGCTGTATTCACATCGACGACCACTTCAGGGTTTCTTTTTTGAAGTACATCGGCTTCAAAGTTTTCGGGAATTCTGATGATAGCCGCGTATTCTTTTCTGATGATTTCTTTATTGAGATCGAATTCATCGTTCTTTATCATCGGAACTACGACTTCATTATCTTCCATCATTTGGATGAGGTTTTCGCTCAGTGGAGAATGGTCCAGATCAATGACCAGTATAGGTAAATCTGTAACTTTTCCCTTTTGATAGACACCCCCTAATAGTATACCATAGAGTAGTGGGGCTCCAAGAAAAATGGCCATGAGTACTTTATTGTCGAAGAATAAACGAAACTCACGCTTTAATAAAAATAGAAATTTTTTCATCTTATCGTTTTGGCATAAGGACCGTCATGTTTACATAAAGATCTTCTTTGTTAGTGTTTTTTTTAGGGCTTATGATGAGCTCATATACGGATTCTCCCAGCTTATATTCAGGGAAAGCAGTAGTGATGTCCGCATAGTGATTGAGCTGTTTGATTTTAATAATTTGGCCTTGATAAGTGCTTTCGGTATAAGGGTTGGATATCACTAAGTTCATTCCTTTTTTGAATTTGTGGATTTCGCTTTCAGCAACGGTAAATCGGAAGTAATCTCCATGGTTCTGATATCCATTAAAGAGCGTATAACCCGGTAGGGCAAGTTCTCCTTCTTCCAGAGTGATGGTTTCAATATTAATATCTTTAGGTGCAATGATAAAACGTTCGTTATAGGCTACAAGGGCCTCTTGTTGCGCTCCTCTTGCACGATCATAAGTTCCAAGAGCCATTCTGATTTTTTCATTTCTTATACCGTTCTTAGCAGATTCATATTGAGCTTGAGTCGCAGTAAGTTGAGCTTTAGCGCCACTGAGTTTCATTTGAACTTCATCGAATTTTTGATCTGAGACGAAGCCATCTTCATGCATGGCATTGACACGGTCAAAGGATTTTTCAGCAAAATCATATTGCTGTTGCATGGCCTCTAACTTTGCCATTATTTGAGTCATTTGCTGATCTGTAGCTCCGTTGAGTGCCATTTGGTATTGCGCTTTTGCTGCCTGTACCGCTCCTGCGGCTTGTTGTAACTTAGCTTCTACTTCAGGAAATTCTAATTCGGCTAAAGTGTCACCTTGCTTAACCTTGTCGCCTTCAGAAATAAAGAGGTGTGAGACTTTTCCAGGATATTTGCTACTGAGACTAATTTGTTGTTTTTTGTATCTTCCTTTTAGATAGCTGTCATAATCGTTTTGAGAACAAGAGACTAAGAGGACCACAGAAAGTAGTGGAAGTATATTTTTCATATTATAGATTTTCTAAAGTTAAATTATTTCCGGCGTTCATTAGTTTTAAAGCTGAAATTCTCTGTTGAGATAAAGACTTGTAATAAGTGGTTTGCATTGTAATTAGATCGGATTGAGTCTCTAAGAGGTCTCTTGTACCTATAAGACCAGCATGATATTCTTTTACAGCAATCTCAAATTGTTCTTTAGCAATTTCTGCTCCTTTTTTGTCCGCAATTAATTTTGTATTGGCGGTATTAAATTGACTTAAGGCATTGTCATAGTTTAGGGATAGAAGTTCTTCAGTGTCCTGTTTCTTGAGCTCTAATTGTTGTTTTTCAATTTTGAGTTGGTCTTTTTTATGTTTGGTATGCATTCCATCAAAAAGCTCCCACTTTGCTCCAATTCCAACCGCGTTTAAAGGGGTTACACTAAGATTGTTATAGGATAAATCCGCAATATTTCCATTGCTAAAGCCTGCATACTGTGTGGTGGCAAAAGCCTGAACTTTAGGGAGGTATCCAGCGTTTTCGGATTTGATTTGGTAATCTTTAGCGGTTTGAGCTTCTTCTAGTGCTTTGAGTTCTGGTCTGTCTAGATAAGAGGCCTCCGTATTAACTTTTGTGATGGGAACTAGTTCTGTAGTACTGTATAGGAAGTCCTGCATTGGAATCCCTGTAAGTTGTTGTAATTTACGACTCAACACTGCTTTGTTTCCAGAAAATTCTGTTTTTTTTGAGTCTAGTTGAAGTTGGGCTAGGACAATTTTTTGAGCTTCACTGCGTGTGATAAGTCCTTGCTCTAATGCTTTACTGGCAGCTTTACTTTCAGTGTCTAATCGTTGTTGTTGAAACTCTAATAAGTCTAGAACCTTATTGACCACCGAAAGCTGGTCTACATAGTTAGCAATCTCAATAATAAAATCCTTTTCCTGCTGATTTAAGAGTTGTTTTTCAGCTTCATTCTTATGATTGGTTGCTTTGATCAGGTTTGTGGCTTTGAATCCAGTAAAAAGGGTCCATTTCGCTGTAACTCCGGCAAGGTAGGCTTGAGATTGAAAATCTAAAACATCATCCACACCTGGAACATTTATGGATCCGGGGGGTAGACTTATACCTGGAAGACCTGGGATAATACTTGGAATTTGTAATCCAGGATAGGCTATGTCTAAGGGATTTGAATCTACAACAAAGCTTCCCTGAGTAAAGCCATAAGTTCCTGAAGCCTCAATAGTGGGGATAAATACAGCACGAATTTGTTTTTGAGTCAGTTCGTTTTTTTCAATATCTAATCGCTTTGATGCAATAGTTTTATTGTAATCCAGGGCATGGCTAACAATTTCCCTTAAATTCAAGGACTGAGTTTGTTGCCCGAAGATTTGAACGCTACAGAGTATAGCCCCCAAAAGTAGTAATTCTTTAATTTTTTTCATGATGTATGCGGATTGAATCCCAACAGGCTTGGGCATAAGTACTTATATTGATGTCTGATAATTCTATGCGACCATTTTTAATCATTCTTACCAGTGAATTCAGTGGAGAGTGCGCCAAACCAATCAGGGCAGTAATGGGCAAGGGTTTAATGATTCCTTGCTGTACTCCCTGTTCGAACATGTCGAATGCGGGTTGGAGCAAAGCGACTGGAGTTGATTCAGTTGTTTGTATGTATGGACTATAGGTGTATTGAGTTAAAAATTCGGGCACCGTAGGTTGGGTGACATAGTAGGTTAGAAGAACCTTCCATACGTTCATAAAGTTGGATTCGAGGTCTAAGTTTTTATCAAAATTATTCCCCATAAGTTTATTCACTTTTTCGCAAAGATCGATGTACAGTACATTAATCATTTCATGCTTGTTCTTAAAGTGAATATAAATGGTCCCGGCAGCTACGTTGGCATTTTCAGCAATGAGCTTCATGCTCACACCGTCAAAACCATATTCTGTGATGCCCGTTAGCGCGGCTTGTAGAATTGCTTCTTTTTTTAGAAGAGCTTTTTGTTGTCGTTTCATTATACAAATATAATAAAAACTGAACGTTCATTCAAGTTAAATTTATGGTATTTAATTTCAAGATTTAGTGAAATAAATTATAATTTAGTACTATGATAAACACGACAGAATTAGATTCCTTACACGATAATTTAGAATCTCGCTCAACTCTTGATATTGTTGAGCGCATCAATAGAGAAGATCAGAAGGTGGCTCTCGAAATTCAAAAGAACCTCAAGTCTATTGAATCTTTAATCGACGCTATAGTTCCCAAAATGCAAAAGGGAGGGAGACTATTTTATATAGGAGCAGGTACTTCTGGCCGCCTTGGAGTCTTGGATGCTTCTGAGTGTCCTCCGACCTTTGGAGTAGATCCAGGAAAGGTAATAGGTCTAATCGCTGGAGGTGATCATGCGCTCAGACATGCTGTGGAAAATGCAGAAGACGATTTAGAACAAGCTTGGATTGATCTTGAGAAGTATGAAATTGGTGAACAAGATAGTCTCATTGGAATTGCAGCTTCAGGAAGAACCCCCTATGTTATAGGAGGACTTAATCAGGCGAATAATCATGGTTTACTAACGGGTTGTGTGGTCTGTAGTTCGAATTCAAAGATTGCTGAACTAGCTCAATATCCAGTTGAAATTATTGTGGGACCTGAATTTATTACGGGCTCTACTAGAATGAAGTCTGGAAGTGCACAAAAAATGGTTTTGAATATGATTACTACTTCAATAATGATTAAATTAGGACATGTTAAGGGCAATAAGATGATTGATATGAAGTTATCTAACGATAAGTTAATAGATAGAGGGACCCGAATGGTTGCTGAAGCACTTGGCATAGAGAAAAATGAAGCCTTAAAATTATTGACAAAACACGGTAGCGTGAGAGCTGCTATAAACATAGGAAAAGCATGAAAGATTCAAAATTAGGGATTGGATTAATGAGTGGGACTTCACTAGATGGATTGGATATTGTCTTGGTAGAGTTTAGTTGGGAAAAGAATCAATTAAAAAATACGGTATCTTTTGATATTCTTTATGATGAAACTATTAAATATGAGGGAGGGCTTGCGAAGAACTTAAAAAGGGCTTTTCATATGACTGGAGAAGAGATCGCATTGTTAAATCACGATTTAGGTGTGTATTTCGGAAATCAAGTAAATTTGTTTATTGAAAAAACAAGAAAAAATGGGATGAATCGTGAGGTAGATTTCATCGCTTCTCATGGTCATACTGTATTTCATAAACCAGATTTGGGCTATACTGTGCAGATTGGTAACGGACCAGAAATTGCATCTATTACCGGGATTAAGACGGTGACAGATTTTAGATTACAAGATGTTGTTTTAGGTGGGCAAGGAGCCCCATTAGTTCCAATAGGTGATCGATATTTATTCGGTCAATATGGAGCCTGTTTAAATTTAGGAGGCTTTGCTAATATCTCATTTGACGACAAGGGGGTGAGAAGAGCCTTTGATATTTCTCCTGCTAATTTCTTACTGAATTACTATGCTAAAAAAGAGGGAATGGATTATGATCCAGATGGAGAATATGCATCAAAGGGAACTGTGAATGATGCCTTGGTGAAATCTTTAGAAGACTTTGAATTCTATTCGAAAAAGGCTCCTAAAACTTTAGGACAAGAGCATATAGAGCAATTTTATATTCCAATGATAGAAAATTATGGATTGTCATTTGAAGATAAAATGGCTTCCATATTAGAGCATTGTACAGATCAGATTGCTAAGGAAGTCAATTTATTAAAGACCAATGTTTTGGTTTCTGGAGGTGGAGTGTATAATGCATTTTTTATGAGTAAACTTCAAGGTAAAATTTCGGGATCTCAATTGGTTCTTGCAGAACCTGATCTCATCGAGTTCAAAGAAGCTTTGATTTTTGCTTTTCTTGGCTTGTTGAAAATTGAAGGCAAAACCAACGTATTGGCATCTGTAACTGGTGCGTCTTATGATCACAGTAGTGGAATTATAAGAGAATTGTCAAAAAAAATATTTTAAATGAATAGATATTTTATTTTACCCCTATTATTGTTTGGGCTCTTGACTCAAGCACAACAAAAAGATCCTTTTATTACTAAAGATTTTAAGGAACAGCAGCTGTGGGTTGATCAAACTCTTTCTTCGATGAGTCTTGATCAGAAGATTGGTCAGTTGTTTATGTTTAATGCATACTCTGATAAGAGAATGAATCCTAAGTTTGTCAAGAAAATGATTCGCAAATACCATATTGGCGGATTGATTTTCTTTCAAGGAACTCCTGAGCAACAGGCCGAATTGTATAATTCATATCAATCTAAGTCTAAGATTCCTTTGATTGTTGGTTTTGATGGAGAATGGGGGTTGGATATGAGACTGGATAATACCTTTAAATATCCTTTTAATATGACTTTAGGAGCTATATCTAATAATGCTTTAATTGAGGCATTTGGGCGTCAAATAGGTCTACATCATAAAAGAATTGGAATTCAGATAAATTTTGCTCCTGTAGTGGATATTAACACCAATCCTGCAAATCCAATTATCGGAAATAGATCTTTTGGTGAGAATAAAGTAAATGTAAGTCAAAAAGCAGAGGCCTTTATTAAAGGGATTCAAAGTGTTGGAGTCATTTCAAATGCAAAACATTTCCCAGGACATGGAGATACTTCGACCGACAGCCATAAAACATTACCTTTTTTAGATTTTGACTTAGCTCGATTAGATTCGATTGAACTTTACCCTTATTATAGATTAATGGATACTGGTTTGGGATCTGTAATGGTAGGTCATTTAAATGTACCTGCATTAGAGACTGAAGAGAATCTACCGACCTCCTTATCATATAAAGTGGTAACGGAGCTCTTACAAGAAGATATGGGCTTTAAGGGTCTTGTGTTTACTGATGCTTTAAATATGAAAGGCGCCGCCAATTATGGTAGTCCTGGAGCTGTGGATTTGAAGGCATTTATGGCTGGGAATGACATGCTATTGTATTCAAATGATGTAGAGGCTGGCTTTAAAAGTATCAAAAAAGCCTTTAAAGAGGGACAGTTTTCAATGGATCGTTTGGATAAATCGGTAAGGAAAATATTGAAGGCAAAGTACTGGGCGGGTTTAAATGATTATCACAAGATTCCTATAGGTGGAATTGCTCAAGATATACACACTCCTAAGGATGATGCATTAAAGGAAGAGCTCTTTGCTAATGCTATTACGCTGGTAAAAGATAAAAATAGAGCACTACCGATTTATGATTTAAATAATAAAAAGACGGCTTATATTCATTTAGGAGACGTGTCGGGTGAAGCATTCTATGAGCGCTTAAATAGTTATGAAAGCGTTGATCAGTTGTCTTTTGAAGACCCCGATTTATTAGAAGAGCTTAAAAACTATGATCGAGTAATCATTGGTTTTCATAAATCGGATGAAAAGTTTTGGAAATCGTATAAGTTTTCAGAAAAAGAACTACAGCAGCTTAATCAATTAGCCAAGGGGCCTAACACGATTCTTTGCGTTTTCACGAGTCCCTATGCTTTGCTTCAAATAGAAGATTTTTCCGAGATAGAGACTATCGTGGTTTCTTATCAAAATGATGAGGTCGCTCAAGGATTAACTGCAGAAATACTTTATGGTGCAAGAGCGGCTCAAGGGCATTTACCAGTTTCTATAGGAATAAGCTTCAAAGAAGGAACCGGGTTGAGGTCTATTGCGATTCAAAGATTGGGATTTGCGAGTCCTTCTGCGGTAGGAGTTGATGCTGAAAAGTTAAAAGAAGTTGATCAGTTAATGGAGAAGGTTATTGATTCTGCTATGGCTCCTGGATTAGTGGTTCTTGCTGCTAGAAATGGTAAAGTATTTTACCAAAAATCTAAGGGAAAGTTAGTTTATGACGGAGTTTCAAGCGTGAATAATAACACCGTTTACGATTTAGCTTCTTTAACGAAAGTACTAGGAGGGTTGCCGATGATGATTAAGGCGGAACAAGATGGCTATTATTCTTTAGACGATAGGCTAGGAGAGGTTTTTGAAGTCTTAGAGGGTTCTAATAAAGAAAAAATTTCGATGAAAGAAGCCCTTTCACATGTTGGGAGGTTAAAGGCTTGGATCCCGTTTTTTAAAGAGACTTTGGACAGTGTAAGTCATCAACCTATGGATGTTTATTATCGCAGTGAATTTTCCCAGGAGTATGCTATTAAAGTTGCAGAGGACTTATACCTGTTGACGTCCTATAAGGATTCAATTTATGATAAAATTGCCGATTCTTCTTTGAGAGAAGAAGAGGGCTATAAGTATAGTGGATTATTGTTTTATTTAATTCCTCAATATATAGAGAGTTTATACGGAAAGGAGTTTTCTACTTTAAATGAAAGCTTGTTTTATGATCAGCTTGGAGCAGAGTCATTGGGTTATTTGCCTTTAGAGGAAATGTCAAATGAAAATATAGCCCCTTCAGAAATGGATGATTATTTCAGGCATCAAGAATTACAGGGCTATGTTCATGATATGGGAGCCGCGATGATGGGGGGTGTTAGTGGAAATGCTGGACTGTTTGGAAATGCCTTAGATGTAGCTAAGATGATGCAGATGTTCCTCCAAGGAGGATATTATGGAGGTCATCAATATTTAAGGACTTCTGAGTTACAGAAATTTACCAAGGCCTATTACACTGAAGACTTGGTTAGGAGAGGCTTAGGTTTTGATAAACCTTCTCTAGATCCAGAGATTAGCTCTAGTGCTGTGAGTGCTTCTGAATTGAGTTTTGGCCATAGTGGCTTTACAGGAACTTTTGCCTGGGCAGATCCTGCTACGGGATTGGTGTACATCTTTCTGTCTAATAGAGTTTATCCATCGATGGAGAATAATAAACTGTCGGAATCTGATATGAGAACCCGAATTCATGAGGCTTTTTATGAGGCTCTGATGAACTAATTGGTTAATTTTACAAAAAAATAAATACTATGAATTTAGAATTGAATAGACCACTTGTGTTTTTTGATTTAGAAACTACAGGTATCAATATAGCAAAGGATAGAATAGTTGAAATTTCTATTCTTAAATTATATCCAAATGGAAATAAGGAGAGTAAAACCTATCTTGTAAATCCTGAAATGGAAATACCAAAAGAATCTTCGGATATTCATGGTATTACTAATGAAAGAGTGGTGACTGAACCAACATTCAAAGAATTAGCTTCTGAGATATCTGCTATGATTGAGGGCTGCGATTTAGCTGGATTTAACTCTAACAGGTTTGATATTCCACTCTTGGCCGAAGAGATGCTGCGAGTAGGAATGGACTTTGATATGAAAAATCGAATGAGCGTTGATGTTCAAACTATTTTCCATAAAAAGGAGCAAAGAACCTTGACTGCAGGTTATAAGTTTTATTGTGGTAAGGATTTGGAAGATGCTCATAGTGCAGAAGCAGATACGAATGCTACTTATGAAATTTTGTTGGCACAAGTTGATAAGTATGACGATATAGGAACTAAGGTAAAGGAATTAAGTGAGTTTTCTACCCATGGTAAGAGAGCTGATTTTGCTGGATTTATTATTTATAACGATCAAGATCAAGAGTGTTTTACTTTTGGTAAATACAAAGGGCGCACAGTTGATGAGGTTTTAGCGGAGAACCCTGGCTATTATGCTTGGATACAGAATGCGGACTTTCCTTTATATACTAAAAAGGTCTTAACTAAAATTAAACTAAGAGGTCTTAATACTAAATTGAACTAATTATGTATGTAGATTTTCAGCAGTTAGATGGCGATAGTCGTATATGGATTTATCAAGCTTCACGAGAATTAAGTGATCAAGAGATTGAACAAATTGGAATGTATGCAAAGCAGTTTGTAGATGGGTGGACCAAGCATGGTTCAGACCTGAAAGGGTCTTTTACAGTGGCTTATAAGCGATTTCTTATTTTAGCGGTAGATCAATCCTTTAATAATGTTTCGGGATGTTCTATTGATGCTTCTGTCCACTTTGTAAAAGGTCTTGGAAATGAATTAGGAGTCGACTTTATGAATAAGATGAATTTAGCATACTTGGATTCTCAAGGATCAATTCAGACCATGGCCATGGGAGATTTTTCAAAAAGAGCTAAGTCTGGGGACTTAGCTATGGATTTAAAAGTTTTCAATAATTTAATCAATTCAAAACAGGAGCTTGAATCTAAATGGATTGTTCCGGCTCAAGAGAGCTGGCACAAGAGATTTTATTGATCAGGTGTATGAAAATAAGGGCTTTTTGTCAAGGCAAAAAGTCCTAAATAAAGCCCGGTAATATAGATCCAATAGTCGTTGCCTAAGAGATATTTTCCAAGTATAAGAGCGACTATGAAATTGATTAAACCACTACCCATCATTACGGCAAACTTAAAGGTAGAAACGAATTCCTCCTGTTTTACCATAGATTTGTTTCTTCTCCAAATAAACATGGGGATGGGACTCAGTATTTGGATTAATAAATAGAGCAATTTACTAAAGGTGTTGCTTTTTAATTCTGGAGCAGCCTCATCTTCGCTTAGATTTTCTATTTCATATTCCTCAGTATAAAACAAAGGCTCAAGAAACTTGTGACCTTGAGATAAAAGTGATTGATAAGCCCTGTCATAATCATGAACTTCAGCATCAATATGGGTGGATAATTGCTTTAATGCTTCCCGAGACTTAATTCTTAAGGCATTGATTTGTTCCAATTCTGAATTCGAATTTTCAATGCACTGTTTTACAGAAAAGCTAGGACCAAAATTTAATTGGGCTTGAGAAAATATAGCAGTAGGTTTGGTATAGTTTAGTCCAACGGGAACGATTTGAATATCTTCCAATTCCTTATGTTTATTCAGAGCTCCTAGTGCAATTCGAGCAAAACCAGTTTTAAGAGGACGAACGTATTTTCTTATATCATGACTTCCTTCTACAAATATCAATACTGCTCCTTGTTTCCCTAAAATGTCATAACATTGTTCAAAGGTTTTTTCATTGAGGTGCATATTTTCTTTTCCATCTCTTGGTCTGTAGATGGGAAGCATTTGAACACTCTTAAAAAAGGCATTTAAGATTTTATTTCCGAAGACACTTGCTCTTGTTATAAAGTGAAGGTCTCTCTTGACCTGTGTCGCAACAAGAAGAGGGTCAAGAAGCGCATTAGGATGATTACCTATAAAGAGAACTGCTCCTTTTTTAGGGATTCTCTCACGATTATTAGAGTGAATATTCTTAAAAAAGAAGAAAAATCCTATTTGTAATATGGTTTTAACTAAACGATACATTTTATTCTTTAGATGGTAAAAACTTTGAGTACAAGTATGCGATTCCTAATCCAGAGAATATATCCCAAACTCCCCAGAAAGCAGCTAATAAGGCCATTCCGCCATATTTGTACTCATTTCCTGGTATGATGAAAAATTGAAAAATAAGTAATAGACCTAATCCTCCATTTTGTATTCCTGTCTCTATAGATATAGTTTTTCTATCCTTCATGGATAATTTAAAGGCCCAGGCCAGCATGAATCCAAGCGCTATTGCAATTAAATTATGGGCAATTACTAGCCAGAAAACATGATGTATTTCTCGCATAAATAGCTCCCAATTCTGATTCAGTGCACCAAGTAACATGATGATAAAAATTACAATTGAAAATGGTTTTAATTTCTTGGATACATTTAGTGCTAATTTCGGGTACTTTGCTCTTACGAGCATTCCGAGTACTAAAGGAATTCCCAAGATGAGCATGACTAGCTTAAAGAGTGCTTTAGGATCTAGTTCTACTGAATTTAATATTGCACGAGTAGGTTCATATAAATTTCCATAAAATTCTAAATTTATAGGGGTCATCACAACGGACATCATTGTGGCGAAGGCGGTAAGACTTACCGATAAGGCCGCGTTCCCTCCTGCTAATTTGGAGAGGAAATTAGAAATATTACCTCCTGGGCATGCTCCGATTAGTATAAGTCCTAAAGCTATTGAAGGTATTGGGTTAATCCAAGAGACAAATAAATAGGTTACAAATGGAAGCGCTATGAACTGAGAAAACACCCCAACAAATAGGATTTTTGGATGTTTAAATAGTCGCCTAAAGTCTTCTTTTGTAATGTCCAATGCGACTCCGAACATGATTATGGCAATTACAATATTTAAAATCCATAATTCGTTACTTGAAAAGTTAATGACAATATCATCAACGGCATACTTAACTTGCTCTTGCATGAATCTTAATTTTTTAATATAGATACCGTATCACAGGCAACTAATGCTGCGGTTTCTGTTCTTAATCTACTAGTCCCTAATCCAACAGGGTTATAATTATGGTCTAGAGCCATTTGAATTTCTCTAAGAGAAAAGTCTCCCTCAGGCCCAATAAGGATACAAATGTCTTTGACCTTGGCAAGTTGATTTTTGAATTGTTTTTTTTCTAAGTCTTCACAATGAGCAATCGCAGCGTATTCCGCTTTGTTGTTTTCTATGAAGTCTTTGAATTTGATTAAGGGATTTAATTTTGGAAGTGTAAATTTTAATGATTGCTTCATTGCAGATTGAATGATTTTTTCAAATCTTTCCACTTTGATTACTTTACGTTCTGAATGATCACATAGAATAGGAGTGATTTCATCAATACCTATTTCTGTTGCTTTTTCTAAAAACCATTCAAATCTATCATTAAGTTTAGTGGGAGCAATAGCGATGTGTAGGCGGTAATCCCAAGATTTAGGCTCCTCTATGCACTTATCAATACTAACTTTAGCACGCTTGTCATTCGCATCTAAAACTGTGCAAACGAAATGTTGCCCTTGACCATTTGTCAAGTCAATTCGATCCCCTTGTTTTTTTCTTAAAACCTTGGCAATATGTCTGCTTTCCGTTTTGTCAAAAATGAAGAACTCATCGCCTTTATGAATGTTATTTGCGTAAAATAATTGCATTATAAGTTTTTCTTGAAACTTTTTCTTCTCTTATGCTGTTTAGCATCGTATTTTTTCCATAATAATTGAACGTTTTGATTGTCAACTAGTTCTGGATTAGTCTCTACATGAGTAATTCCGAATTCAGTAAAGGTTTTTCTCATCTCGTTGAAGATGATAGAAGTTACTCCTTTGTTTTGAAAGCTCGGTTGTATTCCGATGAGGTAAAATTCAGCTTTATCATTTTTCTTTTGAGCTTGCATCAAATGCCAAAACCCAAAGGGAAATAATTTACCGTTTGCTTTTTTGAGTGCCTTACTGAATGAAGGCATGGTGATTGCAACAGCAATCATTTTATCATCTTTATCAAAAACACATTTGATGAATCTAGGATTAATAAAAGCTATATAGCGATGCTTTAAATACTCTATTTGTTCTTTAGTAATTGGAACGAAAACACTTAAGTGCTTATATGTTTCATTAATTAATTCGAACATCTCATCTACATATGGAAGTACTTGGTTTTTATGGGTGTAATTTCCAATTTTAAGGTCGTAGCGTCTCTGAATCATATCCGATAATCGATCAAGCTTAGCGCTGTCTACTTTATCAAAATTGAATTGATATTCAACCCATTCATCTGCAACCTCAAAACCTAAAGCTTCGAAGTGATCTTTGTAATACGGGTGATTGTATAAAGTGACCATAGTGTTGGGGTGTTCAAATCCTTCTACAAGAAGACCTGCTTTATCCATATTGGAAAAACCAACAGGACCTTCCATGTACTCAAGGTTGTGTTTCTTTCCTGTTTCGATTACTTTTTGAAGTAAGGCCTTAGTAACCTCCAGGTCGTCTATTACATCAAACCATCCAAACCTTACCTTGGATTTACCTTGTTCTTCGATTTCTAACCAATTAGTAATTACAGCTATTCTTCCAACCCATTGCCCATTTTTTTTGGCAGCGTAGAACTGAGCATCTGCTCTTTTAAATACAGGGTTTATCTCTGGGTCTAAATTCTTAAGCTCATTAGCTATTATGGAAGGTGTCCAATAAGGATTGTCTTTATAGAGCGTAAAGGGGAATTTTAAAAATTCCTTTAATTCACCTTTTGATTTTAATTCAATGACTTCAATCATAGCGTTTGATTTCTAATTATTGATTTGTTTTTTTTTCGATTTGAATCTTTTCTTTTTTGGTACGAGGAAGGCTGTTTAGCAAAAAAGCCTTCATTAGGACTATTGTCAGATTCCCGTTTTACTTTCTTTATTAATTTGTAAGAATCTTGATGCTTATCGATCCTCCAAGAAAGTCCTATACTAGCAAATACCTTGTTTTGATTCCAATTAAAATTGTGACCTGCTGAGGTATTTAGCTGTAAATTATTGTTTACTAAATAGGCCAATCCTAGGCTGAAATCATTTTCATTTCTAGAGTCTAGATAGAGTCCCTGATAATCTACAAATGTAGCCCATTTCTCCTTAAGTACATAATTAAAACTAAAAGTATACTCTAGTGTTTGGTTTGTTTGATAGTTCAAATTTGCCAGTGTAGTGATTCGTTTACTAAGGTTTTGCTGAAGGTAAATACCATAAGTCCACCCTGATGTTTGAAAGACATCAATAGGGTAAGTTACAAATGGATCTGCATTGATTGAGGTATAGGGCTCGTTGATCCAGTCTTGTTTGTATCCAATACTTATTCCAATGGCAGGAATAAGTCTTTTTAAATCAAAGGCTTGTTTTTTCTTCCAACTTCTAATTTCCTTAGATCTATCTGTATAGGGCAATTGAAAAACAAGTGCCTTAAAACCTAATTCAGTGTGTAGTTGCCTGCTTCGATGCTCTACAACTCCAATTAAACTGTCTTCATAAGCATAACTACTGTCATAATAGTTGGAAACATATAATTCTAAGAAGTCTAAACCCAAACCCATTCTGTAGTCTAACTGAGTTCCAAGTTTAATCAAATGATCATAAGGAACCACTTTATTGTGGTACATAGTACCAAAACCTAATTCAAATTGATAGACATTTGTACCTACCGAATAAGGACTAATTGTTCTTCCAGGTGCATTAGAGTTTATTACCTCTGTATATTGAGCACTCATCTGTGTGGTGCAGATCAGTGAGAAGATTAAAAGTAATCTATAAATCATTTGAAATGTTAAAGGATTCCCAAAGATAATATTTCCGTTGAATTTAGACTTTAATGCACACAAATTCTTATTTTTGACTCTTAAAAATTATTAGAAAATGATATTTACAGCTGATATTTCATCGTTTTTGCGAACGATTTTCATCATCATCTTATTTTATTACCTTTTTAAATTTATAGGTAAATATATATTACCAATTATTCTAAAGAATTATATAGGCAAAGTTCAAAGAGAGCAACAAAGACGACAAGGAGGTTTTGACCCAAATGTAAATGAGGGAGAAACTATTGTAGATAAGAAGCCTAAACCTAATAAAAAGTCTAACGATTCTGTAGGGGAATATGTGGACTTTGAAGAGATAGACTAAGATGAAACTATTTAAAAAATTACTCCCATTACTGCTCGCAGTATCAGTATTTACTGTAGGATCCTTGGCTTATTTTTCACCTGTTCTAAAAGGGTTTAAGATTCAGCAAAGTGATATCACGCAATTTATAGGTATGGCAAAGGAAATCAACGATTTTCGAGCAACTGAATTTGAGGAGCCCTTCTGGACTAATTCTAGTTTTGTTGGAATGCCCAGTTATCAGTTAAGTACTTATTATCCCAATGATATTTTAAAAACTGTAGATGGTTGGTTGAGGTTTTTACCTCGTCCGGCGGACTATTTGTTTCTATACCTATTGTCCTTTTTCTTTCTTTTACGAAGCTTAAAAGTGGAGAGTAAGTTAGCTCTCGTTGGTGCGTTTGCCTTCGGTTTTTCGACTTATTTGATCATTATTTTAGGAGTAGGACACAATGCTAAAGCCCATGCTATAGCGTATATGCCACTGGTTCTGTCAGGTATTGTATACAGTATAGATCAGAAGTTCATCAAAGGGTTTTTGTTACTTACCTTAGGTATGGGATTAGAGATTAATGCATCTCACCCACAAATGACCTATTATCTGATGTTTTCGGTTTTAATTCTTGGACTTGTTTGGCTTGTGGAATTAATTCGAAATAAGGGAAATTGGCAGGCTTTTATCAAATCCATGTCCTTGATGTTGGTTTCGGTATTTTTAGCCATAGGGATGAACGCGGCAAGTTTAATGGCTACCAAAGAGTATGCTGACTTTTCTACACGAAGCAAAAGTGATTTAAGTATTGACGCTTCAGGAGTTCCTTTAAAAGAAGTGAAAAATGGACTTTCTAAAGATTATATTACGGAATATAGTTACGGATGGCTTGAGAGTTTTGATTTGGTCTATTCACGATTTATGGGTGGAGGGAATTCAGAACCTTTGTCAAGAAAATCGGCCACTTATGGTTTCTTAGCACCTAAGATTGGTGCGGGAAATGCACTTAGTTTTACCAAGTCAGCACCTACCTATTGGGGAGATCAGCCTATAGTTGCAGCTCCTGCTTATATTGGTGGGTCAATTTTCTTTCTATTCTTACTAGGGGTATTTCTAGTCAAAGGAAGATGGAAGTATTGGCTTATTAGTGCCTCTGTTTTTTCTTTACTCTTGAGTTTAGGTAAAAACTTTTCCGTGTTGACCAACTTCTTTATAGACTATATACCCTTATATGATAAATTTAGAGCGGTTTCCTCCATTCAGGTGATATTAGAATTGGCAGTTCCCGTTCTAGCCATTTTAGGGCTGAAACAATGGTTTAGTTCTGAAGTATCAGAGCAGGAAAAACTTAACACTTTGAAAAAAGTAATGGGAGGTCTGGGAGGACTCAGCTTAGGTTTAATGATTTTTGGTGGAGGCTTGTTTAGTTTTTCCGGTGGGAGTGATGCTTATTTTGACAATATGATCCCTGGCTTTTCTGATGTTTTAAAGGTAGATCGCAAGGCCATGTTATTCCAAGATACATTGAAGACCTTAGTATTGATTCTAGGAATCAGTGGAGTGCTTTATGCTTATTTGAAAGGGAAGTTAAATTATTTATATTCTATTTTAATTCTAGGAGTTCTCTGGACTTTTGATTTAGTTCAAGTGGATAAACGTTATGTGAATAATGACGATTTTGCCTTGGCTCGTAAAGTAGATGTTCCTTTTCAAGAATCCGAAGTAGATCGATTGATTCTCCAAGATAAGAGTTATTATAGAGTAGCTAATTTAGCAGGGAATATGATGACCGACGGTCGTACTTCTTATTTCCATCATGCTTTAGGGGGATATCATGCGGCTAAACCTAAAAGGTTCCAAGACCTGTATGATTTCTATTTATCAAAGAACCATATGGGGGTATACGATATGCTTAACACCAAGTATTTCATCATTCCTTCTGAGAAAGGAGATGTGGTTCAAGTTAATCCAGGAGCCAACGGGAATGCTTGGTTTGTAGACAAATTGCAAGTTGATCCTTCGAATGACGATGTGATTATGGGGCTTGGAGAGGCAAATACTAAAGAATTGGCGCTGGCCTATGATGGTGATTTGGACTTAAGAGAGAGTGCTCAGATGAGTTTCTCTAAGGATTCTTTAGCTAAAATAGATTTGGTTCAATATGCCTTGAATGATTTAGTCTATGAGACTTCCAATAATAATGCTGGTTTTGCCGTTTTTTCAGAGGCTTATTATGCTCCGGGATGGAATGCTTATTTGGATGGTAATAAAGTAGCTCATTATAGAGTTGATTATATGCTTAGAGGAATGGATGTTCCGGCAGGAGAGCATGAAATTCGCTTCAAATTTGAACCTAGAATTATTCAATTAGGAGGCTGGATTAACTTAGTAAGTGCATTAGTGTTCTTGGTGGCCTTGGGTGGGCTGATCTTTGTGGATTATCGTCAAAAGAAATAAACATGAAAATAGGAATGATCTTAGACCAAACTTTTCCTCCGGATCCTCGGGTGGAAAATGAGGCCAGAGTCTTAGCTCAAGCGGGGTTTGAAGTCTTCTTATTTTGTGTAGGATCTGTAAATGAGGTGGTACAAGAGCCTTATGAAGGCTTCAAGCTGTGTCGTTATCCATACAGCAAGCTGACTTATAAGTTATCAGCACTTTCCTATACGATACCTTGGTATAGGAGAATTATGGTTCCTAAGTTAAAACACTTTATTAAAGAAAATAAAATTACCCATCTGCACGTTCATGACATACGAATTGCGGCGGCAGTAGATAAGGCTAATAAAAAGAAGTTGCCTGTGGTTCTGGATTTACATGATAACTATCCTGAAATCATGAAGCTATATCCTCATTTAAATAAATTTCCAGGGAAGTATATCATTAATCCCAAGAAATGGAAAGATGCCGAGGCTGTATATATAAACAAGGCAGAGAAGGTTATTACCGTCTCACCGGATTTTGTCAAAGAGCTGCAAGGAAGATTTCCTGAGTTATCGTCTAAATTTGTTTTAGTCCCTAATACCATATCTCGTTCCTTTTATACCGAGTATAAGACGGATCAAAGCATTGTTTCAAAGACTAAAGAAAAGTTTAATCTTCTTTATTTAGGGGATACAGGGCTCAGAAGAGGATTGCTAACGGCCATCAGAGCGGTAAAAATTATTAAAACTAAGATTCCTGAAATACATTTGACTATTGTCGGGAGTAATTCTACCGATGATGTGTTGAAGGCAGAAGTAAAGAAATTAGGTCTTGAAAAATACATCAGTATGGAAGGCTGGCAAGATGTCAGTTTGTTTCCAAGTTATATTCTTGGAAGTGATGTTTGTATTTCGCCTTTGGATCGAAATATTCAGCACGATGTTGCTTATGCAAATAAGCTCTTCCAATATATGGGCTTCTCTAAACCTTTATTGGTGAGTGATGCGATCGCACAGAAAAATTTAGTTCAAGAAATTGGAGCAGGATTGGTGCATCGTGAAAGAAATCCTGAAGACTTTGCTGCCCAGTTAATGAAACTTTATGAAGATGCAGCATTGAGATCTGAAATGGGAGAAAAAGGCTTTGAGTTTATAGATCAAACCTTTAATTGGGAAACCTCAAGTACTTCATTAATCAATTTATATAAGGGATTATGAAGGTACTGATCATAAGTTATTATTGGCCTCCAGCAGGAGGTTCTGGTGTTCAGAGATGGTTGAAGTTTGTAAAGTATTTTCAGGATTTCGGAGTTGAACCCCTAGTATATTGTCCTGAGAATCCGAGTTACCCCATCAGCGATACTTCTTTAATAAAAGAAGTGCCAGAGAACTTGAAAGTTTATAGGAGAGAAATCCTAGAACTGGGTAAAAAAAACAAAAACACCGTGCAGGCTGGTTTTATTTCAGAAAACCCAAATTGGAAGGAGCGATTGGCCTTGTTTATAAGAGCTAACGTCTTTATTCCTGATGCACGTATGTTTTGGATTAAGCCTTCTATAAACTATTTGGAAAAAGTCATTAAGAAGGAAGCTATTGATGTTGTTATTTCCACGGGACCACCTCATAGTATGCACTTAATTGCTCAAGGTTTAAAAGAAAGAACAGGAGTCAAATGGCTGGCAGATTTCAGAGATCCATGGACGGATATCGATTATTTTCATCATTTACCTTTTATGTCTTGGGCTAGAAAAAAACATTTTTCTCTAGAAAAAAAAGCTCTGAAAACTGCCGACTTAGTGACCGTGGTCAGTGAGCAAATGAGACAGAATTATTTGAAGTTTAATCCCAATACTCATTTGGTCTATAATGGCTATGATGGAGATTTAGCGACTATAAGTTCCTTGGATACTTCCTTTTCCATGGCGCATATAGGCTTACTCAATGGGGATAGAAACCCTAAATCATTATGGAAAGCACTCTTGGAGCTTTGTCAAGAAACACCTGGATTTAAAGAGGATTTAATCTTAAAATTTGTAGGTAAAGTAGCTCCTGAAGTTATGGAAAGCCTAGAGATCTATGGATTAAACTCCAATTGTGAGTATATAGACTACGTTCCCAATAGCGAGGTTGCCAGGTTTCAAGAATCTTCTCAGGTACTCTTATTGCTACTTAATGATGTTCCAGCTTCTAAAGGAATTGTTACGGGAAAAGTATTTGAATATTTTAGAGCCCAACGTCCTATTCTTGCGGTAGGACCTCAAGAAGGAGATTTAGATCTCCTATTACAAGAGACCCGTGCTGGAGAATTATATGATTTTTCCGATGTAATTGGCCTTAAAAAAGAAATAGGTAAGCTCTATGAATCCTATAAACAGCAAAATTTAAAGGTAGAGTCCAGTAAAATCACTAAATTTCACAGAAAGGAACTGACCAGACAAATGGCCACTCTTTTAAAATCATTAAAATAAGTATGAAAAAAAGAATTCTTACTGTGGTAGGGGCAAGGCCTCAATTTATCAAAGCTGCAGTGCTGAGTAAACACTTAAAGAATCATCCTGAGATACAGGAGGATATCTTGCATACAGGGCAACATTATGATGCTAATATGAGTGAAGTGTTTTTTGAGCAGATGGGAATTCCTAAACCTACTTATCAATTACAAATCAATGGGGGAACTCATGGAGTGATGACTGGGCAAATGCTCGCTGAAATAGAGCAGGTCCTTTTAGATAACTCCTATGATGCCTTACTGGTTTATGGCGATACGAATTCGACCCTTGCAGGGGCCTTAGGAGCTCAAAAGCTCGGAATCAAAGTCATTCATATTGAGGCTGGATTGCGGTCTTTTAATATGAAGATGCCCGAAGAGGTCAATCGTATTTTAACCGATCAAATTGCCTCTTTATTATGTTGTCCTACAACTTTAGCAATGGATAACTTGAAAGATGAAGGCTTCGATCAAAAGGAAATCCAAGTTGTTCTCACTGGGGATATCATGAAGGATGCCGTGCTAGAGTTTTCTAAAGACGTTCCTGCACTGTTGCCAACTCCTTATGTCTTAGCCACGGTGCACAGGCAAGAAAACACAGATGATCCTAAGCGTCTCCGAGAGATTTTACAAGCTTTAGATAGTATCAATGAAAAGGTTCCCGTCGTGTGTCCGATTCACCCTCGAACCGCCAAAAGAATCAAGGATTTGAATTTAGGATCCAAAATCAATTTTATAGACCCTGTAGGGTATCCACAGATGCAATCCCTTATTCATCACAGTGATTTGGTGATTACGGATTCAGGAGGACTTCAAAAAGAGGCGTATTTTCATAAAAAATATTCCTTGATTCTCAGAGATCAAACCGAATGGGTAGAGCTTGTTGATGCAGGATATGCTCAATTGTGCTCTAGCGATTCCGACAAAATAATCTCAGGTTTCGAGAGAATAAAGTCTTTGCCGGCTATAGAAAATGAAGATATGTATGGAAGCGATGTTTCTGAGAAAATTATTCAAGCCATTAAAAAGCTATTATGGGAATTGTAATTAAACAATCTCTTTGGAATTCTGTTATTTTGGTGCTTGGTTTTGGCCTCGGGGCGATCAATGTGCTGTTTCTCTACACCAATTTTATGAGTCCGGATTATTTCGGTCTCGTCACCTTTATTTTATCGACCGGGAATATCTTACTTCCGCTGATGAGCCTGGGGATGAATCACAGTATCGTGAAGTTTTTTAGCTCTTATTCTTCGGGCCAGGTCCAAAACCGCTTTTTAAATTGGTCGCTAGTCTTACCTCTTTTTGTAATTCTTCCCGTTACTTTGCTTTTTTCTAGTTTTTATGAGCAAATTTCCCATTGGCTTTCTCGTGAAAATACCATAATTGAAACCTATACTTGGACCCTTATTCCCTTAGGGATTTTAATGGGCTATTTTGAAGTTTTTTTCGCTTGGTCGAAGGTACAGTTCAAAACTGTTTTCGGAAATTTCATCAAAGAAGTATTTGCCCGTCTAGGAGTATTCATAGGTTTGTTTTTAGTCTACTGGGAGCTTATGTCAGTGGAGCAGTATATATGGTATTTAGTAATGATTTACGGCTTGAGAGTGCTTGTCATGATGGTTTATGCTTTTTATTTGAAAAGACCTGAGCTCAAAGATTGGAAACTTCCAGAGAACTTCAAGGAAGTACTTCGCTATTCCTTGTATATAATTACAGCAGGTTCTGCCGGGACCATATTGTTGGAAATAGATAAGTTTATGATTCCTCAACTCGAAGGCATTTCACAGGTTGCTTTCTATAGTGTAGGGGTTTATATGGCTTCGGTTATTGCCATTCCTTCACGCGCTTTGCAACAAATAATAAGCCCTCTGACTGCAAAAGCCTTAAACTCTGATGATCACCAAATGTTAGAAGATCTATTCAAAAAGAGTTCACTGAATCTCTTGGCTATTGGAGGTCTGATATTCTTACTTATTAATATCAATGTGTCTGATTTATATCAAATTATAGGGCATGAGCAGTATAGAGTGGGGATAGCAGTGGTGTGGATTATTTCATTTTCAGAGTTGTTCAAGCTCTTTATGGGAAACACCAATGCGGTACTTACTAATTCTAAATATTACAGGACCTACTTTTATATCTCTCTAGGAATGGCCATAAGTGTTGTGGTACTGAACCGTGTACTGATCGAATCTTTTGGGTCTGTGGGAGCTGCTATCTCAACTATGTCAGTAGTAGTTCTTTTTGGAATAATTAAAATGCTTGTTTTAAGAACCAAGATGGATTTAAGGGTTTCCATAAAACGAACTGTAATAGTCCTTATTTTAATTGCATTACTATACGCAGCTTTTAGTTTTGTTCAATTGAATTGGCATCCGGTGATCAATGTGATTGTTAAGACGGTGCTCTGTACTATGGCCTATGGGTTCGTACTTATAAAGCTGGAACTCTCTAAGGATGTAAATTCCATGTTGAATAGTTTTTTTAAAAAGTAGATTATTCTAATTTAGCCAAAAAAATTGCATAATGAATTTAGTTTTTGAATTGGGTCTCGGTATCTTAACTGCTCTTGCAGGTTTGATAGCACCAGGAATGCTCAATATGACAGCTTTGAAAATTAAAATGAATGTAGGTCTTAAACAGAGTGTACAATATTCTGTTGGGGCTATAGTGATTATCTTTTTTCAGAGTTTGGCTGGAGTGTTTTTTGCCGATTGGCTTAGCAATCACCAAGAAGTGATCCTATTACTTAAGAAAATTGGTATAGGGGTATTCTATGTCTTATCGATATATTTCTTTTATCTGTCTTATAAAAATTCCAAACCAGGAGCAGAGCTTAAAGCTCCTAAGAAAAAATATTTTGCAAGGGGAGTAGGCATGTCAGCGTTGAATATGCTTTCGATTCCTTTTTATGTAGCCATGGCTCTAGTCTATGTAGGAAAGGGCTGGTTGAGTTCTGATCTGTTAGATACCTTGTTCTTTTGTTTAGGGGCGGGTATTGGATCTGCTGCCATTTTCTTTTTATACATTAGATTTGCTGACTTTATTAAAAGGGAAGTGGGCTTTATTGCAAGAAACATCAATGTGATTCTTGGAGTTATATTTGTTTTAATCGCTAGCTCAACACTTTATAATTTATGATGAATTCTGTTTTATTAAGAAACTCCTTGACTAATAATCTTCAAGAAGGAATTGATTTTGTAACTAATCTTAGTGCCGAACAGTATAACAATGCAACTATTCCTCCGTTTTATAGTAGTATAGGAGCTCATATAAGGCATATCATTGAAATTTGTCAAGCAGTGACTAAAGGACTCGATTCAGAGGATAAAATTATTGATTTAAGCTATAGGGCAAGGGATATTCAGCTTCAAACTAGACCGGAAATGGCAATTGAGGCTTTGAATCTTATTAAGTTGCGTTTATCCAACTTGAGGCAAGAAGATTTGGAACAGAGTTACCTATTACGTGATGATTTAGGGTTAGGAATGGTTCACTCACAAACCCTTCTAAGTAGTGTCTTAATTCAAATATACGCCCATAACGTACATCATTATTCATTTGTTAAGCAACTAGCTTTTAGCCTTGATGCCTCTTTTGAAGTACATGGGAGGTTTGGATTAAATGCCACTACACCCAAGAGTTAAGCTAGGTTTTGCTCTAAAAATTTCTTGTGTATATTAATTCTTTTGACTTCCTGTTGAAGTGATTTTAGCGTGTTTTGAGGCTGTCTTACATTTTGCTGAGCAATGCTGTCAATGATAGCCCAGTGTTTTTTAATTTGATATATAGCTTTTATATAGCTGGACTTATCAGGGTCATAAATATGAGCTGGCTCTCCCATGATCCCATTGAGTTCCATAAGTTTAAATTTCCCTTGTGTCATGGCCAGGAGGGAATGAGCTTTCAGATCAAATCTTCCATAATTGAATCCAGGGATATTAGTGACTATAGAAGAAAATGTATTTCTTAGATCATCAGATATTTCATGATTTAAATCTATAAACTTTGTTCCTCGGGAATGATTACCTATGGCTGAAAAGCAAAAGAGTTCGTCCTTAGCTAAAATACTTGAGAGCTCTATTTTTTCAATATTTACTTTATGTTTATAAAATTGTGCTCTAGGATGCTTATCTATAAGCTTTTCTAGGGTGTCCTTCCCATTTCCTTTAAGGTGCAGGAATTCTTTCTGAGTAAGTGAGCTGATTTGGGTCTTACCATCTTTTATGTAGACCAGTACGGCATATTCCTCTTTTTCTTGAATAAATTCTTGAGCGATGAAAAATTGCGCTGGACGATACTCTTTAGAGATGATTTTGAGTTCCTTAATTTTGTTAATCAATTCCTCTTTAGAATCAATTTTATACACACCATAACCTCTGAATCCTACATCAGGCTTTAATATAATTGGGAATCCAAGATTCTCTATTTCAAATTGAATCTCCGTAGTTGTAGCCGATAAATCTATTCGAACCGATTCAGGAACTAAGTGGCTAGGGAGTTGTCTCAATGTGTCAAATTTCGATTCGCCTCCAAGTCCTGAAAAAGGCATCATAGAATTTATGTCTAAACTGCGTGTATAAGGGGCCCCTGATTTGAGTACTTTAAAGATGAGGTAGGGGATAAGTGGTGCATAAAAAACCCATGAAGGCCAGTACTCCCATTGTTTTAATTTGTTTAGCTCAATCATTTGTCAAAAATACTTGACATTAAGGATTTGATCGTCTTTACCGTAAGAAATACAGCAAGAAAACATAAAACGA
Source organism: Flavobacteriaceae bacterium (assembly GCA_049607205.1). Lineage (GTDB taxonomy): Bacteria > Bacteroidota > Bacteroidia > Flavobacteriales > Flavobacteriaceae > JBELHR01. The sequence goes on along the minus strand of JBMYWH010000006.1, from coordinate 53,864 downwards.
TCCCAATAATTAAAATGAAAGGATTCTGGGAATGATTCCAAGCCTTGTATCCAATAGTAAGAAAAATAGGACCAAGGAATAATAAGGGCAAACTAATTACTCCTTGGATAATAGCTGTTTTTAAGGATGTTTTCATGATCCTCAAAATTAATTTTATTTCCTTAAAAAACGATATCTATAGGTTCAATTTTTTTGTTTTCCTTGAAATCGTACAGAGTTAATCTCCTCAGGGTGTAATAATCCGAGTAGTATTTTTCTAGGGCCGATAGATAGCTGATGATAGCTTGATCCTTCTCCTGTTGCGCAAGGTTTAGGTCTGTAATTGTGATTTTGCCTTGAATATATCTGTTCTTGGTGATTTTATAACGTTTTAAGGCAACTTCTTGAGCTTTTTGAGCTACGACAAGTAAGTCTTGTTGATTGGCCCAATTCATAGTGTGTACGGTGATTTCTTGCTCAAATTGTTGTTGTTCTTGATCCAAATTGGTGTTGACCAAATCTAAATTAGCTTTAGCCATTTTACGTTGAGATTTGGATACTCCCCAATCAAAAACTGGAATAGATACTTGTAAGGAAACGCTTTGTTGTTTGTTTAGGTCTCCAAGAATATTGTCCAAGTTTTCACCTTGTTGAGAAACTCCGAAATTAGCTCTCAAATTTAGAGATAGTCTATTGGTTCCGTTTACTCGAGCCAATTCTTTTTCTGCTTCTAATCTTCTTCTTCTAAACTCAATTACAGATTTTCTGTTCTCAGAAGCCTCTTCTAAGGCTCTTTCCTGGTCAACATGGAAAAAACTTCTCATTTCCGGAATGTTCAGATTCAAATCTTCTTCCTCGAGTTGCAAGAATCTTGCTAAATTTTGCTGAGACCTCTTTACTGAAATTTTAAGATTAGTCACACTGTTCTTTGAATTCAGCAGGGAGAGTTCCATTTGTAAAAGTTCATTTTCTGCAAGTTTTCCCATTTCATACCTACCTTGAGAAATCTTGAGTAAGGTATCTTGATTCTGATAGTTATTCTCTGCAATTTTCAATGAAATCTGGTTTCTTAACAGGTTGAAATACATGGCGGTAGTGGTAATGGAAATATCTTCCATTTTTTCCACGAAGTCACGTCTTCCTTCCTCTAAGTACAAGGGTTGAATTTTCTTGTCCCATTTGAATTGATTATAAAAAATAGATCCTTGGAAATAATTAATAGAAAATGGAACTACTTGATAATTAGTAGATCGGTCATCTCCAAAAACATCAATACGATCAATTTCTGAGTTTAAAGATAAATTACCTCCTGTGAATCCAATGTTTTGATTTACTGATAACCTTAAATCTGAATTGGATTGATTTTGGTAAACAAAAATATCTTCTCCTTGATCATTTGTAATTAATGTTGAAGAATTGGTATAGGATGGTATAGTCGCACTAAGACCAACTTGAGGAAGTAGTGTCGCTTTGTAGTTTTGATACCTCCAATAGCTAGATTGAAATCTGTTCAAATTTATTTGATATTCAGGAGAGAGTTCATGAGCTCTATGAATCGCTGATTTTAAATCTAAAAGTTGCCCCCAACTCATTGAGGAAAACATCATGATAAGTAAGGCGGTTAGTTGAATTTTCTTATTCATATCGGATAGCTTCAATAGGTTTTTTATTAGCGGCAGCTTTAGCAGGGGCGATTCCAAAAATCAGTCCAATACCCGTTGCAACCCCAAAGGAAATGAGTATAGAACTCAATGAAAGTATGGTTTGGATGTCAGTGAAAAAGGTCAAGAGATAGGAGCTCGTAATTCCCAGCGCAATTCCTATTAGTCCTCCGCCTATACTTATGATTATAGATTCAGATAAAAATTGGAAAATTACATCTTCTTCCGTAGCACCGATTGCTCTAATAATTCCGATTTCCTTAGTTCTTTCAAGTACAGAGGCTAACATAATATTCATAATTCCAATTCCTCCAATTAATAGTGAAATTCCAGCAATGATACTTAGTACTATATTAAAAATTTGCTTGGTTTTCTGTTGTTGCTTGAGAAGTTCGACCGGAATAGATATTTGATAATCGATCAGTCCATTATGGGACCTATTTAAGTATTTTCCGATTAAGTTAGCCGTTGATTGCAATTGATCAGCGTTTTTAACTTGTATGGTCAATTTATCAATTTGATGGTAATTCCCTCTTGGTTTCTTTTTTGCTGCTTGATTTGATCCACCAAAAACAATCATCCCTGATCCAGTTTCCATAGCCTTGTCTATAGGGACTTTTCTATCCCTAAAACGAGTCAAAAATGTTTGGTATGGTATATAGATGTCTTCATTTAAATTTCTGATTCCTAGATTCGATTGAGCCTGAGAACTAATAAGTTTTTCCTCAATAATACCTATAATCTGTAGCCAAACGTCTTTTACTTTAATATATTTTCCTAGGGCATCTTCTCCTGCAAAAATCTTTTTTTCAATTTCTTTACCTATAACACAAACTGGTAAGGCATTTTCCTGTTGCTTTTGATTGAAGTTAGAACCCCGGTCAAAGTCGATGTTCGAAAGCTTAAAGTATTCACTATTGGTTCCTACAAGCTTTATTTTTTTCTGCCTTCCTTTTTGAATTGTATAGGTTTCCATAATGATTTCAGGACAAAGTTCTGAAACACTTGGGAATCCGGATTGAATCGCAAATAGGTCATCTAAATCTAGACCTTTAGAAAATTTGTTTTGGCCTTCTAAATTCTGTTCTTCCTCTTCTTCATTGTCAGACTCTTTTTCAGTGTCTGGAACAGAGGTGATTACAATGTTATTAGCACCAACAAGTTCTAATTGATCTAGAATTTCTTTTTGAGCTCCTTTACCGATGGCTAGCATAGTAATCACGGCAGCAACACCAAAAATAATTCCAAGTGCGGTTAAGAACGTCCTCATTTTATTGGACGAGATAACCCTCAAAGCTTCTGAAAGATTGGCTTTGATTTTTTCCTTATTTAACTGTTCGATCATGGTTTAGAACTTAAGAGGAGCGGACTCTTTCTTTTTAAGTAGATGAATTTTTTCATCTTTTGAAGATTCTGGAGTATTCAAATAGATTAAGTCTCCTTTTTTAAGTCCTTCTGTTATAATGGTCTCTACATTGTTAAATTCGCCTAGTACAACTTGTTGTTTCTCAATTCCAAAACCAGATTTTCTATAAACGTAGTTTATGGAATCATTGGAATAAATTGCCTCTAAAGGAATTGCTAGAACCTCTTTCTTTTCAAATGTAGTAATTTGATTTGCTGTAGTCATTCCGGGACGTATTTCATCATTAACTTCATTTAGTTTAATGATTACGCTGAAGACCATAACATCTGATCCTCTTTTCTTTTCACCAATATTAGCTACCTCAATTACTTCACCAGGTAAGGTTAAGTCTGGAAAGGCGTCGAATCCAATTTCAACAGGTAGACCTTTCTTAATTTTTCTTATATCAACCTCATTTGCATAGGTTTTGGTTTGCATAGACGTTAGATCTGGCAAGGTTGCAATAACAGGGTCCCAAGGAGAGATGCTTGAACCAACTTTTCTTTTGGTTCCATTCCAGTTCTTCTCATAGGTTAACATTCCTGGTTCTTCACTGAAAATGGTGAAAGATTTACTCAATTCTTCTAAGGCCTTTATTTTCTTGTTGATTTTAGCAAGTTCTGTACCCGCCTGTACCATCTTTGCTTTAGCCTGGTCTACCTTAATGATGTAGTTTTCCTTAGCGACTAGATATTGTCTGTTGAGTTTTTCTAAATTATTCTCAAGTTTTTTGATTGTTGCTGGCGGTTCGTAGATGGATTGTTTTAATTCTAATTCAAGTTCTTCAATATTGAAGGCTAAGTCCTTGATAGAGGTGCGTTCCTGTTTGAGGGTGAGTGTAGTGTCTAATTGAGTCGAAATAAATTTTGACTCTGAGGCTTCTCGATTTAATTCATAATCTAGAAGTTTATCATTAAGCTGGGAAGGATCTAATCTCCCGACGTAGCCCCCTTTTTTTATAACTGTTCCCTCATCCACTAAGTCTAAGATCTTAATGTCATTAAGTCCATATTTTCTGAGGTTTTTAGGGCCGCTGATTCGAGTAGAGTTTACAGCCTCTAACTCTCCGGAGATAAATACTTTTGAGAAAAAATCTTTTTCGACTACTTTATAGGTTAAAAGATTTTCGTCAGTGGTAGATTTGGTTAGAAACCAGGTGGTTAAAAGCAGGAGACCTCCTATAAGACTCCATACCTTCCAATTTAACTTTTTCATATTGATTTGGTTATGTTGTGTGAAAAGTATGCAAAAACTATTCCAAAAATGTTAATTATTTGCAAAAAAAAAGACCAAACCCTAAAGTTTGGTCCTTATAAACTATAAAATTAGTTCTATGATAGAATTGTATTCAAGGTTTTGCTCGGTCTCATAAGTTTAGAAACAATTTCTAAATTAGGTTTATAATAGCCTTCTAGATCTTGAGGGCTTCCTTGAGCTCCGTTTAATTGTGAAATTATTGTAGCTTCTTGTCCTGAAAGGGCTTCAAATATAGGGGTAAATTCAGCTTTTAATTCACTGTCCTCTTCTTGAATAGATAGTGCTTCCGCCCAGTACATTGCTAAGTAGTAGTGACTACCTCTATTGTCTAATTCACCAACTTTTCTTGAAGGAGATTTATCTTCCGTTAAGAATTTTTCAGTTGCTGAATCCAATGCCTTGGCAAGTACATTAGCTTTTGGATTGTCATTATTTAGGGCTAAGTGCTCTAAGCTTACGCCAAGTGCAAGAAACTCTCCAAGTGAATCCCATCTTAAATGTCCTTCCTCAATAAATTGTTCTACATGCTTAGGAGCAGAACCTCCAGCACCTGTTTCAAATAATCCACCTCCATTCATTAATGGGACAATTGATAACATTTTTGCACTAGTTCCAAGCTCAAGAATTGGGAATAAGTCGGTTAGATAATCTCGAAGAACATTCCCCGAAACTGAAATGGTGTCTAAACCTTTTTTCATTCTCTCTAAAGAAAAGATTGTAGCTTCTCGTGGAGCTAAAATTTGTATGTCAAGACCCTTAGTATCGTGATCTTTCAAGTATGTTTTTACTTTTTTGATAAGCTCTGCATCATGGGCTCTGTTTTCATCTAACCAAAATACCGCTGGATTTCCAGTAGCTTTAGCTCTGTTTACTCCAAGTTTTACCCAATCTTTGATCGGAGCATCTTTTACTTGACACATTCTCCATAGATCCCCTTGCTCTACCTGGTGCTCACAAATGGTTTTTCCTTCTGAATCTTGAACGCTTACCGTTCCATCAAATGGAATTTCAAATGTTTTATCATGAGATCCGTATTCTTCGGCTTTTTTAGCCATAAGACCAACATTAGATACTGATCCCATAGTTTGTGGGTCAAATGCTCCATGTTCTACGCAAAAATCAATAGTCGCTTGATAAACTGAGGCATAAGAACGATCTGGAATTAAGGCTTTAGTGTCTTCAAGTTGTCCATTACTATTCCACATCTTTCCAGAGCTTCTGATTGCTGCAGGCATCGAGGCGTCAATAATTACATCACTAGGAACATGAAGGTTGGTAATTCCTTTATCAGAATTAACCATAGCAAGAGAAGGGTTCTTTGCATAAACTGCTTCGATAGCTTCTAAGACTGCTTCTTTTTCCTTTTGTGTAAGTAATTCTATTTTCTTGTAAAGATCACCTAAACCATTGTTTGGATTTACTCCTATTTTATTAAAACTACTCTCAAATTCATTGAAAACATCTTCGAAGTAAGTGCTTACTACATGTCCAAAGATAATTGGATCAGATACTTTCATCATCGTAGCCTTCAGGTGAACAGATAAAAGTACTTCTTCTTGTTTTGCTTTTTTAATTTCCTCTTTTAGATAAGCTCTAAGAGCAGATTTACTCAAAACAGCAGCATCAATAATTTCAGAGTTTTCCAGAGAAAGTCCTTCTTTTAAAACAATATTCTTTTCTGAAGATTTTAAGTTTATACTCACTGTTGTAGCCTCTGGAGTGGTATATGATTTTTCAGAACCATAAAAGTCACCTTCTTGCATACTAGCTACGTGACTCTTAGAGTCTTTAGACCATGCTCCCATATGATGTGGGTTCTTTTTTGCATAGTTCTTTACGGCTTTAGGAGCTCTTCGATCAGAATTCCCTTCACGCAATACAGGGTTTACTGCACTTCCTTTGATTTTATCATAGCGAGATTTAATCTCTTTTTCCTGAACCGTTTGAGGTTCAGCAGGATAATCGGGTATCTGAAAACCTTTGCTTTGAAGCTCTTTAATAGCGCTAGTTAACTGTGGAATTGATGCCGAGATATTTGGAAGCTTAATTATGTTTGCCTCTGGTTTAGTAGCTAATTCACCAAGTTCAGCTAATGCATCTTCTACACGTTGATCTTCAGTTAAAAAATCTGGAAACACAGCGAGGATTCTTCCTGATAAAGAAATGTCTTTTGTGATCATTTCAATATTTGAACTTTTAGTAAAGGCCTTTACAATCGGTAAAAATGATTGTGTTGCTAAAGCAGGTGCTTCGTCGGTATGGGTATAAATAATCTGATTCTTATTCACAGTTATTGAGGTTATTATTTAGACATTCAATTTGGTTCAAAACCGGACAAATATATAAAAAAGGTAATGTTTTTCTCAGGCTAAAACCATATTAATTATGAGGTATTTTTATAGAGTTCACAATTTTGATGTGATTTTTTTACGCAATTGCGAAATCGTTTTCATAATGGTGTAAAAAAAAAGCCTTATTCTAGAAGAATAAGGCCTGTTTTGTAAAAGCAAATTATCTACGAACGCGTTCTTTGATTCTTGCTTTTTTACCAGTAAGTTCTCTAAAGTAGAAGATACGTGCTCTACGAACTTTACCGTATTTGTTTACTTCAATTTTTTCAATTGCTGGTAAGTTTACTGGGAAAATACGCTCCACACCAACTGTTCCAGACATTTTACGAATTGTAAAAGTTTCAGAAGCACCTTGACCTCTTCTTTGAATTACAACTCCTTTGAAAAACTGAGTTCTTGTTTTGTTACCCTCTTTAATTTGGTAGTATACAGTGATTGTATCCCCAGCTCCAAATTCTGGTAACTCTTTTCTTGTAACAAATTCGTCTTGGACAAATTTAATTAATGATTCCATGTTTAATTATTTATGGTTTTTCAAAACAACGTTCACGTTTTTCGTCAGAGGTTGATTTTGAGAGTGCAAATGTATGAAAAAAATTAGAAAACAGAAAAAAACTTAAAGTCTTAATCTTCAAGTAAATCAGGTCTTATTGATTGAGTTCTTTCCAGAGCTTTCTCGGTTCTCCATTGTTCTATTTTTGGAAAGTTTCCAGACAGTAAAACCTCCGGAACTTCTAAATCTTTGTATTTTGCAGGTCTCGTGTATACAGGTGGACTTAGTAAGTCGTCTTGGAAAGAATCTGTTAGGGCAGAAGTTTCATCACCTAAAACTCCAGGAATTAATCTGATTATGCTGTCGCAAAGTACTGCTGCACCAAGTTCACCTCCACTTAAAACATAGTCTCCAATGGAAATTTCCTTAGTGATAAATAATTCTCTTACACGCTGGTCTACCCCTTTGTAATGTCCACATAGAATAATTAAATTCTCCTTCAGGGATAAATGATTTGCGGTTTTTTGATTTAAGGTAGGAGCATCTGGAGTCATATATATGATCTCGTCATAAATCCTTTCAGCCTTTAACTGTTCAATGATTTTTTCTATGGGTTCAATCATTAAAACCATGCCAGCACCACCTCCAAATTGATAGTCATCAATTTTACCATAATTATTCACTGCGTAGTCACGTAAATCGTGAAAGTGCACTTCCACTAAATCTTTATCTATCGCTCTTTTTATAATCGAATATTCAAAGGGACTTTTAAGTAGTTCTGGGCTTACCGAAATTATATCAATTCTCATGGGACAAAGATAAATAAATCTAAAAGGCTGTTCTAATCATTCGATCATTTCCTTTATAATCTTTAATAAGTTCCACGGAATCCCATCCTAGCTCTTCCAGACAAGTTTTAGTTTGTGGACCTAAATATTGATTAATTTCGAAATATATCCGACTGGTTTTAGGGGTGATCTGCCCAATTTTAGAATAAAAAATTAAGGGATCATTATCTTTAACAAATAATGCTAAATGTGGTTCGTAATCTAAAACATTAGCATCGATTTCTTTTTTTTCTAGATCTCTTACATAAGGAGGATTACTAACGACAATGTCGTAGGCTTGATCGAGTTTTGACATGCTAAGAAGATTTTCTTTTATAAACCGTATGTCAACCTTATTCATTGTAGCATTTTGTTTCGCAGTTTCCAATGCTTCTATAGAAGTATCCAAAGCGGTTACCTCTACTTGGTCTCCTAGGAGTTTAGCTAAGCTGATTGCGATACATCCCGAACCTGTGCATAAATCGATTATTTTCAATCTTTTTTTACTATTCATTAAATCTTTTTGAATAAGATAAACGAGTTCCTCGGTTTCAGGTCTTGGAATAAGAACCTCAGGTCCAACCTTAAATGGTAATCCACAAAAAATAGTTTTACCTGTAATATGTTGCACAGGCATGTGTTTTTTTAAATACTCTACATCTTTATTAAACTCATTCAAATTCTCCTTGCCTAAAGTAAGTTCGGGGTCTAAAGCAATTTGAATGGGGGCAATGTGGTATTTATCCTCAATGAGAATTTTAAATATATTTTCTAATTCCTCTCGAGGGTACTGCTCTTTGAGGTCTTTGAAAAATGATGTTCTTAGATTCTTTAGATTCATGAAATGTCTTTTAAAAACCATACTTGACAAGAATAGTGGCCCGTGTCTCCTAAAGGCTTGTCCAGTGATTTAAATCCGTTTTTTTGATAGAGGTTTTGGGCAGCTTTCATATTTTCCATTGTTTCAATATAACATTGTTTGTATCCAAGCTGCTCTGCTTTATTTAAGCAAGTTTCAATCATTCTTTTACCCAAGCCTTTACCTCTTGTTTCAGGTAAAAAATACATTTTTTGTAATTCACATATGTCCTCAGGTCCATTTTCGAGAGGGGCAATTCCAGCAACTCCTATAACCATGTCATTTTGAGTTAAAACAAAATAGGCGCTTCTGCTTTTTTTGTAGTGTAAATACATGTTTTCTAAAGCCGGATCTTCGTAAGCCGTTCCGACTTTGGGTGCTCCAAATTCCAGGATGACTTTTCTAATTATTAGAGCAATTTGCTCATTATCTTGCTCTTGAATTTCTCTTATGGAAATAAGTTCAGAGTTCATATAAATATATGTAAATTTGTGGGGTGAAGATACAAGAAAAATATCTTTTGAGAAGCTTAGAGCTGGCTAAAAACGGCTTAGGATTGACATATCCTAATCCTATGGTGGGCTGTGTTATCGTAGTCGATGATCAAATCATTGGAGAGGGGTGGCATAAAAAGGCAGGTGAAGGGCATGCAGAAGTCAGAGCAATTGAGTCAGTTGAAAACAAAGAACTTTTAAATAAGGCAACTGTTTATGTGAGTCTTGAACCTTGTGCACATTTCGGGAAGACACCTCCATGTTCTGATTTACTTATCTCTTATAAGGTTCCTAGAGTGGTTATTGCTTCGGTTGACCCATTCAAAGAGGTGAGAGGCTTAGGGATTCAAAAATTACAAAGGGCAGGTATAGAAGTTTCTTATGGTTTTTTTCCACAGCAGGCCTTTGAGTTAAACAAGAGGTTTTTCACCTATCATTTGTCTAAACGACCTTATATAACCTTAAAATATGCTAAATCTAAGGATGGCTTTTTGGATCAAATAAGATCCGTAAATCATTTGGATGATGCGCGACCTAACTGGATTAGTAATTCGCTTTCAAAAGTTCATGTTCATAAATTTCGAGCTTTAGAGCAGGCAATTCTGGTAGGAAAAAACACTATTTTGAAAGATAACCCGACATTGACTACTAGATTGTGGGGTGGAACTAATTTACTTAGAGTCATTGTAGATCGAAATCTAGAGATACCTCTGGAATATTCAATATTTAATGATAATGTGCCCACATTGATATTTACGGAGAAAAGCGCTCTAGTAAGTGGACCAATTTCTGATCAGGTTGAATATGTTGTTATGGATACGTCTGTTGATGTGAATAGTTTTGTACTTAGTTATTTATTCGATTTAGGAGTTCAATCTCTTATTGTTGAAGGTGGAGCGCAGGTGTTGAATTCGTATCTAAATCAAGGTCTATGGGATGAAATTCACGAATATATGGGGGCTTCAAAATTTGATTCAGGAATTTCACTAGATCATTTTGAAGGAAGTCTAAAGCAATCACTTCTATTTCGCGACAATAGTTTTAGGGTTTATAAGCCATTGAACAATTCAGTATACGAATCATTTTTAAATACTCAAGAAAATATAGAGATTGGAAAATAAAGATTTTTACAGCAGTATCAGAGAAAATGATATGGAGGCCTTGTTTAAGGAAAAAGGAAGTAAATTTATCTCTTACGCTTTCCCTGTTCGCAATGAAGAAGAGGTTAAAGCTGCCTTAGTCATAGTAAAGAAGAAACATCATGCTGCTAGGCACTGGTGTTATGCCTATAGATTAGGTGAAGAAGGTAAGGATTACAGGGTAAACGATGATGGTGAACCGAGTAACTCTGCAGGTCAACCTATTTATGGGCAGATTTTGGCCTATGGTTTAACTGATGTTTTAGTGGTTGTAGTTCGCTATTTTGGAGGAGTTAAATTAGGTGTTGGAGGATTAATTCAAGCTTATAAAACATCTAGTCAAGAAATTTTAGAAGTAGTAGAAACCATAGACTTTCCTATATTGAAAAAATTTAGAGTTAAATGTAACTACGATCAAATGAATAAGGTCATGCGCCTTATAAAGGATTTTGATTTAAAGGTGTTAAGTCAAGAATTAGCTTTAGACTGTAAATTCGAACTAGGTGTTTTACAAAGTCAGTTTGAGAAAGTTTATGAGATATTCTCTCTAAATCATCATTTAGAGCTCAAAATTTCATCTTGATTTATTTTCTTTTTTAACATTTCCATAAAGTGATCTGGAGCCTTCATTGGACGCTGTTTAATACTATCAACAAAGACTAGTGTAGTTTCCCCTGTGGAAACAAGTATACCTTCTCTTTTGAGTTTATAGGTGAATTGAATTTTTGCTGTAGGAAATGCTGATATTTCAGTTTCAAGGCTCAATAAATCATCATAAAAGCATGGTTTTAAAAAATTAGTTTGTAAATTGACCACAGGGAGCGCAATCCCCTCGGACTCCATTGTTTTATAGGAAAGTCCGAAATTTCGGAGCCATTCTATTCTGCCCATTTCAAAGTATTGAGCATAGTTCCCATGATGAACGAAGCCCATTTGATCTGTCTCACAATATCTTACTCTAAAATTAATTTGATGTTTCAGCATGTTGAAAATTTATTGTGATATATTAAGCATAAAAAAGTTATAAATCAATACTAAAATCATTTTTTTATAATGAAATTTATTCACAATTTTGTATTGAATCGAAGGGGGTTCTGTTAAGTATTCCTTAACATAAAATTAACAATTACTTTTTACTAAATGATAATGACTAAATCAGCTGAATATGTGTGGGATTCTTGTCTTGTGTTTATCAAGGACAACATTAAACCACAAGCCTTTAAGACATGGTTTGAACCAATCAAGCCAATTAAAGTTTCTGGAGAGGCCTTAACAATTCAGGTGCCTAGTAAGTTTTTTTATGAATGGTTGGAGGAGCATTACATTAAATTATTACGAGTTGCACTCGTGAGAGAATTAGGAGATGATGCCAAGTTGATATATGATGTGAAAATGGAAAACACCTATAGTAGCACTCAACCACAAACGGTTAAAATTCCGAGTTCGAATCGAAACCCAATTAAGAGCCAGAAAGTTACCGTGCCTCTTGATTTAGATAAGCGTGAACTTAAGAATCCATTTGTCATTCCTGGAATTCAAAAAGTAAAAATTGAATCTCAATTGAATCCGAATTATAACTTTGATAATTTTGTTGAAGGTGATTCGAACAGACTTGCTCGTTCTGCGGGTTTAGCTGTAGCTAATAAACCTGGAGGAACTTCTTTTAACCCATTGTTGATTTATGGAGGTGTTGGTTTAGGTAAAACTCATGTGGCTCATGCCATTGGGGTTCAAATTAAAGACAAGTATCCGGATAAAACGGTATTGTATATCTCTTCTGAAAAATTTACACAACAGTTTATTGATTCGGTGAAAGGTAATACAAGAAATGATTTTATTCATTTTTATCAAATGATTGATGTGTTGATCATTGATGATGTTCAGTTTTTATCGGGAAAGGCGGGTACTCAAGATGTGTTTTTCCACATCTTTAACCACCTACATCAGAATGGAAAACAAGTGATTCTGACTTCAGATAAGGCTCCTGTTGATATGCAGGATATTGAACAGCGTTTATTATCTAGATTTAAGTGGGGTTTATCTGCTGAATTGCAATCTCCCGATTTTGAAACTAGAGTTTCAATACTTCAAAATAAGCTCTATCGCGATGGGGTAGAAATGCCAGAAGAAATCGTTGAATATATTGCTAAGAACATAAAGAATAACGTACGTGAATTAGAAGGAGTTGTGATTTCTATGATTGCCCAAGCTTCATTTAATAGAAAAGAATTCACCTTAAGTCTGGCAAAGCAAATTGTAGACAAGTTCGTTAAGAATACGAAAAAGGAAATTTCTATTGAGCATATTCAAAAGGTTGTTTCTAAGTATTTTGATATGGACGTAGCGACACTTCAGAGTAAAACAAGAAAGCGTCATGTAGTCCAAGCGAGACAACTTGCGATGTATTTTGCAAAGCATATGACGAAATCCTCTTTAGCTAGTATAGGTGCGCAAATTGGAAAAAGGGATCATGCTACCGTGCTTCACGCTTGTAAAACTGTTGATAATCTTACAGAAACTGACAAGCAGTACAAGAAGTATGTAGATGATCTTACTGAAAAACTTTCATTCTAATGAAACGGGTGCTAATGGTCTGTTTAGGCAATATATGCCGATCTCCATTAGCTCAAGGTATACTTGAATCTAAGGTAGACTCCTCTGAGGTATTTGTGGATTCAGCTGGAACTGGTGCTTACCATATTGGTGAGAAACCAGATGTTCGTTCCATTGAAGTTGCTATGGATCATGGAATTGATATTTCCAATCAAAGAGCCAGAAAATTTGTTGTAGAGGACTTTGAAGAGTTTGATTATATATTTGCGATGGATCAGGCGAATTTCGATAATATTATGTCCTTGCTACCTTCAGATGATTATCGAGCTAAGGTCAAATTAATTCTGTCCGTAATTGATAATGTGCCCAATGAAGTACCAGACCCTTACTATGGTGGGCATTCTGGGTTCAGACATGTTTATGATTTGTTAGATGATGTATGTAATTACATGGTGAGAAAAAGAATTTTATGAATCAAAAAGGAATTTTATATCTGATTCCCAACACCTTAGGTGGTGGTGAGGCACTTGATTTAATGTCGCATACAGTGCAGAAAGTTGTTGGGGAATTACGTTATTTTGTTGTTGAAAACCCTAAAGAAGCTCGTAAGTTTATAAAAAATATTTGTCCTGAATTACCTCAGTCTGAGCTTAATTTATTCCCCTTACATAAACATGTCGATAGAAATGAGGTTAATACATATCTCGATACTTGTGATCAAGGAATAAATATGGGCCTGGTCTCTGATGCTGGTGTTCCTGGTGTTGCAGATCCTGGCGCAGAAGTAGTTCTTCTTGCGCATAGAAAGGGAATTGAGGTTAAGCCTCTAGTAGGTCCTTCTTCGATACTATTAGGAATGATGGCTTCGGGTATGAATGGTCAGAGTTTTGCATTTAATGGTTACTTGCCTATTGAAAAGTCTGAGCGAAAAAAGGCTATCCAAAAGTTTGAACGTCGATCGAGGGAAGAGGGGCAATCTCAGTCTTTTATAGAAACTCCATATAGAAATAATAAATTGATTGAAGATTTTATGAGCTTTTTAAGTCCAGAGACTGAACTTTGTATTGCTTGTGACTTATCTTTAGAAACACAATGGATTAAAACAAAAAAAATTAAGCAATGGAAAAAAGAAAAGCCAGACATTCACAAACGTCCGGCTCTCTTTATAATCCATGTTAATAATTAGGAAATTTCAGGGAATCTATTGGCTTCAATCGCAGAAGTATCATAACCCGAAAATCGAATTAAATATTCTTCAAGATTTGTTCCAAACCCATCAACGAATTGGTATTTCCCCCAACTTCGTAGATATTTTTTTACATTTCCTGCTCCACCTAAATGGGCGGCAGCTAAGATACCGGATTCAGTAATGGTAATACCGTTAATACGTCTACCTACCATTCTTTTGATATCTTTTCTTAAAATCCATTTGTTCACCTGGCATAAAGCTGTAAACGCTTTTTCCTGTAACTCCTGGTCTTTAAGGAATTCATTGGGATGATCAATGTTAAATCGCTTTAAAGTGGATTTACCGAATTGATATTTCCCTAAATATCCATAGGCATTAATAATTTGATAGCGCCCTTGGGATTCCTTAAACGCTAAGGCTTCTTTGAAGCCTGTAAATGTTTTGCCTAGGTACGGAATAGGTAAATACTCCGTGGAACCTTGTTCAGCTATCTGCTCTTTTGTAAGAACAGTAGCAACTTCTTCAGATTTAGGAACGTAAAAGCTCTTTGCAAAACTTAAACGAGGGGTAGATAAAATTCCTAAGATCACAATTAATCGAATAATCGTATTTCTCATAAATAGGCCTTGCGGCTTTTAACTTTATCTGCTGCAAATTTAAGAAAAAAAAATAAACTACTGATTTTTAGCGAGATTATGCAGAATCATTAGTGGTTCTGTTAATTTTCTATGTTTATTTTAGCGCATGATACCTTGGCTTTGAATCCATTTTCTGTACTGATTTGCATTTTTATTGTGTTGGCTCAACGTTTTCGCGAATTTGTGTTGACCAATATTTGTTGTGCTGGCGCACATATATAAATATTGGTGCTGCCTTGGATTTAGAACAGCTTCTATAGAAGAAATATCAGGCATAAAGATAGGACCAGGAGGAAGGCCTTTATGAAGGTAAGTATTATATGGTGATTTGATACTTAAGTCTTTATTAAGTACTCTTTTAACCTCGAAATCTTGACCATATTTTTGTTTTAAGACATAAATTACCGTTGGATCTGCCTGTAATGGCATGCCACTGTGGATTCTATTTAAATAGAGGCCGGCAACATCAGGTCTTTCAGGAGTATAACTCGTTTCTTTTTGCACGATACTAGCTAATATACTAACTTCAAGTGGACTTAGTTCTTGTTTTTTAGCCATTGCAATTCTTTCAGAAGTCCAGAATTTAGTGTATTCCTTGTGCATTCGCTCTACAAGTTTCTTAGGACTTATATTCCAGTAAACTTTATAGGTGTTAGGGAGGTACATAGCAAGAGCTGTTTGCTTGTTAAATCCTGATTTGTTTAAGAAATCTTGATTTAGCATTTCGCTGTAAAGATCCTCTGAGCTCAAATCAAGTTGCTCTGAAATTCTTAGTGATAGTTCTTTTAAGTTTTGTTGATTATTAAATTTAAGACTGACTGCTTGCTGCTGTCCAATTCTCAATTTATTAATACTCTCAATCAAATTTTCACTTGGGTTTAGCTCGTATTTTCCCGACTTAATGAGTTCAGGGTAATGCTTGAGTTGGGCAATGAATTTGAAAAGACTCGGATGATTAAGCTCAGGCTCTAATTCCTTAATGAAGTTATCATAATTCTTGTTATGGTCTATGTATATAGTGGTCTTGTGTTTGACAACGGGACTGAATTTAACCAAATAGGCCATGGTTAAAATGAGAGCCGATATACTTATAATAATTATACTGATTATTTTTTTGTTGAATTTCATTATAGAAATAATTGGTGTTGTTGAATGTTTTCGAATCCCTGATGTGTTTTCCTCCAGGATTTTAAGGTAGCGGTATGCTCAAAGCTTAAAGATTTGAATAATTGCTGGCTTACCAGGTTTTGTTCTCCAATTTGAGCATACAATTGATGAAGGTGAAGATTGTTTTTTACATAAGTAATGAGTTGTTCAAGTGCGAGACTTGCTATTCCTTTTCCTCGGAATTCTTCTTGTATAACGATTCCTACTCCAGCTCTCGAATGTATGGGGTCGTATTCATATAAGTCTGCGCAGCCCAGGGCCTGATGATTTGCATCGGCTATTATGAAACGATACTGGCCAACCGATTCTATACTGTCCCTAGAAACTTGCTCTAAATAAGCTTCTAAGGTCGTTCTAGAAAAAGGAACTTTAGTTAGGGAAATCGGCCAAAGCTTTTGGTCGTTTTCTAGTTCATATAGAAAGTTTAAATCTTGAGGCTCTGGGGCACGTAAGTATACTGATCTCATTAGATTTGTCCTTTAAATACAAATTCGGCAGGTCCCTTTAACCATATATTTGTAAATGTTTTGTCATCCGTAGTATCGAACTTAACTCTCAAATTACCTCCAAGTGCTTTAAGTTTTATGTTTTTAGGAGTCTTATGTTCTAAATAATGAGCAATTGCCGCTGCAGTAGCTCCAGTTCCGCAAGCTAAAGTTTCATTTTCCACACCTCTTTCGTAGGTTCGAATCTTTATGTGATCTAGAGCGCTAGGTTCTATGAAATTAATATTAGCTCCTTCTTGAAAGTAAGGTGCTGCATATCTTTTAGTTCTTCCTTGATTTAATACATCTATTTGATCGATGTCCTTGTGGAATTCTATGTGATGAGGAGATCCAGTATCTAGAAAATAATGTGTCGAATACTTCTGTACTTGTTTTACGTCGATCATTTTTAAGTCAATTTCGTTGTCTTGATCTAATATGGCACTATGTACTCCGTCAACTGCCAAAAATACAGTTTCTTTGTTTTTAACCAGGCCTAAGTCTCTTGCAAAAGCCACAGCGCACCTACCTCCATTTCCACACATAGAACTGTCTTCACCATCTGAATTATAATAAATCATTTGAAAATCATATTCCTGATGATCTTCAATTAGAATCAAGCCATCTGCTCCAACTCCGAAGTTTCTATGACATATCAGAGCTCTAGATTCACTATTTAATGAGTTATAGAGTCCAGTTCTATTATCAATCATGACAAAGTCGTTCCCTGCTCCTTGGTATTTAAAGAAATCAATTTTTTGCATGCTTCAAAAGTACAAAAAAAATAGGGGGTCTTGGCATCGCGTTGGAATCTGTGATAGATTTTCTCGTTGTTAATATTCGTTAAGATTTAAGAGAAAAGCTGAGATTAATGTAATTTAGTTGTTAAAATTAAATGAATATGAATAGCATGAAACAAATCGTAAACTTAATTTTTGCCAGTTTTATTGGAGCTGGAATTGCATTTTTTGTTCAAAACCAAATTTTTGAGGCTTCTGAGGTTTCCTCAAAGACTATTTCTCCACCTAGTAACTTGTATTCTCAGCCAGTTTCCAATAGTTTTTACGCGGCTGAAACAACTGATTTTACCGCAGCGGCGGAAAAAACGATTCATGGAGTAGTCCATGTGAAAAACACAAGTGTTCAACAATACAGTGACCCATTTTCGAGCTACTTTTACGGTGGAAGAGGGCAGAAGGAGTATTCTCAGGTGGGTACGGGTTCAGGGGTGATTATTTCATCGGATGGTT
Source organism: Flavobacteriaceae bacterium (assembly GCA_049607205.1). Taxonomy (GTDB): domain Bacteria; phylum Bacteroidota; class Bacteroidia; order Flavobacteriales; family Flavobacteriaceae; genus JBELHR01. The sequence continues at coordinate 36,117 of JBMYWH010000006.1, read as the reverse complement.
ATATAATAACCAACAATCACGTAATCAAAGATGCTTCACAGATTGAAATTACTTTAAACGATAAAAGAACTTTTGAGGCTCAATTAATAGGGGCAGATACTAATAGTGATATTGCACTTTTGAAAATTGATGCAGAAGATTTGAGTTATATACCATTTGCGAACTCTGATCAGGTGAAAATTGGTGAATGGGTGCTTGCTGTGGGGAATCCTTATAACTTGACTTCTACTGTGACTGCAGGAATTATCTCAGCTAAAGGAAGAGATTTACAAGGGAATTTTTCAACAGATTCTTTTATCCAAACTGATGCTGCGGTTAATCCCGGTAATAGTGGCGGGGCACTGGTGAACTCCAGAGGAGAGCTAATTGGTATCAATACAGCTATCAGTAGTCAGACAGGCTCTTTTATTGGTTATTCCTTTGCAGTTCCTTCAAATATTGCACAGAAAATTGTTACTGACTTTATGGAGTTTGGATCAGTTCAAAAAGTTTTATTAGGTATTAGACCTGAATTAGATCCTGATGATAAGATTAATGGAGTTGGGGTTCAAGAAGTAACTCAGTACGGAAATGCAGGTAAAGCTGGAGTAAAATCTGGTGATATTATAGTGGAAATGGATGGTGTAAAAATCTCTAATTTCTCAAATTTAAAGGGCTATTTGAAAAGTAAGAGGCCCGGTGATGTAGTTAAGGTTAAAGTTGATAGGAATGGGGAGTTCTTAGAGAAATCTGTAAAACTTATTAAGGACGATACTGTTATCTTAAGACAACTTGGAATGGTTGTTAAAGATTTAGATTCGAAAAAAGCTAAGCAACTGGGAATTGATTATGGTGTAGAAATACAGGATTTAGCTAATGAATATCTTTCAAGTTATGGAGTAGATAAAGGTTTTGTCATTGTAAAAATTAATGAAAAAGAAATTAACTCTGTAAATGATTTACAAAACGCTTTATCGAGTAGAAGTCGTAAAAGAGCTATTTTTATGGAAATGTATGACAACGATGGTGTACTCCAAAAATATATTTTTAAATAAAATTCAGTTGAGATAATTAGGTAAAAATCATCTGTTTTCCACAGGTGATTTTTTTTGTAAAAAATATTTACGAAATCGATTGAAATGGGTACCTTTGGCGAAATTCTAAACAAACAAACACTAAAATTATGCAAGAATTTTGCGACTACGAAAAGGAACTCGAACAAGCCACTTCTCAAAGAAGAGCGGCTGTTGAATTGATTAATACCATCAATGAACTGTGGTATGAAAAATCTATTGAACTTGTATTATTTAGAAACCCTCTTATTGATAAAACGGTAAGTCAGGTTTTGAATTTAATGAACTATTCTAGAGACTTTGTAGAGAAACCAATTGATATTTTTGGTGTTTTACAAGTGGCTAAGGCGGTGCAGGAAGTTCGTAAGAATCCGGCTCGAATTGATTTAGGTAAATTGGCTTACGAAGCAGAACTGTCCGGAGTAGACTCAGAATTATTGAATCATTTTGTTCATTCTAAAGTTGAACTAATGAGTAGTGTCCAGGAGGTTAATCCTAAGGATGTTGTGCTTTATGGCTTCGGTAGAATCGGAAGATTGTTGGCTCGTGAGTTGATGACTAAGTTGGGAAGTGGTCAGCAATTAAGGCTTAGAGCGGTTGTTACTAGAGGTAAAATTGATCGAGATGTTTTAGAGAAAAGAGCCTCTTTATTAATGACGGATTCAGTCCATGGAGATTTTAATGGAACTATAGAAGTTGATCAGGATCGCAATGCCCTATTAATAAATGGAACTACTGTGTTTTTTATCAGTGCCAATGCTCCTGAAGATATCGATTATACTGAGTATGGAATAGATAATGCCTTAGTACTTGATAATACGGGGGTGTATAGGGATCATGAGGCTTTAGGACGTCATCTTAAAGGTAAAGGTGTTGATCGTGTGATTCTGACTGCTCCAGGGAAGGGGGTTCCAAACATTGTTCACGGAGTCAACCACAAAGATTATGATCCGGAAAAGATTGATTTATTTTCAGCGGCGTCTTGTACAACCAACGCTATAACTCCTGTGTTGAAGGTCCTACAGGATGAATTCGGAATTAAAAAAGGTCATTTAGAGACGATTCATGCCTATACGAATGATCAGAATTTAGTGGATAATATGCATAGTAAGTATCGTAGAGGTCGTGCTGCTGGGTTAAATATGGTTATTACCGAAACCGGAGCGGGAAAAGCCGTCTCTAAGGCGCTTCCCTCTTTAGAAGGAAAGTTGACTTCCTCAGCTATACGAGTGCCTGTTCCTAATGGATCGCTTGCTATATTGAATTTACAACTTGAAAAAACTACGGATAAAGAGGCTGTGAATGAACTGATGAAGAATGCAGCACTTAATGGAGATTTAGTGGAGCAAATTAAGTATGAGATTAATAACGAATTGGTTTCTACCGACATTATCGGCTGTTCAGCACCCTCTATATTTGATTCTAATGCAACGATTGTGGATGGAGATACTATAGTCATCTATGTTTGGTATGATAATGAATATGGTTATTCACATCAGGTAATGAGACTCGCAAAGTACGTTGCAAAAGTTAGAAGACACACATATTATTAAAACAAAAACCCAACCGGAAACGGTTGGGTTTTTTTCTGTTTTAGGGGTGATTACTCAAGGACCTAGAACAGACAATCATCATTAGAAACAACTAAATAAATAGAATCTGTGTCCCTTCTCCTTGAGCTCTATTATAGAAATCACCTATGGTTAAGACTCCATCAAGATCTTCTATCAAATCTTCTTCTTTTAAATGAAACATATCTATGGCTAGTTTACAAGCCCATAATTTAGCTCCTGATGCAGAGAGAATTTCTAAAAATTCATCCACAGGAGGCATGTCTAATTTGTCCATTTCTTTTTTCATCATCTTACTGGCTAAAGCTTCCATTCCTGGAAGACCACCGATCATGGTTGGAATCCCCATTCCTGGATTTCCAACGGTGTTAGTATGCAAATGATTTAATTTCTTTTTTTGAATCGCTTCTAATCCGAAAAATGTAAAGAATATTTCTGATTCGATTCCTTCCATTCTAGCTCCATTTGCCATTACTAAAGCGGCATAAACATCTTGTAAAGAGGCTTTAGAGCATATAAACATCATTTTTTTTGTCATGATTTCTAGGATTTAAATACAACTTTTAGGTTTAGGTACTCCAGCTATTTTAGTGGATACTTTTAAAGGACCTTTTGGGAATAAAGCGTAAAACTGCTTGATGTCCACAGGACCACTTTTTTTAATTCCTCTAATGGTAAGCGCTTTTTCATTTCTTACTTGCTCTTGAATCCATTTGATAACTTCCCAGTGTTGCTCTGTAAGTTCAATTCCTTCTTGCTCAGCAATGGCCTCTGCAATTTCTGGAGTCCATTGATCAAGACTTTCTAAATAACCTTCATCTGTAGTAATGACTTTGATTCCTGCTAATACATTTTCCATAATTCTATTTATTTTAATTGTTTTCCTTTAGTACTCATATTTCTCCCCACAAATGGAATGGCTATACCTTTTAAAAGCATGTTCCAATAAATCCATCTAAATCCTAATTTACCCCAGTGATTTAGTACGGTTTCTTTAAGGAGTTTCATAGGCCCAATTCCTGGGAATGGGAAAGATCCTTTAACCGGTTCTTGTGTGTAATTGAAATCGATTAATAAGGCTTTGTTATACCCTGTCTCGATGAAACAATTTGCATGTCCATCAAATTCCGGTTTAAGTTCTTGGCCTTTCATATATAGTAGAATATTATCCGTAAGCGTCTCGGCTTGGAAATGGGCTACTGATCCTGCTTTTGAAGCTGGAAGGTTAGAGGCATCTCCAATAACAAAAATATTCTCATGTGCTTTAGATTGAAGTGTGTTGTGATCTGTTGGGACAAAATTTAAATCATCTCCCAAACCAGATCTTTCAATCATTTCGTCTCCCATATTTGTTGGAACTGTCACTAATAGGTCAAAATCTACTGTTTGTTCTCCGTAGTCTACAATTTGTTTTTTATCATTGTCTACGCGTTCAATGTTGAAATCTGTAATCAGATTGATGTTTTTTTCTTTTAATAAATAACTCAATTCCTTAGTGGCTTGAGGTTTAGTAAAAGCGCCTCCTAAGGGAGTAACATAGGTTAAGTCTACCTTATCTCTCATTCCCTTTTTAGTAAAGAATTCATCGGCTAAAAAGACAAATTCTAAAGGTGCTACAGGGCATTTTATAGGCATTTCTGTAAAGTGGACTAACATTTTACCACCTTCCCATGTTCTTAGTTTGTCTCTTAAGTTTCTAGATCCTTCGAAAGTATAGAAGTCAAAAACGTCTTTTTGCCAAAGTTCTCCATCCATTCCCTCTGTTTCTGAAGGGGCAATCTGAGTTCCCGTTGCAATGATTAATAAGTCATAATTTAATTCTTGGTCTTCGAGAATTACTTTATTTTGATCTGCTTCAATTCTGTCAATCTTCTTTTGGATGTACTGAACACCATGAGGTAAGAATTTTTCTTTTTTCTTAATGACATCTTTTTCAGTGTATTTATCAAAAGGTAAGAATAGAAACCCTGGTTGATAGTAGTGATTTTCTTCTTGATCAATGACAGAGATCTTCCATTGAGATTTGTCGATCTTCTTATACAGATGATTTACCATCATTGTACCTGCTGTTCCGGCTCCAAGTATGACTAAATTCTTCATGTTTATTGTGTTTTATTGTTGTTCTAAATCTATAGGCCAAAGGTAATTATCATCGATTCAAATAATTATGACAATGGTCAGTACCCCGTGTAACTTAAGTGACATTATCACAGAAATTATCCTTAAATTGGGTGCCTAAAACTTTAGAAATGTCATCGGAAATAAACAATAAAATAGAAGCTCTTCGAGAACTCTTAAATGGGTATAATCATGCGTATTATGTTTTAGATGAGTCTCTAATATCAGATTATGAATTTGATATGAAGCTTAAGGAACTTCAGAGCTTAGAGCAAGAATATCCAGAATATTTCAGTCCTAATTCACCAAGTCAAAGAGTAGGAGGCGGCATTACTAAAAGTTTTGATAACGTGACCCATAAACATAGAATGTACTCTCTGGATAACTCTTATTCTGAAGAAGATTTATACGATTGGGAAAAGAGAGTAAAAAAAGGTTATGAAGGCCCGCTAAGTTATACCTGTGAACTAAAGTATGACGGAGCTTCTATAAATCTTACTTATGAAAACGGACAGTTTGTTTCGGCAGTTACTAGAGGCGATGGCTTCAAAGGAGATGATGTTTCTAAAAATGTAAGAACTATTAGAAGTATTCCATTGGTTCTGCACCCTAGTCTTCCACAAAATATAGAAATGAGGGGTGAGATTATTTTACCTTTAAAGGGTTTTGAGAAGATGAATGAGGAGCGAGAAGCTCAAGGAGAAGAACCTTATAGAAACCCTAGAAACACGGCAAGCGGAAGCTTAAAACTTCAAGATTCGTCTGAAGTTGCAAAAAGACCTTTGGATTGTTTATTGTATCAAATGATAGATCCTTCAGGTCAATATGATTCACATTTCCAAGCTTTGGATGCTGCGAGGGACTCAGGCTTTAAAGTTCCTGTGACTATGCTTAAGGCAGCTTCTATGGAGGAAGTGATTGAATTTGTTCATTTATGGGGTCAAAAAAGACATGAATTGCCTTATGAAACAGATGGCGTTGTGATTAAAGTGAACGAATTCCAAGGTCAAGACGAATTGGGTTATACAGCAAAGGCTCCGAGATGGGCTATAGCATATAAGTTTAAAGCAGAACAGGCTTGTACTAGGCTTAATTCTGTAACTTATCAAGTAGGTAGGACAGGTGCAATCACCCCTGTAGCGAACCTAGAAGCTGTAGAATTGGCAGGAACCGTTGTAAAGAGGGCTTCTTTACACAATGAGGATCAAATTGAAAAACATGATATTCGATTAGGAGACTGGGTTTATGTAGAAAAGGGAGGAGAAATTATTCCTAAGATCGTCGGGGTTGATTTAAATCAACGATCCAAGGATTCTCAGCCATTCCAATATGCTAGTCATTGCCCTGTATGTCAAACTGCTTTGGTAAGAAAAGAGGGGGATGCAAAGCATTATTGCCCTAATGAATTCGGTTGTGCACCTCAAATTACTGGGAAAATTGAACATTTTATTTCAAGAAAAGCCTTGAATATTGATGGGCTAGGTGCTGAAACTGTGATTTTACTCTATCAGGAAGGACTGATTAAGGATTATGCAGATTTATATGATTTAACCGTAGAAATGGTCTTGCCATTAGATCGTATCGGAATGAAATCTGCGGAAAAAATGATCGTAGGGATATTAGACTCTAAGAACATGCCTTTCGAGAAGTTGTTGTTTGCTCTGGGAATACGCTTTGTTGGAGAAACTGTGGCTAAGAAATTAGCCCAACACTTCAAAACTATGCAGGCACTGCTTGACGCCTCGTTTGAAGAACTTGTTTCGGTGGATGAAATAGGAGATCGTATCGCTCAAAGTGTTCGTGAATTCGCGGAGGATGATTATTCGAAAAACTTAGTGAAGCGACTCATGGATTATGGATTGCAAATGGAGCTAATTGAAGATCCTAATGCGCAAATTTCGTCTGAATTAGAGGGGCAAACTATCGTAGTTTCTGGAAAATTTCATAAAATTAATAGAAATGATTTAAAGAGCCTGATCGAAGCTCATGGAGCAAAAGTCGGGAGTAGCATTTCCAAGAAAACTACTTATGTGGTAGCCGGTGAAAAAATGGGACCGAGCAAGCTCAAAAAAGCAGAGGATTTAGGTATAACTATATTGGATGAAGATCAATTTTTAACTATGATATCTTATGAGGCTTAAGAAATGTCTATTAATTAGTGCCTTGGCTTTTTTTTCTTTACAGCCTGGAAGAAGTCAAACTTATTTAAAGGTACTCGGCACAGTACAAGATGCTGGAGCACCGCATATGGGATGTGAAAAGAGTTGCTGTGTAGATTTGTTCTCGAAGCCTCAGGTAAATTTGATGGTGTCATCTTTAGGTCTCGTAGATGGAAATCAGACTTATGTTTTTGACGCCACTCCTGATTTTCCTGCTCAGAGTTTTAACCTACTTTCTGAAGTCGATAATGGTAAAAATACTCCAGATGGGGTTTTTATCAGTCATGCACATATTGGTCATTATACTGGACTAATGTATCTCGGTAGAGAAGCTTTAGGAGGAAATGCTGTTCCTGTTTATGTAATGCCTAAAATGGAGGAGTTTATTCGTACTAACGGGCCTTGGGAACAGCTGGTGGATTTAAATAATATTTCTTTAATTCCTATTAAAAATAAAGAGGTACAATTGTCAAGTGATGTGAAGGTAGAAGTTCTAGTTGTCCCGCATAGGGATGAGTATTCTGAGACAATTGGTTTCTTGATTGAAGGACCTTCTAAACGTGTGCTATTCATTCCAGATATCAATAAATGGTCTAGTTGGAAACAGGACATAAAGGCTTGGATAAAAAAGGTTGACTATGCTTTTTTAGATGCTACTTTTTATGATCAAAATGAAATTCCACATCGGGATATGAGTGAAGTTCCCCATCCTTTTGTTGTGGAATCTATGGAATTGTTTAAGGATCTAAATCAGCAGGATAAAGACAAAGTATATTTCATACATTTAAACCATTCAAACCCGCTTTTAAATGTAAATAGTGAAGCTTATGAAACTGTCAAAGCTGAAGGTTTCCATGTAGCGCGATACAATCAAAAAATTAACTTATAATGAATATCAAAAAGAAATTAGTTGCTCAATTTTATTGGTTGTGCTTTCTAATAATTAGTGGAATAGAGCTCTATGCGGTATATACAGATAACTTCGGGATTAGAAGCATTACTAAGCCCTTGTTGATGATAAGTTTAGGAGCTGCATATTATTATTCTACATTAAAAAACGACCCATGGGTATTAGCAGCTTTAGGATTTAGTTTCCTGGGTGATGTGCTTTTAATGCAGAATGGAGAAGGAGCTTTTCTAAAGGGGATTGCTTCCTTTTTGATTACTCAAGTGATTTACGTTAAACTTTTTTATGCTTGGTCCAAGGAACTTAAAAGTCAATATAAGCGATTAATCACGCTTCCTTTTATTGCGTTGTACATAGCTTTGATCTATGTTTTAAGTCCTTCATTAGGTGGTCTATTGTTCCCTATGGCTGTCTATGGATTTGTACTGTTTTCTATGGGGGCCATGTCGGTTTGGGTATCCGTTAAAAAGAGAAATTATACTTTAGGTATTGGTGGAATACTCTTTGTAATTTCCGATGCGAGTATTGCTCTTGGGAAATACATGTGGACGGAGGTGGATTTAGGATTGTTGGTTATGACTACCTATATTCTTGCTCAAGGTTTAATTATTTGGTCAATTTTAAAAATTCAACGCAATGACTTGGAAGGAAAAGAACATAGCTAAGTTAAATTCAAAATTATTAAAATCCATGGTGCTTAAAGCGCCGAAGTCTATAAGTTCCATTGGTTTTATTGTAGATCAACAAAGTGAGTTGAACTTTAATGACCTTAAAAAGATTCAGGATTTAATCAGTCAACAGTTTAAGCTATCTAAAGACTTAATTAAAGGAATTAGTTTCGAAAACAACAACGGTCACGCTAGCGATAATGATGATTGGTTTTGTGTGAAAGATTTTAGTTTTTTCGGGAGTTTAAAATATAACAGTCTCCATGAATTCGTTAAAAATGATTTTGATCTATTAATTATTTTTCAAAATTCTCCTAACGTATTTCTGAATCATGTAATTTTGCAAAGTAAAGCAGGCTTTAAGGCGGGTTATGAATCTGCACAAAATGAAGGGATTCAGTTTGAGCTTAGGGGAAATGACTTTAAAGAATTGAGTTTGCTTCAAGAAATAGAGAAGTACTTGAAATTATTACAATCGTAATCATATGAAATCATTAATAGGAACGGGAGTGGCTTTAATTACTCCATTCACAGAAAGAGGAGATGTTGATGTTTTGGCCTTAAGTGCCTTAGTAAATTATCAAATAGAAAGGGATATTAATTATTTAGTAGTCTTGGGGACTACCGCTGAGGCAGCGACTTTGACTGCTGATGAAAAGCAATTAGTGGTCGATACCGTGGTTGAAGCTAATGCAAAGAGATTGCCGCTAGTTTTAGGAATGGGTTCGAATAATACTTCAGGGCTTTGTGAGGAACTACAAACTAAAGATTTAAGTGCGTTTGATGCGATTTTGAGTGTTTCACCTTATTATAATAAGCCTACTCAAGAAGGTGTTTATAAACATTTTGAGGCGGTTTCAAAAGCAAGTCCACTTCCAATTATTTTATATAATGTTCCGGGAAGAACTTCAAGTAATATGAATACTTCTACAGTGGTAAGATTGGCTGAAGATTTTGAAAATATTGTTGGGATCAAAGAAGCAGCTGGAGATTTGGTTCAAGCGATGAACCTGATCAAGGATTGTCCTAAGGACTTTTTAGTGATTTCTGGTGATGATGCTATTGCTTTACCCATGACTTTAGCAGGAGGTGCAGGAGTTATCTCTGTGATTGCTCAGGGCTTGCCTTCTTCATTTTCAAAAATGATTCGACAAGGTTTAAACAGTGATGTCAAAGATGCTTTTTCATTGCAGTACGAGATGTTGCCTGTTATCGATATGATATTTGAGCAAGGTAATCCTGCAGGAATTAAAAGTCTTTTAGCCCATTTAGGATTGATCAAAAATACCTTGAGATTACCTTTGGTAAAATGTGATTCTGATCTGGATCAGAGAATACTCCAATTTTTGAAGTAATAATTGACCACAAGCATAGCGTATTTGACTATTTTTTTTATAGTTTAGCCCTTGTTAATGCTATTAAAAAAATCTTTACTAATCCATTTTAAATACGTATTTTTGCAAAATGCTTAAACTGAAAAATATACTATTAATGTCAGGACTCGTGCTATTTATGAGTTCTTGTGGAGAATATCAAAATGTTTTGAATAAAGGAACTACTACTGAGCAGTATTCGCTTGCAGTAAAACTTTATGAAGAGCAGGACTATAATAGAGCCCTTCAATTATTTGAAAAGGTGTTACCGGCTTATAGAAATAAGCCACAGTTAGAGCGAATTCAGTACATGGTTGCGAATTCTAATTATAACTTGAGAATGTACGATATGGCAGCATATCACTTTGATCGATTTACTAAGAATTATCCTAATAGTTCTAAAGTAGAAGAGGCGAAGTACTCTACAGCGATGAGTTATTATTTAGATTCTGACCGTTATTCTTTAGATCAACAAATTACTTATGAGGCGATGGATGCATTTCAGATGTTTATCAATACTTATCCGGATTCGGATAAAATTGAGGAAGCAAATGATATGATTGGGAAATTGCAGTATAAATTAGAGACTAAAGCATTTAAGATTGCATGGCAGTATTATCACATGGAGAAGTATCAGGCAGCGATTACTTCATTTGATACTTTCTTAGAGGATTACTTAGGTACTTCCTATAAAGAAGATGCTATGTATTATAAATTTATGGCTTCTTATGAGTTGGGTATGAACTCTGTTTTTACTAAGAAGGAGGCTCGATTGAAAGATGCGGTTAAAGCCTATGAGAGATTTGTAAAGTATTATCCAGAGTCGGACTATATCAAAGAGATGAACTCTTTATATGGTAACTTGGAAGAAGAAGCTGGATTGTCAATTTAAGAACATTAATTAAGAGATATATAAAATGGATTACAAGAATTCTAAAGCACCTTTATCGACTATTACTTATGACCGTAAAGCAGTTGAAGCTCCAACGGATAATATTTATGAGGCAATTTCAATTATTGCAAAGCGTGCAGCTCAAATCAATGGAGACCTTAAAAAGGAATTAATCGAAAAGTTGGATGAATTTGCAACTTATAATGATTCTTTAGAAGAGGTTTTTGAAAACAAAGAACAAATCGAGGTTTCTAAATTTTATGAAAAACTACCTAAAGCTCAGGCTATAGCTGTTGAGGAATGGTTAGACAATAAAATTTATTTCAGAAAACCTGAAGAGGAGCTATAATGTCAGTTTTAAGTGGTAAAAAAATAGTACTTGGAATAAGTGCTGGTATTGCCGCATACAAAACGGCGGGTTTAGTTCGTTTATTTATAAAAGCGGGAGCGGAGGTTAAGGTGGTGATGACACCAGCGGCTAAGGATTTTGTAACTCCTTTAACGCTTTCTACGCTTTCAAAAAATCCAGTCCATTCAGAATTTTTTTCCAAAGAGGAGGAAAATGAGGAATGGACTAATCATGTTGAATTGGGTCTATGGGCAGATCTTATGCTCATTGCTCCACTTACTGCAAATTCACTTTCAAAGATGGTTTCAGGAGCTTCTAATAATTTGTTATTAGCGGTATACCTGTCGTCTAAATGTCCTGTATATGTCGCTCCTGCTATGGATCTTGACATGTATCAACACCCTTCAACTCAAGAAAATCTAAATGCTTTAAATGCTAGGGGAACTATGATTATTCCTGCTACTTCTGGTGAATTAGCAAGTGGTTTAGTAGGTCCAGGACGTATGGCAGAACCTGAAGATATAGTGAATTTCATTGAAATGGATTTATTACAAGGTCTACCATTATATGGTAAAAAGGTTATGATTACTGCCGGTCCAACACATGAAGCTATAGATCCTGTGCGTTATATAGGGAATCATTCCTCAGGAAAGATGGGCTTTGCCCTTGCGGAAATTGCCGCAGAATTAGGAGCTGAGGTAGATTTAATTTCCGGTCCAAGTGCTTTAGTCCTTAATCATCCTTTTGTTAAGAGAACCGATGTGGTTTCTGCTCTGGATATGTACAACAGTGTAAGTCTTGCTTTTAGCGATGCGGATGTTGCGATTTTTGCTGCGGCTGTCGCAGATTATACTCCTGAGAAGGTAGCAGGTCAAAAAATTAAGAAAAGCGAAGATCAGTTTCAAATTTCTCTTAAGAAAACCAAAGATATATTGGGAACCTTTGGACCTCAAAAGAAACAACAGTTTGTGGTTGGTTTTGCCTTGGAAACGGAAAATGAATTGGCTTATGCAAAGGATAAAATGAAACGAAAACATGCCGATTTAGTGGTATTGAATTCGTTGAATGATCCCGGAGCTGGTTTTGCTGGTGATCAGAATAAAGTTTCTCTTATTTCTAAGGATGCTGTTCAAGAATATGGTTTGAAATCTAAAGCAGAAGTTGCTACAGATATTTGGACTGAAATTCTTAGATTGCAGTATGAAGATTAAATTACTTTTACTATTTATTTTTCTCGGTTCGAAACTTTTTGCTCAAGACTTAAATGCTGAGGTTTCGGTTAATTATGACCGCATAAGTGCGACTTCTAATGAGGTGTTTAATAACCTAGAACAAGCCATGTCTAATTTTTTGAATCAAACTAAATGGTCTGATAAAAATTTGACTTTGGATCAAAGGTTAAAATGTCAAGTTAGTTTTATTGTCACTGATGTAAAGGACTTTACTAGTTTCTCTGGGATATTACAGGTTCAGGGATCCAGGCCAGTTTTCGGATCTAGCTATCAGACTACACTGTTGAATTTTAGAGATACGGAAATAAGTTTTTCTTTTACAGAGTTTCAAGCCTTGAATTATAATGAAAACTCCCTTAATAATAACTTAGAAGCTGTTTTGAGTTATTATGCTTATCTAATGCTTGGATTGGAAGCGGAAAGTTTTGAAAGTGGTTCAGGAGATGCTTTTTTTGCCAAGGCGGAAGAGCGAATGTCCCTTGCCCAACAAAGTGGCTATTCAGGATGGGCTAATCGTCCAAGTGATTTTAATCGTTATAGTTTAATTAAGAGCCTTAGATCTCCTTCTCAAAGTTGGTTTTTAGAGCTTTGGTATGACTATCATCGAAATGGTTTGGATCAATTGTATCATACAGTTCCCGGATATCCTTTGTTTGATGAAGATTTGAGTTTAATTGATACTCAAGCAAGAAGTTCCTATAATAATTTCCTCAAAAGATTGTTTTTTGATTGTAAGATGGATGAATTGGTAGGGATTTATAATGAGGCCCCTTCGTTGACCCGACAGGAAGTTGTGGTGATCCTTGGGCGTCAAGCATCGTCGTATCAGGACCGTTGGTCGGTATTAACACAATAAGCTTATGCTAAGTAAATTATTTATAAAAAATTACGCCCTAATTGATGATCTAGAAATGGAATTCGGATCTGGATTTAATATGATTACTGGGGAAACCGGTGCAGGTAAATCCATTTTATTGGGAGCGCTAGGTTTGATCCTTGGTAATCGCGCGGACTTGTCAAGTCTTAAGGCTGGGGCAAAAAAATGCGTGATCGAAGCAACCTTCTCTCTCAAGCAAGCTGGTTTTGAAGGGTTGTTTGAGTCCTTAGACTTGGATTTTGAAGAGGAGACCATCATTAGAAGAGAGATTTTACCCTCAGGTAAGTCAAGAGGTTTCGTCAATGACAGTCCAGTGACTTTAGGAGTTTTAACTCAGTTAAAGCCCCTGATCATTGATATCCACTCACAACATCAAACTTTAGATTTAGGATCACAGGATTTTCAATATGATTTACTGGATTTATTGTCTGGCCATCAAAAAGAATTGACTTCGTATAGAGATGGGTTGAAAACGCTTCGAAGATCAGAAAGAGAATTAAATCAATTACTCAAAGGTCAGTCGGAACTCGAGCAGCAAAAGGAATATAATGCCTTTTTGTTACAAGAGCTCGAAGCCTTAAAACTAGAGGATTTAGACATTGAGGAATTAGAAAAACAGCAAGAAATCTTAAGTAATAGTGAGGACTTGCAAGAGTCTTTATCCCAGGGAATTGGATTTGCTGAGACAGAAGGACATGGAATATCCTCGAATTTAGTTCAAATGAAATCTGTTTTGAGTTCTTTGATTAGTTTTGGAGGAGCTTATAAAGAGCTTTATGAGCGCTTGTCAAGTGTTCAGATTGAATTTGAAGACTTGCTGATGGAATTGCATGGATTGTACGAGAAGACGGAGTCTAATCCTGAGGAACTTGAACGTATCAATGGGGTGCTTTCTAGTGTTTTTGATTTAAAAAAGAAGCACGGAGTTCTTACTGTGGAAGCACTGATTGAGGTTCGAGAACATCTGAGCATCAAGAATGATCAAGTACACAATTTTGAAAGAGATTTAGGACAATTACAGAATTCTATCGATAAGACCACTAAGCAATTAAATAGTTTATCAAAAAAATTAACGGCTAATAGAATAAAAGTTATTCCAAGTTTGAAAAAACAATTGGAGACAATTTTAGGAGAATTAGGGATGAATAATGCCGAGTTTTTTATTGAATTACAAGAGCAGGATGACTTTCATAAATACGGAAAAGATCAGCTTAGCTTTTTGTTCCAAGCCAATAAGGGTGGACAGGCAGGAGAGCTTAAAAAGGTGGCTTCTGGTGGAGAACTCTCGAGAATTATGTTGGGTGTAAAACAGGTCTTAGCCGACTATCAGGCATTGCCAACACTGGTGTTTGATGAAATTGATACTGGAGTTTCTGGAGAAATCGCCCTTAAAATGGGAATGATCATGAAGCAGATGTCAAGCCGCGTTCAGGTGATTACCATTTCACATTTACCGCAAGTAGCAGCCTTAGGAAATCGACATTTCAAGGTCTTTAAGGAAGATTTAGATGATCGCACTCAAACTTTTGTCAAGGTGCTTGATCAAGAGCAAAGAATTGAAGAATTGGCCGAGATGTTAGGAGGAAAGTCCTATTCTGAGTCTGCGATTAATCACGCAAAAGAATTATTATTAGATTAAATTTTTATATTTGTCGCGCAAATAATCAATATTATGTACAATTTATTAAAAGGAAAGAAAGGAATTATTTTTGGAGCTTTGAACGAGGATTCAATTGCTTGGAAAGTTGCAGAACGTGCTCATGAAGAAGGAGCAGAGTTTGTACTTACAAATGCACCTATTGCCATGAGAATGGGAGGGCTTCAGAAATTAGCAGATAAAACAGGTTCACAGATTATTCCAGCAGATGCTACATCTATGGAAGATTTGACTAAACTTGTGGAACAATCAATGGAAATCTTAGGAGGGAAAATTGATTTTGTACTTCACTCGATTGGAATGTCGGTGAATGTGCGTAAAGGAAGACACTATACAGATCCTAAGTATGATTTCACTACTAAAGGATGGGATGTATCAGCGGTATCTTTCCATAAGGTAATGAATGTTCTTTATAACAAGGAAGCTATGAATGAATGGGGGTCTGTTGTGGCACTTACTTATATGGCTGCTCAGAGAGTATTCCCTGATTATAATGATATGGCGGACAATAAGGCTTATTTAGAGTCTATTGCTCGTAGTTTCGGATATTTCTTCGGAAGAGATCAAAAGGTTCGTGTAAATACAATTTCTCAATCTCCAACTCCAACAACAGCTGGAAGTGGTGTGAAAGGATTTGATGGATTCATGAAGTATGCTGAGGAGATGTCTCCACTTGGAAATGCAACGGCTCTTGAGTGTGCAGACTATACGATCTCATTGTTCTCAGATCTTACTAAGAAAGTAACACTTCAGAACTTATTCCACGATGGAGGATTCTCTAATATGGGAGTAAGTACTAAAGTTATGGATCATTTCGTAGAAGAATAGATCTAATTTAAAAGATAAAGGAAAGGCACTCTAATTAGAGTGCCTTTTTTTGTTATTTTTGATCCTATGCTTTACAGTTTCATCATTCCAATTTACAATCGATCTGAGGAGTTAAGAGAGTTGTTAGACTCTTTGACTGGTCTAAGCTTGTCTGGACAAGAAATAGAAGTTCTCATTGTGGATGATGGCTCTACGGAGGATTTGTCTTCCGAGGTGAATGCTTTTGAATCTCGGCTAAATCTCAGGTATTTCAAAATTGCAAATGGAGGCCCAGCCTCGGCCCGAAATTATGGGATGCAGCATGCTCAAGGAGACTATTTTATTTTTCTAGATTCAGATGTGCTAGTTCCTCAAGATTATTTAAAGGTAGTTTCTTTCAGTCTCAAGGAAAATCTTTTGGATTGTTTTGGAGGTCCTGATGCGGCTCACAAGAGTTTTACCACAACTCAAAAGGCGATTAACTATGCGATGACTTCGTGGATTACTACAGGAGGTATCCGAGGAAAGGCAGCAAATTCAAAGACATTTCAACCCAGAAGTTTTAATATGGGGATTAGTCGCGCGGTATACCGGGGACTTGGAGGGTTTTCCGAGATGCGTTATGGAGAGGATATTGATTTCTCTTCTCGTATTAGAGAAGCTGGGTACAAAGTAAGACTTGTCCCAGAAGCTTATGTTTATCACAAGCGTAGAACTACTTTTAAGGCTTTTTTTAAGCAGACTTTTTCTTTTGGCACTGCTAGGCCTGTTTTGAATAAAAAGTTCCCTGAAACGGCCAAAATCACATTCTGGTTTCCAAGTTTGTTTATCTTAGGATGGCTTGGTACTGTTATTCTGGATCTAGGACTCGGTCAATTTTACTTTGAATACCTATATGTGTTTTATTTTCTTTTGGTTTTTCTCTTTTCGAGTATAGCCAATCGTAGTTTTAAAGTAGGAGTACTGAGTGTAGTGGCAGTTGGGGTACAGTTCTGGGGTTATGGCCTGGGTTTTTTAAAATCTTACTTTAAGCTATAAAGCAAAAAAAAACCGCCATTTACATGACGGTTAATTTTGAAATTATTTCTTTTTCTGTTGAGCTTGTTGCTCTTGAGCTTGCTTCATCGCCTCATCAAGACGTTGTCTAAACTTACTTTGCTTTACAGGTTTCTTTTTGTTTTCTTCAATTTGTGCATGAAGTTTCTTTTCATCGATGATTACATTCTTAATCACTAACATAATTGTAATAGTCAATAAGTTGGATACGAAATAATACAGTGATAATCCAGAGGCATAGTTGTTAAAGAAGAATAACATCATCAGTGGAGATAAGTAAATCATATATTTCATCATCGCTTGCATGTCAGGCATCCCTTCTTGTGCAGGCTGCTGCATATTCATTTGTTGGGATTGATTCATCTTCATATAAAAGAAAATAGCAATAGAAGCTAAAATCGGGAACAATGAGATGTGGTCTCCATAGAAAGGAATATTAAACGGCAACTGATACACACTGTCATAAGAAGATAAATCATCTGCCCATAAGAAACCTTCACCTCTTAAGCCGATGGCAGAAGGGAAGAATCTAAACAAGGCAAAGAATACCGGCATTTGTAACAGGGCAGGAATACATCCTGACAACATGCTCACACCTGCTTTCTTTTGAATGGCCATGGTTTCTTGTTGACGTTTCATCGCATTGTCTTTACCTGGATACTTTTCGTTTACCGCGTTCATTTCAGGCTTCAGTATTTTCATCTTTGCACTTGATACATAAGACTTGTATACTAAAGGAGACATGAAAATTCTTACAATAATGGTCATCAAAATAATGATCAAACCGAAGTTGGTCATGTGGTTTGATAAGAAATTAAACAAAGGAATAAAGGCCCAACGGTTTATGGTCCCAAAAATTCCCCATCCTAAGTCGATTACATTTTCAATTCCTAGGTCATATGACTTCAATAACTCATAATCATTAGGTCCGATATAATAATCAAAATCTGCATTTAAGTTACCCGCTTTTAATTCTAAAGGAGCAGTAAATGCAAATGCTTTTGTGTAAATAGAGTCTGTTTCTTCATCTTTAAACAAAGAAGTAGATTTAAGATCTCCAGATTTAAAAGGTTCTTTTGCAATTAAAATAGTAGAAAAGAAATGTTGTTTAAATCCAACCCAATTAATATTGGTTTCTTGAGAATCGTCATCGCCTGCAATAGATAAATCATCAATCTCATCTCCGTTTACTTGATAGTATAAAGCCGATTGTTGATTTTCGTATTTGATACTTTTTTCTTGTCTTAAACCGTCTAAGTTCAGGGATAATTCAACACCATTTGAGGCATTGATTAAGCCATCCATTCCTTGAGATTTAATAGAGAAGCCTAGCATGAAGTCATCTGCCTTTAATTCATATACATAAGAAATGAATTGCGTAGCGGAAACTTGAAGATTCATTTTCACAAATGTTGAAGTTCCTGACTTAGTAACTTCAGGTGTAAAGTATAAATCTCTTGTGTTGTATGAACGTGCATCAGTAGAAGTAAAACTTAAGTTGAAATCTGCATTTCCATCATTTATTAAATAGACAGGTTTCCCATCATAAGTATCGTAGTTCAGCAGTTCTGCTTGAACTAAATACCCTCCTTTGTTTGAGAAAGTAAGTTTTAATTTATCGTTAGCAACAACTGTTGTTTTTTCTGAATGTCCCGCTTCTTGCGTTACTGGTGCAAAAACACCGTACTTCGCCTGAAGTGCTTCTTGAGTTGCAGCAGAATCTGTAACTTCTGCAGGTTGAAGTGTTAGAGCCGGTACAGTATTTTCTGTAGGGGCTGCAATTTGTTCAGTATTAGTGGTGTTCGATGTTGGGTCAACTTCAGGTTGATTGGTATACATATAATATAATAGTATGGCACCAATCAATAAAAATCCAATTATCGAATTCTTGTCAAATTTATTTTCTTCCATTAGGGTAAAAATTCAATCAAAATTATTTAAAATAAAAAACTGCTACCATAAATAGATAATGGTAGCAGCCGCAAATGTACTATTTTTTTAAGAATGAGTGACTACTGCTTTTACAAAATCCACGAATAGAGGATGTGGGTTAAGTACGGTAGACTTGTATTCTGGATGGTACTGTGCTCCAACAAACCAAGGGTGATCTTCTACTTCGATCACTTCTACAAGTTTTGTTTCAGGGTTAATTCCTGTGGAGGCAAGACCAGCTGCTTCTAATTGCTCTTTATAAGCATTATTATATTCATATCTATGGCGATGTCTCTCTGATATATGTTCTTGACCATAAGCCTTGTATACATTTGACCCTGGAGTCAAATCACAATCCCATGATCCAAGACGCATGGTTCCTCCCATATCTGTAATGTTTTTCTGATCCTCCATTAAATTGATAACTGGATTTTCAGTTTCAGGATCCATTTCAGTGGAGTTCGCGTCTTGCAGACCCAAAACATTTCTAGCAAATTCAATAACTGCCATTTGCATCCCTAAACAGATTCCCAAGAAAGGAATTTTGTTTTCTCTTGCATAACGAACTGCATCAATTTTACCTTCTATACCACGATTTCCAAATCCTGGAGCTACAATGATTCCTTGAAGTCTGTCGAGTAAATTAGGAACATTCTCAGGAGTGAGTTCTTCAGAATGTATCCATCTGATATTAACTTTTGTTTCGTTCGAAGCTCCTGCATGAATAAGTGCTTCTGAAATTGATTTATAAGAATCTTTTAATTCAACATATTTTCCTATTAGACCAATTTCAACCTCGTTTTTAGGGTTTTTGAATTTGTATAAAAATTCATTCCACTCTTTTAATTCAGGTTGTTTTTCAGAGTCTAATCCAAATTTCTTCAATACGACGCGATCTAATCCTTCATCAAACATTAAATTAGGGACGTCATAAATGGTTTCAGCATCTAAGGATTGAATTACATCTTCAGGTTGCACATTACAAAATAAGGCTAACTTGTTTCTAACCGATTGGGTGATCTCATGTTCTGATCTACAAACCAGAATATCCGGACTCAATCCACTTTGCATCAACATTTTTACGGAATGCTGTGTAGGTTTTGTTTTAAGTTCTCCTGCTGCTGCGAGGTAAGGCACAAGAGTTAAGTGAATTACAATGGCATTTTGATGTCCTAATTCCCAGAGTAACTGTCTTACGGATTCCACATAAGGAAGGGATTCAATATCACCAACAGTACCACCGATTTCCGTGATCACGATGTCAAAATCTCCAGATTTACCTAATATTTGAATACGGTCCTTAATCTCATTGGTAATATGAGGGATGACCTGAACGGTTTTCCCTAAGAATTCTCCACGGCGTTCTTTTTCAATTACAGATTGATATATTCTACCTGTAGTTACATTGTTCGCTTGAGATGTTGGAATATTTAAAAACCTTTCATAGTGTCCAAGGTCTAGGTCTGTTTCAGCTCCATCGTCTGTTACATAACATTCCCCATGTTCATAGGGGTTTAATGTTCCTGGATCTATATTAATATAAGGGTCGAGTTTCTGTATGGTTACCGAATAACCACGTTCTTGAAGTAGTTTAGCCAATGAGGCCGCTATAATTCCTTTTCCAAGTGAAGATGTCACTCCTCCGGTGACAAATACATACTTAGTATCTTTCATTCTATTAGGTTTTAGCAAAATTACAAAGTCTTATTTTAGCCAACAAAAAAAAAGGACCTAAGTTGTTAAAAATTAGGAAATCATTAGCTATTAAGAGTGGAAGCTTATAAATTTGAAAAAAAAACAAAAAAAAAGGAAATTCTATTTGTGAAAGCTAAAAGTAATTGTATCTTTGCAAACGCTTTTAGCACCTGCCGAGAGAGGTAGCACATTAATAAAAAGAAGATTTTTAAGATACACTGAAATGAGCAAGAGAACATACCAACCATCGAAAAGAAAAAAGAGAAACAAACACGGGTTCAGAGAAAGAATGGCCTCTGCTAATGGTCGTAAGGTATTAGCTAGAAGACGTGCAAAAGGAAGAAAGAGATTGTCTGTGTCATCTGACGTTAGACCTAAGAAATAATGATAATGCTATTATCATAATATGAGGTGTTACTATTTTTAGTAACACCTTTTTTTTGATATGACTTAAACTTTATATATTTAATCCCAAGACTTTTAAAAAGATTTGTTGAAATGCCTAGAAACGAAAACATTAAATCGGTATTAATTATTGGATCAGGACCTATTGTAATTGGTCAAGCTTGTGAATTTGACTATTCAGGTTCTCAGTCGATCCGTTCTATGAAAGAAGAAGGAATTGAAGTGACGCTAATCAATTCGAATCCTGCAACAATTATGACAGATCCGTCATTAGCGGATAATGTGTATTTAAAACCTCTTAAGACTTCTTCGATTATTGAGATTCTAGAGGCGCATCCTAATATTGATGCTGTACTTCCTACTATGGGTGGTCAGACAGCACTTAATTTATGTATTGAAGCACAGGACAAAGGTATTTGGGATGATTTCGGAGTAGAATTAATTGGTGTTGATATTGATGCAATCAATATTACGGAAGATAGAGAGCAATTTCGAAATTTAATGGAGCAAATTGGTATAGGTCAGGCACCTTCTACCACTGCAACATCTTATTTGAAAGGTAAAGAAATCGCTCAGGAATATGGTTTTCCATTGGTAATTCGTCCGTCATTTACCTTAGGAGGTTTCGGAGCTTCTATTGTATATGAAAAAGAAGATTTTGATGAATTATTAAAAAGAGGATTAGAGGCTTCTCCTATTCATGAGGTTATCATCGATAAAGCCCTTCTGGGATGGAAAGAATATGAGTTAGAGCTTTTAAGAGATAAAAACGATAATGTAGTAATTATTTGTGCTATTGAAAATATGGACCCTATGGGTATTCACACAGGTGATTCCATTACTGTAGCTCCTGCGATGACCTTATCTGATGCAACTTACCAAAGAATGCGTGATATGGCAATTCACATGATGCGTTCTATTGGAGATTTTGCTGGTGGATGTAATGTTCAATTTGCAGTAAGTCCAGACGAGAAGGAAGATATTATTGCGATTGAAATCAATCCAAGGGTTTCTAGATCTTCTGCCTTAGCTTCAAAAGCTACGGGATATCCAATTGCCAAGGTTGCTACTAAGCTGGCTTTAGGATATAATTTGAATGAATTAGAGAATCAAATTACAAAAACTACTTCGGCTTTATTCGAGCCAACTTTAGATTATGTAATTGTGAAGATTCCTAGATGGAACTTTGACAAGTTTGAAGGATCAGATAGAACCTTAGGTCTTCAAATGAAATCTGTAGGAGAGGTAATGGGAATTGGAAGGTCTTTCCAAGAAGCATTACATAAGGCAACTCAATCCTTAGAGATCAAAAGAAACGGATTAGGAGCTGATGGTAAAGGACAAAAAGACTATGATAAGATTGTAAGCAAATTAAAAAATGCTTCTTGGGATAGAGTATTTGTGATTTACGATGCAATAAAAATCGGAATGCCCTTATCGACCATTCATGAGATTACAAAAATCGACATGTGGTTCTTGAGAGAATATCAAGAATTAGTATTGCTTGAAAAGGAAATTACAACACATAGTTTAGAGACGATTACTGCAGATTTACTTTTAGTTGCCAAACAAAAAGGATTTGCTGACCGTCAGCTTGCCTATATGATGGATTGTTATGAAAGTGAAGTTTATAATAAAAGAGAACATTTAGGTATTGATAGAGTTTATAAACTAGTAGATACTTGTGCGGCTGAGTTTCCAGCACAAACTCCATACTATTATTCAACATTTGAGCAGAAGATGTCAACTCCTGGAGGAATGGTATCTGCGAATGAGTCAATTGTTACGGATAAGAAAAAGATTGTTGTTCTAGGTTCTGGACCTAACCGCATCGGTCAAGGAATTGAATTTGATTACTGTTGTGTTCACGGGGTTTTGGCCGCGAAAGAGGCAGGTTATGAGACGATCATGATCAACTGTAATCCTGAAACGGTATCGACAGATTTTGATACTGCTGATAAATTGTATTTCGAACCTGTATTCTGGGAACACATTTATGACATTATCAGACATGAAAAACCTGAAGGAGTTATCGTTCAGTTAGGTGGACAGACTGCGCTTAAGTTGGCTGAGAAGCTTTCAAAATATGGAGTAAAAATTATCGGAACTAGTTTTGAAGCCTTAGATTTAGCAGAAGATAGAGGGAGATTCTCTTCTTTATTGGAGACTTTAGATATCCCTTTCCCTCAGTTCGGAACTGCTCAAACTGCAAACGAGGCCTTAGAAATTGCAGATAGTTTAGATTTCCCAATCTTAGTTCGACCTTCTTATGTTTTAGGGGGACAGGGAATGAAGATTGTGATTAATAAACAAGAATTGGAACATCATGTAGTTGATTTATTACATAAAATTCCAAATAACACCTTACTTCTTGATCATTATTTAGATGGGGCGATCGAAGCCGAGGCGGATGCTATTTGTGATGGAGATGATGTTTATATCATAGGAATTATGGAGCATATAGAGCCTTGTGGAGTGCATTCAGGAGATTCTAATGCGACGCTACCTCCTTTTAACTTAGGAGAATTTGTTTTACAACAGATTAAGGATCACACTAAAAAGATTGCTAAAGCCTTGCACACTAAGGGTCTGATTAATATTCAGTTTGCTGTTAAAGATGATACAGTTTATATCATTGAAGCAAATCCTAGAGCATCTCGTACGGTACCATTTATAGCTAAGGCTTATAAAGAGCCCTATGTAAATTATGCAACTAAAGTGATGTTGGGAGATAAGAAGGTTAAGGACTTTAAGTTCAATCCACGATTAGACGGATATGCGATTAAGCAACCTGTGTTTTCATTCAATAAGTTCCCTAATGTAGATAAAAACTTAGGACCTGAGATGAAGTCAACAGGAGAGAGTATTTTGTTTATCGATAGCTTAAAAGATGATCAATTCTATGAGTTATACTCTAGAAGAAAGATGTATTTGAGTAAATAATTGATAAGATATTATAAAAAAAAGCGGCCATAGTGCCGCTTTTTTTATGCGTATAGAAAAAAAAATGTATATTTGTTTAACAAAACAAAAAGAATGTTAAACAACATAAAATCGGAATTTACGATCAAAGACTTGGAATCCTTCTCAGGAATCAAGGCTCACACGATTCGTATATGGGAAAAGAGGTACAATCTCTTCCAGCCAAATAGGACTGATTCAAACATTAGGTACTACAATATTGATCAAATGTTAAAGTTGCTCAATGTGAGCATTCTGTATAAAAATAATTTAAAAATTTCAAAAATTGCTGCCATGACTCCTGAAAAGATTCAGGAAGAGGCTAGAGGGTATTTAAGTGTTAAAGTGGCTCATGAAAATTTGATTTTGGCCTTTAAAATGTCAATGATCAATTTTGATGAAAAGAGTTTTAATGACTTGTTTAGTGATTCTTTGAGTGTTATGGGCTTTAGGAGAGTTTTTGTTGAAGTTTTAGTTCCATTTTTATTTGAAATAGGAAATTTATGGCAACTTTCCGCGATTACTCCCGCACATGAGCATTTTATTTCTAACTTAATTAAGCAGAAGATTCACGGGGCTATTGAGAATTTGAAAATTGAGAATGAATCCTCCTTGACTCCCTATATTTTGTATTTACCTCCTAGAGAAATTCATGAAATAGGTCTCTTATATTTACATTATGAATTACTTGAAAAAGGATATAAGTCTATATATTTAGGGCAGTCAGTACCACTTTCAAATTTGAAGGATTTAGCAGCTATATATGATGAGATTAATTTCGTTACTTATCTTACTGTGGAACCCACCGATATGGAGGTTGATGAGTATCTTACAGACATGAAGGAATTGGTTTTACTTAAGCCAGAATATAAACTTCATGTGATGGGGCATAAAGTTACAGAATTTAGCAAATCATTATCTGAAGTGTATCCTTATAAAGGTGTTATAGACTTCTTAAACAATTATAAAGAAAATGTCTAAAAAAATTAGTGTTTTAGGTTCTGGTTTGTCCTCTCTAGCAGCCTCTTGTTATCTTGCCCAACAGGGTAATCAAGTTACGGTATATGAGAAAAACTCGCATTTAGGAGGGAGACTTCGTGTTTTTGAAAAGGATGGTTTCAAATTTGATATGGGTCCGTCTTGGTATTGGATGCCGGATGTTTTTGAGAAATTTTACAATGATTTCGGATTCAAAACAGAGGATTTTTATGAATTGATTCGCCTAGACCCTGGATATCAGGTGATTTTTGAGGACCAGTCTAGTATTCCCATAGGAGCTAAAATGGAGGAGATTTATAAGGTATTCGAGCAAGAAGAGCCCGGTAGTAGTGTATTTCTTAAAAAGTTTATATCCAAAGCTGAGAATAATTATAATATTGCAATCAAGGATCTTGTATATAAACCAGGTGAGTCTATATTCGAACTGATAACAGGAAAAACTATTGTAAATGTAAATCAGTTTTTTTCAACTATAGCTAAAGATGTTAGAAAGCATATTAAGAGTGATAAGTTGAGACAAATATTGGAATTTCCAGTTTTGTTTTTAGGTTCGAAAGCAGCTAATACACCTTCTTTTTATAGTTTTATGAATTTTGCCGATTTTGGTTTGGGTACCTGGCATCCTAAAGGTGGTATGCATCAAATTGTGAAGGCCTTCTTGAAGATTGGAGAATCTTTAGGAGTAGTTTATCATACAGATGCTGCTGTAAACAAGATAGTGGTGGACCATGGTGTTGTGAAAGGAATCGAAATAAAAGATCAATTCATCCCTTCAGATGTTGTTTTGAGTGGAGCAGATTATCATCATACAGAACAATTATTAGATTCTCAATATAAGCAGTATTCTGAAAAATACTGGGATAAAAAGACTTTTGCTCCCTCTTCCTTACTATTTTATGTAGGTTTTGATAAGAGAGTTGGGAAGGTCTTACATCATAATTTATTTTTTGATACTGATTTTGAGCGTCATGCGGAGAGTATTTATGATAGTCAAGAATGGCCAACGGAACCATTGTTCTATGCAAATTTTCCTTCTGTCTCAGATCCTGAATTTGCACCTCAAGGTAAGGATGGCGGTTTCTTTTTAATACCTGTAGCTCCTGGTTTAGAAGACAATGGAGATACGCATGAACGTTATTTTAATGAAATATTAAGTCGTCTGGAAAAGTTTTGTGGTGAAGATTTAAAAGATCATATATTATTTAGGGAAACCTTTTCTATTCGAGATTTTATAAAAGATTATAATTCATATAAAGGAAATGCTTACGGCTTAGCCAATACCCTGATGCAAACCGCTATCTTAAGACCTAAACTAGCGAGTAAGAAAGTCAAAAACTTATATTTCACCGGACAATTGACCGTGCCAGGACCTGGTTTACCTCCAGCTATTATTTCAGGTAAGGTCGTTTCCGAACTCATATTAACCTCTTAAACTAACTAAAATGAAAGAATTATTTGATAAAGCCTCCTATATATGTAGTGCACAAATCACTAAAAGTTACTCTACTTCTTTCTCTTCGGCCGTGAGAATGTTAGGCCCTAGTATTCGTGAGGATATTCATGCGATCTATGGTTTTGTGAGATTAGCTGATGAGATTGTGGATAGTTTTCATAATTTCGATAAAGAAACTTTATTGAATGAATTTGAACAAGAGTATTTTGATTCAAAAGCTCGTGGATTGAGCATGAATCCTATTATGAATGCTTTCATCTTAACGGTACTTAAATACGACATACAGGATCAGATGGTGATGGACTTTTTGAAAAGTATGCGTTGGGATTTGAATAAAGCTAATTATGATACTGTGGAGGACTATAAGACGTATATTTATGGTTCGGCGGATGTTGTAGGTCTGATGTGTTTAAAAGTATTTGTAAATGGAGATCAGCAAATGTATGATGAGCTCAAAGATTCAGCGATGAGTCTTGGGTCTGCTTTTCAGAAAGTTAACTTTTTAAGAGATTTGAAAGATGACTATGAGCTGCTAAATCGTTCCTACTTTCCAAATGTAAATTTTGAGAATTTGAGCCCTGAAAAAAAGCAGGAGATTATTGTGGAAATTCAGGATGATTTTCAAAAGGCTTTAATAGGAATTAAAAAATTGCCAAACAGTTCAAGGTTCGGAGTCTATACGGCCTTTAAATATTATAAAAGACTACTGCATAAGTTGAATAAAACAGCTTCTCACAATATTTTAACAACAAGAATTAGGGTATCTGACCCAGTTAAATTAGTTTTATTGACTAAATCATATGTCAATTTTAAACTTAATATTCTATAATGCTTAAAGGATTCTTTTTTATATTTTTTAGTGTTCTGTCTTTTTTTACAGAACCAGGAGTTATCAATGAACTTAGGGTCAATATGGGAAAGGATTGGTCTGAGCAAGAATTAGAATATTGTTATGATAAGTTGTCCGAAGAGTCGGATGAGCCCGTAAATTTAGCTTATCTAGGAGTTGTGGAGTTTATGCTTTCAAAAAACGCCTCTTTTCCAATTAAAAAATTCAAGTATTTTAATAAGGGAAAGGAACACATCAATGATGCTATTTTAAAGGATACTAAAGATATTGAATTGCGTTACCTTAGATTTTTATTTCAAACTGAGATTCCAAAATTTCTGGGGTATCACGATAATAAAGAGGAAGATTTAAATATTTTCATTAAGTATTTTCATACTTCTAGTATTGACATGGAATTCAAAAATGTCATGTTGTCGAGATTGAAAAGTTTAACTAACCTTAGTGAACAAGAATTAAATTCTTTGAATCAAATTAACTCTTAATATATGAGCTTTATTCTAATCTGTTTAGGTACATTTTTGCTGATGGAAATTGTGACTTGGTGCACACATAAATATGTTATGCATGGTTTTATGTGGTATTTTCATGCCGATCATCATCAACCCAAGTACGCTGGGATCTTTGAAAGAAATGACGTGTTCTTTGTGATCTTTGCGATTCCGAGTATTACGCTTTTTTATTTCGGACTTCAAGGAGGGTTGAATTATTTATTTTTTATAGGTCTTGGAATTCTATTTTATGGAATAGCATATTTTCTTATTCATGATGTGCTCATTCATCAAAGATTTAAATGGTTTAATAAGACTAAAAACCCATATTTAGTAGGGCTTAGAAAGGCACATAAAGTACATCATAAACATTTAGGTAAAGAAGAAGGAGAGTGCTTTGGGATGCTTTGGGTACCAAAAAAATATTTTAAAATATGATGAAGTATTTGTACTTATCCTTAGATTTAGGAAGTTTCATAATTCCTTTCTTGTACAGTTTTCACCCAAAGATGGCTTTTTATAAACAATTTAAAGCCTTTTTTCTGTCTATAGCAATAGTAGCTTTTGTATTCTTGGTTTGGGATGAGTTCTTTACTCAAATTGGTGTTTGGGGGTTTAATCCAGAGTATTTAACTGGAATTTATTTAGGACATTTACCTTTGGAAGAAGTTTTGTTCTTCTTTTGTATTCCTTTTTCAAGTTTATTTATACACTATTCGTTGGCTTACTTTAAACCCAAATGGCTGATTGGAGATCGAACTGTAATGAGGATTAGCATTTTTCTATTTCTTTCAGTTCTTGTAGCAGTTATTTATAATTTTCCTGCGAAGTATACGACGTTTAATGGGGTTTTCTTTCTAGTCCTTATGATTTGGTCATTGTTTAAGCCTAATAATGAATTGAACCGATTTTATTTGAGCTTTCTTATTATTTTAGTTCCTTTCTTTTTAGTCAATGGTATCTTAACAGGTTCTTTTATTGAAGACCCGGTAGTTTGGTATAATAATAGCGAAAACTTGGGATTACGTCTTGGAACTATTCCTGTGGAAGATGTATTTTATGCTTTCAATATGTTGTACCCAACACTTATGATGACTAAATATTTCTCAAAGAAATTTAATCTGTAAAGCCTTCCGTTTCCCAGGTTTTGAGGCTTGCTATTTCCATGGGAGATAAACTACCAGAAGGAGGCATGTTTCCTGATTCTACACTTGAAATGAGACCGTTATTTTGAATAGCTGATTTAACTTGTGCGGCGGTGGTCAATGACATAGGAGCCCCATTGGAAGGATTATTTCCATGACAGGAAACACAATTGGCACTCATAATGGGAGCTATATGTTGACTGTAAGTTATTCCACTCAGTTCAATTTCTTCTTCCATAGGAAGCTCTGACTGCATGTCATCCGAATTGTCTGAACATGAGATGCACAAAGTGCAAAAACAAAAAATAAATAATAGTTTTTTCATTGGATAAGTTGATTTTATCTAATGTGTCGTACTTTTGCAATGAAATTACAATTTATTATGTTAAAAAAGTTTTTATTACTCGTAGGTATTGCTGCTATTTGGGGAAGTCAGTTTATTTTGAATGATGAGGCCGTTCAAGTAATTAGCCCCTATGAATTAGCTTTTTATCGTGTTACTTTTGGTGCGATAGCTTTGAGTTTAATTTTATTATTACCAATGGTAAACGAACCTGCTATTAAATGGACCAAGAATTTGGTTTATCTTTTAATTGCTCTGACTTTTACTGAATCAGTAATTCCTTTTGTAATGAATGGTTTCGGTCAACAGGAAGTGTCAAGTAGTGTGACCGCAGTACTGATGGCTAGTATTCCCCTAATGACTATAGTGATGGATTATTTCATCAATGGAAGACCTATTTCTAAAATGGAATTTTTAGGAATCTTAGTTGGTTTTAGTGGGATTGTAGTATTGGTATATCAAGATTTGTTACAAGAGCATGACTTAAGCTTACTTCATGTAGGATTTATATTAATTGGGGCCTTCGGTTTTAGTATTTCCTTAATTCTAATGGGTAAAATCCCAAAAGAAGTTCCTAGTTTAAGATTTACTCGAGCTATATTAGTAACTTCATCTCTAGTGACATTACCTTTTGTGTTTATGGATAATCACTTTAGTGCTATTAGTACTGATTTATGGTGGAAATTAGTGTTACTTGGATCATTTGCATCGGGTATTGTTTACTATATGTATTTATACTTAGTGCGTGAAGCAGGACCGACCTTTGCAAGTTTAAATAATTATTTAGTACCTGTATTCGGAATTATTTTAGGAGTTTATTTGAACAACGAAATATTTACTACTGGACATTATTTAGGGTTTATTATTATTTTATTTGGTTTAGTATTAGTGAACTTGCAAAGCTTTAAAAAGATTAAAAATTAGTGCTATGAATTTTATTTTATTCGACGGACCCAACAGAGAGGGTTTGAAACCTTTAACTTTTACCAGACCCGTTGCCGATTTGAGAATTGGTCTTTCTACTATTCGTGAAAAGTATGAAAGTCTTTTAGGTACGACTACTTCTACAATTACTGAGGAATATTTATCCGAGCGTTATCCAATGGTTGAATTGGAAGTTAATGTATTTGTGGATGCCAGTTTTATTCCTGATGAGGATTATACGGAGGTGCTTAAATCTCTTCAACCACGACAAAAAATTGTTTTGGGTGATCGTTTACTTGCCTTTTGTGATTTAGAAGACAATGAACCAAATTTAAACGAGTTTGAGGCAATTTCTTTAGAGAATGATTTAATTGAAATTAGTCGACCTTATGATTTGTTTAATTATAATGATAAAGTTATTCGAGAGGATTTTACACGTCTTACTGAGGATCGTACCTCTGAAGAACTCTCTGAAACAAATCGTGTTTTAGGTGATCCTAAGCTTATTTTTATTGAAGAAGGTGCACAGATTGAAGGTGCGAGCATTAATACAACTACAGGACCTGTATACATTGATAAAGATGCCTTAGTTATGGAGGGGACTTTTATAAGAGGACCTTTACATTTAGGGCCTAATTCCGTTTTAAAAATGGGAGCAAAAATCTATGGACCTGTTTCTATAGGGCCTAAATGTACTATTGGAGGAGAAGTAAAAAACTCTGTTGTTTTCGGATATTCCTCTAAAGGACATGAAGGTTATTTAGGTGATTCGGTATTAGGACAGTGGTGTAACCTGGGAGCGGATACGAATAATTCGAATCTAAAGAATAATTATGCAGAGGTTAAATTATGGGATTATGACCGTGAAGGGTTTAGTCCTACAGGTCTGCAGTTTTGTGGTTTGATCATGGGAGATCATTCGAAATGTGGAATTAATACCATGTTTAATACCGGTACAGTTACCGGAGTTGCAGCCAATATCTTTGGATCGGGATATCAACGTAATTTTATTCCATCTTTTGCCTGGGGAGGTTCAGGGAAATTCATTACTTATAGAATGAATAAAGTTATTGAAACGGCAAAACTTGTGATGCAAAGAAAAGGATTGGAATTTGATAAAGAGGAGGAGAGTATCCTTGAAGAAGTATTTCAACAAACCAGTGGATTTAGAAACTGGGAATCAAAATAAAAAAAAGCGATCCGTTTAAGGATCGCTTTTTTTTTAATCAAAATCTACATCTCCATAGCTGGTTTTTATATAGACTTTTCCCTTAGCATTAGAACCTTTGGTTCCAATATACTTTCTTTTTGATCCGTCTCTAATCTTTTGTTTAAATTGGTATCCATCTCCATAATCGAAATCTCCATAAGAAAGGCTGATGTCAAAATCAAAAGAGCTTTGTTCTTCTATACCTACTTTAATATTTGTATAAGATACTGAGGCTTCTAGTCTGTCGAAATTACTATCTAGTTTTTCGATTTTTAAGCCTCCATAATCCATGTTTAAATCAATTCCAGAGAGTAAATAAGCTATTTTTACATTAGTATAATCAGAGTTTCCGATCATTCTTCCGGCCTTTCCGACAATTACTTTACCGTAGTCCACATTAAAATTGAGTGTTTTTACTTGTTCGAATTTCATGTTAGAATAATCCGCGTTCAAATCAATGTCTTCAGCCCGTTCAACACTTAGGTCAGAATAGTCCGCATTGATACTAGCGGATTTGATATAGTCAATACTGGAATTGTTAGTATAGTCCATGTTGATATCATTATCCTGATGATTTAATTTACCAATGATCACTTTACCATAGTCACAATTGATTTGTGAGCTTCCATCAAGTTCGTTTAAGATGAAACTACCGTAATCGTTACTTGCATCAAGCGAGTTGGATTTGGGCATTTTGACGGTGTAGTTTACCGAATAACTCAAATTATTACCCCAACCTCGATTTGGATTGTTGAATTTAGTCTTTGCACTTACTAAGCTTCTTGATCCTTCTATGTCAATTTCAATGCGCTCTAGAGCATCCTTTACTTTTCTTTCATTGGATCCTTCTACTTCAATTTCTACAACAATCACCACTTTATTCTCATCCCATGTCCTGATCTCCATATCTCCAAATTTACTTTTTAGAGAAACAAGGGCATCCGCATTGACTTCAAAAGTTTCTGTGACTGTTTTTTTCTCTTGGTGCTTGCCTGCTACTGGTTCAGTATTTGCATGGCCAGGTAGAGAAATACTCATCGCTAAGATGATCATTAAATTATATACCAAAGTTTTCATATTCTAGTTTTTTGTTTTGTTCTAATCGATTTAATAATTCTTGTAATACTCTTACTCTCAGTTGATAGTTTTGAATCATGGCAGCAACAATTTGTTTGTTTTGAGGTGCCAAGTCTAAATTTAATTCTAACTGTTTGTAGTCTTCTTCTAGTTTTTCAAGCTGGGTAAAACTTGACTTAATTTGATTTTCATTGCTTTCACTGTTATAGGCTTGAATCTGTCTCTTTTCCTTTTGAATTAATGAAGTGTAAAAAAACTGAGTCTCTTGCATTTGAGGAGAAATTTCAGCCAGTGACCTTCCTGGAGTTTTATCTTCCTGGTTTAAAGTAGTCCCCAAGTAAAAACTTACCCCTAGAGCAAAACAAGCTGCTAATGGAATCCACCATTTCCCTTTGGGAGACTTTCTAGCGGATCTCTCATTTTGCTTTTGAAGCTTTGCTAAAAATCTATCTTCATGATTCAGATTGGGGAGTTCTGTATTGAACTCCTCCTTTGTGTTCTTGAAATAATTATCCAATTGATCCATGACTTTTTCTACTTAATAATTCAGACTTCAATTTACTTTTAGCTCTGGAGACCAAAACCCTTACGTTTCCGTAGTTCAAATCCATAATTTGAGCAATTTCTTCTAAATCATAACCTTCGATAAGGTTTAGACTTAGTACAATTCTATAATTCTCTTTTAATCTTTCTATGCAATATTTTACTTGCTTGACTTTTAAATCACTGTAGTCGATGATAGAACTTTCATTAGAAGAAGTGTCTAAATCCATTCGCTCTTCGTCCAGAGTAACCCAAGTGTTTTGATGTTTGTTCTTTTTTAATTGTGTCAATGATTTGTTGACTACAATTTTTTTGAGCCAAGCTCCAAAACTTACTTCTCTAGAAAACTGATCAATTTTATCGAATGCTTTTAAGAAGGCTTCTTGCATCATGTCTTCTGCTTCCATACGATCATCCAAAATCCTTAGTGCGACATTAAACATGGCCTTGCTATATCTATTATAGAGTTCCATTTGAGCCCAGGATTCTCTTTGACTGCATGCGTCTAATAGCGGCTTAATGTCGTGGTTAGGGTTTTTCATAATTGGTTTTCTATTCTAGAGACCTATGGCTTTTTGAAATGTTACAGTTCAAAGTAAATAATTAATTTACTGACTTATGAATAATTGGCATAAGAATTGAATCTTATCTAAGTAATAGAATTAGTTTGAACGTTAAGGCATTGATTTTTATGTGTTTGCATTTCTTTTAAAAAGTGTTTGAAAGAATAGATACAATAATCAGTGCCAAATTGACATATATATACTTATGAAGAAACCAAAATTAATAAATATTGACAGTTTGTCCTTACAGAATATTTTAGACGATGAGTCTGAATTAATACCGTTAATGACTGCTGAGGATGAAGAGGAGATTAATAAAGAAGGCATCCCTGAAAAGTTGCCAATTTTACCACTTAGAAATACCGTTTTATTTCCAGGAGTAGTAATTCCTATTACGGCGGGTAGAGATAAATCTATTGAACTTATTAAAGCGGCTAATGAAGGAGATAAAATTATTGGTGTTGTAGCTCAAAAGGATGAGGAAGTAGAAAATCCAGGAGTCGATGATATTTTTAAGGTAGGAGTAGTTGCTCAAATCTTAAGAGTTCTTAAGATGCCCGATGGAAATACAACTGTGATTATTCAAGGGAAAAAACGCTTTGAGATTGATCAAGTTATCCAAGAAGATCCTTATATCATGGCGACGACTAAAGAATTTCCTGAAAATAGAGAAATCTTTGACAAGAAGGAGTTTAAAGCAATTATGGATTCGGTGAAAGAGTTAGCTCTTGAAGTGATTCAAGAGAATCCAAACATCCCGTCTGAAGCATCTTTTGCGATCAAGAATATACAGAGTGATTCTTTTTTAGTGAATTTCATTTCAGCCAATATGAATTTGAATACCAATGATAAACAAGGTTTATTAGAGGTTAACGATTTGAAGCAAAGAGCGCTTTTGACTATAAAACGTCTTAAGAAAGAGCTACAGCGTCTAGAGCTTAAGAATGATATTCAAAGTAAAACTCGTGTTGATATGGATCAACAACAGAGAGAGTATTATCTGAATCAACAGCTCAAAACGATACAAGATGAACTTGGAAATGTTTCTCATGAGGAGGAAATCGATGAGTTGGTTCAGGCGTCAAAGTCTAAGGTTTGGACTAAAGAAGCTCAAGAGACCTTTGATAAGGAAATTTCGCGTTTACGTCGCATGAATCCTCAAGTAGCTGAATACAGTATTCAGAGAAACTATTTAGAGATTATGTTGGAATTGCCTTGGAGTGAGTATTCTGAGGATCAATTTGATTTAAAACGTGCACAGAAGATTTTGGATCGTGATCATTCCGGTTTAGAAGATGTAAAAGAGCGTATTATTGAGCATTTAGCGGTACTCAAGTTAAAAGGAGATATGAAATCTCCAATCATCTGTCTTTATGGACCTCCTGGTGTAGGGAAAACCTCATTAGGAAAGTCAATTGCTGAAGCTTTAGGAAGAGAATATATTAGAATGGCTCTTGGTGGTTTAAGAGATGAGGCGGAGATCCGAGGACATCGTAAGACTTATATTGGAGCGATGCCTGGACGTGTCATTCAAAATATGAAGAAAGCTGGAACTTCAAATCCTGTCTTTGTTTTAGATGAGATTGATAAATTATCTTCTTCTCATAATGGGGATCCTTCTTCTGCGATGTTGGAGGTTCTTGACCCAGAACAAAATGATAAATTCTATGATAATTATTTAGAAGTAGGATATGATCTTTCTAAGGTACTTTTCATAGCAACTGCGAATAACTTAGGACAAATTCCTTGGGCTTTGAGAGACCGTATGGAGCTAATTAATGTTTCGGGTTATACTATAGAAGAAAAGTTAGAGATAGCTAAGAAGCATTTGTTGCCAAAGCAATTAAAGGAACATGGATTAAGTTCAAAGGACCTACAGTTAGGAAAAGCTCAATTAGAAAAAGTTATTGAAGGATATACTCGTGAATCAGGAGTTAGAACTCTTGAGAAACGCATTGCTAAATTAGTTCGATATGCTGCTAAGTCTATTGCGATGGAGGAGGAGTATGCTGTTAAAATTTCAAACGAAAAGATTGAGGATATTCTAGGACCAGCGCGATTAGAACGTGATAAATATGAGAATAATGATACTGCTGGTGTCGTTACAGGTTTAGCGTGGACGAGTGTTGGAGGTGATATTCTATTTATTGAATCTATTTTATCTAAGAATAAGAATGGTGGTTTATCCATTACCGGTAACTTAGGAAAGGTGATGAAAGAGTCTGCTACAATTGCCATGGAGTATATCAAGGCACATGCCTCTGAGTTCGGGATTGATCCTAAGGTTTTAGAGACTTATAAAGTACATATTCACGTTCCTGAAGGAGCTACTCCTAAGGATGGACCAAGTGCGGGTATTACTATGTTAACTTCATTGGTTTCTGTGTTTACTCAGCGCAAAGTTAAATCTAAGTTAGCCATGACTGGTGAGATTACTTTGAGAGGTAAAGTATTACCTGTAGGAGGAATTAAGGAAAAGATTTTGGCAGCGAAGCGTGCGGGGATTAAAGAAATTATTCTATGTAAAGACAATAGAAAAGATATTGAGGAAATTAAGCCTGCTTACTTGAAGGGGATGACCTTCCACTTTGTAGATGAAATGTCTGAAGTGATCGACTTGGCGCTAACCAAGCAAAAAGTAAAGAAAGCTATTAAGTTTGTAGACTAATTAGAAGTCTAATTAAAAAGCCAAGAATTTCAATTCTTGGCTTTTTTTATTTTTGAGCTCTTATGATGGACCAAACGAGTTCTTTAGTCATTTCTTTTCCTTGAGCTGCTTGTTTTAAGGCGTCAAAGGAAAAGAGAAAATCA
>JBMYWH010000005.1:0-99615 GCA_049607205.1 Flavobacteriaceae bacterium | reverse complement strand
AGGAAGTTTATTTGTTAAAATTCACCAGAAAGATTTGAACTCCTCAAAGCAAAAGATTCAAATTGGAATATTTTCTAATGATAAAAAAATAGACCAAACAAAATCAAACTTCTTAGGTCCTAAAAAATAATTATGAAAATAAAAATTACTTGGCCTTATGCCATTATTATGAGTCTAATAGGCTTTATTGTGTTTATTCTTTACTTCGTTGTTCAGACCTTTGTAAATCCGACTCTGAATCATTCTTTAGTCTCTGATGATTATTATAAAGACGAGATTCATTATCAAGATGAAATGGAACAATTAGCACGATCTTCTCGATTGGAGACTAATTTGAGATTGGTCAGAACGTCAAAAGGAGTAGAATTAAAGTTTCCTTCCCAGATGGATGTAGACGGACTTAGCGCAACTTATTGGTTTCAAAGAAGCGACAAGCCGGAATTAGACATCAGAAAGACCTTTAAAAAGGGAGAATTACCTCTTAACGAGGATAATAGTCTGTTTATCGATAACCAGAGGTTTGTTAAGGGAAAATACCATTTGAGAATGCATTGGCAGTATCAAGATTCTACCTATTTACTAAAACAAGACTTGTATTATTAGATGATCTTTGCAGGTTTTTTTCTCGGACTCATGATGAGTTTCCATTGTGTGGGAATGTGTGGTCCTCTGGCTTTAATGATTCCAGTAGACCGAAAATCTGGTATTAAGGCAAGTATTCAGACGCTTATGTATCACCTGGGAAGGACCGCAACCTATACTTTGATAGGGGTGCTGTTCGGTCTTTTCGGAAAAGGACTTTACTTATCTGGAATGCAACAAAGGTTAACCATAGTCATGGGAGTTCTGATGATTCTTTCAGCTTTTGTAAGCTTGGGAGGTTCAGGTATCAATTCTTTAGCGAGTCCTTTCTCAAAGTTCTTAAGTGAAGTGAAATTGAAATTAGGGCTATTATTAGGAAAGAAGAATCCTAAAACAATTTTTTTTATAGGTGTTTTAAATGGTTTTTTACCCTGTGGTTTGGTTTATACGGCAGTATTCGGAGCAGTGGCAATGGGATCCGCTTTTGAGGGTGGATTGTATATGTTTCTTTTTGGTTTAGGGACTATGCCATTTATGACGCTAACTATATTTCTAGGTAATTTTTTAAAATCATCTCAAGCCAAATATATTCAAAAAGCATTTCCTATATTTGTTCTTGCTGTTGGGATTTTATTTGTTTTAAGAGGTCTAGGACTGGGAATTCCATATATCTCTCCGTCAGATGCCGCCTTACAAATAACAAATAATGCCATGTCATGCCCAGCGGTATTGAACTAAGGGCCTATGAATGAAAAAAAACAAAAACCAGGACTTACTGCGGATGAATTTCTAAAAGCGGAGTCTGGTCAAGAAATTATTGAACTTCTTCAAGAAAAGGGAAGAAATACCTCTAAGATTGAGCGCAATCTAGATTATCTTGAGCAGTTGCGATTTTTACAAATAGAAATGGTTAAACTTCAACGCCACATTACAAAGCACAAGATGCGGGTTGCTATCATTTTTGAAGGTAGAGATGCCGCAGGTAAAGGAGGTGGTATTCGTAGATTTTCTGAACATTTAAATCCAAGATCGATAAGGCTAGTTGCCCTAAATAAACCAACAGAAATCGAGAAAGGGCAATGGTATTTTGAACGCTATATTAAGGAATTACCCAATCCTGGTGAATTAGTTTTTTTTGATAGATCTTGGTACAATAGAGCAGTAGTAGAACCCGTCATGGGATTTTGTAGCGATGAGCAGTACCATACTTTTATGGCACAAGTTCCGGAATTTGAGCACATGTTACATGAGGATGGTGTGATTGTGATTAAGTTTTGGTTATCTATCTCAAAAAGTGAACAATTAAGAAGGTTTCAAGAACGATTGGATAATCCATTGAAAAGATGGAAATATAGTCCTGTTGATCGCAAAGGTCAAGAGATGTGGGATCAATATAGTTTTTATAAGGAGAAAATGTTTTTTGGGACGCATACAACTTATTGTCCTTGGATGATTGTTAAGTCAAATGACAAGAAGACTGCTCGTTTAGAAGCCATGAGATATGTACTCTCTAAATTTGAGTATGAAGGTAAATCGGATCGTGACACCAATTTAATTCCAGATCCTAATATCGTAATGCGATACTTTAGATCTCAAAACTTGATGGATTAATATGACTACAGAAGATTTAGAAAAATTAAATAGCTCAAGAGGTTTAATCTCCCTTTTAATGAAGGATAGTTTAAACTTGGATAGAGCGATACGTTATGTTCGTTATGAACGAAAACTTCGCAAGCTGCAGGTTGAATTAATTAGAATGCAGAAATGGGCAATTGAAAATAATGAGCGTATATTTGTGATTTTTGAGGGAAGGGATGCTGCTGGAAAAGGAGGAGCCATTCGCCGAATTACCGAACGAATTAATCCTAGGCATTTTAAGGTTGTTGCCCTGCCTAAACCCAACGAAGAGGAACGTGCTCAATGGTATTTTGAGCGTTATATAAAGAAGTTTCCTAAACAAGGTGAACTGGTGTTTTTTGATCGTTCATGGTATAATAGAGCCATCGTTGAGCCAGTGAATAATTTCTGTACTGATCAGGAATATCACCAATTCATGTCCCAAGTTGATGATTTTGAAAAAATGATTACAAGTTCGGGTATCCGATTGATAAAGATCTATATGTCTATATCTAAACGCGAGCAAAGTAAGCGTTTCCATGATATTAAAAAAGATCCGTTAAAGCAGTGGAAAATTACCAAAGTGGACGAACATGCTCAAGAGTTTTGGGATGATTATACCGCCTACAAGAAAAAACTTTTTTCTAATACAGAGGCAAAACAGGGTATTCCTTGGAAAGTAATTAGAGCAAATCGAAAGACCTTTGCAAGAATAGAAGCTATTAAATATATATTAGATCAATTGCCTTATGACAAAAGTATCGAAGTTTAAGGTCGGAGATAGAGTATCTGTTATTGACGATCAGGTAGAGGGAAAGGTAAGTCGCATAGATCAAAGCCGAATTTACATTATTGATCAATCAGGTTTTGAATATTGGTTTGAAGCTCATGAATTGGTTCTTCTTGGAGAAGATCAAAAAAAACTAAGTTTATATGCCGACATAAACAATCCATTGTTGGCACAGAAAATTAATTCAGTAGAGGGTAAAAAGAAATCTGTCAAAAGAGTTTCTAAAGAAATACCTGCCATGGAGGTAGATTTGCACATTGAAAAGTTAGTACGTCACACTCATAAATTGGATCCCTATGATATCATGATCATTCAGATGGATACTGCACAACGTAAGTTGGAATATGCAATTAATAATAGGATTCCTAGAATAGTATTTATTCATGGAGTAGGTGAAGGGGTGCTTGAACAAGAATTGAGATATCTATTAGGACGTTATCCGGTGAGGTTTGAGCCCGCTAATTATCGAAAATATGGAATGGGGGCCACTGATGTCTATATTGTTCAGAACGCCTAGTTTGTGTCTATCAATGTCGAAACGGTTCCGAAGGTATAAGTACTTTGCCTAATCTCTCTGCCTTCATAACTCAATACCAGGTCATTAATTATTATTTTATGATCAAATCCAATTAAAGATCCATCATCAGGATCTAATACTTGTGTTGTGTAGATATCCATGCTTCCCCCAGTGGCTAACCATTCTTCTTTTGTTTCTGGTTGGACACTTGGGATATCATTACAGAAATAATCTGAACCTAATTCCCCATTAAAAAGTCTGTAAGTCACTGTTCTACCTGTTGTAAAGGGTAAATCTAATTGAGTCTCTTCCTGTACCGGTAGGTCTGTTAGATTTAAGGTCACGATATAAGCTTCGTTCAAAGCATCGGTAGTGCGATATAATAAATAGGTTCCACAACCGTAAATTTCAGGCTCAAACTCAAAACTAGGTGTTTCAAAATCACCATCATCACATGAGCTTAAAAGAAGGATCCCTATCAAGAAATATATAACTCGCATACTATAAATTTTTTCTAAAAATAAAGCATTTTTAAGTGCTAGACCAATTCAAAGGATAATTTAATTTATATTTGCGCCCATGAAATTAATTTATTTAGATAATGGGGCAAGCACAAGGCTTGATGATCAGGTTATTGATTATATGGCAGAGGTTATGAAATCTACTGCTGGTAATCCTTCATCAACGCATCAATTTGGTCGAACTGCAAAGTCTCTAGTAGAACAGTCACGAAAAAGAATTGCGTCGGCACTTAACTGCGATTCTTCAGAAATTATTTTCACCGGTTCCGGTTCAGAAGCGGATAATCTAGTATTGAGAAATGCCGTGGACAACCTTGGAGTAAAAAGGATTGTATCCACGAAAATTGAGCATGCTGCTGTTATAAATACTTTGAAGGACCTCGAAGTAAATAGTGGTATTGAAATTGTTTATCTAGATGTCGATCAAAAAGGGGAGATCAACCTAGCTCAATTGGAGGAGGTTTTGAATAGCTCAAAAGTTCAAACATTGGTATCTCTAATGTATGTAAACAATGAGATTGGAACTATTTTACCAATTAAAAGAGTCGGGGACTTATGTCAGGAGTATAAGTCATATTTTCATACCGATGCGGTTCAGGCGGTTGGTCATCTTGCAATAGACCTTAGTGAAATTCACGTTGATTTCTTAGTGGGCTCTGCTCATAAATTTCATGGACCTAAAGGTGTAGGTTTTGCATTCTTTAGAAAAGGAAGTGGAATCCGATCTATGATAACTGGTGGAGGTCAAGAAAAAGGTGTTCGTGCTGGAACAGAAAATGTTCACAGTATAGCTGGTATGGCAGAGGCCTTAGATTTGGCTATTAAAAATTTAGAATCAGAGTCTAAGCACATTACTGAAGTTAAAAAGTATGCAATTGATTCCTTAAAGACATTTATGCCAGAAATCGAATTTAATGCAAACAGTGATGCATTAGATGATTCTGCCTATCATATTCTATCAGTTAGATTTCCAGGCAGCGCTCCAATGCTTTTATTTTCTTTAGATCTTAACGGAATTGCCGTTTCTGGTGGAAGTGCTTGTCAGAGTGGATCGAACAAAGGTTCTCACGTGCTGTCAGAAGTATTAGATTCGGATGCCCAGAACCACACCTCTATTAGGGTTTCTTTTTCCAAGTATAATACCAAAGAAGATATAGACGCATTTATAGATGCCTTAAAAAGTATTTAAAAAAAAGCCTAGAGATTTTCTCTAGGCTTTTTTTTATCGCAATGCATCATGTAAAATACTTATGGGGTGCAAAGCGTTCTTCTGAACGGCATCTTTTATTTGATGTCGGCACGAGGTTCCGGCAGCGGCAACCGTTACTTCGGCTGTCAGTTTTCTTAATTTTGGAAATAAGGTGTCTTCACCTACTTGCTGACTGAGCTGATAATGTTCTTTTTCATAACCAAAAGAACCTGCCATTCCACAACATCCCGTATTCAATATTTGAACACTGTAGTTTTGCGGTAGATTAAGCATTTTAAAACCATAGGAATTATTACTTAATGACTTCTGATGACAATGTCCATGAAGTTTGATTGTTTTGTGCTCTTTAGAAAAAGATTCTGAACGAATCTGACCCTGATCAATCATTTTACTAAAAAACTCTTCAAAGGTTAAGACATTTTTCGATAAGTTTTGTGCTTTTGTTCTATCCTTACAAAGCCTTGGGTATTCATCCCTAAAGCTCAAAATTGCTGAAGGCTCTATTCCTACTAGAGGAGTATTCTCGTCTATCAAATCTGAAAAAATTGATACATTTTTCTCAGCAATAGTTTGAGCTTCCTTTAAGAGTCCTTTAGAAAGAAAACTTCTAGCACTTTCAGGGTGTTTTATATAAGCAACGTGGAAACCTAATTCTTTTAATAGACTCAAGGCTTGTAAACCAATCTCTGTGTCATATAACTCTGTAAATTCATCCATAAAAAGATATAAATCAACGGAAGCTTTTGACTTGGTTCGATTTGATTTTAACTCCCTTCTCAATCTGTTGGAGCTGATTGAAGGTAAGCTTCTCTGAGGAGCAATTCCCATCAATTTTTTGATTAAAGAAGAGTTGATGATTGGATTACTTATAGCAGGAACAATTCCAGCGAGTTTGTTTAAGGTAATATTATGGGCAAATAGCTTTGTTCTTAATGGGACCCCATTTTCTAGGTGGTATTGATAAAGAAATTCAGCCTTTAAGCTTGCTACATCTACATTCGATGGACATTCCGAAGAACACGCTTTACAACTTAAACACAAATCGAATGCTTCATAGAGCTCTTTGTGATTGAACCGGTTTTTCTGATCGGAATTGGTTAGAAATTCTCTTAGGGCATTTGCACGAGCACGTGTTGTGTCTTTTTCATCCTTAGTGGCTCTATAACTGGGGCATAAAGTTCCACCTGCCTCAGGACTTTTACGACAATCACCGGATCCATTACATTTTTCTGCAACTCTTAAAATCCCTTGAGAATCGTCGAAGTTCATCAAGGTTGAAATTTGAGGTTCTGCGCGATCCACTTCATAGCGAAGTGATTCATCCATTTTATAAGCATCTACTATCTTACCAGGATTAAAGATACCATTGGGGTCAAATAGGTTTTTTATCTCTTTGAGAAGTGCATAATTCTTTTCCCCTATCATCAATGGAATGAACTCCGCACGAACAATACCGTCTCCATGTTCTCCACTAAATGAGCCTTTATATTTCTTTACCAATTCAGCGGTTTGATGGGTGATCTTTCTAAAGAGTTTAACATCCTCTTTCTTTTTGAGGTTTAGTATAGGTCTTAAATGAATTTCTCCAGCTCCAGCATGAGCATAGTAAACAGCTTGCTGATCAAACGAAGTCATCATTTGTGAGAATTCTTCTATATAAGAGTCTAAGTCCTTTAATGCTACAGCTGTATCTTCAATGCAGGCCACAGCTTTGCGATCCCCTACAATATTTCCTAATAAACCGAGCCCCGCTTTTCTTAAATCATGAACCTTTTGAATGTCATTTCCATAGAGTTGTGGATGCGCATATCCCATATCTTTAGACAAGAGGTCGGCTACCAATTCATTTGCTTTTTGCTGGGCTGATTCCATGGAAGTTGAGGCAACTTCTAGCATGAGAATTGCACCAGGATCTCCTTGAAGGAAAAATCTATTTTTCTGTTGTTCTCTATTGTTTTTAGTACAGTCAAGGATGATTTTATCCATGAGCTCACAGGTATATAAGTCATGGTTCATGGCAGTTTCAACAGCCTTTAAGCTCTCACTTACAGAAGTGAATTGAGCGGCAACCATTACATTGTGGATTGGAGGAAGCGTATTAAGACTAATTTTAATTTCTGTAGAAAATGCTAGGGTCCCTTCTGAACCACAAAGTAATTTCGCAAGATTTATATGGGTGGCAT
Organism: Flavobacteriaceae bacterium; assembly: GCA_049607205.1. GTDB lineage: Bacteria > Bacteroidota > Bacteroidia > Flavobacteriales > Flavobacteriaceae > JBELHR01. The sequence goes on along the minus strand of JBMYWH010000005.1, from coordinate 92,195 downwards.
CTCCGGAAAACTCCTTAAAGTCTAAGAGTTCATCAATGGCATATCCTGTGCATCTCCTGTGAATATTTTTGTCGGGAAACTCTCTCTTAATTTCTTCTTGAATCTCTTTTTGACTATACTTGGACAGAATCTGAGCATAAATTTTTCCTGATAGAGAATTCTCTTTTGATTTAGTATTTAATTCTTCGGAACTAATGTCCTTAAAAACTTCCGTAGATCCATCCGAGAGAATCGCTTTAATTTCTAATACCTTATCTCTAGTAACTCCATATTTGATGGAAGTAGTTCCCGAGGAATTGTTTCCAACCATTCCACCAATCATACATCGATTCGAGGTGGAGGTATTCGGCCCAAAAAATAAACCGTGAGGCTTCAAGAATCGATTTAGGTCATCACGTATAACTCCTGGTTGAACTTTAATCCATTTTTCTTCTGAATTAAACTCTATTATTTTTGTAAAATATTTAGATACATCCACCACGAGACCATCCCCAACACATTGACCTGCTAAAGAGGTTCCAGCAGTCCTAGGAATTAATCCAATTTTATGTTCTCGAGCGAAATTAATGATCTGTTTCAAATCTCGATCATCCTTAGGGAAGGCAACGCCAAGAGGAGTTTTTCTGTATACAGAGGCATCTGTTGCATAGATACTTTTATAGAGTGGATCTAATCTTAGTTCTCCACTTAAAAGGTGTTCAAGTTTCTTTAGTTCTTCTTGCATGTGAATTGCTCTTATAAAGGAATGTCCCTGTCAAAATTAGTTTCAAAACAAATAAAGGTGTCTGTTCCTGCGACTCCTTCAATGAAATGAATCTTTTGATACAAAATTGTTCTTAAATGTTCATTATCTCTTGCAAATATCAAAATAAATATGGCATAATTACCAGAAACAAAGTTACATTCTGTAATTTCTTCAATTTTCTTTAATTCTTTCATGACACTTTGTGAATATCTAGCTTCTTTCAACTTGATTCCAGTGTATGATTTTGTATTGTAACCTAGCTCTTTTTCATTAAGTTTTAAACTGGCATGTGAAATTATTTCTTCCTCGTGTAATTTTTTGATTCGTTGGTGAACTAAGGAATTTGAAACGTTGACGCGTTTAGCGATAAACGAATAGGGCGTTCGAGCATCTTGTTTTAGAATTTTCAAAATTTCACGGTCTATATAGTCAATTTGGTAGCTCATTAGAATTTTTTGTGTTCAATTTAGTTAATTTGACAGTAAATTCACTATTGTGTTGTTAAAACTTTTTAATAGAATTAAAAATTAGGTTCAATTGATAAATTTGTCGGCAAAACTAAACCAAATCATGAATAAAGAACAGCTTTTTTTGAACTTATGGGCTCATTATGCAGAAAGAACTCCTTCTGCTGATTTGATCAAAGTCTTATTTGAAAACCGAGGCGAAGTCGTTAAAAATGACCACATTGCTATTAGAACATTTGATGATCCAAGAGTAAATATTGATGTTTTGGCCAAACCTTTTTTGGCTTTAGGATACAAAAAGATGAATTCTTATAATTTTGAAGAAAAGAAACTGGATGCTTTTCACTTTGAACTTGAAGGTGATTCAGAGGCACCTCGAGTATTCATTTCTCAGTTGAGAGTTAAGGATTTTGACCAGGCTACTCAAGGGATGATTAATGAAATACTAGACAGTGTATCTCAAGAGGTTTTTGCCGATCCTATGTTAATTTTAAAAGGAAGGGTATGGGAGACTCCTTCGTTGGCATTCTATGAAACTTTACTTGAAAAAAGTGAATATGCAGCTTGGATGTATATCAACGGCTTCTGTGCGAATCACTTTACCGTAGATGTGAATGCTTTGAAAACGATGAAGTCCTTGGAAGAGGTAAATGAATTTCTAAAAGATCAGGGATATGTCCTCAATAGTTCTGGTGGGGAAATAAAAGGTTCTAAGTCATTGATGTTGGAGCAATCAAGTATTGTAGCGGATCGTATTGAAGTTGATTTTAAAGAAGGAAATTTTGAGGTAACCTCTTGTTATTATGAGTTTGCTTATCGTTATCCTAAACCTAATGGAGAATTATATTCTGGCTTCGTTGCAGGGTCCGCAGATAAAATATTTGAGAGTACGAATATGAAATAATTATTAAAGCTTCCGTATGGAAGCTTTTTTTATATTTGTTTAAATCAAAAACCAAAATACAGTGAAAAAAACACTTTTATTTCTACTGCTGATTACTCAAGGGGTGATCGCTCAGAACCATGTTGACCTTTCTTATTATTTGCCGAAAGATATCAGTTATAACCCCGAGATCCCAACCCCAGAATCTGTTTTGGGGCATGAGGTAGGCGAGTGGCATGTGACTCATGATAAATTAGTCTCTTATATGAAAGTTTTATCAGAGTCTTCTGATCGAATAAGTTATGAAGAACGTGGACAAACCTATGAGGGAAGACCGTTAATTTTACTTACCATTACAGATAAAAATAATCATGCGAAACTAGAGCAAATTCGTTTGGATCATATCGGTTTGGTGGAAAAGCCTGTTTCAAAAGGCGATATTAGTGAAATGCCAGCTGTAGTATATCAAGGTTTTTCTATTCATGGAAACGAACCAAGTGGGTCTAATGCTGCTTTAGCTGTAGCTTATTATTTAGCTGCTGGAGAAGGGCCAAAGATAGAATCTTTGTTGAAAGATTTAGTGATACTTTTTGACCCGTCATTTAATCCCGATGGATTACAGCGCTTTGCGCATTGGGCAAATTCAAACAGATCTACTCATATAAATCCAGATCCAAATGATCGCGAATATCATGAAGAATGGCCGGGTGGAAGGACGAATCATTATTATTTTGATATGAATAGGGATTGGTTGCCAGTTCAATTGCCTGAGTCAAAAGCTAGAATTGCAAGTTTTCACAAATGGAAACCAAATGTGCTTACCGATCATCATGAAATGGGAACCAATTCCAGTTTCTTTTTTCAACCTGGAATACCTTCACGAACTCACCCTTTGACCCCTGCAATGAATCAGCAACTAACTAGGGAGATAGGAGATTTTCATGCAGAAGCCTTGAATGGAATAGGTTCTTTATATTATACTGAAGAGAGCTTTGATGACTTTTATTATGGTAAAGGATCTACTTTCCCAGATATCAATGGAGGAATTGGGATTTTATTTGAACAAGCTTCCTCTAGAGGACATGCTCAAGAAAGCGTGAATGGAGTACTCACCTTCCCCTTTACCATAAGGAATCAATTTACGGCAGCTCTTTCTACTCTGGCTGCTGCCCAAACCAAGAGAGAAGAGTTACTTGAATACCAGAATGAGTTTTTTAGTCAAGCTAGAGAAGAAGGAAGTGAGAGTAAATCGAAATTACTTGTTTTTGGATCGAATAAAGACAAATCAAAATCTGCGCATTTAGCACAAATTTTAGAACGACACCAAATATCAATCTACAAACTTAAATCGGAGCTCAAAACAGGTTCAGAGACTTATGCGATTGATGATAGCTATGTTGTTCCTATGAATCAGACTAATCATCGTTTAATAAAAGCAATGTTTGAGAAGAGAACTAAATTCCAGGATAGTTTGTTTTATGATGTTTCAGCCTGGACTTTTCCGCTGGCCTTTGATATTGATTATACCTATTTAAAAAGTAAAGATCTCTTAGGTTCAGAAATAGAAAAAGTCAGTTTGCCAGAAGGAAAACTGATAGGTAAGAGTTCTTATGCCTATTTAATGCAGTGGCATGAGTACTACAGTCCTAAGGCTTTAAATCAAATTTTAAAGTCTGGGTTAAGAGCAAAAGTAGGAATGAAACCGTTTTCTGTTGAAGGAAATAATTATGATTATGGAACTGTCCTTATTCCTGTTGCAAATCAAGATATGTCGGCGGAGAAGATTGAGGAATTTTTAGCTCAAGTAGCTAAAGAATCACATATTACTATTACAGCTGTACAAACAGGTTTAACTTCAGGAATTGATTTAGGTTCTGGTAATTTTAGGGCTTTAAAGCAGCCTAAAGTTGCTATGCTAGTTGGAGGAAGAGTTTCTTCCTATGATGCGGGTGAAATATGGCATCTCTTAGATACTCGATATGAAATTCCGGTAACTAAAATTGACAAGAATTATTTTTCAAGAGTGGATTTATCACGTTATAACACGATAATTCTAGTCAGTGGTTCTACATTGAGTACTTCTGATTCTCAGAAGCTAAAAACTTGGGTAGAACAAGGAGGGACCTTGATCGGTTATCGTTATGCCTTGAATTATCTTAAGTCTCAGAACTTTTTAAAATTTGATTGGATTAAATCAAAGTCTGACACTAAAAATGTTTCTTTTGAGGATAGGGGAGATTTTAGAGGAGCTCAAGTGATTGGGGGTGCCATCTTCAAAGCGGAACAAGACCGTTCTCATCCTTTGAATTTCGGATATGATAATGAAACTATATCTCTTTTTAGAAATACAACCTTATTTATTAAACCTTCAGATAAATCAGCATATATTAATCCATTAGTATATACTAAGAATCCTTTGCAAAGTGGTTATATTTCTAGAGAGAATGCAAGAGTAATAGGTGAAACTCTGCCATTGAAGATAGAATCTTTTGGAAGAGGTAGGGTTATTGGTTTTACTGATAATACCAACTTTAGAGGTTTTTGGTATGGTACGAATAAACTGTTGATGAATTCCATTTTCTTTTCTAAGATGATGTAAATACAACGATAATTTAAATGAAAAGGCCTTTAATTCGATATGAGTTAAAGGCCTTTTTTTATAATATTTGTGTTCCGTTCAAGATTTGTGAATCTGGGACCAAAAGAGTGACTTCTTTATTGCTGTTTTCAAAACCTAGGATGAGACATTCAGACATAAAATTTGCAATTTGTCTAGGCTCAAAATTTACCACAGCAACAATTTGTTTTCCGATCAATTGATCTTTTGTATACAATTTGGTGATTTGTGCCGAGGACTTTTTGATCCCTAGTTTACCAAAATCAATCCATATTTGATAGGCAGGTTTTCTTGCTTTATCGAAATCTTTAACTTCTATAATCGTTCCTGTTCTTAAATCGATTTTTTCAAAGTCAACATAATCAAGCAAGTTCATTAGCGTGTCATTTTATAAAAGACCCAAGCAGGACCGATTAACAAGAATTGTAGGTCTTTAAGAAAACTTGGTTTGACTCCTTCGATTTTATGCCCATAGAATTGTCCTATCCAAGCGAGTACAAATACAGCTAGAGCCGTTTGCCAAAGAGGAATATATTCCTTGAGCCATACAGAACTGAAGATGCAAGCTAAAGAAAAAAGGAGCATTACCATATTCGTTCTTGCTTCCATAGCTCTTAAATAAAAAGTCATAGCTAGTAAAAGAGCAAAGCTTCCCCAATTCATTATGTAAGGATTGCTATAGCCACTTAGATCAACCAATAAAGTATTCGGTATACTCACCAATAAGGCCACTATAGACCAAAATATTAGGGGTACACAGATATAATGTATTTTTTGGTTTTGTTCATTTTGATGGCTGACGGCATATTCATCAAACCATTGTTGTTGTGATTTCATATGAGTTTTAGTTTGTCTAAACTTAACAAAAAAAAAGCATTTCATAAATGAAATGCTTTCTTGTGTTCTATAATAGAGATGTTTATTTTACATCCATCAATTCAACGTCAAAAATTAAGGTTGCATCTGCTGGAATTACTCCTCCTGCACCTTGTGAACCATAGGCTAAATCTGAAGGGATTACAAAACGAGCTTTATCTCCAACTTTTAAAAGTTGAATTCCCTCGTCCCATCCTGAAATCACTTGACCTACTCCTAATTTGAAGTCGATAGGTTGTTTTCTTGAATAAGAAGAATCAAATACAGTTCCATCAGACAACTGTCCTTTGTAATGTACAGAAACATTAGACCCTTTGCTAGCTTGTTTTCCTTTTCCTTTTTGGATGATGTTATATCTCAATCCACTTTCTGTTTTATCAAATCCAGCTGCTAAAGTTTCTAATTCAGCTTCACGGGCTGCCGCTGCTTCTTGAATTCTTCTCTCGCGAGCACCTTCAAATGATCTGAAAGCTTCTACTGCATTGAAGTTTTCAGCTTCTTCACCTACGCGAATAATTTCTACGCTAGTCATGTCGTCACCTTGTTCAATAGCATCTACCACATCTTGTCCTTCCACAACTTTACCAAAGACAGTGTGCTTGCCATCTAACCAAGCAGTTGCTCCATGAGTGATGAAAAATTGAGATCCATTGGTTCCTGGTCCAGCATTGGCCATTGATAATACTCCAGGTCCATCATGTTTAAGATCAGGGTGAATTTCATCGTCAAACTGGTATCCTGGTCCACCTGCACCAGTTCCATTAGGACATCCAGCTTGAATCATAAAGTCAGAAATTACTCTGTGAAATTTCAATCCATCGTAATACGGTGTGCCTTGTTTTTTATGATCATTTTCTAAATTCCCTTCTGCTAAAGCAACAAAGTTACCAACAGTACCAGGAGTTTTTTGAAACTCTAACTTTAAAAGGATAGCTCCTTTAGTTGTGTTTATTTTTGCGTATAAACCGTTTTCCATGATTGTTTATTTTTTTTGCAATTTACGTTATTCTTTTCTCTTATTTAAACTCAGAAGTAAAATGTAATTTTACGCTAGGGTACTTATCCTGAGTCATTTGAATAGTGAAGGCAGAGTCTGCCAAAAACACCAATTGTCCCTGTTTATCTTTTGCTAAATAGCGTTGTTTAACTCTTTTGAACTCCTTGAATTCCTCGTTGTTTTCTGTAGGTTCTACCCAACATACTTTGTGCATCGGTAGATTCTCATAGGTACATTTTGCCCCATATTCATGCTCCAATCTGTATTGAATTACTTCGTACTGCAGCGCACCAACGGTTCCTACAACCTTTCTTCCATTGAGTTCTAGTGTAAATAACTGAGCAACCCCTTCATCCATTAACTGATCTAGACCTTTATAAAGCTGTTTAGCTTTCATAGGGTCTGCGTTATTTACATAACGGAAGTGTTCAGGTGAGAAGCTTGGAATCCCTTTATAATTCATTAACTCTCCTTCGGTTAGGGTATCTCCAATTTTGAAGTTTCCCGTATCGTGAAGTCCAACAATGTCTCCTGCAAAGGACTCATCAACGATTTCTTTTTTCTCAGCAAAAAACGCATTAGGTGAGGAGAATTTTAGTTTCTTTTTATTTCTAACGTGTAGGTAAGGGGTGTTCCTTTTAAAAGTTCCCGAAACAATTTTGACAAAGGCTAGACGGTCTCTATGTTTAGGGTCCATATTGGCATGGATTTTAAATACAAATCCAGTCATTTTTTCTTCCGAAGCTTCAACCATTCTTGTATCCGATTCTTTCCCTTGTGGGTTAGGAGCGATGTCTATGAAACAGTCTAAAAGTTCTTTTACTCCAAAATTATTCAAGGCTGAACCAAAAAATACCGGTTGAAGATCTCCTCTCAAATAGTTTTCATGATCGAATTCAGGATAGACTTCTTCTACTAATTCTAATTCTTCTCTTAAAACACTAGCGGACATTTCTCCAATCTGCTCGTCTAATGAAGGGTCATCTATATCTTCAAAAACAACTCCTTCCTGAATAGTTTGTTTGTTGTCGGCGGAAAATAAGTTTAATTTTTTCTCATAGATATTATAGATTCCTTTAAAATCATATCCCATACCGATAGGGAAACTCATAGGAGTTACTCTAAGTCCTAATTTCTGTTCTACTTCATCCAACAGATCAAAGGCATCCTTTCCTTCACGATCTAATTTGTTGATGAAAACAATCATAGGGATTTTTCTCATTCGACAAACTTGAACTAGTTTTTCAGTCTGGGCCTCAACCCCTTTTGCAACGTCAATTACTACAATGACAGAATCTACTGCTGTAAGAGTTCTAAAGGTATCTTCTGCAAAATCCTTGTGACCAGGAGTATCAAGAATGTTTATTTTTTTATCTCTATAATTAAAGGCTAAAACCGAGGTTGCCACAGAAATACCACGCTGACGCTCAATTTCCATGAAATCAGAAGTTGCACCTTTTTTAATTTTGTTGTTTTTCACCGCTCCTGCTTCTTGAATAGCTCCTCCAAAAAGAAGTAGTTTTTCAGTCAAAGTAGTTTTACCTGCATCCGGGTGAGAAATAATACCAAAGGTTCTTCTCTTTTTAATTTCTTCGATTAAAGACATTTAATAAATATTTATATTTTGGTTTGCAAAGATAATTGAAATGAGCGAATTTTTTTAAATTGCTCTACTTATCTTTGAAGTAAATATATAAATATGGAGGAACAGGTAATATTAGTGAATGAAAAGGATGAGCAAATTGGGTTAATGCCTAAAATGGAGGCCCATGAAAAGGCTGTATTACATAGGGCGTTTTCGGTTTTTGTTCTCAATGATAAGGGTGAGTTGATGTTGCAACAAAGAGCTGCTCATAAATATCACTCTCCATTATTATGGACTAATACCTGCTGTTCTCATCAACGTGATGGAGAATCAAACCTAAAGGCTGGTAAGCGTCGATTGCAAGAAGAGATGGGGTTTGAATGTGAGTTGAAAGAATTATTCTCTTTTATTTATAAGGCTCCTTTTGACAATGGACTTACCGAACATGAATTAGATCATGTTATGATCGGGCATTCCAATGAAGAGCCTAAAATTAATCCAGAGGAAGTTCAGGCATATAAATGGATGCAGCTAAGTAAGGTTAAAGAAGATATAACGACTCATCCAGAAAATTATACCGAATGGTTCAAAATAATTTTTGATCGATTCTATAAACATCTAAAACTCTAATTATGAAAGTTACCGTATACAGGAAAGCACATTTTAATGCAGCCCATCGCTTGTATAATGCGAGTTGGTCGGATGCTAGGAATGCTACAGTGTTTGGGAAATGTTCTAACCCTAATTATCATGGACATAATTATGAATTGATTGTAGGGGTGAGAGGCAATATTCATCCAGAAACTGGGTTTGTGATGGATATGAAGGTTTTAAAAGACTTAATTAAAAGAGAAGTAGAGGAGCGAATGGATCATAGAAATCTTAACGAAGAGGTTGAGGAGTTTAAAGATTTGAATCCAACAGCAGAAAATATTTCAGTGGTGATTTGGAACAATCTAAGGAAGTTTATTCCTGTAGATCTAGAGTTGGAAGTGACCTTATACGAGACACCTCGTAACTATGTGATATACAAAGGTGAATAAAAAAAGGCTGAATCAATTTTGATTCAGCCTTTTTTTTTAAGCAATATAAGCGTCAATTTCAGCGAGGTGCACCTCTTTTTCTTCTTCGGATAAGAAACTGTATTTGAATGAATTTCTAGCTAATTCAATCAGTGTTTCTTTATCTAGATCTAGAGCCTCGGTTACTGCCTCAAAATTCTTGTTGAGTTGTCCTCCGAAATAAGCCGGATCATCAGAATTAAGAGTAACTTTTAATCCATCGGCTATCATAGTCTTCAAAGGATGATCTTTTAAGTCATCAACTACTTTTAAGGCCGTATTGGATAATGGACATACGGTTAAGGCTAAATCTCTTTTTACGATCTCTTGTACAAGATTTAGGTCTTGTAATGCATTATTTCCGTGGTCTATTCTTTTTATATGTAGTAAATCTAAAGCTTCCCAAACATAGTCTGCATTTCCTTCTTCTCCAGCATGAGCTACAGGAATATAACCCTCCTTTATGGAAGCTTCAAAAACACGCTGAAACTTTGATGGTGGATTTCCTTTTTCTGAAGAGTCTAAACCTACTGCAGTGATCAAATCTTTAAAAGGAAGAGATTGTTCTAATGTTTTAAAAGCATCTTCCTCAGATAAATGTCTCAAATAAGACATTATTAAAAGAGAACTTACTCCTAGTTCAGAAGCTGCCTTATCACAAGCTTTAGCTATACCTGTGATAACTGTTGAAAAAGAGATTCCACGATGTGTGTGTGTTTGAGGATCGAACATAATTTCGGTATGACGAATATTTTGCTCTGCGCATTTAGTTAAATATGCATAAGTTAAATCAAAGAAATCTTGCTCATGAAGTAATACTGAGGCACCAGCATAATAAATGTCTAAAAAGTCTTGAAGACAAGAAAATTTATAAGCCTCTCTAACTTCTTCAACATTCTTATAAGGAATTTCTACCTTGTTTCTCTGAGCAATTTCAAACATTAATTCTGGTTCGAAACTTCCTTCTATATGTAAGTGCAATTCTGCCTTAGGCAGTTTTTCTATAAATTCTTTCATAGTGCAAAATTAAGAATTAAATTAATTCAATCTGAAATTCAGATCTAACTTTCAAAGTAATTTGAGCATCAATAAGAGTTTCACTTGTGGCATAGGGACTAATATTTAATTCGAATTTTAATAAATGTTCCTTTTCAGAATACGAAGTTTTAAGGATGGAGCTTAACAAGGTCTGTTTATCGATGGGTCTTTTTAAGTTAAAGACAAATGATTCATGTTCAGGATAGGTGGAGTGTTTAATAGGAAATGTTTGCGCTTTAAATAAGGTTTGGATGAGTTTTTGTGTTTGTTTAAAGTTTAAACAACTTTCTTTTTTTGAAGCGAATTTTTCAACGTTGATGTGATTGTTGCAAATCTTATTTTCAATAGAGATAATCCGTTGAGGGGTGTTTTCCGATGTTTTCATAGTATTTAAGGGTATGGCCAAATTGATTCAAAAATTATACCAATCGGAAAGACATTGTTCTTAATTTTTGTAATTTTGATAAAAAATAATAGATGAACAATTCAATCGAAGTTATTGCATTTGATGCCGATGATACCCTTTGGGTAAATGAAACATATTTCAGGGAGGCTGAAGAGGAATTTGGAAAGCTACTTGCTCCTTATGAAACACCGAATCAGGTGCAACAAGAATTATTCAAGACTGAAATTCATAATTTAGGGATATATGGCTATGGTATAAAAGGTTTTATGTTATCCATGGTTGAAGCCGGTTTAAAGCTTTCTAATGGGCAAATTTCTTCTGAGGATTTGAAACGCATATTAGGCATTGGTAAAGAAATGCTTAACAAGCCCGTAGAATTATTACCAGGGGTTAGAGAAGTACTACAAGAATTGAGTAAAAACTATAAGCTTATTTTAGTGACCAAGGGAGATTTATTGGATCAAGAGAGAAAGTTAGAGAAATCTGGTTTGTCTGGTTTTTTTCATCATGTGGAGATCTTGTCAGATAAAAAGGAGTCAGATTATGAAAAGTTGGTAAAGCGATTAGAGCTTCCAAAATCATCCCTTATGATGGTTGGAAATTCTCTGAAATCCGATGTGCTTCCTTTAGTGGATATTGGAGTAAAGGCTGTACATATTCCCTTTCACACTACTTGGGCCCATGAAGAAGCAGAACCAAGACATAATAACAGCTATGTTCAATTGAATCAAATAAGTGAGCTAATTGACCTGTTAAAGTAATTTTTATGTACTTTTGTAAAAAAATATAATTTATCATGGCAAGTATTCAAAATTTAAAGAAAAACATTCATTACACTTTAGGAGATATTATTGACTTGGCAATGACTTGGGAGGATTTCAATCCTGAGAAAGACAAGGCTCCTGCACAAGCGATCATCGATGAGGCTATTGCTTCTTTTGATGTTTTAATGACTCGTGTGAACGCTAAGAATGTAGAGAATAAAAAAGCACATTATAAAGGTATAGCTCAAGATTTAGAAACTCAAGCCATGGATATGGTAAATAAGTTAAATCAGCTTTAGTCCTTGTTAAAAGATTGTTAATCAAGTGTTCCTGAATATTTTAGGAACACTTTTTTTTTGCGTTTTAAAATGTTTTTTCTATATTCACCTAACTAACATTAAACCCCTAATATATGGCTAGAGAAATGTTTGAATACTGTAAAACTGTTTTACAAAAAGTAAGCTTTAGTGTAGATTTGTTTTACAAAGAATTAGAAAAATCATTTGAGCGTTTATTACCTCATGAAAAAACAGAATTAGAAATATGGGTAAGGCAATTTACCTTGAATAAGCCAGAACTTAGTGCTTGCTTAATAAGAGTTCAATAAAAAAAAGTCCCTTTTAGGGACTTTTTTATTTATGCTTGTTAAGCGGACTTATAATTTCTACATCACTGAAACTAATAATTCCCCGGATGATACCATCAATAGAATCTTTAAGTGCTTCGATCATCTGCATCTTGAGTTGGGACTTGTGATAGATCAAACTTACTTCTCTCGCTGGGGCTGGGTTTTCAAAAGGTCTCAATAAATCTTGATCGTTAGCGTTTAACTCCAAACTTTGAAGGTAGGGAAGAAGAGTCATCCCCATACCTTCCTTAGTCAATTGAATGAGTGTATCAAAACTTCCTGACTCTAGGGAGAATGCTTTATCTTCAGAGAGTGAATCAGAACTACATATATTTAGGATGCTATCTTTGAAACAATTCCCATCTTCTAAAAGAAGCATGTCTGTTGCTTGAAGATCATCTGGTACCAATGTTTTATGGGAAAATAATCTGTGATCTGGATTCACCAAACCTACAAAAGGTTCATAATATAAAGGTCTTTCAATGATGGACTCAATTTCTAAGGGTGTTGCTGCAATGGCTGCATCGATATGACCATCATTAAGTTTTTTCAATATTTCTTCAGTAGGAGCTTCTTGAATAATAAGTTTTACTTTAGGGTACTTCTTAGTGAAGGCTTTTAAAAATAAAGGTAAAAGTGTTGGCATGATCGTTGGAATTATAGCCAACTTAAATTCCCCTCCAATAAAACCTTTTTGTTGGTGTACTATATCATTAATTCGGTTACTCTCATCCACGATTATTTTAGCTTGGTCAACAATTTTTCTTCCGATTGGAGTTAGCTGTATAGGTTTTTTATTTCTATTGAAGAGTTGCACGTCTAATTCATCTTCCAATTTTTGTATTTGCATACTCAGAGTTGGCTGAGTCACAAAACACTGAGCTGCAGCTTGTGTAAAGTTTTGATGCTCTGCCACAGCAAGTACATATTGTAATTGAGTTATTGTCATGATTGTTATAATAAATATTTATAAAGATATTAAAAGTATAAATGATAGCTATCAAAAATCAAGAGTAATTTTCATTAAATTTGTTTAAGTAAAAACTTAAAATATAAATGATATGAATAGTGTAGGTCTAGATCAGAATAAGAGTGAGGAACTAGTTGGTAAACTAAACCAATTATTATCAAATTTTCAAATTCAATACCAAAACCTTAGAGGGTTACATTGGAATATTAGAGGGCGTAACTTTTTTGAGTTACATGTAAAGTTTGAAGAGTTTTATCTTGATGCTCAAGAGAAGATAGACATGATTGCAGAACGTATTTTAACTTTGGATGGTGTGCCTTTGCATACTTTTGAAGCATATATGAGAGAGGCTTCTATTCCAGTGGGACAAGGTGTTCATCAAGGAGAAGAGGCTGTTGATCTAGTACTTGTTGGTTTAAAAGAATTACTTTTAAAGGAAAGAGAGATTTTAGAATTGTCAGGAGAAGCTGATGATGAAGGGACGAATTCTATGATGAGTGATTTTATCGGTGAACAAGAAAAAATAATTTGGATGCTTAAAGCTTGGAGAGCTTAAGCCTCGTTGTTATCACGTATAAAAAAACCGAATCAAATGATTCGGTTTTTTTATGCTAGTATTTTTTGAAAAATTCTCTTTCCTTATTTAAGGCTTCTTCTTCTTTTTGATATTGCTCAACTGGAGTAACTTTTAAAAATGAAGGATGTTGCTCAATGGCTGTTTCAATTTGAGCTACTATAGCATCTATACTGTCATTTTCGTAGTCAATCTTTAAGGGTTTTTTAATCACCATCGATTGCAGTACACCTCTTTTCTTTACCATTAAGCCTTTTTTGTCAAAAGATCTTCTGAAACCATCTATAACAATTGGAATTACAATAGGTTTATAAGTTTTAATTAGATGAGCAGTTCCTCTTCTAATAGGTTTAAATGGTTTGGTAGTTCCTTGAGGAAATGTAATCACCCATCCGTCTTCTAAAGCCGTTCCAATATTTGAGATATCAGACATCTTGACTTGGCGATTAACAGATTCACCTGCAGCTCTCCATGTTCTTTGAATGGAAACTGATCCAGCATAAGCAAATATCTTCGGAAGTATTCCAGACTTCATCGTTTCAGCAGCGGCAACAAAATAGATATTTAATTTAGGATTCCAGATATATCCAACATTTTTGATCGAATCTACTCGTCCACTTAATGAGGCATTAAAAACATGCATCATTGCAGCCACATCTGCAAAATAAGTTTGATGATTGGAAACAAATAGAACATTAGTCTCTGGAAGGTCTCTGATTATTTCTGAGCCCTCTATATGTAAGGTGTTAAAGGAATTGTATCGTCTGTGTGAAATAATCCCAAAAACCCTAATGATCCACCTTTTCAAAAATAAATAATGTCCAAAGGGATTTTTTTTAAATAATTTCATAATTGTATTTTATTAATATACAAGTGTGCAAAATTACGAAAGTTTTTTTAGAAAACACGTTTTAATATCTCTTGTATCTCAGCTAATATTAGAGCGGTGGCTCCCCAAACAACATGATTATTGAGGTCAAAATACTGAGTTTTAATCTTTAACCCGTCAGAAAAATCCATGGTTTTTTCCTTTTGATTTGCAGGATTCATAAGATCTTTAAGTTTTACCTCAATGAGCTCTGCGACCTCATTATTGGTGAAAAAACGAGGAGACTTTTTAAGATATCCCATAAAAGGAAATACTAAAAAGTTACTAGGGGGGATGTATATTTCACTGAGCTCCTTAATGTAACATACATCTTTTTTAGGTATTCCCAATTCTTCATAGGTCTCTCTGAGAGCGGTGTCATAGAAATCAAGATCTTCAACCTCTTGCTTCCCTCCAGGAAAGCTCACCTGAGCAGAGTGAACACCCTTGTAAGTTTCTCTCAACATTAACGAAAATGTAGTTTCTCCTTTTTTATCAGGGTAGAAAAGAGCGAGAACAGCAGCACGTTTTGCAGATTTCAAATTACTCTTAGAATCTTTATCAATTCGATGTTTACTAACTTTATTTAAAAGTATTTCGCGATCAACCAGTGGTTGTTCTTGAATTAATCTAAGATGTTTTTCAAAATCTGTGAATTTCATATTTGAAATTACTTAAACAAGAATCCAAAACCAATTCTAGAAAGAAATTTCTTCTGAAATGCCCAGAAGAACTTGAACTGTCCCAATAGGGTTCCAATGATTAATATCAGCACTTGATATACAGGAAAAATGATAGCTATTCGCACAGGCCAGAAGTACCATGCATCTCTAGAAAGTCCGATGAATTCAATGATTGGTTTTGCCACATAGACGGATAAAGATCCTGTGATACTGAAAACCAGTAAAATAATAATTATTTGGAAATTTGAATCAATTCCCCACTTCTCTTTAAGACGTTTCATACATAGGATTTAGGGGAGCAAATTTACATTAATTATCAGTTGGACAAAATAAATATTGCTATCTTGGCCAACAAACTTTTATTTAAATGAAATTACACTGGAAAATCCTGATAGGAATGGTGGCCGGAATTCTATTCGGTTATTTAATGACTAATTTCTCCTGGGGTCCTGAATTTGTTATCAATTGGATCAAGCCACTGGGAACTATTTTTGTTAATTTACTGAAGCTAATTGCGGTACCGCTGATTCTAGCTTCCTTAATCAAAGGTATTTCTGATTTAAAAGATATCTCAAAATTTAAATTAATCGGAGGAAGAACTATTATGGTCTATATTTCGACTACCATAGTAGCTATTTGTATAGGACTAGTTCTGGTTAATATTCTTAAACCAGGAGAAGGAATTGCTCCAGAAACGGTGGAGAAATTAACAGAAACTTATGCAAATTCAAGTAGTATTTCATCTAAGATGAATGAGGCGCAGAATCAGAAGTCTGCTGGGCCATTACAATTCTTGGTTGATATGGTTCCATCGAATGCCTTTAAAGCCCTTTCAGATAATGGTCTTATGCTTCAAGTGATTTTTGTGGCTATCTTTTTAGGTTTATCTATGTTGTTAATAGATGAGAAAAAGGCTGAACCCTTGAAAAATTTCTTTGACTCCTTGAATGAAGTGGTTCTAAAAATGGTTGATTTAATTATGCTTAGTGCGCCTTATGCGGTTTTTGCCCTGCTTGCTAACGTTATTATTTCTTCTGATGATGCTTCAATTTTGATAGCCTTGTTAAAATACGCAGGGGTCGTAGTACTCGGTCTATCTTGTATGGTTGGGGTTTATGTAACGATCGTAGCCCTTTATACAAAAAAATCACCATGGTGGTTCTTACAACAGATAAGTCCAGCTCAAATATTGGCATTTTCAACCTCTTCATCAGCCGCTACACTTCCAGTGACTATGGAACGTGTAGAAGAACATTTAGGAGTGGATCAAGAAGTTTCCAGTTTTGTTTTACCTGTTGGAGCAACTATCAACATGGATGGAACAAGTCTTTACCAAGGAGTTGCTGCTGTTTTTATCATGCAAGTGCTTTGGCCAGAAGGATTGGCTTTCTCAAATCAGATCACAATTATTCTAACCGCTTTGTTAGCCTCTATTGGTTCTGCAGCAGTCCCGGGAGCAGGAATGGTGATGTTAGTAATTGTGTTGGATTCAATTGGATTTCCTTCAGATAAGCTAGCTATTGGTTTGGCCCTAATTTTTGCTGTAGATAGACCTTTAGATATGCTGAGAACAGTGATCAATGTAACAGGAGATGCTACCGTCGCTATGGTTGTTGGGAAGTCTGTAGATAAGCTACATGACCCTAAGCCGAAAGAATGGGATGATAACCTAGAAAATTTATAAAATAAAAAACCAAGAACTAAGTTCTTGGTTTTTTTTTGAATCTTATATAAACTGAGAGCTTACCACTTCAGCTTTTCTATGTTCTGAATAGTCGTAGAAACCTTCTTTAGATTTAATTCCTAATTTCCCAGCTCTAACCATATTTACAAGTAAGGGACAGGGCGCATATTTAGGGTTTTTAAATCCGTCATACATAACTTCTAATATGGATAGACAGACATCTAAACCAATAAAATCCGCTAATTGTAGAGGTCCCATAGGATGTGCCATTCCCAATTTCATTACCGTGTCAATTTCAGAGACTCCAGCAACTCCATTATATAGGGTTTCGATGGCCTCATTGATCATAGGCATTAGAATTCTATTGGCAACAAATCCTGGGTAGTCATTTACTTCGGTAGGAACTTTACCTAATGTAAGAGATAACTTCATTATTTTTTCACATACTTGGTCTGAAGTTGAATATCCTCGGATTACTTCTACAAGTTTCATCATAGGTACAGGATTCATAAAATGCATCCCTATAACTTGTTTTGGACGCTTGGTAACCGCTGCAATCTGGGTAATTGAGATAGAAGAGGTGTTGGTTGCAAGTATGCAGTGCTCTGGAGCGTTAAGATCCATTTCCATAAAGATCTTAAGTTTCAAATCAAGATTTTCTGTGGCCGCTTCTACCACTAAGTCCGCTTGGTTCACTCCCTTAGAAATAGAAGTAGAAGTTTCTATATTGTTTAAGGTTGCTGCCTTGTCTTTCTCTTGAATTTTTTCCTTGGCAACCATTCTGTCTAAATTTTTAGAGATGGTCGCTAGGGCTTTATCTAGCTGTTCTTGTTGTAAGTCAATAAGGGTAACCTTAAAGTTGGCTTGAGCAAAAACATGAGCAATACCATTTCCCATGGTACCTGCGCCGATTACAGAAATGTGTTTCATTTTTATGTTTTTAGTTTGTCAATCAAATGTAATAAAAATTGATTCGATAGGTTTAGACTGCCGAATATTTTGCTAATTTCGTCATTCAAAACTTGGGGGAATATTGAAAGATTCATTTAAACATAAAGGACGTAGGAATCAGTTGGTTGAGCTGTTAAAGTCAAAAGGAATTAAAAATCAAAATGTCTTAGACGTTATTGGACTTATTCCAAGACACTTGTTTTTAGATTCGAGTTTCGAGGATTTTGCATATCAAGACAAGGCTTTTCCGATTGGAGCAGATCAAACAATCAGTCAGCCTTATACGGTTGCATTTCAGACAGAGTTGTTAGATCTTAAACCCCAAGCAAAAATTTTAGAAATTGGAACTGGTTCTGGATATCAAACGGCAGTTTTGTCTTTACTTAAGGTTCAAGTTTACTCTATTGAAAGACAGTTTGAACTGTATAAAAAAACAAAAAAACTCTTGAGTACTCTTGGCTATAAAACCAAATATTTAGGTTTTGGAGATGGTTATATAGGACTTGAAAATGAAGCTCCTTTCGATGGGATTATAGTCACTGCCGGAGCTCCTTATGTGCCTAAAGCCCTTTTGGCTCAGTTAAAAGTAGGAGGTCGATTAGTTATTCCTGTTGGAGATGAAGTCCAGAAAATGAACCTATATATTCGAAAAAGTCCCCTAGAATTCGAAAAACACGAATTAGGAGACTTTAAGTTTGTTCCAATGTTGACGGATCGAAATTAAATCATAGAGGGCCAATCGCCTCTTACGCGAAGTACTTGCTCTATCAGATCTCTAACACAACCTTCACCTCCTTTACGCTGAGAAATGTATTTGGCTTGGTTTTGGACCTCCGGGGCCGCATCAACTGGTGCGGTAGGAAGAGCGACTTCCATCATAACCGGAATATCTGGTAAATCATCACCCATATAACTAATTTGAGAAGGGTTGAGCTCATAGACATCGATATATTCGTTATAAGAGTCCGTTTTATGCCATGCATTCATATAGACATCAGTCACACCAAGGTCCTGAATTCTTTGTTTAACACCTGGGTCATTCCCTCCAGTTATAATGCATACTCTATAGCCTTTATCTAAAGCCACTTTGATTGCTAGACCATCCTTGGCATTCATTTGTCTTAAAAGTTGTCCATCGGTGGTGACATGTAGTTTTCCGTCCGTTAATACGCCATCAACATCGAGTATAAAGGTGTCGATTTGAGGCATTATTTCTTTATAACTTTTTTCCATATTTATCTTGTATTGCTTTTGTGAGTATTTTGTATAGCTCTCTTTTATCTGAACTTAATTTAGCTTCATGTCTTTGAAGGGTTGCCTGATCATTTCTTATCGCTGGACCTGTCTGAGCATTTTCAGGGCCTATTTCGAAGGCTTTATGGACTCCTTGTAGGACTAGAGGTTCTAAGAGTTTAAAATTTAAATCATGGGCTTGACAGATCTCTTGGGCCTCAATGAGCATGAAGTTTGTGAAATTATTAGCAAAGACTGCAGCCATATGCAGCTCTCCTCTTTTTTTTGAACTCATAACACTGACATGGGAACAAAACTGTTCTGCGATTGTTTTAAGTAAGTGTTGATCCTCTAGATGTTTGGTCTCAA
Source organism: Flavobacteriaceae bacterium (assembly GCA_049607205.1). Classification (GTDB taxonomy): domain Bacteria; phylum Bacteroidota; class Bacteroidia; order Flavobacteriales; family Flavobacteriaceae; genus JBELHR01. The sequence continues at coordinate 72,796 of JBMYWH010000005.1, read as the reverse complement.
TACTTGCGGGAATCTCTTTGAAATTAGTGGTGCTCCCTTTTGAGAAGCTGTAGAGAAAATAAAGTATACCTGCGCGTTTCATAGGAAAGACCTCTAAAGGGGTTGCTCCAGAAAGGTGCACTATAAACTTATCTTGAAAAAATGGATTTTGTGCTAGCTTGGAAATCTGTGAGTCATTTACTGCTAATATGTATAGGTCAGCTTGAGGAAGTTCTTCTAATGAAGTACTAATTGGGACCTTAGGTAGACCCTTTATCTTTTCGGGATTTCTCAAAAAAATCGTCAGGAGATTGAGTCTAGAGCTCTGGTCAATTGCCCAGGCAAGATGCTGTCCAAGATTCCCGGCCCCAATTAGGACGATATCATAGGAAGGATTATCAATCTTGGTTTTATTCAAAATAATGAATTTAAATACTTAAATTTACTACAAATTTAATCAAATTAAACAGATGAATAAACACTTAATGATTCTTATTCTTTCAATGACTATAATGTCTTGTACGGATACTTCAAAATACAAATCTCAAAATAAGGAGCTCATGGGAAAGACCGTGTATGATTTCAAAGTAGAACAACTAGAAGGAGGAACTTTTGATTTCTCAGATCTAAAAGGGAAGAAGGTGATGATTGTCAATACAGCTTCCAAATGTGGTCTGACTCCTCAATACGAACAATTAGAAGAAATATATAAAGAGTATCAAGATGATAACTTTGTAATCGTAGGTTTTCCTGCAAATAATTTTATGAGTCAAGAACCTGGCAGCAATGCAGATATTGCAGAATTTTGTAAGTTGAATTATGGAGTGAGCTTTCCCATGATGGCAAAAATTTCTGTTAAAGGAGCCGATCGTGCACCAATTTATGCCTTTTTAACAGAGAAGGAGTTGAATGGGGTAGAGGATTCAGAGGTTCAATGGAACTTTCAGAAATATCTGATTGATGAAAAGGGACATTTGGTTAAGGTAATCTCTCCTAAGACATTGCCTACAGACCCGGAAATTATTGAATGGATTAAAGGATAATATGAAATTAGATATTCTTGCCTTAGGGGCACATCCAGATGATGTAGAATTAGGTTGTTCTGCTACTTTAGCTAAGGAGATTTCTTTAGGGAAAAAAGTCGGAATTGTGGATTTTACTAAAGGTGAATTAGGAACTCGAGGATCGGCGGAAATTCGTATGAAAGAAGCTTCTAAAGCTGCTGAACTGTTAGGAGTGCAAACTCGTGTTAATTTAGGTTTTAAAGATGCTTTTTTTATAAATGATCAGGAGCATCAGCTTAAGATTATTGAGCAAATTAGAAGATTTAGACCGGAAGTGGTTTTTTTAAACGCTATAGATGATCGTCATATTGATCACTCTAAGGGGTCTAAACTGGGATCGGATGCTTGTTTTTTATCCGGTTTGAGAAAGATTGAAACACATTGGGAGGGTAAGCTTCAAGAACCTTGGAGACCCGCAAAGGTTTATCACTATATACAATGGAAAAATATAGAACCTGACTTCGTTGTCGATGTAAGTGGTTTTTTAGACAAGAAGTTGGAGGCTGTCAAGGCCTATTCTTCTCAGTTTTTTGATCCTAAGTCTGATGAACCGAGTTCACCGATTACTTCGAAAAATTTCTTAGATTCTGTAGTATACCGAGCACAAGACCTAGGGAGGCTTGTTGGCGTAGAGGCAGCAGAGGGCTTTAATACAGAACGTTATGTAGCGGTTAAAAAAATAGATGATTTATTTTGAAAAAAAACATGTTTTTCTTTTGTGATAAACATGAAATCTTGTAAATTTGCATCCGTTAAAAATGGTGGTTGTAGCTCAGCTGGTTAGAGCGCCGGATTGTGGTTCCGGAGGTCGCCGGTTCGAAACCGGTCTTCCACCCTTTAAAAGTCCCTTTTTCGAAAGGGACTTTTTTTTTTAGTTTAACTTTTCTTCTAAGTATTTTGCAGTGTAGTTACCTTTGATTGTGATAAGGTCCTCCGGTGTTCCTTGAAAAAGTAAATTCCCTCCATTCTTACCACCTTCTGGTCCTAAATCGATCAAATAGTCGGCACATTTGATCAAATCAATATTATGCTCAATAACGAGAAGAGAATGTCCATTTTTAATCAAAGCAGAGAAGGAGTTCAGTAGCTTTTTAATATCGTGAAAATGTAGTCCTGTTGTGGGTTCATCAAATATGAAAAGGCTTTTGCTCTGGCTGTTTCCTTTGACCAAGAAACTCGCTAGTTTAATTCGTTGAGCTTCTCCTCCAGATAGGGTAGAACTTGATTGCCCCAATTGTACATAGCCCAAGCCAACATCTTCTAACGGTTGTAGTTTCTTAAGTAATTTGCTTTGTCCATGTTTCTCGAAGAATTCAAGAGCTTCGCTAATGGTAAGGTTAAGAATGTCGTCAATGCTTTTATCATCAATTTTGACCTCTAAGATTTCCTTTTTAAAACGTTTCCCCTTACATACTTCACAGGTTAAATGTACATCTGCCATAAACTGCATCTCTATGGTAACTTGCCCTTCTCCTTTACAGTTTTCACAACGCCCTCCATCTACATTAAATGAAAAATGTTTAGGTTGATAATGTCTAGCTTTGGATAAGCTGTGTTTGGCAAATAAACTTCGTATGTCGTCATATGCCTTGATATATGTCACGGGATTAGAACGAGAACTTCTTCCAATAGGGTTTTGGTCTATGTATTCAATATGTTCTATTTCCTTTAAATCTCCTGATATATCACTGAATTCTGAGCTTTTAAGTCCGAAACCATCTAATTCTCTCTTAATGGCAGGATAGATTATTCTTTTGACTAAGGAGCTTTTTCCACTTCCTGAAACACCCGTGATTACCGTTAGATTATTCAATGGGATATCAACATCAATGTTCTTAAGATTATGTGCTCTAGCTCCCTTGATTACAATTTTCTTTTGAACCTTTTTTCTTTTTTTAGGAACTTTTATTTCCAGGGCTCCTGTAAGATATTTAGAAGTTAAGGAGTCCTGTTTCAGAAATTCATTATAAGTTCCTTCAGCGACCAGTTGACCCCCGTAACGACCAGCTTCTGGACCGATGTCAATAATATAGTCGGCCTGTTTCATGATGTCCTCATCGTGTTCCACCACAATAACGGTATTGCCAAGATCTCTTAGTTCTTTTAAAACTTCTATAAGTCGCTCTGAGTCTTTAGGGTGCAGCCCTATACTTGGCTCATCTAGTATATACATTGATCCTACTAGACTACTCCCTAAAGAAGTAGCGAGATTAATACGCTGACTTTCTCCACCAGACAAGGTGTTTGAGGCTCTGTTAAGAGTCAAATAGGATAGTCCTACGTTTAATAAGAAACCTATTCTTGATTCAATTTCGAAGAGTATTCTTTTTGCAATTTCCGTATCATGCTGATCTAATTGCAAGTTTTTGAAGAATTCTTGCAATTCGTCCATAGGGAGAATCACAAGTTCAGAGATGTTTTTGCCGCCGATCTTAACATAATTCGTCTCTTTTCTCAATCTTCTACCCTTACAGACGGTACAAGTTGTTTTTCCTCTATAACGAGAAAGCATTACCCTGTATTGTATTTTATAGGACTTTTCTTCTAGAAACTTAAAAAAGGCATCAATACCTTTAAAGGTTTTAGTTCCTTGAAAAACTAAGCTCTTTTGTTCTTCACTTAATTCATGCCATGCTTTGTGAATAGGAATGTCATATTTATAAGCTTCGGCAATAAGTTTGTCGTAGTATTTTTTGAAAGAGTCCGATTTCCATGGACTTATAGCTTGATCATATATAGATAAATCGGTATTTGGAATCACTAAATTCTCGTCGATTCCGACGATATTACCATAACCTTCGCATTTAGGGCAAGCTCCATAAGGATTGTTAAAGGAAAAAAAATGGTCATTGGGTTGATTGAAAGTAATTCCATCTAATTCGAATCTATTGCTAAACTCTCTTGTGGTATTCTCATTATCGAGCCATTGAATGCTCATGAAACCTTTCCCCTCAAAAAAGGCTGTTTGTACAGAATCTGCCAATCGGGACAATGAATCTTCGTCTAATTTAAGACTTCCTCTGTCTACCACTAAAAAGGTATTTGAAAAGTCTTTTATCTTAGCTTCTAGCTTGTTTATTCTGACAATTTCTCCTTCATGTTTTACCCTAGCATACCCTTGATCTTCTAAAAGCTTAAGATGCTGACTTAGGCTTCTTCCTTCAGGAGTTTCTATCGGGGCCAGAACGTAATACCTAAGACCAGGCTCAAAACCTTCAATGTATTTCATGACATCTGAAACTTGATCTATTTTTACTTGATCACCAGATACAGGGCTATAGGTTTTTCCGATTCTAGCATAAAGCAGCTTTAAGTAGTCATATATTTCAGTTGATGTACCTACAGTAGACCTAGGGTTGGTAGCATTTACTTTTTGTTCAATAGCGATTGCTGGAGAGATTCCTTGAATAGAATCCACTTGTGGTTTATTTAGTTTTCCAAGAAATTGCCTGGCATAAGAAGAAAGACTTTCAACGTATCTTCTTTGACCTTCAGCATATAGAGTGTCAAAAGCAAGACTGGATTTACCAGATCCCGATACCCCAGTGATAACAACTAGTTGATTTCGAGGAATTGCTACATCAATATTCTTTAGATTATGAAGCTTAGCGCCTTTAATATATATAGCCTTGTCTAGGTCTAAGACAGTCTCTTGTTTTGACATTCTTGATTGTTTTAAACAAAAATAACCAATTCTTTAAGATTATGATAGTCGACTATAATTTGTTTTAAAGTTTGTCTTTTATTATATTATGGAGCTATCTTGTTGTAAATCAAGTAAATGTATAAGTAATAATTGTATAATTTTCTAAATATTATAAGCTATGAAAGAAGAAAACTTTTCAGAGAATCAACTCGTGAGAGCATTTTTAAACGGAAATGAAAAGGCTTTAACACCTTTAATCCGTGGAACCCAGAACAGATTATTTGGCTTTATATTAAAAAAAGTCAAGGACACTGCTGTTGCAAAAGATTTAACTCAAGATACTTATTTTAAGATTATTCAGCATCTAAGACGCAAAAAGTATAAAGATCAGGATAAGTTTATTTCATGGGCCTTGAGAATTGCGCACAACAAGGTAATAGATTGGTTTAGAATGGAGAAAAGGCTTGCGAAGTACGATAATATCGGGAAATTTGACCTGATTGAAATGTTGGAATCTAGGATTTTGAATGAAGAGAGGGTTATAATAAAAGCAGAGGTCTTTGAAATGGTAAGACAATTAGTTGTGCAACTTCCCGAGAAACAGGAGGAAATAATTATCCAGAGATATTATTGGGGGCTGACTTTTGCCGAAATTGCAGAGGAATCTTGTATTAGCATCAATACTGCCCTAGGAAGAGCAAGATATGCTCTAATTAACATGAGAAAATATATGGAGCGAGGTAGAATGGATTTGTACAAGAATTAAGACAATATCTTTTTAATAGTTCCGTTAGTAAACAAAACCATAGTATGAAATACAAATCAAAATTAGTCCACTTAGATCTCGTTGACCTAGATCTTATGCTGGAATTTTCAGAAGAGCTCAAGAAGACCGAGTATTTAGTAAATAATAAGGCTAGGGCTTCAAAAGAGACTTCCTGCCTATTTTTGCAGAAATAAAATCTTTTTCCAAAGACCAAGATCGAGCTGTGGAATATTCACGACCATAAAATATAATTTGAAGATGTAGTTTATTCCATAGTTCTTTTGGAAAAAGGCGCTTTGCATCCTTTTCAGTTTGAGCCACGTTTTTACCATTTGTTAGATTCCATCTATACATTAAACGATGTATATGAGTATCGACTGGAAAAGCGGGTACGCCAAATGCTTGAGACATTACTACTGATGCTGTTTTATGTCCGACAGCTGGCAGTTCTTCTAGGTCTTCAAAACTCTGAGGAACTTCCCCCTTGTGTTTATCAATTAAGATCTGACTTAGTCCATGAATTCCTTTTGATTTCATTGGAGAGAGTCCAACCGGTCGGATGATTTCTTTTATCTCTTCTACGGTTAATTTAACCATATCATAGGGATTATCAGCTTTTTCGAACAATAAAGGAGTAATGGTGTTGACTCTCTCATCTGTGCATTGAGCTGACATTAGGACGGCAATTAGTAAGGTGTAGGGATCTTTATGGTCCAAGGGTATTGGAGTTTCTGGATATAATTTTTCTAACTCGTCTATTACGTATTGTACCTTTTCCTGTTTGTTCATGTCTGATTTTACTATATTGCGAATGTAATAAATTTGAAAGATATGAACACTTTAAAAGTAGGAGATAAAGCACCTTCATTTGCTCTAGAAGATCAAAATGGAAATCTAGTTAAGTCAGAAGATTATAATTCAAAACCTTATATTCTGTTTTTCTATCCTAAGGCAAGTACTCCTGGATGTACAGCTGAGGCTTGTAGCCTAAGGGATGGGAGTGAAGATTTGCAAAAAATGGGTTATCAAATTATCGGAGTTAGTGCGGATACGGTAAAAAGGCAATCTAATTTTGCAACTAAACAAAGATTGAATTATCCACTTTTATCTGATGAAGATAAGGTTCTTATTCAGGCCTATGGAGTTTGGGGTTTAAAGAAGTTTATGGGGAAGGAATATGATGGGATTCATCGTAAGACTTTTGTAATTGGTGCAAATGGTCTAATTAGCAATGTGATAGACAAGGTTAAGACTAAAACGCATTTTGAACAATTAGTGGAGCTGTTAAAATAGACTATTTATTGTATAGGGTGGCCCTAATATTACTTTGATTACCTACTAAGTCTGTTATAAAAATTTCTAAGGTGTGCTCGCTGCCTTCAAGAGGAATGTCTTTTAGGTCATATGTGATTAAGTTTGTTTTTGGGTTAAAGCTCAACGCCATCCAATTTCCGTCCATAAAAGCTTCATACGAATATATGCCACTGTCTTGATCGCTAATCTTTATCTTTAATGTTTTGTATTTGCTGATCCATTGACCATCCTTGAAATTATAAAAACTGACTTTGGGAGCTATGCTGTCTTTAGCCAAGGTGTAAGTTCCTAATGTTTTAGTGTATGCGGTTAAAAATTGATTTTTATATTCTGATTTTATAAAAGATTTTTTTCCGTCTAAATCTACTCTAACAATACCTAATTGAGCAATTGAATCTTTAGGGATTTTAAAGGCAATACTGAAGGATTTATTAAGAGCAATACGATCTTCATCCATAAAGATACTGTCTTTAATCTGAGTTATATTTAAAGAGACATCGTCAAAAAAACTGTTCTTTTGTAAGGCTATTTTGGTGTTCTTATTTTCTAATAAATAGAATTTATCTTTCAAGATTACAGTTTGATTCAAAGATAAATCTTCTTTGATTATTTGTTTAGGTGAGTTATCATAAACTATTGGTATATAGATGTTTGTTTTGTTTTTTGAATAATCTTCAAGTACGATTTTATAGTTGCTTTCATTCGATTTGTTTGGCTGAACGAGTCCATTGCTTTTTAAGGTTCTGTCGTAGACTGAAAGACTTGAGCTTTCTGGGATATAGAGTTGTTGGTATCGTTGATTGCTTCGATTGTACTTCTGATAATCGATAAGTAAATTGATTTGCTTGGATTCCGCAAATGAGAACTCCTGCATCTTCTGATTGTAAATTAAAGAATCGTTTATGTAAGTACTTATTTGATATATGCCGTTTTTATTGTTTACTGAGTTTTGAATGTCATAGGCCTGTACCTGGAATAATCCTTTTCCCTGAATATTTACAGGAGCTGTTCTGTAATTTCTATTTTTTAATTTAGTGATATTTAGTTTTTGGGCTTTTTGTAAGCCGTTAACAAAACTAGAAGAGTCTCCAGGCTTGACCATAATAGCCAGTAGCTTAGGTGCCGTGTGATCCTCTATAGGTATTCCGTAAGATAGCGGGTTTAATATATGCTCTGTTTTAGTATCTCTTACTTCATAGTGTAAATGTGGTCCTACAAAACCACCTGTGCTTCCTGAGTAAGCAATTAATTGACCTTTTTTTATAGGAAATTCAGTTTCCTCAGGGAAATCTTGAAGTTCATGTTTCTGTTTCTGGTAAATTAAGTTCTTCATATGAGCTTCAATCTCAGGGCTGAACTTAGATAGGTGTCCATACACGGTAGTATATCCATTGGGGTGATTGATATATAGTGCTTTACCATAGCCCCACACAGCAATTTTTATTCGAGACACATAACCATCTTCAGTGGCATAAACAGGTATTCCCTCTCGGTATTGAGTTTTGAGATCAAGTCCAGCATGAAAATGATTGTCCCTAAGCTCGCCGAAACTACCAGCACTAATAAGTGGAATATTCATAGGAAGGCCTAGAGTAGGTAGACTGTCCTTTTTTTGAGCCATTAAGTTGAGGCTTAATAAGATAAAAATCGAGAATAGAATTTGTTTCAATACCTTGTATTTTGAAGTAAAATTAATTAAAAATCTTTAAAAGAAAATCATAAATAATATTGCTTTATAGGCTTTGTTTATATAAATTTGTTTCAAAGGTCTTGTGAAATAAGTATATGACTAAGGTATTGAATGACTTTAAAATAATGACGGAGAAACTAGATGTTTTAATCGAACGTTATGAGTTTTTAGTCCAAGAAAATGAAATTCTAAGTAAGAATTACAACTTGATGTTTTTGAAATACCAAGAAAAAGTAAAGGAGTTAGAACTTCTTGAAAGCAAGTACAGTCAACTTAAGAGTAACAAAACTTTTGAAGGCAGTATAGAAGATAAAAGAGAGACGAAGAAAAAGATAAATGCATTAATACGCGAGATTGACAAGTGTATTGTTCAGTTGAATGACTAAATATGGAAGCACTAAAGATTCACGTGGTTATAGGAGGAAGGACATATCCGATCCGAATATCGAATGCATCTGAAGAAGAGGGGATACGTAGAGCGGCAGCTAAGATAAATGAATTGCTGCAGCAGTATGAATCTAGTTATGCAGTAAATGATAAGCAAGATGTTCTTGCCATGTGTGCATTGCAATTTGCCTCTCAAATGGAAATAAAAGATTTAGTGGTTCGCAAGGATAATTTACGAATCGAAAATGAGATTAAATCGATTTCAGATAAACTAGATCATTTCCTAAAATAAGTTCATTAAAATACAAGCAAAGTACTGCCTACATCGGTAAACAATTTGATAAACTCAACGTTATATATTTATAAAGGATGAGTCATCTGTCGGAAAGCAGGCCTGTTTAACAGGATCCTTGATCACAGTGTTAGTCCTAAACTTGTTTAATTGGAGTTTATTTCAATCCTACTGATGTAGGCTTTTTTTATATATAATTTTTTAAACAATGAATGAAATACATATAGTGATTGGTTTGGTTGCATTCGCTGTTGGTTTTGCTATAGCAAAGCTGATGGAGATGAAAAGAGCCAATACCGTGATCAAACAATCTAGGAAGGTTGCACGGAAGAAAATAGAAGAAGGAAAGCAAAAAGGAGATCAGATTAAAAAAGATAAAATTCTTCAAGCAAAGGAGAAGTTTATTGAGCTTAAGGCAGATCATGAAAAAGTAATCTTAGCTCGAGATAAGAAGATCGAAGAAGCGGAAAAGCGTATTCGAGAAAAAGAGTCTAAGGCACAATCTGAAATGGATAGAAATAAAAAGCTAACCAGAGAAGTTGAAGCATTACAGAAGGACTTAGAGTTTAAAATAGAAAGTTTAGAGAAGAAACAATCGGAAGTAGACCGCCTTCATACCAGACAAGTTGAGGAATTGGAAGTTATTTCAGGATTGTCTGCGGAAGATGCGAAAGTGCAGCTTGTAGCATCCTTAAAAGATGAAGCGAAGAGTGATGCAATGGGCTTTATTCAAAATACTTTAGAGGAAGCTAAATTAACTGCACAGCAAGATGCAACCAAAGTTATTTTGAATACGATTCAAAGAGTGGGTGTAGAGCAGACTGTTGAGAATTGTGTTTCTGTGTTTAACCTAGAGAGTGACGATGTAAAAGGTCGTATTATCGGACGTGAAGGTCGTAATATTCGTGCTTTAGAAGCAGCTACAGGGGTTGAGATTATCGTAGATGATACTCCGGAGGCTATTATCTTGTCTTGTTTTGATCCGGTTAGGAGAGAGATTGCAAGACTTTCGTTACACAATCTAGTGAACGATGGACGTATTCATCCAGCGCGAATTGAAGAAGTTGTTCGTAAAACTGAAAAGCAAATTTCGCAAGAAATTATTGAAGTTGGTAAGAGAACTGTGATCGATTTGGGAATTCATGGATTACATCCAGAATTGATCAAAACAGTTGGACGTATGAAATACCGTTCTTCTTATGGTCAAAACCTATTACAACATTCTAGAGAGGTAGCAAATCTTTGTGGTATAATGGCAGCAGAGCTTGGACTTAATGCTAAAATGGCTAAAAGAGCAGGTCTTCTTCATGATATCGGTAAAGTACCAGATCAAGAAAGTGAATTACCACATGCTTTGTTAGGGATGCAATGGGCAGAAAAATACGGTGAAAAGCCAGATGTATGTAATGCTATTGGGGCCCACCACGATGAAATAGAAATGAAATGTTTGATCGCTCCTATCGTTCAGGTGTGTGATGCTATTTCTGGAGCGCGTCCAGGAGCAAGACGTCAAGTCTTAGATTCTTATATGCAGCGTTTGAAGGATTTAGAAGAGATCGCTTTTCAATTCAGTGGAGTTCAAAAAGCCTATGCGATTCAAGCAGGACGTGAATTAAGAGTAGTTGTTGAGAGTACTAAGGTAAATGATCAGAAAGCTTCTGAGTTATCTTATAATATCTCTCAGAAAATTCAAAATGACATGACCTATCCAGGTCAGGTTAAAGTGACTGTAATTCGTGAGACTAGAGCAGTTAATATTGCTAAGTAATACAAGTAAAATAGTATAAAAAAAGGCAGCCTTGAGGCTGCCTTTTTTATTAGAATAATTTGGAGAGTAAGAGATGGAAATGATGTACACCACGCTCTCTTGTTGGTGAAAATCTTCCTGTAGTGTAGCTAGAAGATTTAAGTCCTTTATGAACGCCTTCTACAACAAATTCATCTTCCCGTTCTACTTTATCTAAAAGAGCACCTGCTCCAGAATCTAGTTTGCTTTCATCCCATACAAAGGATCTGAAACTAACCTTAGTTTTATTCTCATTGATTGGCTTAACGATATTCACAGATAAGCCCCAAGGATAGAAATTAAACATCATATTCGGAAAAATCCAATAATAATAAGCTGCTACTTTCTTGCCGTAATCAGGATGTCCCTTAGGAAGATCAAAAACTTCCTCTGAAGAATCGGTATACCCGATTTGTAGGTTCATTTGATCGTAGAGTACAGTTTTGTACTGTCCATAATCTAGTGCTTCATTCAGGTCATTATGTACAAAGGGGATATGGAAGCCTTCTAAATAATTATCGCAATATAGCGCCCAGTGGCAGTTGATTAAATAGTCCTTACTGAGACTCTCATCAAATTTAAATTCGTCTAATGGAAGGAATCCTATATGCTCCTTCATTTGACTGAGCACTTTGTCAAAATCAATTAGAGTTGTACTTAGTCCCGTGAATAGATGAGGACCGAGGTTTTTTAAGTCAAATTCTTTAAGATGGTCACAGGGCCTTGGGAAGTTTTCCGCTTGTTCAAATTCTGGCATACGTTCGAATTCACCAGTTCTTTTGAACTGCCTACCATGATACTCACATTTAAGTTTTTTTGAACTACCGCGCTGATGAATTATAATATTTGCCCTATGGGTGCATACATTAGAGAGTACCTTTAACTGATCCTCTTTTTGTTTTACCAGCACCAGAGGTTCTTCCATAAAACTTGGGTATAAAGTAAAGGGATGAACTGTTTCATTAGGTTGCAATAAGCTCGGTAAATCTCCTAGCCAATGGTAGGATTTTGAGAATAACTGATCCTTTAAATACTGAAATACCTCCGGGTCTCTATAAAAAGAAGCCGGTAAGGTTTCTGCTTGTTTGATGTCTGGATTGATATAGTATTTAGTCATTTGTTTTATTTTTTTCTAAGAGAATATAAACAGGTAAGCCGAACATGAGTAAAAGGAAGCCCCAAAATACGATCTCAGGCCCCGACCCGATAACCATCCAAATTGAAAACAGAAAGGCTAGGCTGGCCAGAAGGTTGATTTGCTTTTTGGTTTTTAAATTTTTTCTATAGGCTAATAAGGCCAAAACTGCTGTAGAAAAAAGATAAGGTGTCAATACACTCAAGGTTGATAATTTCATCATGAAGGTAAAGGCTTGAACTAGGGTTTTTGAGTAGTTGAGTAACATTAACGCAGATACTAAAACACTAGAAAGTGCGATTCCAATATAAGGGGATCCATGTGTGTTGGTTTTTGCAAATATTTTAGGGAAAAGGCTGTCTTTTGCGGCTGCCATAGGAATTTGCCCTTGAATTAAAAGCCAGCCATTTAAGGCGCCTAGGGTAGCGATTACTGCTCCAGCCGCAACTATATAACGCGCTGTTGTTCCCCATAGATTACCTGCAGCATCAGCAAAAGGAGCAGAGGAAATCATGAGTATTTCTTGAGGGATGGTTCCTGCAATAACAAGATAACTTAACAAGTAAGCTAATCCAGTTATAAAGGTTCCGGTGAAGGTCGCTTTTTTCACGGTTTTTGAAGCAGATTCAGTTTGATTGCTCGCAATGGTCGCACTCTCCATCCCTAAAAACGCAAAGAAGGTAAGGGTAGTGGCTGTTGTCAAAAGTTCAAAAGCATTCCCCTTAACTAAGCTCGGTTGGTCTAAGAGGTCAAAATTTATATAAAAAAGACCTGCTAGTCCTAATAAAAGAACAGGACCAAGCTTAAAAATTGTTGTAAATACTTGAAATATAGCAACGAATTTAATGGATTTGGTGTTCAGATAAGTCAAGGCCCAAATTGCACCTAGGCCTGTAGCTACAGCCCAAAACTTATGAGTTGCAAGAAAAGGGAAAAAGACTTCTAGATAGCCTACAAAAGCCACTGCAATCGCAGCGTTAGTACACCATATTGAAATCCAATAGCCCCAAGCAACTAGAAACCCAGGAAATCTTCCTAGTCCTAATTTGGTATAGGCATAAGGACCTCCTGTGGTGTCGGGTTCTAAAGAGGCTAGCTTTCCAAATACCATTGCTAATAGTACTGCACCAATTGCGGCAAAGGTCCAGGCTAATATGGCGTATTTTCCGTAAGGGGCTAGGGTAGAAGGAAGCAGGAATACTCCGCTCCCAATCATGTTTCCAATCACTAAAGCAGTAGCTGACCAGAAACCAATTTTATACGTTTTAATAGTAGTTCGGTTTAGTTAGTTTCGAACAAGATATTAATTTTTCCCTCTCGGATGAAAATTCTCTAATATTTCTTTGACCTTGCTTTGATCAATGTGTAGATAAACTTCGGTAGTACTGAGGTTTTGATGTCCAAGCATTTGTTGGATAGCTACAAGATCTGCTCCATCTGCTAAAAGGTGACTTGCGAAGGAATGTCTGAAGGTGTGCGGAGAAACATTTTTTTTAATTCCGCATAAGGATACTTGGTTTTTAATCATGGTGAAGATCATAACTCGTGTTAATCCCTTACCTCTTCGATTTAAGAAAAGGGTGTCTTGATGACCGTCTTGAATTTTAAGTTGAGCACGTTCGAATTCTAGGTATTCGTCGATTACATCAAGGGTATACTGTGCAATTGGGATTAATCGTTGTTTATTTCCCTTTCCTAAAACTCTTATTATTTGTTCTTTTTTGTAAATGTTTGATAGTTTAAGTTCACAGAGTTCACTTACCCTGAGCCCGCAAGAATATAAGAGTTCTACAATAGCTCTGTTTCTATAGGATAGTGCTTTAGATAGGTCAAATGAATTTACAATTTGGTCTATTTCATCTAGAGAAAGAGTATCCGGAAGTTTTCTATGGTATTTAGGGTTTTCAATGTTTTTACATGGATTATGATCGATGCGATGACTGAGAATTAGGTAGTCATAGAATTGTTTCCAAGCACTTAGTTTTCGAGCTTGAGTCTTAGGGTCTATAAGCTTAGCTAATTCATAATTAACCTCAAGTAGGTCCTCGGTTTTCAAGGATTGTGGAGTTTTATTAGGGAAAAAGTCAGAAAGCTGTTTTGTATCTGAAACATAAGCGGCTATAGAATGCTCACTCATTGCTTTTTCCAGTCTTAGGTAATTCTCAAATGATTTTAGCAGTCCATTCCAATTCATGGTCTAAATTTATATATTTGTTTAAAACAAATCACCATGCACATCTTAATTTTAAATGGACCTAATTTAAATTTATTAGGAAAAAGAGAGCCAGGAGTATACGGAAATCAGGATTTTGAGAGTTATTTATCCGAATTAAAGAGTAAATTTCCTGAGGTGAAATTTGATTATATTCAATCGAACAATGAAAGCTTTTTAGTTGATGCCATACATGCTTATGGTTTTACAGTAGACGGCATAGTGTTTAATGCAGGAGCTTATACCCATACTTCTGTAGCTATAGCAGATGCTATTTCAGGTGTGAATAGTCCTGTGGTGGAAGTGCATATTTCCAATGTATATGCTCGCGAAAACTTCAGACATCATTCTTACTTAGGTCCTGTTTGTCAAGGAAGTTTGTCTGGTTTCGGCCTTAAAGGCTATGAACTCGCAGTTTTGAGTTTTTTGAAATAAACCTTTTGATTTAATAAGCGAATCAGCAGAGCAATCATGATTGGAATCCCTCCTTCTGGTAAGGTTTGAACTCCCGCTAAATCAAGGATTAGGCTAATGATTATTCCAAGTACCCATAGATTACTCAAAAAATTAGACTTTTTAAAGGCTTTAACGAGCATTAATAATCCTATGGGAGATAACCATAGAAAATTCCAGTTCCATTTCGTAGGTACGTGATCTGTGCCAAACCACAAAAATAGGAGTACCAGTCCAGCCAAGCCTGAGCTTAGAAATAGTAAACTGTCAAAAGATTTGTGAAGTGCATTTTTACGACGATCATTTACAGAAATTAAAAAAGCAAAAAAGGCAATTCCCCAAAACATTAAGGTAGGGGTACTCCAAGTTTCGGTTTTTTCATTGGGACGTTCTAAAAGAATCATTCTTGGTGCTTGCGTTAAAGCTGCCCCATCTATGGTCGCCTTGTTAAGTGACTCTAAAATATATTGAGGTAAAAACTGATAGTCATAAGCAGTGATTTCACGGTCTATCATTGACCCTAAGGCCAGATCAATTCCGAATTTAGCCCAAGGTTTGTGTTTTAAGTCATCATGTAAGAGCATTCTATAAGTTTTTCCCGTTACTTCATAACTGAAGTTATAGTTGATAGGGCTTACTAAATTTTCATCGAGTACATCACGAATTTTAGTTGCGCAATTGTCTGTGAAAAAATCATACTTATAAAACTTATTAGCATCTAAGCTATTATTGTCAAGGAAAGAAACGAGTTGTTGGACTTGATTGTGATTTAGGTTTAAGACCTGTTCACTGATCCAACGACCTTCTCTTTGATAAGACCTGTAGAAGTAATTAAAGTTATATGCTCCGAGCATATAGGGAAGTTTCCCTTGAATAAATTTTAAATAGAATCCAGGGGTGTTAAAGTCGAACATTCCGTAATTATATACGCGATCCACGCCCGTTTCTGGATCTTTTAACCTAAAAGCTGAATGCCCAAATGTGGAATAGAGCTCTGTTCCAGGTCCACAAGTAATCACTGATAAAGTGGCACGGTCACTCAATTTTTGTGAGAATGAATTGAATGTCAGGAAAATGAATATTAGGCTCAGTAGCCAAGAGCGGGTGTTCATATTAGATATTTTGAATTGTTAAAGATAAAAATATTATATGGATGAAAATGCTTAATTTTGAAGGATAAACTAATTGATTTGAAAAAACACATTCCTAATTTAATTACACTGCTTAACTTGACTTCAGGTCTTTTTGGAATTTTATTTGCGCTATTAGGGCATTTAGATTGGGCAGTTTACGCAATCGCAACTGGTATATTTTTTGATTTCTTCGACGGTTTTGCGGCTAGAGCCTTCGGGGTTCAAGGAGAATTAGGGAAACAATTAGATTCAC
Organism: Flavobacteriaceae bacterium; assembly: GCA_049607205.1. GTDB lineage: Bacteria > Bacteroidota > Bacteroidia > Flavobacteriales > Flavobacteriaceae > JBELHR01. The sequence continues at coordinate 56,686 of JBMYWH010000005.1, read as the reverse complement.
TTGCGGACGTAGTTACCTCAGGGGTAGCACCTGGAATGGTTTGGTTTATGTTGCTATCTAAATCTTTAGACTATGATTTTATAAGACAGAATTTAGAAATACAGTCTTGGTCAGAAATAGAGTGGATGTGGATGCCGTTTGTAGCCTTTTTATGCCCACTGGCCTCGGCCTACAGATTGGCAAAGTTCAATATAGACACACGTCAAAGTAGTTCGTTTATAGGGCTTCCAACTCCTGCAAATGCGCTGTTAATTGGTGGAATAGTTTTTATGCAAATGTACGCCTCTCACCACATAGTCCAGGAATTGAGTCACAGTACCTACGTCATTTTAGGTATAGGGCTTTTAGGGACTTACATGCTTAACGCTGAATTGCCGATGTTTTCTTTGAAGTTTAAAGACTACAGTTGGAAAAAGAATAAAAGCGTTTATATCTTTCTGATATTTGCGCTAATCATGCTGATCAGTTTAAAGCAGGCTTCCCTTACTTTTATAATTTTCGGATATATTCTAGTTTCCTTATTTGCACAGTTTAATAGGCAAGGAACTACTCTTTAAAGCGGTTCTTTTTGAGTTCAAAACTCTCTCCTAAATAAACCCTTCTTACAGTTTCATCTTTTGCGAGTTCCTCAGGCGTTCCCTCCTTAAGTATACTACCCTCGAACATTAAGTAGGTTCTATCGGTGATCGCTAAAGTTTCTTGCACATTATGGTCGGTAATAAGAATACCAATGTTTTTATGCTTTAAGTGAGCTACGATAGATTGAATGTCCTCTACTGCGATTGGGTCAACCCCTGCAAAAGGTTCATCCAATAGAATAAACTTAGGATCGGAAGCTAGACATCTTGCAATCTCACATCTTCTGCGTTCTCCACCAGAAAGTAAATCTCCACGGTTTTTTCTGACATGACCTAAACTAAACTCTTCAATTAAAGATTCTAATTTCTCCTTTTGTTCAGCCTTAGTTCTATTGGTGAATTGTAGGACAGAAAGTATGTTGTCCTCCACGGTGAGTTTTCTAAATACTGATGCTTCTTGAGCAAGATATCCAATACCGTTTTGAGCTCGCTTATACATAGGGAATTTAGTAATCTCTTGATCGTTGATGTAGATATGACCATCATTAGGTTGAATCATTCCAACAATCATGTAGAACGAGGTAGTTTTACCTGCTCCGTTCGGTCCAAGTAATCCAACTATTTCTCCTTGTTCAACCTGAAGAGATACTCCTTTGACTACCTTTCTGCTTCCGTAAAGCTTTTGGATGTTATCTGCTCTTAAAATCATAGAAGTAAAAATAAGAAATTATTGTTGTTTATTTTCTAACTCTTCCCAAAACTCATAAGCACGTCTTAAGTGAGGGATCACAATGGTTCCGCCAATTAAGTTCCCGATGGATAATGTTTCCATAACTTGAGCTTTAGTAACACCTTGCTCAAAGCAAGTTTTAAGGTGATAGAGAACACAGTCATCACATCTCAAAACTAATGAGGCAACAAGTCCTAATAATTCTTTTGTTTTAACGTCTAAATGTCCTTCTTGAAAAGCATTTGTATCTAAGTTAAAGATACGTTTGATTATTTTATTATCTGATTTTAAAAGCTTTTCATTCATTTTAGCCCTATAGGCTTCAAACTCTTCTAATTTATTTGACATTGCTAAGTTTATTTTCTTTTTTAAGTTGTTTTTTGACTACTATTTTTGAAATATAGATTCCGATCTCATATAAGAACATCACAGGGATAGAAACTATAATTTGACTGGCAATATCCGGAGGAGTAATAATAGCAGATAGTATTAAAACTATAACGAAAGCATGCTTTCTATATTTCTTTAGAAAGTCTGGAGTCACTAACCCAGCCTTAGTCAAAAAGTATATAATTATGGGTAATTCAAACACTAGTGACACTCCTAAGAGCGCATTAGTAATAATTGAAATATAAGATTCGAATTGAAAATTGTTTACGATTAAGTCCGTGATTTGATAGTTGTAGAAAAAATACACAGACATTGGACAAATAATGTAATAACTAAATACAAGTCCTAATAAGAATAATAAAGAGCTGCTAAAGATGAATCCCTTAGAGTTGTTTCTTTCGTTTTCATGAAGGCCAGGAGCTATGAATTTCCACAATTCATAGACTACATAGGGAAAGGCTAATATTAAGCCTAAAATCATAGAAGTCCAGAGAGAATTCATCAACTGGTTTGTCAGTGCAATACTCTGAAGTTTTTGCGGGAATTGAACATTACAAAAACTACTGTCAACACCAATTGCTGAAAAGGCCTCACAAAACCAAGTATAGGTTATAAAATCAGGCTGTAAATGAGCTAATAAAAAGTATTCGTAAACATCTTTTTGGAAGATGAATAAAAGGATAGCAAAAATAAATATCACCACAGATGATCTGACTAAGTGCCATCTAAGTTCTTCAAGATGACCAAGAAAAGACATTTCTCCTTTATTGTTGTCCATTTTTTTAAACTTAAGTTAAAGTTATGTTTGTGGCTTTTGAAATTTAATGTTAAATTTACTTATAGCGCTCTAGAATTTCAAGGAGCAAATGTATCTAATTTTAGATAGAATCAGTAATGAATGTAGAGGAAAAAAAATTGTACACTGCACTGAAGAAGTATTTTGGCTTCTCTGAATTTCGTGGTTTGCAAAAAGATGTAGTAAAGAGCATATATTCAGGACAGGACAGTTTTGTTATTATGCCCACTGGTGGAGGTAAATCTTTGTGTTATCAATTGCCGGCGTTAATGAGTGAAGGAACTGCAATCGTTGTTTCACCCTTAATAGCCCTTATGAAAAATCAAGTTGATGCAATTAGAGGTATATCGGAAGAGCATGGAGTAGCACATGTATTAAACTCCTCTTTGAATAAAGGAGATGTGGAGCGTGTAAAACAAGATATACGTGATGGAATAACCAAACTTCTATATGTAGCTCCTGAATCCTTAACCAAAGAAGAGTATATTGATTTTTTAAAGGAACAGAAACTTTCTTTTGTAGCAATTGATGAAGCGCATTGTATTTCGGAATGGGGTCATGACTTCAGACCGGAATATAGAAATCTAAGAAATATTATTGAGCGTATTGATAACGTTTCAATTATTGCACTTACGGCTACGGCAACAGAAAAGGTTCAAGAGGATATAATCAAGACCTTGGGTATGTCTAATGCTAATGTTTTTAAAGCTTCTTTTAACCGGCCGAATTTGTTTTATGAGGTAAGGCCTAAAACTGCTCAAGTCAATTCTGACATTATTCGATTTGTCAGAGGCTTTGAAGGCAAATCTGGTATTATTTATTGTTTGTCAAGGAAGAAAGTGGAAGAAGTTGCTCAGCTTCTTCAAGTCAATGGAATTAAAGCCATCCCATATCACGCTGGTTTAGAGGCAAAATTAAGAGCCAATCATCAAGATATGTTTTTGATGGAAGAAACTGATGTTGTAGTAGCCACCATAGCTTTCGGGATGGGAATTGATAAACCGGATGTGCGTTTTGTGATTCATTATGACATTCCTAAGAGTTTAGAGAGTTACTATCAAGAAACTGGTCGCGCTGGGCGTGATGGCGGAGAAGGATATTGCCTTGCTTTTTACGCTTATAAGGATATAGAGAAGTTAGAAAAGTTTATGTCTGGGAAACCGGTGGCAGAGCAAGAAATCGGCCATGCGCTTCTTCAGGATGTGGTTGGTTATGCAGAAACTTCTATTAGCAGAAGAAAGTACTTATTGCATTATTTCGGAGAAGACTTCGATGAAATTAATGGTTTGGGAGCAGATATGGATGACAATACTAAAAATCCTAAGAAAAAAGAACAAGCTCAAATGCAATTGGTGAAACTGCTAGAAGTAGTTAGAGATACCAAAGAAACATATAAAATGAAAGATATAGCCTCTGTACTTACAGGGCAATCTAACGCGCTACTAAAATCAAGAAAAACAGATGAAAAACCGTTTTTCGCAAGTGGGGAGGATAGGGAATACGGTTATTGGATTGCGCTTATTCGCCAAGCATTTGTAAATGATTTCTTGAGAAAAGAATTAGAGCAATATGGTGTTTTAAAAATAACGGATAAAGGATGGCATTATTTAGATAATCCAAGTTCCTTTTTGATGACCTATGATCACGTTTATAATGATGATGATAAGGTAACAGTAGTTAAGCCTTCCAAAATAGGTGGAGGTGATCAAAAATTGATGCGATTGCTCAAGGACTTAAGGAAAAAAGTTGGTACCAAGAATGGTGTTCCACCATTTGCTGTATTTCAAGATCCATCTTTAGAGGATATGTGTTTGAAATATCCCTCTACTATAGAAGAGTTGGGTGGGATCCATGGTGTAGGTGAAGGAAAAGCGCGTAAATTCGGGAAGGATTTCGTAGCATTAATCTCTAAGTATGTTGAAGACAATGGCATTGTCAGACCGGATGATTTAATTGTTAAATCTACTGGTGAGAATTCAGGTTTAAAACTTTATGTAATTCAAAATACAGATAAAAAGCTACCTTTGGACGATATTGCTGCGGCAAAAGGATTGAAAATGGATGAGTTCATTAAAACACTTGAGTCAATCGTATTTTCAGGAACTAAAATAAATATAGATTATTACCTAGAAGACCTTTTGGATGAAGATCAAATGGAAGAGATTTTTGATTATTTCATGGAGGCAGAATCTGATAAAATTCAAGCAGCATTAGATGAATTTGACGGAGATTATGATGAGGAAGAATTAAGATTGATGAGAATTAAATTCATCAATGATGTAGCGAATTAATACAATGAAATATACCCTACTTACAAAAGAGCAATTCGAAGAATTAAACGAAGAATTTGCTCGCTTTTTAGCCAGTCAAGAAATTGATAAAACGGAGTGGAATGAAATTAAAGCCAATCGACCTGAAGTAGCTCGTAAAGAGATGGAGATTTTTAGTGATGTAGTTTGGGATAAAGCTCTAGAACAAGCGAAATACATAGATCATATAGGGACTAAATCTATAAATCTTTTTTTTAAGGAGAATCTTGATTTTTATCGCGTGGCAATCCGTGTAAATCGAGCTGGTTTTGACCTAGAAAATCCAGAAGATTATAAATGGTTAATGGCTAATTTAGATGATGCTCAAGTTGAAATATTTACAGGAAAGAAGTCTTTAGATGAAAATTGGAAAGAGGAAATTTTTGATCTGATTCAAAAGGGAAGTGTACTTTCCAATGGAGATCTTTATAAAGCCTTAACACCTTATTTCTAATGGCCGAAGATTTTATTGCATATTTAGAAGGTTTTGTTTCAGAAGATAGAAAGGCTTTATTTAAAGAGGTTTTGAACAATCGTACGAGACATTTTACTATAGTTTTAGAAGATTTGTTCCAGAAGCATAATGTTTCTGCAGTGATTAGAAGTGCAGATGTTTTCGGTGTTCAAGATGTTCATGTAATAGAGAATAATTATAATAATTTCATCAGTCGAAGAGTGGCTAAAGGAGCTCAGAAATGGATGACTTTTCACAATTTTTCTAAAGTTGGGGCGGATAATACGCAAGCCTGCATAGATCGTCTTAAGGAGGAAGGTTATCAGATTGTGGTGACCAGCCCACATGCTAAGGCAAGTAATCTGAAAGAGTTCGATGTCAGTAAAAAATCAGCTTTTGTTCTTGGTGTTGAGAAAATGGGTGTTTCTAAACAAATGATGGATCAAGCAGATGCCTACTTGAAAATTCCAATGTACGGTTTCACCGAGAGTCTCAATGTTAGTGTAGCTGGAGCCATCATCTTAGAGGAGATGACTAATAGGGTTAGGAAAACAGCTGTAAATTGGAACTTGAGTGAAGAAGAGCATCAAGACTTATACATGAAATGGTTGAAGACCAGTATCAAGAGTTATCCTGAAATTGAACGAAGGTTTTTAGAGCAAAATTCTACTTCTTAAAAGCAATGGAGTTGAATGTGATTGTGGAATCGCATCGAGTCACTACAAGACTATAGTCTACTTTTCTTAGATTGATATCAAGCCAATAATCAGCACAAGGTTCTTTGCGAGGATGACTTTTTGCAAAGTTGATTTCCCCATATTTTAAAATTTTTGAGATATCTGCGGTATCAATAGACTGTGCCTTCATAAAAGATTTGGATTCCTCGCTATATGCTCTATGAGGACGCTTTTCCAGTGATCTCAAGGTTCTAGCATTTGGTCCATATGGAAAAATGTCATGTCCTAATTCTTGCTTTTTGGTATTATTCCAATACATCAAAACAATCAGACCAATAACCACTCCGACAAAAAACAAGGCAAACCTTCTAACTAAATCCATATCTTAAATTTGAAAGGCAAAAGTAATTATTTTTCCTATAGCATCAAGAGATTTAAATCTCTAAAAGGTAAATCATACCAATCTCCGATAGATTTGTTGGTTAAGATACCGCGATAAAGGTAAATCCCGTTCTGCAGACCTATATCATGTCTTAAGCTGTTCTCGACACCACCTTGCTCCGCAATCTGTGTTAAATATGGAGACAATATATTACTTAAAGCAATGGTTGCGGTCTTTGCGTACTTTGAAGGAATGTTAGGGACTCCATAATGAATTACTCCGTGTTTTTTGAAACAAGGTTTACTGTGAGAAGTAATTTCAGAGGTTTCGAAATTTCCACCTCTATCGATGCCTATATCTATAATTACTGCATCTTCTTTCATGTTCTCAACCATAGTCTCTGTAACAATGATTGGGCACCTACTTTTCCCTTTTAAGGCACCAATTGCCACATGACATCTCATGAGCGACTTTAACAAGAGCTTAGGCTGACAGGTTGCGGTGAAAATAGGTTGATCAATTTTACTTTGTAGGTTTTGAAGTCGAGTAATAGAATCATCAAAAACTTTGACATAGGCTCCGAGTCCTATAGCTGCTTTTGCAGCATATTCTCCAACTCTTCCAGCGCCAATTATCACCACCTCAGTGGGAGGTACACCTGCTATATTACCAAATAAATGGCCACTACTTCTTTGAGTTCCTGCTAACAACTCAGCTGCAATTTGTATACTTGCGGCACCCGCAATTTCACTCAAAGAACTTACAATGGGATAATTATTGTGTTCATCTTTAATATTATCAAAGGCTATGGCAGTAATTCTCTTTTTTTCTAAAGATTCAAAATAGCTCTTACTTCTGGTTTTTAATTGAAGTGCTGAGAATAAAAAACTGTGTGGTTTCAACAATTCTATTTCCTCTTGGGTTGGTGGCTCTACTTTCAAAACGATTCTACAGCCGAATACTTGCGCCTTATCATAAGAAATTTGAGCTCCCGATTCTGCGTATTCGTTGTCTGAAAAACCGGCCAATACACCAGCATTGGTTTCAATTATAATTTCATGGCCTTGGTTGGTAAGATCGGCGACAGAGTCGGGACTTAGACATACTCTTTTTTCTTCGAAAGAGTTTTCCTTAGGCATTCCAATTTGTAGCGCACATTTACCTTTTTTTATTTCTATTCTTTCGGTTTGTGTATCTAACTCATGAGAGCTAAATTGACTGTAGGATTGGGACATGGATTAAATTAAAAGGTTAGTAGTCTTTTGCCATTATTTAACTGCTCTATATGAATCTTAACAGATTCTAATGGAAGGTATTCTTCAATATTTTCAGGCCATTCTGCTAGACACCATCGGCCACTATCAAAATATTCGTCTATCCCTATATCTAGAGCTTCTTCAGCTTGCTCAAGACGATAGAAATCAAAGTGATAGCAAGGGAGTCCTTGAGAAGTCCTGTACTCATTTACAATGGAGAAAGTTGGTGAACTTACCGAATCAACAACATTTAATTGCTTGAATATTTCTTTAATCAATGTAGTTTTTCCCACTCCCATGTTTCCATAAAAAAGGATAGTCTTGTAGGGACTATTTTCTATAACTTTAGAGGCTACTTCACTTAATTCTTCTATACCGTATTCTAGGGTCATTGTATTCAATCTTTTCTCAAAAATACCTAATTTTTTAATAAGTTCTCATGCATAATTATAAAGATGATGTGACTATAGGACTAACTATTTCATTTAATTATGCTTAAAACTATATAAACCTTATATTTGTAATGCTTAAAGTTACTAAATTGAATATATACCAAACGAATAAGTTAAAGATATTTAACGACCCGATTTATGGATTTATTTCCATTCCGAAGACCATAATCTTTGATTTAATAGAACATCCATATTTTCAAAGACTCAGAAGAATATCTCAAATGGGGATGTCGTATTTGGTATATCCTGGAGCTCATCATTCTAGATTTCATCATGCCACAGGCTGTCTGTACTTGATGAATAAAGCTGTTCGTGTGTTGAGGGCTAAAGGAGTTGCTATTAATTCAGAGGAAGAAACCGGATTGTATATAGCGATTTTACTTCACGATATAGGTCATGGTCCATTTTCGCATGCTCTAGAGCACAGTATTGTTTCCAATGTTTCTCATGAAGAGATTTCCTTGAAATTCATGGAAGAGTTTAATACAATCTTCAGCGGTAAATTAGATCTTGCAATTTCTATTTTTAAAGGGCAATATTCTAGAGTTTTTTTTCATCAACTCGTTTCCAGTCAGTTAGACATTGATAGGTTGGATTATCTCAAAAGAGATAGTTTCTATTCGGGTGTGGCAGAAGGAAGTATAAATTCCGATCGTTTAATTGCGATGATGAATGTTAAGGATGATGCTTTGGTCATTGAAGAAAAGGGGATTTATTCTATAGAAAAATTTATTGTGGCCAGGCGTTTAATGTACTGGCAAGTATATTTGCACAAAACAGGAGTAGTTGCCGAGAATATGATGGTCAACGTACTCAAACGTGCTAAAGAGCTTTCCTTACAAGGAGAGAAATTGTTGTGTAGCCCATCTCTTGAATTTTTCTTATCTCGTGAAATTGGTTTAAAGGAATTTGATTCGAAGGTTCTTTCGGTATTTGCAGAATTGGATGACGTTGATATTTTAAGCGCTTTAAAAATGTGGAAAAACAACCCAGATAAGGTTCTCTCTACATTGTCTTCTAGTTTATTAGATCGTAAGTTGTTGAAAATTGAAATGTCAAAGGAAGCTTTTGACCCTAATGTTCAAGAGGAGAGAAGAAGATTCTTAGCGAATCAATGGAACTTGTCTGAGCATGAGGTTGGATATTTCGTGTTTGAAGGATTTGTTAAGAATCTAGCTTATAATGATATAGAAAACAAAATTAATTTGTTGATGAAGGATGGAAGCACAATGGATTTTGTAAAAGCTTCCGATGATGTAGTTGCGGCAAGAATTAGTCATGAAACTAAAAAATATTTTAATGTCTTTCCGAAGGAATTAAGTTTTTGAGGAATATAAATTTTACTACTTTTGTCATAATGGAAATAACTTTAGCACAAATTGCAGAATTTCTCCAAGGAGAAGTGAGAGGGGATGACTCGGTTACTGTGAATAATTTTGGGAAAATTGAAGAGGCTCAAAAAGGAGAACTCAGTTTTCTATCGAATAAAAAATACATTAACTACATATACACAACTGAAGCAAGTGCAGTTTTAATAGGCAGAGATACTACCTTAGATCAAGATGTATCTACTAACCTTATATTGGTTGATGATGCCTATCAGTCTTTAACCCAACTGCTCAAATTATATGAATCGATGATCCCTGAAAAGAAAGGGATGGAAGAGCCTCATTATGTAGGAGAAAACTCTAGCCTAGGAGAAGACTTATATATTGGTGCCTTTGCTCATTTAGGAAATAATGTTAAGATTGGGGATAATGTAAAAATTTATCCACATGTTTCTATTGGCGATAATGTAATTATTGAAGAGGGAACTACGCTTTTTTCTGGAGTGAAAATATACAAAGATTGTATTATAGGAAAGAACTGTGTGATTCATGCAAATGCTGTAATAGGATCTGATGGTTTTGGTTTTGCACCAAATCAGGAAGGTACTTATGATAAAATTCCTCAGTTAGGTAACGTAATTATTAAAGATGACGTGGAGATAGGAGCTTGTGCTACTATTGATCGAGCTACAATGGGCTCAACAGTAATTAAGGAGGGAGTTAAATTAGATAATCAATTGCAAGTTGCCCATAATGTTGTTATTGGAGAACATTCCGTAATTGCCGCTCAAACTGGAATTGCAGGTTCTTCTAAGATTGGTAATCATGCAATGATAGGAGGACAAGTTGGTATTGTGGGGCATTTGAATCTCGGTGAAAAGGTAAGAATTCAAGCACAGTCTGGTATTACAAAAAATTTGAAAGATAAATCAGTGGTCCAAGGAACACCATCTTTACCTTATGGTAATTTTAATAAGTCTTATGTTCATTTTAAGAACTTAGATGATATTGTGAAGCGATTAAGAAAATTAGAAATAGAAAACGAAAAGACTCAATAAGATGAGTAAGAAACAAAAAACAATTGCAAAAGAAGTTAGTCTATCGGGGATAGGCCTTCATACTGGAAAAACGGTTAATATGACATTTAAACCTGCTTCAGATAACCACGGTTTTGCATTTAAACGAGTTGATTTAGAAGATCAGCCAATCATTGAAGCTTCTGCAGCCTATGTCACAAGTACTGAGCGCGGTACTTCAATGGAGAAAAACGGAGTGAAAATTCATACATCAGAGCATGTGTTAGCTGCGGTAGTTGGGATGGATTTAGATAATATTTTGATTGAAATCGATGCTGCCGAACCACCAATTATGGACGGTTCCTCTAAATATTTTATAGAGGCTTTAGAAGAGGCCGGTGTTGTAGAGCAAGAGGCAGAAATCAACGAATTCATTGTTGAGGAGGTGATTAGCTATAAGGATGATACTACGGGATCTGAGATAGTTCTGATGCCATCTGCTGAATATCAAGTCACTACTATGGTGGATTTCGGGACTAAAGTTTTAGGGACTCAAAATGCTTCATTAAATAGTATAACAGAATTCAAAGATGAAATTTCGGAATCTCGTACCTTCAGTTTCCTTCATGAGATTGAAATGCTTTTAGAGCACGATTTGATTAAAGGAGGAGATTTGAATAATGCTATAGTCTATGTAGATAAAGAAATTTCAGAAAATACTTTAGATAAATTAAAGAAAGTCTTTGATAAGCCAACGGTAACAGTAAAACCTAATGGTATTTTAGATAATTTATCATTGAGATGGCCTAACGAAGCTGCTCGTCATAAACTTCTAGATGTCATTGGTGATCTTGCCTTAGTCGGAACACGAATTAGAGGTAAAGTAATAGCAACTAAACCTGGACATGGTGTTAATACTCAGTTTGCTAAGAAATTACAAGGTATAATTAAAGCTGCGAAAAGGAATAAAGTGCCGAAATATGATTTGAGTGAAAAACCGCTTATGGATATTCATCAAATTATGGAAATTTTACCGCATAGACCTCCATTTTTATTGATTGATCGTATTATAGAACTTACAGATCATTCAGTAGTAGGGATGAAGAATGTGACGATGAATGAGGATTTCTTCGTTGGACATTTCCCTGGAGCACCGGTGATGCCTGGTGTTCTTCAAGTAGAAGCTATGGCTCAGTGTGGAGGTATATTAGTTTTGAGTACAGTTCCAGATCCTGAGAACTATTTGACTTACTTCATGAAAATGGATAATGTTAAGTTCAAACAAAAAGTACTTCCGGGAGACACTTTGATTTTTCAATGTGAGTTAATTACCCCTATTAGAAGAGGAATTTGTCATATGCAAGCCTATGCTTACGCTAATAATAAATTAGTAGCTGAAGCTCAGTTAATGGCCCAAATAGCAAAAAAGAGATAATATGAATCAACCATTAGCATATGTCCACCCTGGGGCAAAAATCGCCACCAATGTAGTCATAGAACCTTTCACAACGATTCATAACAATGTCGAAATTGGTTCAGGAACATGGATCGGGTCGAATGTTACAATCATGGAAGGAGCTCGAATCGGAAAAAATTGTAGAATTTTTCCAGGAGCTGTAATTTCAGCAGTCCCTCAAGATTTGAAATTTGATGGAGAAGATTCATTGGCTGAAATAGGAGATAATACTACAATTAGAGAATGTGTTACAATTAATAGAGGAACAAACGCTTCTGGTAAAACCAAGATTGGTGCGAATTGTCTTGTAATGGCAACGGCCCATATTGCACATGATTGTGTTCTTGGGGATCATGCTATCATAGTGAATGGAGTAGCTTTAGCGGGGCATGTAACTATCGGTAAATATGCGATCGTAGGAGGTTTAGCCGCTGTGCACCAGTTTATTAATATTGGAGATCATGCTATGATTTCAGGAGGATCTTTAGTTAGAAAAGACGTTCCACCATTTACTAAGGCAGCAAAAGAGCCTCTTTCTTATGTTGGAATCAATTCTATAGGTCTTAGAAGACGTGGTTTTGATACTGATAAGATTAGAGAGATTCAAAATATTTATAGAATTATGTATCAGAGTAAATACAATAATACTCAGGCTCTAGAAAATATTGAAGCACAAATGGAGGCAACTCCTGAAAGAGATGAAATCATAACATTTATTCGTAATTCTAAACGTGGGATTATGAAGGGATATAATATAAATTAAACGAAAATGGCAAATACTTCAGACATTAGAAATGGTCTTTGTATCAATTACAATCACGATACTTATAAAGTTGTAGAATTTCAACATGTAAAACCAGGAAAAGGTCCTGCGTTTGTTCGAACTAAATTAAAAAGTTTAACCTCAGGTAAAGTAATTGATAATACCTTTTCTGCGGGACATAAAATTGATGAAGTTAGGGTAGAAACTAGAAAGTATCAATACCTATATCCTGAAGGAGATCTTTATCACTTTATGAATACGGTAGATTATAATCAAATTCAATTAAGTGTTGAAGCTTTAGATGCACCAGATCTATTGAAGGAAGGTGAAGTGGTAACGGTTATTGTAAGAGCTTCGGATGAAGAGCCATTAGCAGTTGATATGCCCCAGTCGGTTATCTTAGAAGTAACTCATACTGAACCTGGTGTAAAAGGTAACACTGCGACTAATGCAACGAAACCTGCAACAGTAGAAACAGGTGCACGTGTTAATGTACCTCTATTTATTAATGAAGGAGATAAAATAAAGATAGAAACTGCAAAGGGAACCTATCAAGAAAGGATTAAATCATAATTCTTTAAGAACTTTAAAAGCCGCTTTCAATTAGCGGCTTTTTTATTTTTTAAAGTGAGATAAAAGTCTATTTTTGTTCAAAATATTCAACTGCTATAAATATGAGCGTACTAGTAAATAAAGATTCAAAAATCGTTGTTCAAGGATTTACAGGAAGTGAAGGAACTTTTCATGCTGGACAAATGATTGATTATGGAACCAATGTTGTTGGAGGTGTAACTCCAGGTAAAGGAGGTCAAGAGCATTTAGGAAAGCCAGTGTTTAATACTGTTGCTGATGCTGTACAACAGGCCCAAGCCGATACAAGTATAATCTTCGTGCCACCAGCATTTGCATCTGATGCAATTATGGAAGCTGCTGAAGCAGGTATCAAAGTTGTAATTTGTATTACAGAAGGGATACCAGTTGCGGATATGGTGAAAGTTAAAGCTTATTTGGAAGATAAAGATGTTACTCTTGTTGGCCCTAATTGTCCAGGGGTAATCACTCCAGGAGAAGCTAAAGTTGGAATTATGCCAGGATTTATCTTTAAGAAGGGTAATGTAGGTATTGTATCTAAGTCTGGTACTTTGACTTACGAAGCTGCAGATCAAGTTGTGAAGCAAGGATTTGGAATTACTACTGCAATTGGAATTGGTGGAGATCCAATTATTGGAACAACGACTAAAGAAGCTGTAGAATTATTGATGAATGATCCAGAAACGGAAGCTATCGTAATGATTGGTGAAATTGGAGGTCAATTAGAGGCAGAAGCTGCACGTTGGATTAAAGCTGATGGTAATCGTAAGCCTGTTGTTGGATTTATCGCAGGACAAACTGCTCCAGCTGGTAGAACGATGGGACACGCTGGTGCTATTGTTGGTGGAGCTGATGATACTGCTCAAGCTAAAATGAAAATACTTGCTGAGAATGGAATCCACGTTGTGGAATCACCAGCAAAAATAGGAGAAGCCGTTGCGCAACTTTTAAAATAAGATTTAAGTTAAAAAAAACTTAACATTTCAAATAAGTGCCTGTTCTTTATTATATTAGAACAGGCATTTTTTTATGCCTATAATCTAACTAACCAAATTAAATGAAAATGTTTTTGAAAAACAGCCTTCTAATAGGGGGCTTATTGTTATTTGTAGCTTGCTCCACGTCGGAGGATCACTACGAAACTAAATCTCATTCTGATAAGAATGGATTCAAGTATGAGACCGTTGAGAACGACCCGACAGGACTTCGTTTGTATACTTTAGCAAATGGATTAAAGGTTTATTTATCTCAAAATAAAGACGAACCTAAAATCCAAACTTATATTGCTGTAAAGGCAGGTTCAAATTATGATCCTAAAGAATCTACTGGCTTAGCCCATTATTTAGAACATATGGTCTTCAAAGGGACTCATGAGTTCGGTACAATGGATTGGGAAAAGGAAAAGCCTTATTTGGATAAAATCTCTGATTTATATGAAAAGCACAAGGCGACTCAAGACCCAGAGGAGAAGTTGGCGTTATATAAAGAGATCGACGAAGTTTCTTATGAAGCTTCGAATTATGCCATTGCGAATGAATATGATAAAATGATTGCGTCATTAGGGGCTCAAGGAACGAATGCTTACACGTGGTTTGAACAAACGGTGTATACCAACAAGATTCCGGCCAATGAACTGGATAAATGGCTGCATGTAGAGAGTTCTCGATTTAAAGAAGTTGTTTTGCGTCTTTTTCATACAGAACTAGAGGCAGTTTTTGAAGAATTTAATAGAGGTCAGGATTCTGATTTCAGAAAGGCTTATGCTGCTATGCTAGACGGATTGTTCCCGACTCATCCATATGGTCAGCAGACAACCATAGGAACGGCAGAAGCACTTAAAAACCCTTCAATGGTAGCTATACATAATTATTTCAACAAGTATTATGTTCCTTCTAATATGGCCGTTGTTCTGGTTGGTGATTTTGAATTTGATCAAACCATTGAAAAGGTAAACGATGCCTTCGGGGATTATGAGAAGAAGAGCGTAGAGCACCCAGTACTTCCGGTAGAAAAACCAATTGATGAAATTGTTGTAAAAGAGGTGTTTGGACCAACTTCAGAAAGCGTATCTGTTGCTTATAGAACGGAGAAAATAGGTTCGGAACAATCAAAGTATATCACGCTTATTGATATGATTCTTGCCAACTCAAACGCTGGTTTAATGGATTTGAACTTAAATCAAAAAGGTATGGTTCAAAGAGCTAGCTCTAGTCCTCAATTTCTGAGAGATTATGGGTTTCATCGTCTTAGCGGTTCCCCTAAAGAAGGTCAAAGCTTGGATGAAGTTAAAGATTTAATGCTTGATCAAATTGAATTGATTAAAAATGGTCAGTTTGATGATTGGATGATTGATGCCGTGATTAATGATCTAAAACTATCAAAAACCCGAAGTTTTGAAAACAATTCAGCTTTAGCAGATTCCTATGTTAATGCTTTTATTTATGGACAATCTTGGGCTGATGAAATTGCATTTTTAGAAGATTTAAAAAAGATATCTAAGGAAGATTTAATGGCTTTTGCTAAAGATTTTTATAAAGATAATTATGTTCTTACCTATAAAAGAAAAGGGGAAGATAAGAACATAGTAAAGGTAGCAAACCCTGGTATAACCCCGGTGAACTTAAACCGTGATTCTCAAAGCCCTTATGTAACTGATTTTTATGCGATGACATCTCCGGATTTAAAACCCGTATATGTTGATTATCAAAAAGCATTAAAAGAGACTAGTTTAGAAAATGGTATAGAAGTTACTTATGTGGATAATCCTAATAATGATTTATTCAATTTGAATATCATATTTGATATGGGAAAGAACAATGAAAAGATTCTTCCTATTGCCGTTGGATATATGAATTATATCGGTACTGAAAAATACAATGCTCAAGAGCTTAAAAAAGAATTTTACAAATTGGGAATCAATTATGGTGTTTCTTCAGGTAGTGAAAGATCTTATGTCTATATATCTGGGTTAAAAGAGAATTTGAAACCTGGATTAGAATTATTAGAAGAGATGTGGAATACTGCTGTAGGAGATCAGGAATCATTTGACAAGTATATTGATAAATTACTTAAGGACCGATCAAATATGAAGACGCAGAAGGGGAGTATTTTACAATCTGGTTTGTTGAATTATGCTTTATATGGTGAGAATTCATCCTTGAGAAATGTTTACCAATCTAATGAATTGAAAGAATTGAATCCTAATGATTTGATTGACGTAGTAAAAGGACTAAAAGAATATAAGCAAAGGATTTTTTATTATGGTAAAGATGTAAATCAAGCAGTGAGTGCGTTGAATGAATTGCATAAAGTGGAAGCTGAATTGAAGGAGTACCCTGAGGCAAAAGAGTATGCAATGAAGGATACCGGGAATCAAGTTTATTTTAACAACTATGATATGGTTCAAGCTGAAATGATGCTTTTAGCGAAAGAAGATAAGTTCGATGCAGATCGCATGGCAGCGGCGAGAGTATTCAATACTTATTTTGGATCTGGACTATCGTCAATAGTTTTTCAGGAAATTAGAGAAGAGAAGGCATTAGCCTACGCGGCTCAAGCCAGTTACTCTATCGCAGGGAAAAAGGATCAAAATGACTTAATGTATGCCTATATTGGCACTCAAGCAAATAAATTACCAGAAGCTATTGATGCCATGATGGGGCTTATGAATGATATGCCACTTAATGAGGCTCAATTTGAAGCAGCAAAGAATTCAGTAATGAAGAAAATTGCAGCTCAAAGGATTACTAAGTCTCAAATTTTTTGGTCCTATGAAGGACTTAAGCGTAGAGGAATTGATCATGATGATAGAAAGGAAATTTATGAGAGTATTCAGGAAATGACAATGGAAGATCTTCAAGAATTTTTTAAGACTAATGTGAAAGGAAGTGAATATTCTGCCATTGTAATCGGTAATAAAAAGGATATGGATTTAGCTGCTTTGAAGAAGTTAGGTCAAGTTCAAGAGATGGATGTAGATTATCTCTTTAATTTTAAAGAAACCAAGGTCAAACAATAAAAGAATAAGGGCAGGTGAAAAACTTGCCCTTTTTAATTAATTCTTATATTTGGCACGATTTTAAATTTTTATTTATGAAATTATTAGAGAACAAAACTGCTCTGATCACGGGAGCTACTCGTGGAATTGGAAAGGGTATTGCCGAAACTTTTGCTAAACAAGGGGCTAATGTTGCCTTTACTTATAGCTCTTCAGTTGAAGCGGCACAAAGTTTAGAAAAAGAGTTAACTGCTCTTGGAGTAAAAGCAAAGGGATATCAATCGAATGCAGCAGATTTTGATGCGGCTCAGGAATTAGCTGCTGACGTAATAAAGGAGTTTGGAGGAATCGACGTATTGATTAATAATGCTGGAATTACTAAAGATAACTTGTTGATGAGAATCAGTGAGCAAGATTTTGATTCTGTAATGGAAGTAAACCTTAAATCGGTTTTCAACCTTACTAAAGCAGTGATTCGTCCAATGATGAAGCAAAGAGGTGGGTCAATCATTAATATGAGTTCTGTAGTTGGAGTTCAAGGGAATGCTGGTCAAACTAACTATGCTGCTTCAAAAGCTGGTATGTTAGGATTTACTAAATCAGTTGCTTTAGAGTTAGGATCAAGAAATATTCGCTGTAATGCAATTGCTCCTGGATTCATTGAAACTGAAATGACTGCTAAATTAGATGAGAAAGTTGTCGATGGATGGAGACAGGCTATTCCATTAAAAAGAGGAGGATCGCCTGAGGATATTGCAAATGCTTGTGTATTCTTAGCCTCTGATATGAGTGGATATATAACAGGTCAAACTTTAAACGTTGATGGTGGAATGATTACCGCTTAAGCGTATATAAGATAATATCAAGGGCCCTATGAGATTCAATTCTCATAGGGTTTTTTTGTATCTTTACCCTATGGAAGAATGTTGTAATATAGAGGAGAGTACAGGAGGTTTTTATGAAGAACTCAAGGGATATATCAATTCCAAAACCGGAAACATCCATGATAGTGAAGACCTTGTTCAAGAGGTTATGTTAGTCCTTTTGAATGCTTATTCAAATGGGACAGACATTAAAAACATGCGCGCTTGGCTCTATAGAGTGACTAAAAATATTTTATTGAATTACTTTCGAGATAAAAAATCTTTTGATTCTGAGCAGAAACTGGAATTAGAAGATAAAGATCATCCCGAGTTCGATTTAATTCTTGCAGATTATGTATTTCCCATGATTAGCTTATTGGATAGTCAATACAGAGAAACTATGGAACTTGTGGAGATTAAGGGAAAGTCTTTGAAAGAGGTCTCTAAGATCCAAGATGAAAAATTATCTACCATAAAGATGAGAGTTAAAAGGGGTAGAGAGAAACTTCGTGAATTGATTTTTCAATGTTGTGATGTAAATGAAGATCAAAATGGAGTCGTACAGAGCTGTCAAATAAAGAAAGAGTGCCTTTTTTTATACGATTTGAAAAAAAAATCAAAATCTGAGTGACTTTTTTGAAACTCATGTTACTTCTAAGTATAAATAATCATTTAAAAACTAAATATTATGAGTACAGAAGTAATTATTCTACATTCAAGTTGTTGTGCAACAAATTCTCCAATCAAATCTTTTGTTGAGAAGGTTGCTGATAAAAACAATAAAGCGGTCAGTATCACAGAATATTCAGATATGGCTGATACCATGCAATATGGTACTATGACATTTCCATCTTTAGTAATTAATGGAAAAGTTCATGACTTTAAAAAGATCAATGATGAAGTTAAACTAGCTAAACTTCTATAATCATGGAAACATTGGTCAATATCTTAACTAGTTTTGCAGACTTAGTAGTCTACGATTGGTTTAATTTAGCAGTAGATTCTACATTCGGATCTGCATTACATTATTTTATCATTGGATTTATAGAGATTAGTATTCTCGTAGTACTTGTTACTTATTTAATGGGATTCGTAAGTAGTTACCTTCCTATGGATAAGATCCGAGTATTTCTTGAAAAACATAGATCTTCCGGATTAGGAAATTTAATGGCCAGTGGTTTAGGTGCAATCACCCCATTTTGTTCTTGTTCTTCTATTCCGTTATTTGTCGGAATGTTACAGGCGAGAATTCCATTTGGGATGACACTTTCATTCTTAATAACCTCTCCTTTAGTTAATGAAATCGCTATAGCCTTATTCTGGGTAGCTTTTGGGTGGAAGGTAACGGTGATCTATATTATAACAGGTATTCTACTAGGAGTTATTGGAGGAATGTTGCTCGAAAAGTTCGGTATGGAGAAGTATGTTGCGGATTGGATCCAAAACTTACAACCTACAGATGTGAGCGTTGAGGAAGATAAAATGTCTTTAAAAGAACGTTTTACTTTAGTTCAAAGTGAGGCATTTGCTACACTTAAACGCTTATTGCCATATATCGCTATCGGGATAGGTATAGGTTCTTTTATACATGGATTCGTACCTGCGAGCTTCTTTCAAGAACATTTGTCAAAGGACAATATATTTGCCGTGCCAATCGCAGTAATATCAGCCATACCTCTATATGTGGATGCTGTAGGAGTCCTTCCAATTGTGACAACTCTTATCGAGAAAGGTGTACCAATGGGAACCGCAATTTCCTTTATGATGGGGGCAATTGGTCTTTCATTACCTGAAGCTTTATTATTGAAAAAAGTGATGAAGCGTAAATTGATTATAGCGTTTTTTGTAACTTTAGGCTTAGGAATGATCCTCTCAGGATTTATCTTTAATATGATTTTCTAAAAAATATACAATGAATTACTTAAACCCTTTGAGCGATAGATCTAGCAACGAATTTGTAAAGGCTCAGTCAAGAGGATATGGACATCTTTATCAAGACGAGCAAGTGTATCCTTTTTGGATAGCAGATATGGATTTTGAAGTAGCAGAGCCTATAACTAAGGCTTTAGAAAACAAGGTCTCTCAAGGGGTTTATTCTTATGAATACAATAATGATCTTTTATTCAGTTCCATAAGTAATTGGTATGGTAAAAGACACGGACTAGCATTAAATCCTAATAATTTTGTTCAGGTCAATGGAGTGCTTTCTGGTATTGCTTTGAGCTTGGATTTGTTTAGTAAAGAAAATGAGGGTGTGATCATTCAAACTCCGGTGTATCATATGTTTTCATATGCGGTGAGAATCAATAAGCGAAAAGTAGTAGAGAACCCTCTTAAAAGGGATGATTCGGGTCTATTTATTATGGATTTTGTTGATTTGGAGGATAAAATGAAACAGCCTAAGAATACTATGTTATTATTGTGTAATCCACATAATCCAGTGGGAAGGGTTTGGACTAAAGAAGAATTACAACGAGTTGCTGAATTGGCAGAAAAGTATAAAGTTCAAGTGGTTTCAGATGAAGTTCATGCCGATATTTTATATGGGAACCACAAGTTTGAGAGTTATCTTAATGTGGATGAAAATAGTATTTCCTTAATAGGCTCTCCGGCCAAAACATTTGGAATGCACAGCATTGCTACAGGATATATTTATACAAACAATTCTCGTTTATATAAATTAATTAATCATAGAGCAATGTCCTTGTTTATCAATCATGGCAATGCCTTAACTTTTTATGCTACCCTGGCAGCTTATAATGAATCTGAGGCATGGGTCGATCATCTTATTGAATATTTGGAAACTATTATTTCACGGGTAAATCGTTTTCTAAAAGAAAAACTTCCTGATGTTGAATTGATACAGCCACAAGGAACCTATCAACTATGGATGGATTTTTCAAATACAGGATTGTCCGAGGATGAACTCAGTCATTGGGTTTATAAGGAAGCAAAAATGGGTCTAGCACCAGGTGGGCAATTTGGGAATGGCTATGAGAAGTGGTTTCGTTTAAATATAGCCACTAATTTAGAGGTAATTATGGACTACCTAAATTTGCTAGCTCAGACAAAACCTGTAACTTAGAGGTTCAAATTAAATATATAATAATGAGCAATCAACCGATCGACTTTAAATTTCCTAAGGGAGGACTATTCAGTATAGTTTTTATAATTTTATTAATCATCTTTATTTCTAGATCTCTTGTAACTGTTGGAGCAGGGGAAGCAGGAGTATTGTATGAACCTCTTGCAGGAGGTGTGGTAACAGATGAACCACCTATGAGTGAGGGACTACATTTTGTTGCGCCTTGGAATAAGGTAATCTTGTATAATGTAAGACAACAAGAACTCTCTGAAAAAATGAATGTATTGTCTTCTAATGGTCTAGATATTCAATTAGATGCCACTGCTTGGTATCAACCGAAGTCCGATGAACTAGGACTTTTACATCAAAAAAGAGGGCAAGATTATGTTGATCGTGTCATTAGACCAGCAATTAGGTCGGCTGCAAGATCAGTTGTGGGACGTTATACTCCAGAGCAGATTTATTCTTCAAAAAGAGATGTAATCCAAGAGGAAATCTTGATCGAAACAACAAAGATTATAGAGAATCAATACGTTCAACTCAATGAGGTTTTGATTCGTGATGTTACCCTTCCTAAAACCATTAAAGATGCCATTGAGCGCAAGTTAGGACAGGAACAAGAGTCTCTAGAATATGAGTTTAGACTAGAAAAAGCAAGAAAAGAAGCAGAAAGACAAAAGATTGATGCTGAAGGTAAGGCTACAGCTAACCGTATTTTGAATGCCTCTTTGACAAGCAATATTCTAAAGGAAAAGGGAATTCAAGCTACAGTAGAGTTGTCTAAATCTCCAAATGCTAAGGTAATTGTTATCGGTTCAGGAGATGATGGTATGCCATTGATCTTAGGTAATAACTAGTGTAAGAATATCAAACATATTTAAATAAAAAAAAGCCTTGAATGACTAATTCAAGGCTTTTTTTGAAATAATTCAAATAATTTTATACAATGAAAACAAAGGTTAACTACGTCTTTGTTATAAGGTATATTACAAGGACCGTGCCAAAAAAAGTAATCACTGTAAAAACTATTTATAATAAATGTTTTTGGGCTTTGTAAGAAGACCTTACTAAAGCTCCACTTTCTACATGTCTAAAGCCTAAACTTAAGCCGTATTCTTCATATTTTTTGAACTGCTCAGGAGTAATAAATTCCTTAACAGGTAAATGCTTCTTAGTAGGCTGCAGATATTGTCCAATGGTAACAATGTCAACTTTAGCCGCAGCTAAATCTCTCATAGTTTCCATAACTTCTTCCTCAGTTTCTCCAAGACCTAACATTATTCCAGATTTAGTTCTTCTTTGACCTTGATCCTTCATGTATTTTAGTACAGCTAAACTACGGTCGTATTTTGCTTGAATTCTAACCTCCCTAGTTAATCTTCTTACTGTTTCCATATTGTGAGAAATTACCTCAGGAGCAACTTCCAATATTCTATCGATATTGGTATGATCCCCTTGGAAATCAGGAATCAAAGTTTCTAAGGTTGTCTCTGGATTTGCACGACGAATGGCGTTTACGGTTTCTGCCCAAATGATGGATCCACCATCTTTTAAATCATCACGATCTACGGAAGTAATCACTGCGTGTTTAATTTTCATTAATTTGATAGAACGAGCAACTTTTTCAGGTTCATCCCATTCTACTGTTTCAGGTTTTCCGGTTTTAACACCACAAAATCCACATGAACGCGTACAAATATTTCCAAGAATCATGAAGGTTGCAGTACCTTCACCCCAACACTCACCCATATTTGGACAAGATCCACTGGTACAAATTGTGTTTAATTTATATTTATCAACTAGACCTCTAAGTTCTGTATACTTTTTTCCTACAGGTAACTTAACTCTCAACCATTTAGGTTTACTAACCTTCTTTTGAGTTTCAATAGCTTCTGACATGTATCATAATTTGAGCTACAAAAATACAAAGTTTATCACAATAACCATAAGATTATTAGACTAGTATTGATTGATAAAATATATATAATAACAGCTAAATCCTATTAAAAAAATTAAGCCAAGCACGGCTAGATAGAATAAGGGTTTCTTAGGATGAAAAGCTTTAGGAACGTGAGAACTGTTTATCAACTTCATGTTCATAAACGCATAAAAGGGAGCAGTTAAGAAGGAAAGTATGGTCGCGATTTTGATCAGGAATCCCATAGAATTTCCTGCATATAGAATCAAAGCCTGAGTACCACAAATCAAAACAATAAGCATCACATAATAAAGTTTAGTACTTGTGTTTGGAATCAATAGCTGCACGGTCTGGGTAAAAGATCTCGGAGAGGCATCTAGTGTAGTTAAAGTAGTACTAAGCATGGTTGCAAATGCTGCAATACCTATGATGTAAAAGGCCCATGACCCAATGCTTTCAGTATATAAGTGAATAAACTGAGCGCTAAACAGACTGGCTTTACTTGAGAAACTCATTCCTGTTCCATACATGATTAATCCCCCTAGAAGCATAAAACAAAGTCCTAGGCAAAATGTAGTTACATAACCAATATTAAAATCAAAAATGATTTGTTTAATTTCTAACTTGGAGCTATAAGTCATTTTTTCCTTGGTCCATAAAGATTGCCATATTGATATATCTAAAGGAGCTGGCATCCAACCTAAAAAAGTGATCAGGAAAGTAAGCCCTACTAAATCGGTAGGAAATACTTGTTGGGTAGTAAAGCTTGGTGTTTTGTGAATGAATCCAAGAATAAGTGCAACAATTGTGCTTAATGAGAGCAATATTACGACATATTTAATCACTTGATCTAAGGTTTTATAACGACCAATAACAAGAATAATACCACCAAAAATCGATATAAATATACTTATAGAGGCAATTGAAGCGAGATCAGGAAATAATACGGAGGCAATTCCGGCGGTTACTATAGTTACGGCGGCTTGAATAGTAAACATATTGACTAAATTCAGCAAAGCATAAACGAGCAAGTAACCTTTACCTAATTTAGCATATCCCTCTAATAGCGTGTTTTTAGTAGCTGCGGTGTAGCGGGCACCAAATTCAAAAAATGGATACTTAAATAAATGGATTAATAGTATGGCCCAGAAAAGACCTAAGCCGTACATTGCCCCGGCTTTAGTAGATTGGACTAAATGAGATACCCCAATTGCAGCACCTGCAAATAAAAGGCCTGGGCCTAAGCTTTTAAATAGATTACTTTTCATTTGGTTTAAGTCAAAGGAAAAGTACAAAAATTATTTTGAAGGATTGGACTCAATGAGTTCCGCCAATAATTTTCTAGCTCTGAGAAGCTTTACTTTTACATTATTGATTGGCTCTCCTGTGTGGGCCGCAATTTCTTTATAGCTGAATTCTTGAAAATAGCGGAGATGAATCATTTGAGCATAATGCGGCTTTAGTTTTTTGATCAAAGACTTTAATGCGGCAAGGTTTTGCTCATTGATCAAACGATCCTCTGGAGAAGGTGATTCATCAAAAATTTGATAGGCGACATGTTCATCCTTATCCAAACTTAAGTGAGCTGTACGGTTTTTTCTTACCTCATCAATAAATAAATTTCTTGCGATTGTTAAGAGCCAGGTTTTGAAATTGAGATCTTCATTAAAGCTGTCAATGGCATCAAAAGCTCTGGAAAATGTTTTGATGCACAAATCCTCAGCTTCATTTTCGTTATTGGTTTTGGCCACTAAGAATCTATAGGTATCACTCCAATATTCTTCTAAAAGAAAATTAAATGAAGCTTGTTTACCTTCTTTTGCTGCTTTTATATGAGTACTTAAGAGTAACTGTTTCTCATCCATTAAATTACCAATGCTTACTAGGGTCTAATTTATTCTTTATAAAGATACTAAATTGTAAAAGGAATAAACTCAGTTTACTTAGGGGATATAATAGTAAACAAAGTGTACTGCCAAATATTCTTTGAGTTTTAAAGGTTGTAACCAAGCTTAGGAATATAAACATCCCACCAAGAACGCCAAATTCAAGGTTAAATGGGCTCGTCCAAGCCAAAACCAGTAGCGATGTATAAGCACCTAATTCAAGCAGGTATTGTAGCCCGAGTAGGAATTTAAATTTGTTTTTATAGAGTTTAGAACTACTTATATGTCTTCTTTTTTGAAGCATCCAACTTTCCCAAGTTAATTTAGGCTCAGAAAAACAAAAGGTTTCTGGATCCATAACTTGTGCCGTATTGGATTGTGTTGCTACTTCTTGGATAAATAGGTCGTCATCTCCAGAGCGTAGATTAAAGTGAGAAGAAAATCCCTTATTCTCCATCCAAATAGATTTTCTGTAAGCCAGGTTACGACCCACTCCCATATAAGTTTGTTTAGCAATCGAAAACGAAAAATAGTTCACGGCAGTCTTTAAGGTTTCTAGCTGAATGATTTGCTGAAGAAACCAGTTTACTTTTGTTTTGTTATAGGGTGCATTTCCTATGACTATATCCGTATTTGGATTATAGAAATTATAAACCATTTTTGAAATCCATTTGTTGGATTTAGGTCGACAATCTGCATCTGTTAGTAGAATTAGTTCATTAGAAGCGGCTCTAATCCCTAGACTCAGTGCATATTTCTTAGAAGAATCAAAATGTGAAGGCTCTGGAACATTTATTGCTCTGAAACGGGTATCGCTTTGTTCTATTTCTTGAAGGAGTTCCCATGTTGCGTCATATGAATTGTCGTTTAAGAGTAAAACCTCAAAATCTTTATGATTTTGACTCTTGAGTAGGGTCACTAAATCAATTATGTTTTCTTGTTCGTTTCTGCAAGCTACAATAACCGAGACAGGTAGTTCAGGGGCTTCAGGGGTCTCAAGTTTAGTTTTAGTAAACCAGAAAGGAGCGTAGAGGTATGAATTAAAAATTAGGGCAAAAAAAACTATGGCCAATAGACCATAGTATATAATTTGTTCTTCAAGCATTTAAGATCTGTTTGAGCAGTTTTCTGCTGGCTTTCCGCAGAAACCACACGGCTCACCAGATTTATTTAAATGAGGATTTTGACTTGCACAAGTTCCTGCAAATTTCCCGTCTTTTTTTGCCCATATCTTAATGGCAATACCGGCAAATCCTAGCGCTAATAATACCGCTGTTATTATAAATAATTCCATGAATTTAATTTTTCACAAAGATAGTACTTCTTGTTTTATAGCTTTAACTAATTAAGTCTTTTTTAACGATTTAAAACGAAAACGAATTCGGATAGATGTTTACTTCAATCTCTAAGTTAATACCGTAAAATTCTTTGACTTTGCCTTGAATTTCTTTTGCAAGCTTATATACATCTGTTCCCTTGGCTTGACCTGAATGGTTTATAAGTACAAGTGCTTGTTTCTTGTGCACCGCAGCACCTCCGTATTGAAAGCCTTTAAGTCCTAATTGGTCTATTAGCCACCCAGCCGGGACTTTTACACCATTTAGAGCAGGGTAATTAGGAATATCAGGATGTTTTTTCTGAAGTTCACTAAATGCCTTTTCAGTGATTACTGGGTTTTTAAAGAAACTTCCCGCATTTCCTATTTCCTTGGGATTTGGAAGTTTCTCTGACCTAATACTAATTACCGCTTGAGAGATTTTCTTAATATCTACAGGGAGGTTCGGAAACAATTCGTCAAGGCGTTGATTGATTATTCCGTAATTTCTATTCAAATGATGCTTTCCTTTTGAAAGCTTGAAAATTACCGAACTTATGATTGTTTTTCCCTTTAACTCATTTTTGAATATGGAATTCCTATAGCCGAAGTGACAGTTTTCATTACTTAAGGACTGCTTTTTTCCTGTTTCAATAGAAAAGAAATTTACTTGAGTGATGACATCTTTAACTTCCACACCATAGGCACCAATATTTTGAATAGGGCAGGTTCCAACATTACCAGGAATAAGTGACAAATTTTCAATTCCACCATAGTTATGATCTACACACCATAAGACGAAGTCATGCCAATTCTCTCCAGCGGCTACTTCTAAGAATATCTCATTAGAGCTTTCTTCTAAGACTTTGATTCCTTTAGTATTTATATAAATGATCTTTTCTTTAGGATCTTCTGTAAAAAGTATATTACTACCACCTCCAAGAATCAAGAGGTGGTCAGTAGTTGGTATGATAGATTGAAGTTGTTCTTCCTTAGTGATTTCAATGAAATCATTTGATTTTGCATCAATCTTAAATGTATTATAAGATCTTAAATTCATTATTTATGAGTCTTCCTGTATTGTTGAAGTCCCAAATTTAAGATATTTACCGCTTTTAACAGCTCGTTTTCATTTAAAACGTAAGCAATTCGAATTTGATTTTTACCCATTCCAGGTGTAGAATAGAATCCACTTGCAGGTGCGACCATTACAGTTTCTTTATTGACCTGAAATGACTCTAAAATCCATTGTGCAAAATGATCAGCATCAGCAATTGGCAATTCAACAACACAATAAAAGGCTCCCTTAGGTTTAGCTACTATTAAGCCGTCAATTTCTTGTAAAGAATCAATAAGAAGATTTCGACGGTGTACATATTCTTTTTGAACTTCTTCAAAATAACTCATGGGTGTCTCTAAGGCTGCTTCACTTGCTATTTGTGCATAGGTAGGTGGGGATAATCTGGCTTGAGCAAATTTAAGTGCCGTTTGTATAATTTCTTTATTTTTCGATACAATACAACCTACTCGGGCACCACACATTGAATATCTCTTAGAAACTGAATCAACCATAATGGCATGATCTTTTAGTTCGGGAAAACTCATGATACTTTTATGAGAAATTCCATCATAGGCAAATTCTCTGTAGACCTCATCCGCAATTATAAAAATATCATGCTTAAGAACTAGATCTTTTAATTGTTCTAATTCTGTTTCGCTATAGATGTATCCCGTTGGATTTCCTGGATTACAAATTAAGATTGCTTTGGTTTTAGGACCAATTAATGCCTCAATTTGAGAGATTTCTGGAAGTGCAAAATTAGTTTCGATACTAGAATGAACAGGAACAACCTTCACTCCGTTTGCCGTAGCAAATCCATTATAATTAGCATAAAAAGGCTCAGGAATAATAATTTCATCTCCTTGATCGGCAATAGTACCTAGAATGAAACTCAATGCTTCAGATCCACCTGTGGTTATAATAATCTCATCAGCATTCACATTAATATCATGATTGTGATAGTAATGAGCTAATTTCTCACGGTAGGTTTCAGATCCTTCACTTCGAGAATATGAAAGAACTTCAATCTTGTTATTTTTTACCGCATCTAAGGCTACTTGAGGTGTCTTGATATCAGGCTGTCCTATATTGAGATGAATAACTTTATTGCCTCTTTGCTTAGCGTTTTCGGCAAATGGAACCAATTTACGAATGGGAGATTCCGGCATATGGTTTCCTTTGATAGATATCTGTGGCATAATAATTTGATTAATTGCTACAAATGTGCTAAAAAACTTTGAAAAACATGATATTCATGAGTGAATTAGCAAATATTTTAAAATGTTAAATTAAAACTAAAATTCAGGGACTTATTGTCTTAATTTTTTAAATTTGATTAACACTAAACTGAATTTTATTATCAAATATTCAAAATCTAAAGTTTTACTGACCCTGTTTTTATCGACTGTTTCTATCTTGTTTTCTCAAGAGAAAGATTCCAACTTTTACTTAGATTCCAATTATAAATTTGCTAAAATTAAATTTGAACTGGTAAATAATTTAATTATTGTCCCAGTACTGGTGAACGATACAGAGTTGGAATTTATTTTAGACTCTGGAGTTGCGACCAATGTGATTTTTAATTTAAGGAGTACAGATACGCTTTCTGTCGCTGGAATGAGGAAGATCGCATTAAGAGGCTTGGGTTCTGATGGACCCATTGAAGCTTTGTATTCCACATCAAATAGCTTCAGAATTGGGACGATTAGTGGGGAGAATCAAGAAGTATTCATCATTAGCGATAGAACGTATGACGTTTCAAGTAAATTAGGAACCAATGTTCACGGCGTCCTAGGCTATGATTTTTTTAAAAACTTAATCGTAGAAATAGATTATATAAAACAATATTTGAAAATTTACCGTCCTGATGAATATCCAAGAAGACGTCTAAAAAGGCACAAGACATTTCCTTTGGTCTTCTTTAAAGAGAAGCCATATATTGATGGATTGGTAAAGGTGAAAAATGATGATTTAGAGATGCCTGTACATCTATTAGTTGATACTGGAGGTGGAGATAATCTTTGGGTTTTTCAGGATGAAAATCTAGAGATTCCTGAAAAGAATTTTGGTTTGATTATGGGAGAAGGCTTAAGTGGTACCATCTACGGTAAGAAAGCTAGGATAAAAGGATTTAGTTTAGGAGAGTATAATTTTAAGGATTTAAATATTTCTTTCCCTGATCAAGAGAGTATCGGATTTGCTAAGGATTATAAGCAAAGAAATGGTTCAATAGGAGGTGGGGTTTTGAGTAGATTTCATGTGGTGATAGATTATCCGAATGAGCAATTATTTTTGAAGAAAAATTCAAATTTCAGAAAACCCTTTACGTATAATTTAACGGGTATGGAAATTGTTCACGATGGTCAAATTGTAGTGGAGCAAGTAAAGGCTGATTTTGGATTATATGATGGAGGTAAATATTCGAAGTCCTCTTCTAGAACAGTATTAAGTTTCGATGATTTCATCACTTATGCTTTCAAGCCGAAATATAAGGTTTATCAAGTGTATGAAAATTCCTTAGCCTATAAGGCAGGAATACGTTCAGGAGACCAATTAGTCAGGGTTAATGGAGATGATGCTTATGAATTTTCCTTAGAGCAGCTAAATGGAATCTTTTCGAAAGACAATCATTATGTAAAATTGGTAATGAAACGTTCTAATAATCACTTTGAAGTCAAGATGAAATTAACTGATGAATTAAAATAAAAACACCAGCCAAATTGGCTGGTGTTTTATTCTTAATTACCTTCAGTAGGTTCTTCTTCCTCAACAGGAAATTCTTTTAAGACCTCTCCTTTAATCTTCACTACCGTTCTAGGCTCAGAGGCATTAGAAAGTATGTATACGCTTTTTGAAATTCTTCCTAATCTACGCGTATCGTATTTAATTTTAATTTCTCCTTTTTCACCAGGCATAATTGGTTGTTCTGGTTTCTGCGGTACTGTACATCCGCAAGAAGAAGAAACTTTTTTAATCACTAAAGGAGATTTTCCAGTATTGGTGAATTCAAAGGTTCTTAGTCCATCGGAATCTTTTAAAATTTGTCCGTATTCAATGGTAAAGGATTCTGCACTAATTACTGGTTTGTCACCAGTGTCGGCATCACCTGAGTTTTGGGCCTGGAAGGCCGTAGTCATAACAAGGCTAATAATAAGGGTAAAGATCGTTCTCATGGGTATAATTTTTAGTAAAAATACAATTTTTGTAAAAATAGTTTTAATAGATAATTGTAAATTTGCGTTTATAAAACAATTTTAAGAAAATAAATGAGTATCCCAACCCAATATAACCCAAAATCTTCTGAACAGAAGTGGTACGATTACTGGATGAAGAATAATTACTTTCATTCTAAACCAAACGAAAAAGAAGCCTATACTATTGTGATTCCTCCACCAAATGTGACTGGAGTGTTGCATATGGGACATATGTTGAATAATACCATTCAAGATGTACTTATTCGAAGAGCTCGTTTGAAAGGGTATAATGCATGTTGGGTGCCTGGGACCGATCACGCTTCTATTGCTACTGAGGCAAAGGTTGTGGCTAAATTAGCTCAAGAAGGAGTTAAAAAAGAAGATTTGACTCGTGAAGAGTTTTTGAAACACGCCTGGGAGTGGACAGATAAGCACGGTGGTATCATTTTAGATCAGCTGAAGAAATTAGGTGCCTCTTGTGATTGGGATCGTACGACCTTTACCATGGATGATAAACTTAATGAGTCTGTGACTAAGGTATTTGTAGATTTGAATGAAAAAGGACTTGTTTACCGTGGTTATCGTATGGTGAATTGGGACCCGGAGGCCAAAACCACTTTGTCCGATGAAGAAGTAATCTATGAAGAAAAACAAGGGAATTTATACTATTTAAACTATCAAATCGAAGGAGAGGATAAATCAATAACGATTGCTACTACACGTCCTGAAACGATTCTTGGAGATTCAGCGATCTGTATTAATCCTAATGATGAGCGCTATGCTGATTTGAGGGGAAAACGTGTGATTGTTCCTATCGCGAATCGCAGTATTCCGGTGATCGAAGATGAGTATGTGGATATGGAGTTCGGAACGGGATGTCTTAAAATTACCCCTGCTCATGATCCTAATGATAAGATCATAGGGGAGAAGCATAATTTAGAGGTGATTGACATTTTTAATGATGATGCTACTTTGAACTCTTATGGATTGCAATACGAAGGAAAAGATCGTTTTGTAGTTCGTAAAGAAATTGCAGAAGAATTAAAAGAAATGGGAGTTCTTGATAAGATAGAATCTCATATGCATAAAGTTGGAACCTCTGAAAGAACTAAAGCAGTGATTGAACCTAAGGTTTCGGCGCAGTGGTTCTTAAAGATGGAAGACCTAGTTAAACCTGCACTTAAGGCAGTTTTAGAGGATGAAGAAGTAAAGCTTTACCCTAAGCGTTATAACAATACTTATAGACATTGGCTAGAGAATATTAAGGATTGGAATATTTCTCGTCAATTGTGGTGGGGACATCAAATCCCAGCTTATTTCTATGCAGATGGAGTCAATGACTATGTGGTTGCAGAAGATATTGATAAGGCGGCTGAATTAGCTTCAGAGAAGTTAGATCGCAAGGTTCTTCCAAGTGAATTAAGACAGGATCCAGATGCTTTGGATACTTGGTTCTCTTCATGGTTATGGCCTATTTCTGTATTTGATGGAATCAACCATCCAGACAACGAAGAAATAAATTATTACTATCCAACGAATGACCTAGTGACGGGACCAGATATTTTATTTTTCTGGGTAGCGAGAATGGTTTTTGCGGGATATGAATATAGACAAGCGCCACCTTTTAAGAATGTGTACTTTACTGGTCTAGTTCGCGATAAGCAAAGGCGTAAGATGTCTAAATCTTTAGGAAATTCACCAGATCCAATTGGACTGATGGAGCAATATGGAGCAGATGGTGTTCGTGTTGGACTTTTATTGAGTGCAGCAGCAGGAAATGACCTTATGTTTGATGAAGAATTATGTGCTCAAGGACGTAATTTTGCAAATAAAATATGGAATTCATTCCGCCTGGTTCAAGGATGGGAAATAGATGATAAAGCTGTGGTAAGCCCAGCGGCATCAGAAGCAATTTCTTGGTATAAGAACAGGTTTAATGAAGTAATTACTGAGGTAGAGAAGTCCTTTGAGACCTATCGTATTTCAGAGGCTCTTATGAGTATTTATAAACTGATTTGGGATGATTTCTCATCTTGGTTATTGGAGAGTGTGAAACCTAAGTTTGGAGAGGGAATTCCTAGAGAAGTGTATGAAGAAGTGATTGGGTTTTTTGAAAATAACCTGAAAGTTTTACATCCATTTATGCCTTTCTTAACCGAAGAAATTTGGCAACATATCGAATCGCGTGATGTGGATCAGGCCTTGATTATTGCCGAGTATCCTAAACTTTCAACGGTAGATCAAAAGGTGCTGGATCAAATGGAAAATACTAAAGCGGTTATCAGTGATATTCGTACCATTAGAAAAGAGAAGCAAATTTCTTTCAAAGAAGCCTTAGAGCTTAAGTTTATCGATGATTCAAAAAACAGCTTTAATACGGGTATCGTAGAGAAGTTATGTAATGTATCTTCTATAGAAGCTGTAGACAATAGTGTTGCAGGGGCTTTGAGTTTTAGAGTGAAGTCTCTTGAATTCTTCGTACCAATGGGAGATAAAATTGATGTAGCGGCTGAATTAGAAAAGCTAGAAGAAGAACTTAAATATACCCAAGGATTCTTGAAGTCAGTTGAAAAGAAGTTGTCTAATGAACGCTTTGTGAACAATGCACCTCCTAAGGTTATTGAGATGGAGCGCAAGAAACAAGCGGACGCTGAGGATAAGATCGCCACGCTTAAAGCAAGTATTGAAGGGCTGTCTTAAGACTTTTTGTCTAAAAAAATAAAAATCCCTTGGCACTAAAGCCAAGGGATTTTTTTATGCTACTAAATCATATGATTTTTGTTTCCAATACTGCATCAGAATGAAACTGGTAATGACCGAGGAGGCAAATCCCTCAACAGCGATACCAAATGTTACCATGAGAACAGACAGTCTTGAACCCCAAATACCCGTTTCTTCCATTACTTCAAGAAAGTTAGGGTCAATATAATTAAGGTATACGCTTAAAGAGACTACAATCATCAATAAACTGATTGTTGCAACTTGCATGGCAACGCCAAAATTAGATAGATAATCGGTTTCTGAATTCTCTGTAATATTAAGCTTAATGGCTCTATTAATTCCCCAGAAAACAATCCCGAAATTTAATAGTCGAAGTTCAACAATTTGATCTAAACCAAAGAGTTTCATCAGTAAAAAAAAACAGACTATACCTGAATATATCAGTAAAGCCTGTTTCCATATTATTCTGTCAATCCCCATAATCCTTTCATTTTTAATTAGATATTCCCTAATTTAATGAAAAATTATGACTTATGAGGTCTTATGCTTGTTAATTTCATCTTGAAGTCTTCTCATCGCTTTTTGTTCGCGAGCTAGTGCCGTCTTTCTATGAGCTTCAAATTCCTCTTCCAATTCTTTTAAATCAACTAATGCCTTAGTGGTAATACTGTTTGAATTTTTGAATTTATAGATAAAGAATAATAATAACACAATTAAGGCAATTATTATGAAACCAACGGTGTTGCTGTAAGTCGCTTTAGTTGTCAAAATCCCAAAAATCTCAAAACTCTCTTTTTCCTTTTGAAGCGTCTCAATTTGAGCATCTCTAGATGAGATATCAGAGTTTAACTTTACAATCACTTCTTTTTCAGAAGCTAATTCCGACTTAAGGCTTTCGATTTCATGATCTAAAGCAGCAATTGAATCCTTAAGATTGACACCAAAAGTTCGTAAATACTTAAGTTTGATGTTTTTATACTCCTTATAGCTCGGAGATTTAATAATCAATTCTTGAAATTGTAAATTAATAGGGGCAAGCCTAAGGCTGTCTTCAATTTCTCTAGTTTTCTTGGCATTTTGTGCTTGAAGACTATTCAAGCCAAAAAAGCATAGTATTAATATTAAAGTAAATCTTTTCATCTTCTTACATATGTTTATGCGGCAAATATATTATTTTCTTTTTCTTTTTTTAATATTTTTTGGACCGAGATAGAGCCAAAAGCCGGTCAAAGAGAAAATCACAAGGCTCAAAGACATAATTGTCCCATAGAATAGTTTAAAAGGATCGGAAATATAAGAGCCATCGTGTAATTTTTCAAAAAGATCGCTGTATCTCTTTCCATAGTTTAAGATCTGTCCCGACTCTAAGGAAATTTGATATTCATCTCCATTTTTATAAATAAACTTGCCAATACCCTTAGTTGGTCTTATGTCAATTTTATCCAGTTCTGAATATTCAGTATTTAAAGAGTGAACATCTATATAGTTTTTGACTTTAGATTCTAAATCAAAGAGGCTAGAGGCTTTACTTAATGAAGCCATCTCTATGCTACGTGTTTCAGGCATGATTAGCTCTGAGCTGTTCTTTTTCCATGTTAATAAAAGCCCTGTAAACCCTATAATGATAAAAAACACAAATAGGCTTATTCCTGAATATTTGTGAACTTTTCTAGCCCATCGAAGCAATTTTACCTGTTTGGCAATCGAGGTCTTGTCGTAATTTTTACTCATCCGCCAAAACTATTAATAATTCTCCTTAGAAATAATGTCTAAGGGAAAATTAAGAGTAGCTTTAACAGTATTTTGAAATACTAAGAAATCTACAGCCATGTGAAATGCTTTGAGCAATTGTTTACGAGGGTTTTGTTGTATGATAAAATCTATAGCACCCTTTTTGAGGTAGTCAAGGTTCTCTTCTGTTTTATCATAAGCAATTAAAGGAATCTTTAAATTAGTAAGAGCAAGGGCTTCTGCAACTAAATTAGCTTTAGAGTTACTCACATAGGCTGCGACGGGGTTAAGTTCTATAAGATAATCGTTAATGGATTGGAGATACTCCTGTTTGGAGTCTGCAATAATATTGATATTCTCAACTTTATATTCCTGGGTAAAATCTTTAAAATATTGCTGTACACCAATTTGTTTCTTTTTCATATGAACGGTATTTTCAAAGGGCTCCATTAAATGAAAGCAAGCGATAATACCAGTTCCTTTGCTTAGCATACGCATCAAATGCCCAGCTAACCTTCCACTTTGTTTAAGGTCTTGACCAATAAAACTTAGGGCTCCACTAATCTCTGTGGTGCTATTGAAAACTATATAAGGAATTTCCTTGGTTCGTAATTGTTGAATGAAAAAAAGACTTTCGTTATAATATATACTGCTTAAAATAACTAAATCAACATTGTCAGAATCAAAAGATTCTATCTTTTCTATAAAAGATTGTGCTTCAAACGGGTCAAAGTAATAGGGCTTAATATCAATCCCGAGTGATCCCTTGTCTTCTATTATTTCACGTACAACACCGTTGGTTTCCATCCAATATGGATCCGAGATTGGATCAGGGGAGAAGAGCGCTATAGTATAAGTTTTAGCTCTTTTCAGGTTTCTAGCCATCACGTTAGGCCGGTAATTGATTTCTTTTAAAACCTTTTCCACCGCAACTTTCGCTTCTTTTGATACTTTACCTCTGTTATGGAGAACACGGTCTACAGTCCCTTTAGAAACCCCTGAAAGTTGGGCTATATCAGCTATAGTATGGTTTTTTTTCATGGGGTAAATATAAAAATTATTTTGTGGAATAAATATAAATTCTATATTTGTGTGCTCGAACACACTAATACATGCACAACACGTGCTAATGAATTAGATTGAAATAGGAGTGACAAATAATTAAACTAACAACTATGATAAATTTATCTACCCTAGATTATACTTTGATTATAATCTTTTTCTCTTTGACCCTTTTTATTGGAATCTATGTTTCCAAGCAGTCAGGAAAGAGTTCTGCAGAGTATTTCTTATCAGGCCGTAATATGCCTTGGTGGCTTTTAGGGCTGTCTATGGTGGCAACAACATTTTCCACCGATACTCCTAACTTAGTGACCGATTTGGTCAGACAACAAGGTGTTGCTGGGAATTGGTCTTGGTGGGCTTTCTTAATTACAGGCCTTTTAACAGTGTTTGTCTATGCAAAACTTTGGAGAAAGAGTGAGGTGACAACAGATCTTGAGTTTTATGATTTGAGATATGGAGGGAAGGCAGCACATTTTCTAAGAGGATTTAGAGCAATATATTTGGGAATCATTTTTAATATTCTCGCAATGGCAGGTGTTACGCTTGCAGCCATTAAAATTGGTTCTATAATGTTAGGTTTGGATCCAATAGTTACTGTAGGGGTTGCAGGTTTGATCACCGTAGTTTTTTCTGCCTTAGGTGGTTTTAAAGGAGTTGTCTATACCGATTTCTTGCTTTTTTTCGTCGCAATGGGAGGTGCTATTGGAGCGGCATACTATTTGGTTAATCTTCCTGAAGTAGGTGGTATTGATGCTTTGATTAGTCATCCTAATGTTGCGGATAAAATTGATTTGTTACCAGATTTTTCTAATACTGAGCAGGTTATAGTCTTACTTATCATACCTTTGGCTGTGCAGTGGTGGAGTTCTTGGTATCCAGGAGCTGAGCCTGGAGGAGGTGGTTATATAGCCCAAAGAATGCTGGCTGCAAAGAATGAAAATCATGCGATAGGAGCTACTTTTTTCTTTAATATTATGCACTATGCATTAAGACCTTGGCCATGGATTTTGGTTGCTTTAGCATCTTTAATAGTTTACCCTGATATCATGAGTATTAAGGAGGCATTTCCATTAATTGACGATAGTAAACTAGGACATGATTTAGCTTATTCGGCCATGCTTACAAAACTTCCAAGTGGTCTTTTAGGATTAGTTTTGGCTTCTTTAATTGCAGCTTATATGTCTACGATTTCTACCCATTTAAATTGGGGGTCTTCTTATATCGTAAATGATTTTTATAAAGAACAAGTAAATCCTAAAGCTTCTGAAAAAGAACTTGTTAGAGTTGGTCGTTTATCAACGGTTATTCTAATGGTGGTTAGTGCAGGTATTGCTTTACTACTGACTAATGCTGTGCAGTTGTTTACCTATATTTTGATGTTTGGTGCTGGAACTGGGCTGATCTTTATCTTAAGATGGTTCTGGTGGAGAATCAATGCATGGAGTGAAATTTCTGCAATGATCGTATCAGGTGTGGTCTCGATTGTGTTTAATATCTCTAGCGTCAGTGAGGTATTATTCTCTGACACTGGCTTAATGCCGGGATACATGAAGTTTCCAATGATTGTTTTAATTACATCAATTGTTTGGGTTGCTGTAACTTTTTTAACTCCAGCAGAAGATCAGGAGGTTTTAGAGGCTTTTTATAAGAAAACTCAACCTGGAGGTCCAGGATGGAAAAAGGTAATCGACAAAGCTGAAAAGGATGGGCATGATTTGACCTCTGGCGAAGGGCCTTGGAGTGTCCCGGCAGGAATCTTAGCTATGATTCTTGGAATGTTTCTTATTTATGGAGCTTTGTTTACAACAGGCTATCTCATTTATGGAGAAACTTCAAAAGCTGTGCTCACAGGAGCACTTGCCATAGTCTCTGGGTTTGGCCTATATAAAGTTTGGAATAGAATTAAATCAACCGTGTTATAATTTATAAGTATGAATAGTATATTTGATAAAGCCACTGGCTTTGAGAAACGATTTGAGAACGCAGCTTCTCTAATTTTTGAAGATTCGATAAAGGCTTCAAAAGAAGTTGCAAATGAAATAGCAAAACTTATTAAAGAGAAACAAGCCTTGAACCAAATGTGTGTTTTAGGTTTAGCGACAGGTTCAACTCCTAAAGGTCTTTATGGTGAATTGGTTCGTATGCACAGGGAAGAAAATTTAAGTTTTAGGAATGTGATTTCCTTTAACTTAGATGAATACTATCCTATGGAACCTGATTCTATCCATTCTTACGTTCGTTTTATGAAGGAATTATTGTTCGATCATATTGATATATTAGAAGAGAACATTCACATTCCAGATGGAACTTTGGCTAAGAAAGAAATTCAGGATTATTGTGATGCCTATGAAGAGAAAATAGAAGCATTAGGAGGTATTGATTTACAAATTCTAGGAATTGGTTCTAATGGTCATATTGGATTTAATGAGTCTGGATCCATGGTTAATTCAAAAACTAGATTAGTAGCTCTTGATCACATAACTAGGGTTAATGCAAGTGGAGAATTCCTTGGGCTTAACAATACTCCTAAAACTGCTATTACATTAGGTGTAAAGAAGATCATGGAAGCAAAGAAGGTTATACTTATGGCCTGGGGGTCAAATAAATCTTCAATAATTAAAAGGTCTATAGAAGACGGTATAACTAATCAAGTTCCGGCTTCTTATTTACAAGAGCATGACAATGCCATTTTCGTAATGGACAAGGGAGCTTCCTCTGAGTTGACCAGAGTTAAGAAACCTTGGTTGGTAGGTGATGTTGTTTGGACCGACGCATTGATCAAAAAAGCTGTTGTCGGATTGGCTTTAGATCTTAAGAAAGCAGTCTTAATGCTAACCGAGGCAGACTATATAGAAAATGGAATGAGTGATCTATTAATTTCCGCTGGAAATGCATATGATTTGAATATTAAAATATTCAATGAACTTCAAAATACGATTACTGGATGGCCAGGAGGTAAACCAAATTCGGACGATACCAAGAGACCCGAAAGAGCGAACCCAGAAAAAAAGAGAGTTTTGCTATTCTCTCCACATCCTGACGATGATGTAATTTCAATGGGAGGAACCTTCCAACGTTTGGTTGACCAGGGGCATGAGGTTCATGTAGCTTATATGACTTCAGGTAATATTGCTGTTTCTGATGAAGAGGCATTGAGGTTTACAGATTTCGTGACTGATTTCAACGCGAAATTTGACATAGGATCCAATGAGGCGCATAAAATTTATCAAAAGGCAATTAATTTTATAGATAAGAAGAAATCTTCTGATGTTGATATTGAAGAAGTAAGATATGTTAAAGGACTTATTCGTAGAAGTGAAGCTAGAGCGGCTTGTCATTATGTAGGTTTAGGAAATGAGAATATTCATTTTATGGATTTACCTTTTTATGAAACAGGAACTATAGAAAAGAAACCAATTTCCCAGATTGATGTTGACCTTATAAAGGATTTAATTTCTATTATTAAGCCTCATCAAGTATATGCAGCGGGTGACCTTGCAGATCCGCACGGAACGCATAAGGTCTGTTTAGATGGTATATTTATGGCCTTAGAGCAGTTAAAAGGTCAATCTTATATGAACGATTGTTGGGTATGGTTATACCGCGGTGCTTGGCAAGAGTGGTCGATGGAAGAAATTGAAATGGCCGTACCTATGTCTCCAAAACAGGTTTTACAAAAGAGACACAGTATTTTTAAGCACCAATCTCAAAAAGATGGTGTGGTATTCCAGGGGTCTGATGCAAGAGAGTTCTGGCAAAGGGCAGAGGATCGCAATAGAGAAACGGCGGATTTATATGATCTGTTAGGTCTAGCCCGATATGCTGCTATGGAAGCCTTTGTTAGATATCATTATTAAAGCCAATTAAGTTTACAAAAAAAAGCCACAACGAATTGTTGTGGCTTTTTTTAATTCTTAAGAGCTTTCTTGGCGCCCTCCCAAAAGACATCCATTTGTTCTAAATTCAAATCATTAAAACTAAGTCCTTGATTCTTCATTTCTAGCTCCATATGCTTAAACCTAGCAATGAATTTTTTATTAGTTCGTTCCAAAGCAGTTTCAGGATTGACATTTATATAACGAGCATAATTCACCAGTGAAAAAAGAACATCACCGAATTCAGCTTCTATATTTTTAGTGTCTCCCTTTTTTATTTCCTCTTCTAATTCTTGAATTTCCTCCTTTACTTTTTCAAAAACTTGCAAACGATTATCCCAGTCAAATCCAACGCCTGCTGCTTTTTCCTGAATTCTACTTGCTTTGACAAGGGCAGGAAGACTTTTAGGAACACCTTCTAAAACAGAGCTTCGTCCTTCTTTTAACTTTAACGCTTCCCAATTTCTCTTTACTTCTTCTTGATCTTTAACTTTTACATCAGCATAAATATGAGGATGGCGATGTATGAGTTTCTCACAGATATCGTTAGCGATCGTACTCATGTCAAAATCTCCAGTTTCCGAACCGATTTTAGCATAGAAGATTATATGTAATAATAGATCTCCTAACTCTTTATTTATTTCAACTAAGTCGCGATCTAATATGGCATCAGCAAGCTCATAAGTTTCTTCAATAGTGAGATGACGCAAACTTTCAAAAGTTTGTTTTTTATCCCAAGGACATTCAGCTCTAAGCTCATCCATAATGATAAGTAAGCGTTCAATCGCTCTAAGTTCAGAAGCTTTAGAAGAAGCGTTTAAATCCATATATTTATTGAGCTACCTCTTCTTCAGAATTTTCCTCTGATATACTACTAAAGTCAAATCCATTTTTAACTAAAATATTATACCACTGTACTACCTTCTTGATATTAGAAGCATAAACTCTCTCCTGATCGTATTCAGGTAAAATTTCTAAAAAGAAATTATGCAGGTCTTTATTAGAAGATTTATGACTTAAAGCTTCTTTTCCACCTTCTTTTTCGTTGATACTCAGAAAAACTTCACGTAGAGGAATTTCTTCATCATAAGTGTATATAGCGATATCGTTTAGGATACTTACATTGTGAGAAGCCGTAATAGGGAATCTCTTTTTATCCTCTAATGATTCAACAATAAATCCTCCTTTAGACTGCGCTACGATTTCAAATAAACCTGGTTTACCTGTTACTGAAATGATTTTATCTATAGTCATAATTATTTCTTTTTAAGTTTAGGGAAACGCATTCTATACTCTGCATTTACATTTCCTTTTGTTATATTTTCTAATTTCTTTTTAATTAATCTCTTTTTTAATCCTGATAACAAATCAGTGAATAGAACCCCGTCAATATGGTCATATTCATGTTGAAAAACGCGAGCAGCTAATCCACTTAGAACTTCAGTATGCTGTTGGAAGTTTTCATCTAAATATTTAATCTTCACAAACTCCGATCTAAAGACATCTTCATTGATTCCAGGAATACTTAAACAACCTTCAGAAAAGGCCCATTCATCACCCGATTCTTCAATGATTTCGGCATTAATGAAAACCTTTTTAAAGTTTTGTAACTCTATCTTTTCTTCCTCAGTCAACTCTTCATCGTCTGCAAATGGTGATGCATCTATAACGAACAAACGAATTGCTTTTCCAATTTGTGGTGCAGCTAAGCCCACTCCGTGCGCCTTGTACATGGTTTCCCACATGTTTTCAATAAGCTGGGATAAATCAGGATAATTCTGATCAATATCTTCGCCCATTTTTCTCAACACAGGATCTCCATAGGCAACAATCGGTAAAATCATAATTTCAAATTTTGATGCAAAAGTACAAAGTTTTGTCAATCTATGATTGACTTGCTAAATAGTTTTGCAAGATTAAAGTGGCACTAATTTCGTCCACTAGGGCTTTATTTTGTCTTTTCTTTTTTGAAAGACCTCCTACTAGCATGGCATCAAAGGCCATTTTTGAAGTAAATCTTTCATCAACCCTATGTATTGGAATATTCCCATAGGTGCTTTCCAACTGAGTCACAAAGTGTTCTATGATATGTGTAGATTCACTCGGTTGCCCATTCATTTGCGTAGGCAATCCAACAACGAAGAGCTCCACTTTTTCATGCTTTAAATAGTCGTGTAAAAAGCTGAACACTTTAGGTGTATCAACCGTTTGTAAACCAGAAGCAATGAGTTGCAATTCATCTGTAATCGCAATTCCACAGCGTTTGAGACCGTAGTCAAAGGCCATAATTCTACCCATATTTTAGTAACTTTGAAAATAAAAAGCAAAATTAATGAAAAATACAGAGCATATTAGGAAAGAAGCAATAAATATACTTCGTTCTCAAGGAACGATTCTATATCCTACCGATACGGTTTGGGGTTTAGGATGTGATGCCAGAGACTCTGTAGCTGTGGAAAAAATCTATAGACTCAAGAACCGCCCAGACTCTAAGAGTTTAATTGTATTGGTTAGTGATTTTGAAATGCTTGAGGATTATTTGGAGCGTATCCCCAAGGGCTTAAAAGAATTTTTGAACAAGCAAAGCCGACCTACTTCGGTGGTTTATGGCCATCCTAAAGGCTTTGCAAATAACACAATTGCTACCAATGGGAGCATTGCTATTCGTATCGTACAAGACCGATTTTGTCAAGAAATGATTCGAGAATTCGGTGCTCCTATCGTCTCGACTTCGGCAAACATCAGTGGTAACGCTACCCCTAGGAGCTTTAAAGAAATAAGCCCCGTTATTTTGGAGAAGGTCAATTATGTTCTAAATTTGCAGCCTGAACAAGAAAATACTCAGTC
Source organism: Flavobacteriaceae bacterium (assembly GCA_049607205.1). Lineage (GTDB taxonomy): Bacteria > Bacteroidota > Bacteroidia > Flavobacteriales > Flavobacteriaceae > JBELHR01. The sequence goes on along the minus strand of JBMYWH010000005.1, from coordinate 13,951 downwards.
TTCTAAAATTGTCATTTACAATGATGATGGAAGCATAGAGGTTTTACGAGAATAATCATGAAGAAAGAAATAGAGCAGGCTTTGAGTCATTCGGTTTTTACGTACATAAGTAAGGCTGTAGAAGAAACAGGTTTAGAGGCTTATGTTATTGGAGGTTTTGTTAGAGATGCAATTCTAAAGAGAGGAAAAGCAAAAGATATTGATATTGTTGCAGTAGGTAATGGTATCGACTTAGCTCAGAAAGTTGGTGAAGTTTTACCCAACAAACCTAAAGTTAAGATTTTTAAGACTTATGGTACTGCAATGCTAAGATTTCAAGATATAGAACTTGAATTCGTTGGTGCTCGAAAAGAATCATATTCCGAAGATTCCCGTAATCCTTCTGTGAGTCCTGGAACTCTTGAAGAGGATCAAAATAGGAGGGACTTTACAATTAATGCCTTAGCTTTGAGTTTATCAAAGGATAATTTCGGAGAATTATTGGACCCATTTATGGGGATTGAGGATTTAAACAATGGAATTATTAGAACTCCATTAGATCCGTATATTACCTATAGTGATGATCCACTTCGCATGCTTCGTGCAATTCGATTTGCTTGTCAGCTCAATTTCACTATTGAGCCAAAATCTTTTCAGGCCATTAAGGACCAAAAGGACCGTATAAGCATCATCACAAAAGAGCGTATTGTAGAAGAGTTGAATAAGATTTTAGCTTCGCCTAAACCCTCTATAGGCTTCAAATTATTATATGATTCTGGTTTATTAGAATACATCTTACCTGAATTAACAGCTTTAGAAGTTGTTGAAGATATCGAAGGACAGTCTCATAAGAATAATTTTTATCACACTTTAGAGGTTGTGGATAATATTGCAGAAACATCAGATGATCTATGGATGCGTTGGGCTGCGCTTTTACACGATATTGGAAAGGCACCAACTAAGAAATTTATTAAGGGAACGGGCTGGACCTTTCACGGACATGAATTCGTAGGATCAAAAATGGTATACAAGTTGTTTAAACGCTTAAAAATGCCATTGAATAACAAAATGAAATTGGTTCAAAAAATGGTCTTCTTGAGCTCTAGACCAATTGTATTAGCGAGTAATGTAACAGATTCTGCGGTGAGGCGTTTGGTCTTTGACGCCGGAGATGATGTAGACAATCTCATGTTACTTTGTGAAGCAGATATTACCACTAAGAATCCGGTTAAATTTAAAAGATATCACAACAACTTTAAATTAGTTCGAGATAAAATTAAAGAAATAGAGGAGCGTGACCATGTGAGAAATTTTCAACCTCCAATCACGGGAGAAATTATCATGAATTCTTTTGAGCTTAAACCTGGACCAGAAATTGGACGAATAAAAGAGAAAATAAAAGAGGCCATTCTAGAAGGCGAAATACCAAATGACTACGATGCTGCCCATAAGTTGATGATTATTGAGGGAGAAAAGCTCGGATTAAAATTGAAATAATTCACATTTTTAATAATTAAAAACAGCCTTTTGGCTGTTTTTTTTATGTTTTTAATAATATGAAATATTCAATCATACTTTGTTAAAATTGTTAAACAAGTATTAAATTAACAAAAAAACTAATTTTTTTAAATAATAATTAAGGTTTTTTAGCGTTTTTAATTAAGCTTAGCTTGATCTTTTTGTCATTTTTGCATTTCGAATTTTAAATGAAAGAATGACAATGAAGTTAAAACTAATGTTCGCAGGATTATTCCTGTTGGTGGGGCAGCTAACTACTGCACAAGAACTCGTTTATTCTGGGGATGTCTCAGATGAAACAGGACCCTTACCAGGGGTAAACATCGTAATTAAAGGAACCTCAACGGGGACTCAAACTGATTTTGATGGACTTTTTAGCATTAAAGCTAAAGAGGGAGATGTGATACAAATCTCATATGTAGGGATGAAGTCACAAGAATATACTTTAGGGCCTATTACAGATATTTCCCTAATTATGGAAGGAGATAACCAATTAGAAGAGGTGGTTATCATGGGATATGGTTCTAAGAAGAAAAGTGAACTTACAGGGTCTTCTGTTCAGGTTGACTCAGACCAAATAGCACAGATTCCAGTGGCCTCTGTAGACCAAGTTTTACAAGGTAAAGTAGCCGGACTTAATATTAGTTCTAGTTCAGGTACTCCTGGATCGGTTTCAAATATTAGAATTCGTGGAGCGAGTTCTATTACTGCGGATAATGAACCACTTTATGTAATTGATGGAGTTCCTGTAACTAGTGGAAATGTTGGTGGAGATTCAGCGAGTAGTTCTTTATCTGTACTTTCTAGTTTGAATCCTAATGACATCGCGAGTATGACTGTATTGAAAGATGCTTCTGCGACTTCAGCTTACGGTGCACGTGGGGCAAATGGAGTTATTGTTATTACGACTAAGAGCGGAAATACAGGAAAAACTAAATTCAGTTTTAATGCAACGAGTGGTTTTTCAAATGATGCTCTTAATGGTCCTGAAATGCTTACTGCTGAAGAGAGAGAATTACTTTTTTACGAATCACTGTATAATTCATATGGAGACGGCCAGGGATTTGATTATAACCAATGGAGAAAATTTTATGAATCAAACACTGCTTCATTTGGGACACAATATTTAGATTGGAATGCCGCTGGAAGACCTGAGGGTAACTGGGATGAGGCCATGACCAATGAAAATGCAGTTTCTCAAGAATACAATTTCTCAGCAAGTGGAGGAACAGAGAAATCTAACTTTTATGCTTCTGTTGGATATTATGGACAAGAAGCTACGGTAATCGGTGCAGATTTCGACCGTATTTCGGCAAATTTGAACTTTACTACTGAACTTACGGATCGTATTACTTTGAACACAAGAAATATGGTTTCTGATACCCAGCAAGATGGAATTGCAGAGCAGAGTGCTTATTTTGACAGTCCTCGTACTGCAAAATACTTTATGTCTCCTTTGGTTCAGCCTTATAATCCTGATGGTAGTATCAATATTGATGAGATTGAAACTCAAACAAGTTTATACAACCCTTTATGGACTTCTCAAGAAGATATTAACCATAACTCGTTTACACGTTTTATTTCTAATAACTCTTTAGATTACGATATTCCAGTTGAAGGCCTAAGTTTTTCAACGCGTTTTAATATTGATTATAGAGTGAATGCTTATGATTTCTATGGAAACAGACATCATGGTTCTTATTCAGCTGACGATGGAGGTCTTAATGGTTATGCCTATCAAAGTGTGGAGAGAACTACAAATTACACAATACAGAATAGATTAAATTATAAGTTTGATATTCAAGATGTACATGTATTTGATGTGACTTTCTTACAAGAATACCAATCTAATTATTCTTATTTCTTAGCAGGTTCTGCTTCAGATTTCCCTATGGATGGTTTACATCAGATCGATTCTGCTGGTAAAGTAGAAGATGCTTCTTCAAACTATAACGATTGGGCAATCGCTTCTTATTTAGGTATGGTAAGTTATAATTTTGATTCAAGATTTGTAGCGAATGCGACCTATAGACGTGAAGGAAATTCAAGGTTCCCTTCAGAGAATCGTTGGGGTAATTTCTGGTCAGCAGGTGCAGCTTGGAACATACATAATGAAGAATTTATGAGTGATGTAAGCTTCATCGATCAGTTAAAGTTAAGAAGTTCTTATGGTGTTTCAGGTAATGCTGGAATTCCTTTAAATCAATATCAAGCTTTGATTGATTTTGAAGGAAACTATCAAGATGGTTCTGCTTTTTATCCTTCAGATTTCGGAAATGGTGATTTGACATGGGAGACTTCAAAGAGTTTTGACGCCGGTCTAGATTTTAGAATGCTTGACCGTTTAAGTGGAGGGTTGAGTATCTATCAAAGAGTATCTGATGATTTATTACAAGAGGTGCCACTTTCAGGTACATCTGGTTATGACTACCAAATGCAAAACATTGGTACTATGGCTAATAAAGGAGTGGAATTTGAATTGAATTATGATTTAATTCGAAGTGAGGATTTCAATATGAGTATTGGTGGAAATGTTGCTCACAACAAGAATGAGGTTTTGGCGCTAGCGACCGATGTTAATGGAAATGAAATTGAAATTACAACTGGTACGCGTAAAGTGGCTTCAGGTCATGCTGCTTGGGAATGGTATATGATCAAATATGCTGGAGTAGACACTCAGACTGGACAAGCGCTTTATTATGTGAACGGTGTTGATGGAGAAACAACCACTAATATTGGTGAGGCTCAAAGAGCTTATCAAGGTGCCTCTGCGCTTCCTACAATTACAGCAGGTATGAACTTACATATGGAATATAAAGGATTTTTCCTTAATGCCGTTGGGTCTTATTCTGGAGGAAATATGATTTATGAAGGGTGGGCTTCTTATATACATACAACAGATGCTTATGGTCTTCAGTACTACAACACATCAAATGATGCTTTGGATAGATGGCAACAGCCAGGAGATGTAACTAATGTTCCTGCAGTTTCAGCTGGTGTAGATCCATATACAGCTTCAACCAGATATCTGCATGAAGGAGATTATTTCCGTTTAAAAGACTTGACAGTAGGGTATGATTTCGATTCTGTATTTGCGAATAAATTGCATTTGGATGGATTGAGAATTTTTGCAAAAGGTACAAACCTTTATACATGGGTAAAAGATGACGATTTGTTATATGATCCAGAGGTTGCTGCTACCGGTTTTGTTGAATTAAACACTCCTCCTGCTAAAACGTATAGTTTAGGGTTAAACGTAACATTTTAAGACATGAAATTAAAGAATATATATATAGTAGCTCTTTTGAGCATGGTACTTGCACTTGGTTCTTGTACAACTGATGATTTAGATCCTACTTTAGGACAACAGAAACCTACTGAAGGAAGTATTACTCAAGTAAATGAATTACAAGGACTATTGTTTGGAGCCTTGGATCGTATGACTTCAGTAGAATATTATGGAAGAGATTTCATAATCAATGGTGAACTTAGAAGTGATAATGTTTTTGCAAACGGAAATTCAGGTCGTTTTCTCTCCGTAGCTCAGATGACTTATTTACCCGCTCAGTCAGAAGGTGTTTGGGACATTGCTTATAAAGTGATCTCTTCTTGTAATTTTATTTTAACCACAGACTTAGAAAGCCTAGAAGGAGATCAAGATTATGGGAAACATATTCAAGGTCAAGCATTGATGCTAAGAGCCTTTGCACACTATGATTTGATTAGAAATTATGGACAGACTTACTCACAAGGTGATTTAGGGGTACCTTATGTTAAAGACTTTTTCTACGAAAATATTGTAGAAGAAATGTATCCTGTAAGAGGAACTATTGAAGAAAATAAGGCAGATTTATACGCAGATTTAGAACAAGCCTATGTTTTGATGCAGGATGCGTACGAAGACAGTTCTTTAGAACAGCCAAATAAGGTTGCTGCTAAGGCCTTAGAATCAAAAATTGCCACTTATTTTGGTGATTGGGATCGTGTAATTGAGGCTTCTGAAGATGTTATTGAATCATCTAAGTTTCATGTAATCCCGGCAACTGATTACATTAGTTCTTTTGCTGAAGATGCTGCAGATAATAGTATTTTTGAACTTGCTTTTAGTGAAAGTGATTATCCTGGAAGTAATAGTCTTGGTTCTATTTATAGAGGAAGAAGTTATGGTGATATTCAAGTGTTGACTAACGTTGAAAACCTTTATGAGTCAGGAGATATTAGAGCAGAAGTAATCGGTTATGAGAGCTTTGATTCTAATCAAACTAAGTTGAGAAACTTAAAGAAATATCCTTCTTCTCAAGGTACTGATAATGTTGGTTTATTGAGATTTGAGGAGATTCTCTTTAACTATTCTGAAGCTTTGTTAAACAAGGGACGAAATAGTGATGCTTTAGCTGCTCTTAATGAGGTGATCAGAGAAAGAGGTATTGCAGAATATACTGAAATTGACGCGGCCAGTTTAGCATTGGAACGCAGACGTGAATTTATCTTTGAAGGGTTTAGATTCGATGATTTAGCAAGGTCTGGTCAGAATATCGAAAAGATTGATCCTAATCAAAACTTTCCGGCGACAGTAGTTTCTGGTGACTATAGATTCAGTCTTCCAATTTCTCAAAGTGAGATTGATGCCAACTCTAATGTTGTTCAGAACAATGGATACTAATTAGATATGAAAATAGAAAAGCCCATCCTGAAAAGGATGGGCTTTTTTTTATATACCTATAATTTATAAAGATTGCATGGTTACAAGCTTATAATACTCTCCTTGTTTTGCTATAAGTTCTTCATGTTTTCCTTGTTCTACAATCTCTCCTTTTTGCATCACCACAATAAGGTCTGCTTTTTGAATGGTCGAAAGCCTATGAGCAATAACCAGAGAGGTTCTGTGTTGCATCATATTATCTAAAGCAGTCTGCACTAAATTTTCAGATTCAGTGTCTAGAGCAGAAGTAGCCTCATCTAGAATCATGATAGGAGGATTCTTAAGAACAGCTCTTGCTATGGATAGGCGTTGTTTCTGTCCACCTGAAAGTTTATTACCACTATCTCCAATATTAGTGGCATATCCTTGTGGAAGGTTTATAATAAATTCGTGAGCATTTGCAATTTTTGCCGCTTCAATTATCTGTTCTTCACTTGCATTTTCGGTTCCCAGACAAATATTATTCGCAACTGTATCATTGAAAAGTATAGAATCTTGAGTTACTATACCCATTAGGTTTCTAAGAGATTTAGTCTCTAGGTCTTTAATGTTAACTTGATCAATTTCTATGCTACCTTCAGTAACATCATAGAATCTAGTGATCAAATTAGCTAGTGTAGATTTACCACTTCCAGATTGACCGACTAAGGCAATTGTATTGCCCTTTTCAAGGCTTAAATTGAAGTCTTTGATAACCACTTCTTCATCATATTTGAAACTTACCTTATTAAATGAGATAGCAGATTCAAAGTCAGATTTAACAACTGGATTTTTCTTTTCTTTAATCGGGTTGTCCGTATCCATAACCTCTAAAATACGTTCGGCAGAGGCATTTCCCTTTTGGATACTATAAAAGGCCGTAGATAAGGCTTTAGCGGGATTAAGAACCAGGTAAAACAATCCAATATACCCGAAGAATTCTTGAGGTGTCATGTCACTTTCCGTGCCCAAAACCAATCGACCACCAAACCACAAAATAGTAATAATAGTCGCAGATCCTAGAAATTCACTCATAGGAGAGGCCATAGCTCTTCTGTGGATAACACTTGTCATTAATTTAGAAAATCTACTAGTAGAATCTGTAAACTTATCTTCTAAATTCTTTTCTGCGTGAAAGGCCTTAATAATTCGTAGTCCTGTTAATGTTTCCTCTAAAAATGACACAAAATTTCCTGTTTCCTCCTGAGCCAGTTTAGATTGAGCTTTTAAGCGCTTTGATATTGCAGATATTATTGTTCCAGAAACGGGAAGCAATATAAATACAAAAAGGGTTAATTGCGGGCTAATGGCAAACATTGAGGCCAGAGTCAGTACTATGGTCAAAGGTTCTCTAACAATTGCTTCTAAGGAGTTTAAGTAAGATGTTTGTACTTCTTGCACATCAGAAGTCATCCGAGACATCACATCTCCTTTTTTCTTCTCAGAATAGTAGGATAGAGGTAGACTGACAATCTTTGCGTATAATGCATCTCTTAAATCCTTGATTACTCCATTTCTAAGGTAGGCAAGAAAAAAAGAGGCTCCATAACGAAAGAGGTTTTTGAAAAAGAATAAACTAAAAGACAATAAACAAATAAACAACAAAGCTGAATCAATTCCTTCAGTGTCCATAATTGAAGTGACTTTATAATTTAAACTAGATTCTAGAAAATCATAAAGATTAGACATACCTGTGTAGACTGGCTTCTCGTATATTTTTGCTTCTTGTCCGAAAAGTATTCCGAGTACGGGAATAAATCCTAATACAGAGAGTACGTTAAACAAGGCATAAAGTATATTGCTTAAAACATTAAGCCAGGCGTATTTGCGATACGGCCTGGCATAAGTCATTATTCTTCTGAAATTACTCATTAGTTTAATTTCATTTGTTCTATTATTCTCTCAATCTTTGCATCCAATTCTGCTTCAACTTTTGAAGCTTCTTCAATTGTTGCTAATGGTGCATTTACACTAAAATAGAATTTAATTTTAGGTTCTGTACCAGAAGGTCTTGCTGCAATTTTTGAGCCATCTTCGGTATGGTAAATCAATACGTTCGACTTAGGAATATCAATTTGGGTTTCTTCACCCGTAAGCATGTTTTTTTCTACACCACTTTGATAGTCACAAATTCTAGCCACCTTGGATCCATCGATAGACTCCAAAGGATTATTTCTAAGTTCCACCATCATGTCAGCGATCAATTGCGCTCCGTCCATGCCTTTTTTGACTAAAGCAATTAGGTGTTCTTTGTAAAATCCATGTTCCGTATATACCTTAAGCAGTTCTTCGTAGAATGAACTTCCTTTAGACTTTGCATCTGCCGCAATTTCACAAGCTAAAAGTCCTGCACTAACTGCGTCTTTATCTCTTACAAAATCACCTACCATATATCCAAAACTTTCTTCACCACCACCGATGAAATCAAGATCTTTATAATCACGAATCATTTTTGCGATCCATTTAAATCCAGTCAATCCAATTTTGATTTGTACATTTTGAGCTTCACAAATACGGTCTACTAAGTTGGTAGATACAATTGTAGATCCTACAAATTGATTTCCATTTACACGACCTTCTTGAACCCACTTCTTTACTAAAAAGTCAGTCATCATTGCCATAGTTTGATTCCCGTTTAATAGAATCATTTCCCCTTGCATATTTCTAACAGCAACACCAATACGATCGGAATCAGGATCTGTTCCTAAAACAATATCTGCATCTATGTCATTAGCTAAGGCTACCGCCATAGAAAGGGCCTCTGGTTCTTCTGGGTTGGGTGAGACAACAGTAGGGAAGGTTCCATCTGGTTCTCTTTGCTCTTCAACAATATGAACATCAGAATATCCTGCTTGAGCTAAAGTATCCGGAATCAATTTAATAGAAGTTCCATGAATAGAAGTAAAGACAACCTTAAGTTGATCTCTCCCTTTTACATCTCCTAAGGTATTCTCAATAGAGCCTTTTATAAACTCACGATCTACATCCTTTCCGATATAAGTAATTAAGTTGTCATTTCCATCAAACTTAATTTGATCAAATCCTAAACGATTTACTTCAGCAATAATTTCATGGTCCTCAGGAGGGACGATTTGGCCTCCATCATTCCAATATACTTTGTATCCATTATATTCAGGTGGATTATGAGATGCAGTAAGTACAATACCTGCATCACATCCGAAATGCCTTACGGCAAAAGACAATTCTGGAGTAGGTCTCAATTCTTCAAATAAGTAGACCTTAATACCATTTGCAGTAAAAACATCTGCTACTAATTTAGCAAGCGTATCTGAATTGTTTCTACAATCATAACCGATGGCTACTTTTAAGGTTTTATCTCCGTGAGTTTGTTTTAAGTAATTTGAAAGTCCTTGAGTGGCTTTTCCAAGTGTATATTTGTTGATACGGTTCGTACCAGCCCCCATGACACCTCTCATTCCTCCAGTTCCGAATTCAAGATTTTTATAAAATCTCTCCGTCAATTGATCTTCATCGTTTTCTAAGAGTTCTTTGATCTCACTTTGTGTATCTTGATCAAAAGTAGGAGTCATCCAAGCCTGTGCTGCTTGTTTTATATCTTCTGAAATCATATTTTAATTTTTGGATTGTAAAATTACAAAATAATCAAGTATTATACTTCTTTGTTTATATAATATCGCTGCTCTCTTTCTTGACTCTTCAAAATAAGTTCCCCTAAGAAGCCCGCAATAAACAATTGAGAACCTATCACCATAGAGGTCAAAGAGATATAGAACCAAGCGCTGCTAGTTACCAGCGGAGCTTCTATTTGCAAATAGAAAACATAAAAAAGTTTCTTTATACCTATATAAGAGGCAAGTATCAAGCCGATCAAGAACATGATCGAGCCGAGCCCTCCAAATAGATGCATAGGCCTTTTCCCAAATTTTGAAATAAAAGAAATCGTAATTAGGTCTAAGAAGCCATTAATAAAGCGATCAATACCGAATTTAGTTTCTCCATATTTACGAGCTTGATGCTGCACTACTTTTTCACCGATGTGATTGAATCCCGCATTTTTTGCCAGTACTGGGATATATCTATGCATTTCTCCATAGACATTGATATTCTTAACCACCTCGTTTTTATAGGCTTTTAATCCACAATTGAAATCATTAAGCTCTAGAGAAGAGGCTTTTCTAGCGGCCCAATTAAAGAGCTTAGAAGGAATGTTTTTACGAATCTTAGAATCGTAGCGTTTTTGTTTCCATCCCGATACAAGATCGTAGCCTTGAACGGATACCATCTCATACAATTCTGGAATTTCATCCGGACTGTCTTGTAAATCGGCGTCCATGGTAATCACCACATCACCCTGTGCTTTAGCAAATCCAGCATGAAGAGCCTGAGACTTACCGAAGTTTCTAGAAAACCGTATTCCTTTTACTTCGCTATGTTGCTCTGAGAGTTTTTCTATGATACTCCAAGAAGCATCTGTAGAACCGTCGTCTACAAATATAACTTCGTATAAAAAGCGATTGGACTGCATCACTGATGCAATCCAATCGTATAATTCAGGTAAAGATTCACTTTCATTAAGTAAAGGAATGACTACCGATATGTTCATAGTTTTATGCTTTATTACAGAGCTTCATCGATCTCTGGATTTTTCTTAAGTCCCAAAGTTACTAATAAAGATATAATAAACCCAAAGAATAATATGCCGATGATTCCGAAAGCTATTTGCATCGCTGGACCAGAGAATTTTTGAGACATTTCCATGGCCTGATCAATTTGTTCAGAACTCATGTTTTGCTCCACTAATTTCTGACGTGTGATCTCCATCATGTTTGTCATGAAATCAGGTTCAATAAAATTCATGAAGATTTGCTGATAGATGATCGCAATAATACCACCTACTACAGATATACCCATTCCGACCTTAAGACCTTCACCAAAAGTTAAATAGCCTCCATTAGACGATCTAAATGCCTTCTCACCCATAAAGATTAAGGCTGCAGAAATTAAAATATTAATGATCGATACCCAAAATGGCGGGTCGTAATGCAATCCCATAGCATATACCGTTACACTTAATAGTATTGCAGCTAGACCTGAATAAAGTCCATAAGTCATCATGATCGATGAAGCAGAAGTAGTTTGGTTTTCCATAATAATAGATGTTTGGTTAAGTTTTTTTTTATGAGTAGCTTCTTCTTTTAAATTGTTACAATAAAAGTTTGAAATTAAGCAACTTATTTTTCTAGTTCAAATATAGAAAAAAAAATATGTCATTTCCTTGATTGTATCTTAATAAAGTTTCTATATTTGCAGCGGCAAGTCCTACACAACTAGCTCCCTCGGAATCCCCCAGGGCGGGAACGCAGCAAGGGTACTTGGTTGTAGCAGTGTGATGTAGATCGCTTGCCATTTTTTTTGCTTTTTAGTCAAGCATTTTCTCCTTTATTTCTTTTTTGGTTTCTTTTATTTAAATGTATATTTGTTTCAAATATTAAACTGAATTCACATGAAATTTTTTATCGACACCGCTAATTTAGATCAGATCAAAGAAGCTCAAGCTATGGGTATTTTAGATGGTGTAACTACAAATCCTTCATTAATGGCAAAAGAAGGAATTACAGGTGCCGAGAATATTATCAACCATTATAAAGCTATCATTGATTTAGTAGATGGAGATGTTAGTGCAGAAGTTATTTCAACAGATTTTGAAGGAATGATTGAAGAAGGACTGGCTTTATCTGCTCTTGATCCTCAGGTAGTAGTGAAGATTCCTATGACTGCAGATGGAGTGAAGGCTTGTAAGTATTTTTCTTCTAAAGGAATTAAAACCAATGTAACCTTAGTGTTTTCAGCCGGTCAAGCTTTGTTAGCTGCTAAAGCTGGAGCAACCTATGTATCTCCTTTTTTAGGAAGATTGGATGATATTTCTACAGATGGTCTTAATTTGATTAATGAGATCAGATTAATTTATGATAATTATGGTTTTGACACACAAATTTTAGCGGCTTCAATTCGTCATACGATGCACATTATTGATTGTGCGAAGATTGGTTCTGATGTAATGACAGGTCCATTGAGTGCTATAAAAGGATTATTAAACCACCCCCTTACGGATATAGGTTTGGCAAAATTCCTTGAAGATTACGCAAAAGGAAATTAGATTTATAAATAATAAAGGAGCCGATAGCCTATGTCTATCGGCTTTTTTTGTTTATTTTTAGTAGTAACTATGGGTAAATTTAGGTCTTATAAGTATTTTTTGGTTTTGGCGATGTTGAGTTTTTCATCTAGTCTTTGGGCTCAAGAGGATTATAAAACAGTACAGAAGAACGATACCTTGACAAGTGGCGAATTTCACTTGGCCGAGCAAGTTATGGACTTCTTGACCATAGAAGGTCAAAAGTTTTCGGTCGTTACTTTTCCCATTGGAGGTTATAGTGAACAAACGGGGCTTTCAGTAGGTTTAATGCCTATCTTCACTTGGAAGAACACAAAAGAAAAATTAGGTAGTACTTATAATAGACCAACGAGTTTAATACCTTCCTTTGAAATCAGTACCAAGGGAATGTATGATGCTGATTTGAGTTTAATTCTTTTTGGTATTGGAAATTGGAATTTATTCATGACTGGATATTTGACCTATACACCTAATACATTTTATGGAATAAATGAATTGGATCCTGTAGAAATTTCCTCCTATTTCAATACAATTTATGGTGGAAATGGAGAGTTCACATACGGTCTTGATAAAAATTGGTTTGTTGGACTTCGCTTCGATTTACAACATAACAGTTTTGAAAAAATTCAAGGAGATGCCTTGAATGAATCTGTCCTAGGCTATCAAGGAGGAAATACAGTAGGTTTAGGCCCCGTAGTCAAGTACGATTCCAGGGATGATATTGTTTATCCTACTAAAGGTTTCTTTGGGACTGTTGCTTTTGCAACCTACATGCAAGGGATGGGTAATACCTATCAATACCAACATTTCTATACTGATTTACGTTATTTTATTCCTTTAGCAAATGATAAGAATGTTTTTGCTTTTAACTATTTATATCATAACAAGGTAGGGGATGTTCCATTTTATGCTCTTAATCAATTGGGAGGAAAGAAGCGATTGAGATCTATAGGCCAGCCCAATCGGTTTATGGATAAGCAACTGATGTTATTACAAGCTGAATATCGAAGAGAAATTTGGTGGCGTATTGGGATGACCGCTTTTTTTGGCCTTGGGAATACCTGGGGACAAGAGCATACAGCCTTAACAAAGGATATGAAATACGGTGGAGGATTAGGTTTTAGATTTCGATTATCTGAGGAAGTTAAGTTAAATTTCAGAATGGATATAGGATTTGGAAATTACGATCAGCAAGGTACTTGGCTGACTTCTAGAGAAGCTTATTGATAAATTATGCTTTAAGCCTTGTTAGTTGTATATAATTTTGTAAATTTGCACTCTTGAAAAATAACTTTTTAATTAATTTATTATGAATCATTACGAAACTGTTTTCATTTTGAATCCCGTTTTATCTGAAACTCAGATAAAGGAAACAGTACAAAAGTTCGAGGACTATTTGGTTTCTAAAGGTGCCGAAATGATTTCAAAAGAGGACTGGGGGCTTAAAAAATTAGCTTATCCAATCCAAAAGAAAAAAAGTGGATTTTATCACTTATTTGAGTACAAAGTAGCAGGAGATGCAATCTCTGCTTTTGAATTAGAGTTCAGAAGAGATGATAGCGTTATGCGTTATTTAACTGTAAAGTTAGACAAACATGCTGCAGCTTGGGCTGAGA
>JBMYWH010000004.1:0-124069 GCA_049607205.1 Flavobacteriaceae bacterium | reverse complement strand
TCCATGTTCAAATGTTGGCTAGTGAAGCGGTTCAAGAACAGCGTATTAAATACCGTTGGGAAGCTATCAGTCAGGAGAATAAGCTGATGAAGGAGTCTAAAATTACAGGTTATTCTTATCAAGCAGAAGTTCTGTCTAATGGAGATACGGTTCGACAGTTATTAGCAAGAAGTAGACATTTACTGTTTAAAAGTCCTTCAAAATGGACGAGTTCCCAATCAGAAAGGGCTGTTTTACTATTTGAACGTTATCCGAGGATTTATCAGGCTTATAAACTATCACAATCCTTGAGTGCTGTCTTTAGTTCTTGTACTAATAAAGATACAGCAAGATTAGAATTAGCCAGGTGGTATCAGGAGGTTGAAAAAGCTAATTTTGAATCTTTCCATGTGATCTCAAGAACTATTTATCATCATTATGATAAGATCTTAAACTACTTCATCAATCGAAGCACCAACGCTTCTGCGGAATCTTTTAATGCAAAGATCAAGGACTTCAGAAGACAGTTTAGAGGAGTAAAAGACATCCCCTTTTTTCTGTACAGATTATCTAAACTATATGCTTAAAATTAATTCCTCCCCAACTTTTGATGTTGATCCAAAAAAAGGCCTACATCTCTGTAGACCTCCTATAAATTATCACTTTATACTTTAAAGCACTTCCTCTTCTAAATAAGTATAGAACTTATTCAAATTAATATTATCTCCACCCGGGTGCTTTAAATTAACTTCCTTCCAAGTATGCTTTTTATTTTTATCTCCGATATTATAATATCTCAAAGCACTAATAATAACATTACATTTAGTTTCATCAAGAAAATCTAAAGTCAAATCTACTGCAATTCGAGTAGGATGAGATACTCGTTTTGAACTAAACCAATTGTATTGGCTTCTATTCAAAGTAAACTTAAGCGTATTTCCATCTATTTCAAATTTCTCAACACCTTTATCTTCACTCAACACTTTTTTCACCTCACTTAAGTTCAAACCTTCTAAAACAACAAGTTCTCCTTGTTGGGCAAAACCCACACTACTCATCAACAATAAAGTAATAAATACTACATTTCTCATAATCATATATTTTTAAAAATCTACATTCCAATTAAACAAGTCCGACTTCAATCCAACTTGAAAAAAATAAGTCTCTCCGTTATCGAAATAATAAGTCGATGGACTCGCCTCAAAGTTACGGTATGAAAAACCAGCAAACAACCTTAAGTTTAAAACTGGGTTCACTACATAACCTGTTTGTAAATCCGCGTTGAGAACCAAAGCCTTATTTCCCTGTCCAACATAATTGCCATATTCATTAACATAGTCATTATAGGATTTATAAATATCTCCACCATAACTTTGTTCCACATTTGGATCAAATCCTTTCTCTCCTCCTGAAGCCTTTAAATTCATAAAGAACCTTCCTTTATTATATCGCAAAATACCCACGGCCTCCCAAAAATTAGAGCCCCATAAATGAGCTATTGGTTGATTGAAGTGACCATAATTCAGAATAACCTCATCGTGAGATCCAGTATAAGGTCTTACCCAGTTGTACTCTCCCTGAACAAACAAATTCGGTATTCCAAACAAACCAAAATGCTTAGCACCTACCTGAAACCCATATTTATTAGCCCACCAGCCATTTCCAGCTTGTATCTCACTTAATCGAAACTCATCAAACATAAATTGACCATATAAATGCCATTTTTTATGAGGAACCCATTTACTATTAAAACCAATCACGGAATTACCTGCATCACTACCATTCATATTTTCAATTGCTGTATAAAAGAGAAGTGGATTCCAGAACTCTGCATTCATCCCATTTTCTCCAGCGGAAATCACCCCTTCATATAGCCCAATATTCCAATTTTTAGTAACATTAAAACTCAAATAATGTGCTGCCACGTATTTTCGAGCATAATTTCCTGATTCAGGTTGAACAACCCTCCGTATATCACGCATAAACATCCAGATATTTGTATATCTAAAACGCCAGAAAGTAGTATTGATCTTAAAATAAGTATAAGGAGCAGCTGCATCAGATAATAGTAAAGATCGATAACCCTCTCCGATAAAATTTGTTCCATTCCCTAGTTGGAAATCAAAAAACTTACTTGGACTATAGGCCACATACCCTTGAGCTACTGTATAGTCATAGGCATCCTCCCCGAAACCACTAGCCTTACCTCTTCCGGGAATGAGTCCTCCAGAATCAGCTCCTTTATTATCCCATACCCATTTATTCAGATAACTTGTATAACGCGCCTGAGACTCAAATACGGAAGTATAAAAACTAAAGTCAGATCCAAGCCCTCCTTGAACTTGAAATATTCTAGTATTATTATAGGTATACTCTATATCCTCAGAATTATCCTTTCCAAGGAACAAGTCTACCGTGAAATCACCACTAAACCAAAAATCCTTTTCCTTCACCGTAAACAAATGCTCATTCCAGAGCTTCCTGCCCACCCAAGACTTTTTGTCCTTTTGAAGTGATTTAATTCTTCCATCTAAGTTTAGGTTTTTCTGAACCTCTTTATAAGTATATGGCTTAACAGCGGTATGTGCATTCTCATCAAGTCCCATATAATAGTCATACTGAGAATACATTTCATGCGTAAAAGTTAAACGTAAATTAGAATGGTGCTCCGGCATAAACAAGGTATCAAAACGAACCTCTTGCTTTGTTTGAGCTTCCAGATTCGCGCATATGTTAAGAACAAGCAACACTAAGGGTAGATTTTTCATTTGGTTTAGTTGAGTTTGGTTGGGTTGAAAATATTACTATCTATACAAATCTTATAGCTTAATTACTTCACTCGGGCTAACTAGTTCATATTCTTGAGAACTCTCATGACATAAGGCCCTATTATTCTCATCAAAATTAAGGCGATGCCCGTACTCACTCACCCATCCAATTTGCCGTGCAGGGTTTCCCACCATCAAGGCATAGTCAAATACGGGTTTCGTTATTACAGCTCCGGCACCAATCATTGCATATGAACCAATTGTATTACCACAAACAACAGTTGCATTCGCTCCAATGCTAGCACCTTTTTTCACCAGGGTTTCAAGATATTGATCTCGGCGTATAATAGCACTTCTTGGGTTTATAATATTGGTAAAAACCATAGAAGGACCAAGGAAGACATCATCTTCACAAACCACACCGGTATAAATACTCACATTGTTTTGTACCTTGACGTTTCTTCCAAGCTTCACACCTGGAGAGACGACAACATTCTGCCCTAAATTACAAGAAGGACCGATAGAACAGTCCTTCATGATATGTGAAAAATGCCATATTTTAGTATCAGAACCTATTTCGCAAGGTCCGTCCACAACAGCAGTATTATGTATAAAATAATCTTGATTTTGCATAAAGGATTAATTAATAGCCTCCAGATGCCTCTTTACCATCATAGATGGCTTTAGCAGATGAAGTACCAAATCTTGTTACGCCTAATTTAATCATTTCATCAACACCCTCAAAATTTCGTACACCTCCAGCAGCTTTAACTGGCAAAGGCCCCGCATTAGCGATCATTAATTTAATTCCTTCTACTGTTGCTCCATTTGGCAATCCCCCCTCAGTCTTATAAAAACCTGTAGAAGACTTAACAAACACATTAGCTGCCTGCTCTTCTCCAAAATTTTCTAGAACTACATCTCTAATAAGTCCAGTAATAATTTCAATTTCATCATTAGATAAAGCCGCAATTTCAATAATCCATTTCACAACCTTAGCATTATCTAATCCTAATTTAGTACACTGAAAAACCTCTGACTTAACTAAATTAATTTGCTCTTCCTTAAAAGCAGTATAATTAACCACATAATCAAGCTCATCAACACCATCATTGATCGCTCCTTGAGCTTCATCCAACTTAGACTGAATCGAATAAGTCCCTTCATGAAAACCTATTACAGTTCCTACTAATACATCTGAACCAGCCTCAAGTATCATCTCTTTAGCCATGGCTACGAATTCTTTACGAATCATCACAAGTTTAAACTTGTTCTCAATCGCCTCTAATACTAAATCTCTAACATTTTGCTCAGTTTGTTCCTGAGAAATTCCAGCCTGCTCGGCAGTTTTCAAGTAGGTTGAATCTAAATAATCTGCAACATTCATAATCATTAATTTTAATAGTACAAAGATACGAAAAATACATACTTAAACCACTTAAAATCAAGCACAAAAAAAGCGTATTCAAAAAATGAATACGCTTTAAATATTGTAAATTGTGGACTATTCTACGTTGAATACAATTGGTAAAGAGTACTTTACACCAACTGCTTTTCCACGTTGACGTCCAGGCTGCATTTTCGGAAGCAAAGTCACAACGCGAACTGCTTCTTTTTCCAACCTTTTATGTGGTGCTCTTGCTCTAATATCAACAACATTTCCTGCCTTATCAATCTTAAACATCACAAAAATTCTCTTCTTACCAGGTGCTAAACCTAAATCCGCCGCTAAATCAGCATTAAACTTACGGTTAACATGCTTTTGAATCTTCTTATTCAAACATGCACGCTTAGCATCGTTATCTCCTTTATCACATCCAGGATAAACCGGCACATTCTCAATAATAGAAAAAGGTACATCTTCTTCAATCTCCTCTTCTTCTTCTATCTCGACAATATCTTCAAGCTCGATAACTTCTGTCTCATCAGTTTCAGTAGATTCAATTACAGTTTCTTCAACTTCTTTCTCATCTTCTACTACCTCAATCACCTCCGGTGTTGGTGGTGGTGGCGGTGGTGGTGGTTTCTGAGGCTCAACTCTTTCCGTAATTGGAATATCTTCTTCTTCCTCGATCACCAATGTTGACTCTCCTAAGTCGCTAATTGTACGCTCGTAAGTTTTGTGCTCAATTGCGATATAAATCACAAATAAGGCCAAAACCAAACCAAGCTGCATAAACACCTTAGAATAGTTCTCCAAATTCGCTTTGGGTTTCTTTTTAACTTCCATCTGAAAATAATTTATTTCGTTCGCTAATTTAATAATTTTATGAGGACTTATCCAAGTCTTTTTTGCAGGAGTTCCATTTTTTTTCACTTCTCATTGCATAAAGCCCAACAGCTACTAGAACTCCAAGACTATTCGCCAATGCATCCCACCAATCAAATGTTCGATATGATGTAAATACTCCTTGAATTACCTCAAGAATTATGCCAAGTAAAACAAGTCCAAGTGCAACTAAAAGACTCCTTGTAAATCGTTTTCTACCGTTCTTAAGAGCAAACAACCAAAAGACAGTCAAAACGAAATAAGCTCCGAAATGCATCACCTTATCTAAGTGGTTGACATCATGTGTAGGAACATAAGCTCCTATTTTAGTCAAACTCAAAGCAACCACACAAATGGTTCCGAACAAGGCAATCCATAAGGAACTAGGCTCCAACCAACTCCTTATACCCCTGAGCATCTAGTAAATCGGAAACTTCCTCTATATTAGTCATTTTTATCTTAATCATCCATCCCTTTCCGTATGCATCAGAATTCACTAATTCCGGATCGTCTTCTAAATCATCATTGAACTCGATAACCTCTCCAGACAAAGGCATAAACAAGTCAGAAACTGTTTTTACAGCTTCAACAGACCCGAATACCTCTTCAATATCTAAAGTTTCATCTAGAGTATCAACATCAACATAAACAATGTCTCCAAGTTCACCTTGAGCAAAATCAGTAATACCAATTGTAGCAACATCTCCTTCGATAGCCACCCATTCGTGGTCTTTTGTGTACTTCAATTCAGCAGGAATATTCATATTTTATAATTTTAATTTAGTTTCCTAAGTTATATGTTAAACTTATACCACTGTTAATACTCTGTCGTGGATAAGTCGTTGATAATGCATATCTAGAGGTATTATGATCGTAATAAAACGATGCTTGCATTGCTCTGGTCAAAGCATAATCTGCCGCAAATTTAAAAGAAAATAATGTTTGACCACCTGTTATTTGATTATTTTGTGAATCAATACTCCTAATTAACGTTAAATTATTCCTCATAGAGAGGTCCATACGTAAATTCAAGTCCCCAATTAAGCGTTTAGAGCGACCATTCACTTTTGTTCTAAAAGCAACGTCCTTCACCCTATACCCTAGACCAACCACGTATTCTTGACCTACAACCTCAGTAGTCGTTTCATTATTAAAATTCATCGTAAACATCCGGTCCGTATGAACTTCTCCTTTCAAAGAAAAAGAGTTTTTCATTCTCATATCTACTTTAATCAAAGGAGAAAATTCCTCAATTAAACTCAAGTTTGTATAGTTAAGCTCATTTAGGTAATTCCCTGAAGCATCCACTTGAGCAGGATTACTCTTGTCGTAATTCAAATTCGCATTAAAATTTGCAATAGAATAAAAAGATTGATAATTGTGGGTTAAAGTAAAATTCGAAAAGTTTTCTTTAAACCATTTGAGATTCATAAGTCCACGGTAGGTCACTTTCCAATTGGGAATCGGAGTCTCTTTAATAGCCTCCATATTCACATCTTCAGCACTTTTCCCCGAATAGGCAGCCACAAAAGCCGGAAGCATTACCTGCTGGCTATCCAGCCCGAAACCTTCCTGAGGTAAACCACTTTCCTCACTCAATCTTTTAGAGATTATTTCTCTATTATTTCTAAAAGTTTCAAACAGAGATTCTGTACTATCACCACTAGTACCGATCATCATATAACTAATGGAAAAATTTCCAATTTGATTAAGTGGTATTGCATCGTTATACACCCCGTCGATGACATCAACTTGTTGTGAAGCATTCTTCGCATAAATCCTATTAGCAAATAGCTCTATATCAAAATTCTTAACAGGTTTAAGACTGGCATTGAAATCCAACTTGGTGTATTCGGTTTGATTATAGGCTTTGTTATAATAAGGATCATCTTCACCTCGAGATACAATCCAATTTTGGGCAACTGCTTCTTGTAATATATCCTGTTGAGATCCAAAGACAAATCCTAAACTTGGTGCATATCCATTATTATAAGAAGTCCTTCCTAAGAAGCCCACCGTTGGAATATAACCTTGCATATAGCTACCATTATTAGATGCATAAGAAACTTTAGCTCTTTTAACCATAGTTAAAACATCATATACTCCATCTTTAAAACCACTCGACTCAGGTTTTCTGCTAATGCTTTTTTTGGCCTGAGGGCCTTCGGTATTTCGTTTAGGCTTAGGATAGAAAAGAGATTCTAATCCTATTGATTTGTATAGCTTATTAAAATTCAAATCAGTGCTCAAACTGTGGGTATTTGCATTTTGAATGGTATTTCCGATCTGATCCACATAGGACTGAGAACTCGCTTGCCAATCAAAATCAGCCGTATAGGAATAAGCCCCTCCAACGAAGTCAAGAAATGGAATCTTATCAAATGGTAGTTGATAAGTAGCATTTAAAGTTTGCCTGTAATTATCTGGACGTCCAACGACAAAAAATTCATCAAAAATATCGACTTCCTCAACCCCCGTAAGATTGTCATTTACATGATGATTCGCTGCTTTAAAATTAACACTCAACGAACGGGATAAATCATAACCAATATTATAATCCCAATTGAACAAGAATCTATGCTGGGTTAAAGTCGGCATTGGAGGTAAATCAGGAATCAAATTCCTAGAGAGTTGTTCTGTATAATTCCTTTGAACATTAGCATTAACACCAATGGTTGTAGGTAATGGATTAAAATTGAACTCATTCAAAAACTTCAAATAAGAGCTTTGAAACGCCTCTACGTTTTTAAATGGACTGATAAAATCCGGACTCTTGGTATAGGTATAATTAGCAGAACTTCTCAGGTTCTGATCTATATCGCTCTCAATATTGTAATCCCTATGACTCATCTCACTAAAAGAATAAGACATCATGAAATTTTCAATATCGTAAAACTTAGGGTCTTCTCCTGGAGCTAAATTCCTTTGCTTTTTCACATTGATAAAACTCAGATTCTTGCGTTTAGTATAGGATCTAGAATTAGTAGAATTAGGGTTGATTTCAGCCGCATCATTATAGAGTACATCCTGATATTGCTGATCATACTTGGGGTCTCTAAATTCTTCAGACATTCCATAATTAAAAGGAATTTGCAGTCCCCATTTCTTAGGAGTTAACATTCCTAAATTTATATTGGTTACGAAATCATACTGCTTCACATCCTCTAATGAACGTTCCTGAAGTGATTCCTCTACTCCACCGAAACCTGTTGTTTCTATCCCTGCAGTCAAAGAAAGATCAGCAAAATCAGCTAAATTAGCGTCAGCTGAAAGAACTCCAGCCCAACCTCCATCGTTCTCAAATCCAGAGAGACGTAATTCATCAAACCACAACTCAGCGTTAACGGGCATATTCGAATTGTTCTGTACCCCCATCATAACCGCTTGAATATTCCCTAAATTAGGATTTCCTTTAACGCGAATTCTGAACTCAGGCTCTTCCCCAGGAATCACTGCGGGATATAACTCATTTGAATCACCATCAAAGGCCTGATATCGCTCTAATTTCAACTGAGCCAATTGAGCTAGAACAGCATCTAAATTATTTTCTTCCGGCCAAATTTCATCAGCAGTAACTGCATTGAAACTGGTAATTTTTAAAGGTTGTTCGATTTGGTAATAATTCTCAGTTAAATCACTACCTATTCTCACCACTGCAATCAACTCATCATCTTCAACCAAAGGACGACCTTGAACCCCTTCTGCATGTATAAAAAGATCCAGCTTTTTATACATACGCATATCTAAACTCATATTCTTGTATAAAGCTCTGGTCTCACCTGCAGGTAAATCCTCAACTTTCAAGGATACTGACTGTTCATTTTGTTGAAGTACATAAACACTACCTTGTAGACTTTCTCTTTGTATACCAGGAGGCATTACATAAGGGATTGGAACTCGGGTATCATTTTCTTCTAAATTAACCACTCCTTCAGTAAACATGCGTTGTTCTGCAGGATCTAAATCTACAGGAGGATCCTGATCTATAGTTTTAAGGTACCTTCTCCAATCTCCTCTTACCAGCTCCAGCTTTGCAAACCTCAAGACCACAGGCATCTTGAACCCTGTCATAAACATTCGCATAAATCGTATAGAATGAAAATCATTGATTGATCCCACCTTAGATGATGGATCCCTTACTGGGATTCTGAACTGTAACCATCTAAAGGTTTTGGTCTCCCCATTGGGGAGGGTTACCGGCACTTCTTTTTCATCAACAACAAAGTTCTTCCCTACCTGTAAATCCGATGACTTCATAGAAACCTTATACTGGAAATAGGCCTCCACACTATTCATGGTATTATCCTTATTAATATCCTCTATATCGGGAAAATTAGTGGCTGCTGTGGAATAAGATTCTGGGGACATCGATAAGGTCGGTGAGTTTCCTTCGGTATTATTATAATAACGATAACGATCAATCAAAGTTGCTCCCATAGCATCTAGGTCAGAACCTCGATAAAACTGATAATTGTCTGAAGAAGGATCACTTCCTAAGATGGCATTATCACCGAAGTTCAATTTTTCATTTTCATCATCCAAACCATCAAATCCAACATCTTGATTTAACCTAGTAGCGTCATCTTCATCAAAGGTATAAAGCAACGCTTGTTTGGTCGAAACACGTGCAAGATTCGTATAATCCACTTGATCATCTATCCCATTATCAGGAAGTCCATTTTCAAACCCTTTTCTATTATCTTTTAAAACATCCTCAGAGACATTACCTAAGTTAATATACAAATCACCAACTTGATTTCCAGGATTACTAGGATCTACCGAGCTTGGAAGACCTTCTTCCTCGGTAATACTATATTGGGTATAAGGATCTTGTATCCAAAACTGTATATAACTTACATTGGCTTGATCAAAGTCATTGGTTGTCAATGGTCTCATCAAACCTCCCCAACGCTCTTCTGGATTCATTAAATCACCTTGAGCATCTACATTCAAATCATAATTATACGCTCCTCTTTCTTGAGGAAAATAGGCCATATCAAAAGTTCTCAAATTATTAGATACTGTAGCGTCTAATTCTTGGTTTGGAAAAAGCTCAGTAGTACTCACCCTCCTTACCTCTGCTCTTGACAACTCATCTGCATCAATATTTTCTGGTCTCAATGAACTACTTCCATAAAACAATTGATCAATCGTATACCAGGCTAAACGAGCTCTTTGATAATTCGAACGAGGATCATTCACTAAATCCCCACCAAAATTAAACCCTTGTGGTGTACTCGAAGTATACCATTGAGAAGCAATTCCTACATCAATGGGAACCTGAGCTCCTTCAAAGTCATCAATATACGAGGTAGGCTCTCCATTTAATTCAATACCTTTTGAAACTCCCGGCCTCAAAATGGCAACATCTGCACGAATCGAAACATTTGAAGGAACTTCAGTATCGACAAACGGCAACTTATTTACCATATTGGTCAAGAAAGGAACTTCACTACCATAAGCTGTATTGAAACCAATGACCGTATTATTAATAGGTTCTGAACCAATCCCAACTTTCTGGGTTAATGGTTTCTCATTCACACTCAAAATCGTTGCCCCAACTAAGAAATCATCACTAAATTGATGCTGAACATCCAGTCCCATAAAGGATTTAGTCTGTTGATTAAACAGGTTATTGTTTTCCAAGGCTACGTCAATCGGAGCCCCATTAGCTTCAATGGCCGGATTGATAATTTGAACTTCCCCCATTTGATAATCAACTACATAATCTACCCCTTCAACCAACTGTCTTCCTCCTGAGGTCACCACCACAGAACCTCTAGGAATATTAAAAGCTCCTAGGGATATTCCACCTTGGCTATCCCCTTTGAAATATCCTTTAATTAAGTACTTATCTTTATTTTGATAATTATTTGCTGCATCGACTTTGGTTTGTTCATAGAGCTCTGTAAAGACATATATATCATCTTGATCATCCAGAACTTGAGCTAAATCAAATCCGAAAGGATCCGTTTGAGGAAACATCAAATACCCCTTTTCTGTATTAATAGTTACTCCAGGAACGAAATCAAAAATTCCATCTCCACCTTCTTGCACAAAACTGTTTTGATCCAAGCGATCCGTGTGAAGTAAGTTCATCAAAGTACGGTCTGAAACTCCAGCAGTATTAGCATTTTGCAAACTATTAATTGGAACACCGGTTTGATCATCTTTATAAAGAAGTTCTAGACGAAATCCATCTTGAGTCACCCCAAAGGCACCCAAGGCATAAATATTCTTCATCATCAACTTCCAAATAGGATCTGCTGTAAACAAAACCTCACTTCTCAATAATTTAACCACTAAGTTATCAGGGGCACTGATTCCATCACTTGAAAACTCCCCTACTTGATAAACCGCACCGGTTTGATCCGTATACTGAAAAGCCACGGCAAGAACTTCACCATCGTCTAATCTTCTATTCAAAGAAATATAACCCAATTGAGAATCCAACTTATATTCGCTCGGCTCTAATCGACGAGCATTTTCAATTACAGAATAATCTTTTCCTTGATCCATTCCATAAGGAGCAAGAGCCCCAGGAACACCAGAAATAGTCCTAATCGAGCCATTGGGATCAAGTAAAGTATTTAAATTATTTGCTTGGTTATCTGGCTCATTATTCGGACCTGGGTTTTCCTGAATAACGTTAGGGTTAGTGATATTATTCCCTCCTTCTTTAGAGGTACCTGATTCCCCGATATCGACAAGACCCACAAGGTTCCTGACATTCTCTGTTTGGCTTTGTTTATTGGTAATCCATATCTCAACTTTAGAAATTTGAATTCCTGAATTAATAAGAGGATAATTAGCTAGTGCCGTGTTAAAGTTGTTTCTAAAGTACTGAGCTAAGAAAAAGTGTCGGTTGACATCGTAGTCTGTGGTCTTTAACTCAAATTCATTCAAAGCCCCACCAGACTCGGTCGAGATTCTTTGAGTCTCGGAATTCTGCTGCGACACAACCCCGGTAATTGTAGTGCGACCAAATTGTAAATCTGCCTTCGCACCAAATAGACTTTGGGCTCCAGGAATCAAACTATTTTGAACCGGCATACTCACATTACCAACTTCGAGTGCTCTCAAGATATCATCCTCCGTTGGTGTATATGCTATTTTAACTAAGTTTTGAAAATCAAAAGTTGCATTGGTATCATAGTTCATCGATACGTTCAACCTCTTTCCAATCTTCGCTACTACAGAGGCACTAATTTGTTGATCAAAATCAAAGTTGATATTTCCTCGATTTCTTTCTGAAAGTTTAGGGTCTTCTATGCGCTGATATATAACACCCAGCTTCACATTAACACTTCCTTGCAGATTAACTTCTATTTCATTTCCTCCAAAAATCGATTCGAAGAAATCGTTATCAACATAATAAGTAGGAAGTAAATTTCTACGCGCTTCATCCGAAGGAGATCCTCCATCTATAGCATTGAGTTTACTTTGATAATAATCCAACATATCTCGCTCGAGAGAATATGCTTCATATTCCTTAGGGCTCATATAAATAGGTGGCTTCACATAAAAGTCTCCTATTTTTTCTACAATGATGTATTTTTTTAATTGAGGATCGTATATCACCTCTTTTGTAACAGAAGGAGCTAGATACAAGGACGCCTTCCCCCCAGGGCCTATCTGATACGGAAGTTTAGGAATTGAATCTGTTGCAACCGAATCTATTGCAGGGGCAATAACTTGAGACCACCCTAAATCACTCATCGTCAAAAAGACCACTACCGTAAAAATGGTTATAAATGAGTTAGGGGTTAGTTTCAAGGTCTACAGGCTTTTCAATGCTTTTTTAATGAGTTCTTCAACGCTGAGTTGTGGATCAATTTTAAGAAGTCCATTGATCACTTTTTCACATTGTTTTCTTGTAAATCCAAGAACCTCCAATGCAGAAATTGCCTCTTCTTTACTGGAAATCTCTCTTTGAGGTACCACCTCATCCAATTGATAGGTCTTCATGATCTTATCCTTCAAGTCGAGAATGACACGTTGGGCAGTTTTTGCTCCGATTCCCTTGACAGATTGAATCAAAGCCACATCCGCTCCAACAATTCCTTGCTGAATCTCCTCCGGAGACATAGAGGACAACATCGTTCTTGCCGTACTCGGCCCCACTCCAGACACAGAAATCAGTAATCTAAAGATCTCGCGTTCCAAAACGGTTTTAAATCCAAATAAGGTATGAGCATCTTCTCTTACGATCATATGGGTATATAGAAACACCGCTTCCTGATCTCCTAAAGCTCCAAAAGTTTGAAGGGATATATTAACAAAATAACCTACACCGTTACATTCAATAACGGCATAGGTTGGATTTTTTTCTACTAATTTTCCTCGAAGGTGGTTAATCATATTATTTTCTTTCTTGAGCATCTATTACAGCTATTGCCGCAATATTGACCATTTCATCTACACTTGCACCTAATTGTATAATATGTGCTGGCTTATCTAATCCCATAATAATTGGACCAATAGACTCAGTACCATCTAGTTCCTTCATTAACTTATAGGTGATATTCGCTGATTCTAAGTTAGGAAAAATAAGTGTATTTACCTTCTTTCCATTCAACTTTGAAAAAGGAAATTCTTTTTCTAATAATTCAGGGTTTAAAGCGAAGTCAGCCTGCAATTCTCCATCAATAATTACATTTGGATAATGCTTATGAATATACTTTACTGCCTCCTGAGTTTTACGTGCACTTTCTGAATTACTAACACCAAAATTCGCAAAGGAGAGCATAGCCATTACAGGATTCATCCCAAAGCGCTTCACTAAAGAAGAAGTCAGATGAGATATTTTTGCTAAATGTTCCGCCGTTGGATTAATATTGATTGTCGTATCGGCCAAGAACATAGGGCCTCTCTTAGTCATCATCAAGTTCGCTGCAGCAATTCTAGAAATTCCCTTAGCAGTACCGATAAGTTCTATTATAGGCTTAACAACGGTAGCATAATTTCGAGAATAACCCGTAATCAAACAATCAGCTTCACCTTCATTGACCATCATTGAAGCATAGTAATTACGTTCTCTCATCCATTTTCGGGCGTCAAGTTGGGTAATCCCCTTTCTTCTTTTTGCCTCCCAATATTTATCTGCAAATCGATATCTAGAAGCTTTTGCTTCTGAAGATTTAGGATCAATAATCGGAACCTCAGCAGAAAAGCCAATTTCTTCCTTCAATTCAAGAATAACTTCTCGATCTCCTAATAGAATTGGATAACCTATTCGTTCATCATGAACAATCTGAGCTGCTTTCAAAACATCTAAATGATCCGCCTCAGCAAATACAATTCGCTTAGGGTCGGATTTTGCTCTATCGTGAAGCAATCTAACCATCTTAGAACCTGTACTTAAACGAGCTTGAAGCTCATCCTTGTATTTCTCCCAGTTCTCAATAGGTTCTTGAGCAACTCCAGATTCCATAGCTGCCTTTGCAATTGCTGGTGGAATTTCAGAAATCAATCTTGGGTCAAATGGCTTAGGAATAATATAGTTTTTCCCGTATTGAAGATTTACCTCTTCATAGACTAAGTTTACTTTTTCTGGCACATTGGTTTTTGCCAAATCGGCTAAGGCATGAACCGCAGCCATTTTCATTTCTTCATTAATTGCAGTAGCCTTAACATCTAAAGCTCCACGGAATATGAATGGGAAACCAAGAACGTTGTTCACCTGATTAGGATGATCCGAACGTCCTGTTGCCATAATAATATCTTTTCTAGTTGCAATCGCAACATCGTATTTAATCTCTGGATCTGGATTCGCCATAGCAAACACAATAGGCGTATCCGCCATAGTCAAAAGCATAGCAGGAGTGACCACATCCCCTTTAGAAAGCCCGATAAAAACGTCGGAATCTACCATTGCCTCTTCCAAGGTATTCAAATCACGATCTGTAGCGAATTCTAATTTCTGAGAAGTCAATCCTTCGCGATCCTTACGAATTACTCCTTTAGAGTCGCACATCACCACATTCTCTCTCTTAACTCCTAATCTCATGTACAAACGCGTACAAGAAATAGCAGCTGCCCCAGCTCCGTTTACAACAACTTTGACCTCATCCATTTTCTTCTCTGCAAGTTCTACTGCATTTTTAAGCGCAGCAGCAGAAATAATGGCTGTACCATGCTGATCATCGTGCATTACAGGAATATCTAATTCCTCCTTCAAACGTCTCTCTATTTCAAAAGCCTCAGGAGCCTTGATATCTTCAAGATTAATTCCACCAAAGGTTGGTGCAATGGCTTTAACAGTTTCAACGAATTTATCCACATCAGTAGCATCTACCTCAATATCAAATACATCAATTCCTGCAAAAATCTTAAATAGTAATCCTTTCCCTTCCATTACTGGTTTAGAGGCTTCTGGACCGATATCACCCAACCCAAGAACCGCAGTCCCATTTGAAATTACAGCGACTAAGTTCCCTTTTGAAGTATATTTATAGACATTGGCTTTGTCTTTTGCAATCTCTAAACAAGGTTCTGCAACCCCAGGAGAATAGGCCAATGATAAGTCTCTTTGTGAAGAATGTTTTTTTGTTGGCACCACCGCGATCTTACCTGGTTGCGGTTTAGCGTGATACAGTAGGGCTTCTCGCCTTATTTTTTGCTCATCCATCTTAAAAAATTTAGCTACAAATATAAGAACTTCTGTACCGAATACTAATCTTCGCTTAGAAAAGAAACATTTCTCATCAGACCTGAATACTTCGTCCTTTTTACAGCGGACTTCTTGAACACTTCAGAAAACAACTCTTGACTCAAATCTTCCCATTCCTTCTTTGAATAGTTCAAGAGTTTCGAGTTGGGTTGAAATAAAGACTCCTGATGAGGTGCTGAAAACCGATTCCATGGACAAACCTCTTGACATATATCACAACCGAACATCCAATCCTCAAACTGACCTTTCATACTAGAAGGAAGCTCTTCCTTTAATTCAATAGTGAAATAAGAAATACACTTAGAGCCATCAACCTGATTGTGATCCAGGATCGCTCCAGTTGGACAAGCATCAATACACTTGGTACAGCTTCCACAATGATCTTGAGTAAAAGGTACATCATAAGCAAGATCCATATCTAAAATGAGTTCTGCTAGAAAAAAATAAGAACCAGCATTCTTCTGTAGTAACAGTGAATTCTTACCACGCCATCCCAAACCGGATTCTTGGGCCCAAGCACGCTCTAACACAGGAGCAGAATCGGTAAATGCTCGACCACCAACCTCACCAATTTCCTGATGAATAAAAGAAACCAATTCTTTGAGTTTATCCTTAATAACATGATGATAGTCTTGACCGTAGGCATAGCGAGCAACCTTATAACTATCTGAGCGCTGCTCCTCTTGAGGAAAATAATTATAAGAAAGAGAGATGACAGATTTTGCTCCATCTACAAGTAATCTTGGATCGAGTCGCTTGTCAAAATTACGCTCTAAATAACTCATTTCTCCTTGATACCCTTTATTAAGCCACTGTTCAAAGGGAGCTGCCTCTTCCTCTAAAAACCTAGCTTTAGCAATACCAATCGAAGTGAATCCAAGGGCTAAAGCCTTAGATTTAATCAATTCACTAGCCTGTGCTTTTAAATTCTCTTGCATAAGGACAAATTTACCTATAATTTTGAACTATGATAACAATACAACTTTTAAGCTTTGGAATTATTTCTGAAATCATTGACCCTGATTTAAATGAAATTCAATTTGAACAAGAACTTTCCGTAGTAGAATTCAAAGAAGCATTGATGCATTTTTTTCCTGAACTTAAGGAATATTCGAATTTCACTATTGCTATAAATGAAACTTACGCCCAAGAAGATGAATCCATTAAAGATGGTGATCAGATAGCTTTAATCCCACCAGTAGCCGGAGGTTAATCATGAATAAAACTCAAATCATACTTAGCGATCAAGCCCTAGACTTAAACCAAGCCTTTAACTTCACGAAAGACCCCTCTTGCGGAGCCATTGAATGCTTTATAGGAACCGTACGCAATCACAATAAAGGAGAAGAGGTAAACCGCCTCGAATTCAGTGCCTACAAACCTATGGCAATTAAAGAAATGCAAAAAATTGCAGATCAATGTCTCCAACGCTTCGAGATTAAAAAAATCGCCATACATCATGCTATCGGAAGTCTAGAAATCGGTGAAATACCGGTGATTATAGCGGTATCCTCTGCCCATAAAGAAGCAGCTCAACAAGCTTGTAGTTACGCAATCAAGACCTTAAAAGAAACGGTTCCCATCTGGAAAAAAGAATTCACAACAAAAGGACATGTCTGGATCAACGCCCATCCTTAGTCGATCAAATCCATTTTCTTAAGTAAGTAACTCGCATTCATATTCTTGCAAATCCCATGCTGAAGCTTATAATCAAAACTTAATTCATCCGCCTTAATATCAGCCTCAAAAAAATAATTTGACACAGTCTGAGAATCATTCGCTAGATCACATAAACTCAGATCATGAGTGGCCACTACAATACTTGAAGGCCCTCTATGTAATTTTCTTAAATATCTAAAAGACCCTTCAGCTTTATCTACTGAATTCGTTCCTTTCAAAATCTCATCTAACAACACCAGATACTCTTGTTCTAAGGCGTGATTCAGTACATATTTTAAACGATATAACTCGGCATGAAAATAAGAAGATTGCTCCATTAAGGAATCAGAAGTTCTCATAGAGCTAATTAAACGTACAGGATGGTACTCAAACTCTGAAGCACAGACCGGCAATCCCATATTTGACATCATAACACTTAATCCCAAACTTCTTAAAAAAGTGGATTTCCCAGCCATATTTGCGCCCGTTACCACCCATAAATTCCCACGCTTTAATTCCATGTCGTTTTTAACCAAATGCTCCTGATCAATCAAAGGATGTCCCAAGCCCCTTGCCACAACCTGTCCCCGATCCGCTGTCAAACTAGCGAAAGAATAATCAGGGTGGTGAAACACAAAATCCGCTAAAGCCTTAGAAGCATCCAATTCAGCTAAACTGCGTCTCCAGTTCCCCCATAAAGATCTATAAGAATCTAACCACTTATTCACCGCATTCATTTGCCTAATATCCCACAGCAACAAAGCGTTTGCCAGAACACCAATCATCATATTATTACGCTGGTCCAATCGGGAAATAATTCTTGAGAATTGCCCTATAACAGCTCCAGGGTTGAGCCTATCCAATTGAAATAAAGATTGAAGATTTTTTCCATGTAAGGTGTGAAAAGTCACCTTCTGAGCATAATCCAATAAATTAGCCTGTCCTTGCAGAACAGGAAGTAAATCATCAGTTATACTACTGAAATCATTGGTTCGTTTGAAGTAGACACCCGTAAGGACAAGTCCAATAATTCCCCAAATTAAAAGCAATACAAAAGGAAGGCTGAAAAACGAAACACCCAGAAGTAACCCCACACTAACTGTGGAAAACAAATGAACAACCATCGAAGATATCTTAAGTCCACTGTCTTGATAATCTTCAAGGAACTTATAGGTCTGCTCTATTTTTTCTACTGAGACTTCTCGACCTTTAGCCTGAGTGGAAAACTCTAGTCTAAAATCAGACAAGCCAGCTAACTCCTTAATAAAATTCTGTTTCTCTTGAATTTCAACAATATCATTGGAGAGCAACTTAGAGGCTAACACATGTTCCCCTTGTGGGGTCACCGTAGTATTAAGCAATTGAAAAAAGGAACCCTGACCAAATAAATCCAAATCATTACTATAGGCATGTACTTGTGGTTCCCATTTACTGCCATCGTTTTGAAAACTAGAATCACCATCGAGAAGTGACTGATAGTTCTTCAACAATTCCATACGGTTCAATAAAGAAATCAAACCCTTTTTCTGATCTACATGCTTTCTAACTAGAAACAAAAACACGCTTAAACCTAAGATTAAACTCAAAGACCAGACAACAGTGTTTTGATAAAAATTATACACCAAGCTTGCCGTAAGCACAAATACTATCAGACGAATCAACCCAACCCATCTTCTTTCTTTTTTAAGCTTTGAATAAGCTTTAGAAGCTAATTCAAACTTTTCTTTATAATAATCACTTGCCTTTATCATATGTTTCTAATCCTCCAACTACATTAATAAATTCTACTTCCCTAAAAGATTCTGAATGTTCAGATATCAAATTCAAACTACTTATCCCCCTTTTACAAAATACATAAAGTCTATCAATTGAAGAATTTGACAAAAGCTCTTCTAAACCCAGCTCCTCCTCACAAGTCACATTCCATTTGGATAAATACTCAGGAAGATCACCTTTCTTCAAAGG
The DNA here is from genome assembly GCA_049607205.1 of Flavobacteriaceae bacterium. Lineage (GTDB taxonomy): Bacteria > Bacteroidota > Bacteroidia > Flavobacteriales > Flavobacteriaceae > JBELHR01. The sequence continues at coordinate 104,757 of JBMYWH010000004.1, read as the reverse complement.
TGTATATAACACTTCATCTCCATTTAATTCCTCCCAATGAATCTCCTTATTTAACCTAGACCTTAAAAGAACGACTTCAGCTCTTGTCATTCGAGACTTACTAGGTTTTAATTTGAAAATATCATAGCGATCAAGACCAATCACTTGCATTGCATCTTCCAATTCACCCTGTTTACCCATCAAAACCTTAAGAGCCAAATCCACTTGCATACCTGCACAAACATTTACTATAGGATTCAAGATCCCCACCTGCTGACAAGACAAATCTGCTTGAGTTTTAGATTCTTTGAAATAATCTCTCAAATGTGCCGATCTTAAGCTTGAAGGAGTTAAATAATTAAAACAAGAAACATAGGCGGTCTGCTTATAAAGAGATCCATACACTAATGCTTTCCCATAAACAACTGCCAAATCACTTGCCAAATATTTAGAAGGCATATGATCCAAACAATCCACAATTAAATCAACTTTAGGAAATAAAACTTCCCCTAATTCACGATCAAAAAATTTCTCTTGAATCAAGACATTTATCTCCGGATTCAAAGCTTGGAGCTGCTCAGAAAGCGCAGCCACCTTAGGGCGTCCAACATCCTTTAATTTATATAAAAACTGTCTGTGCAAATTGGAATTTGACACCTGATCAAAATCAACTAAAACAAGATGCTTTACCCCACTAGCAGCAAGAGCCATTGCGACAAAACTCCCTAGACCACCGGCTCCAAGAACAAGGACGAGCCCTTTGTTAATGCGCTGCTGGTTTTCAGGGCCAATTAAACTGATCTGTCTACTGTAATCCATCTTTACTTTGAATAGCTCTTAATTCTTCTTTTGTATTTACATTGGTAATCCAAGAATCATCTACCTCTATAACTTTTACCTGATTATTGATTAACATTTTTCTAGGGCAAGAATACCCTGCAGCCAGATAACTCAACAATATTGGATAAGCCTTAGGCTCATAGATACAGACTAAAGGTTCTACAAAGTCCTTAGAGCGACCCTTAAATGCAGTCGCAACTTTATTAGGGTCCCGTTCTGAGATCAACAATTCAATATGTTCACTTTTTAAATAAGGTAAGTCATTAGCCAGAACCAACAAAGCTCTATTGGGATTTTGTTTAAAAGCGGATAAGATTCCTCCCATAGGTCCTAGATTTAAAAATTCATCTTCTACCCGATTAGATAGTTCAAGATGCTGTCCTTGACGCACACTGAAATAGCGATTGAGCACACCGGAGTCAGCTAATAATTGATCTATAGCGATTTTTTGAGGCTGATTTCCATATACAATTTCTCCTTTATCACTTCCCATTCTCTGGCTTTTACCGCCTAAAAGAATCAATCCATCAAGTGGCTTTAGCTCGTAACTAGAAAGAAGAAAAGAAATCAACTCCTCTTCACTTTTTAAAACAGGGCAATCCTCTGCTAAATTTAACTCTGGATAAATTTCCCAAGAATCCAAGCAAACCACCGCAACCAAATCTGTAAGCTGATCTAATCTCCTGAGAACCGATCCTTTTTTTTGTGGATCTAGAAACACAATTTGTTTTTTTGCCTTAAAATGATTGCCATTAACTAAAACCAAATCATAAGAACTCCAAGCCGTTTCACGCGAAGACTTCTCTATATTCCCATGAGTCATACTAGAGAAAAAACCTTTATCATTAAAGGTGTAATTCGCAAAACCCGGAACTTCAGCCTCTCTATCATGATCACCATCTAAATAAGCCAAGCTACCCTGGAAAGACTCAGAAAAGTGATTGATAAAATCCTTAATCTTAGCACAAGAAGTCCCCAAGAGAGAAACCTCCTCATAATTAACACGTTCAAGTTTCTGATGTTTTACATGCTTTTTCATAGCTGAAAATCTCTTTTACCTCCTTGTTTTTCTAGTACCTTGAGCTCTCTAACTACCATATAAGGATCTACTGCCTTACACATATCATAAACAGTAAGTGCCGCTATATTCGCCCCCATAAGAGCCTCCATTTCAACACCTGTTTTACCCTCTACTTTAACTTCACAAATAATTTTTATCTCCTGATTCTTATCTGCATTAATCTTAATATCCACCCCACTAATTGCTAAAGGATGACACATCGGTATCAAATTTGCACATTGCTTAACACCTTGAATACCCGCAATAATTGCCGTTTGAAAGACCGGACCTTTTGCACTGTGAAACTCATTACCTAAGGCCGAATTCTCAATAGCTTCATACAGCTCATTACTTACTTTAATTAATGCCTGAGCTCTCGCCACACGACGACTCTCTTGTTTCAGTCCAACATCCACCATCTTAGGCTGGTTAGATTTATTTATATGTGAAAAATCACTCATTAGATTTCAATTAATTCATAATTATTATTCGCTGGATAACGGTCTTGCCCTCTATTCAAAACCAAAATTCCTTCCGCCTTAGAAAAAACTGTCAAATCTCCAGAACCACTTCCTTTTATTAGACTCGCCATGATTTCCCCATTTGATTTATCCAAAGAAACCAGTTGAAACAAGCGCAGATCAGGCTTGAAGTCTATAGCCTCTGAAAGTACCGCATTTTGTTTTTTCTGTGAGATATTCAAGCAACCATCTAACCACTTCCTGAAATAATAATGGTAACAGGTAAATGTTGAAATAGGGTTTCCAGGAAACCCAAAAACCACTGAACCCTCCCCAGAACCAAACCACAAAGGTTTTCCGGGTCTCTGCGCTACTTTATGAAAATGCTCTTCCACCGAATTCAAAGAAAACACCTTAGGTAGAAAATCAAATTTACCCATAGAAACTCCTCCAGAAAAAAGCAATACATCATAAAGATCTAGAAGCTCCGAAACCTTAGTTTTCAAATACTCAAAGTCATCCTTCAAATGAAACAAGTCTGCTTCAACACCATATCTACACCTTAAATCAGTTTGTAAAAAAATAGAATTACTCATTCTAATTTGATGAGGCAAAGGCTCTATATCTAGACCTACTAATTCATCCCCGGTAGAAACCACTGCAATTTTAGGTAAAGCTTCAACAGACACCTTAGTCAATCCAACAGTTGCCAATATAGAAATATGAGAAGAACGAATTAAAGTACCTTTCTCTATCAAGAGACTTCCTTTTTTCTGATCTGATCCTTGTCTATGTATATTTTTCCATGGAACCCATGAATCCGAGTCAAGAACAACAGTCTTTTCTCTCAGTTCCAACCTCTCGTAGGGTATCACTAAATCACAACCAGAAGGCAATACAGCCCCGGTCATTATCTCTATGGCATAAGTAGAATCCTTTAAAGACAATGCTTTTTCCCCTGCTCCTTGAGTGGCTTGAATTTTAAATTTTAAGTCTGAATTTAACAGCCCTTTAGAATGAATAGCCACACCGTCCATCGCCACGCGATTGAAAGGTGGAAAATCTCGATCTGCGCAAACAGGCTCGGCCAAAACTCGATTCACAGAATCAAAAACAGAAACTGTTTCCAGCCCATAACTTTTCACAGATTCTAAAACTACAGTAAGGGCTTGCTCAGAGGAAATCACTATTTAGATTTTTTAAATATTCTAATAAAATTTCTTACCAACATAAAGAAAAAACCCATCAAAACTAATTCATAAAGTGACCAGAATACAGCAGCTCTAAAGGTAATCCCTCCCATAGGAATGCCAAGTGCAGTATCTCTATAAAGGAATAAACCTAACATAAAACAAGTCACTAAGGCTACTAAGGACAACAAAGTCCCAAGTAAGGCATAACTTGTCTTAAAAAGCCACCAAAAAAACAGGCTAATCATTGATAAACTTATCAAGCTTGAAATAAAAACATAAAGCTTATCATGTTCTAAATTATAGGACCAGGTAAGGATCCCAGAACACACAAACAAACAGAATACTACAAAATACTTTCTCATAAATCACCCTCCGATATGGGACATACTTTTCCTATAACCAACTGAATTAGTAGACGCTGCTTCAGCAGCTTCAAAACCATCTTTAGGTTTGAGTTTAACAAGTCTGTTTAACTCCTCCCTAATCATTATATCTTTCTCAACAGAGGAAAGATTCGCATCCCTCAAGATACGTTTAAAATCATAAACTCCTTTGTCGTACAGGCAGTTTTTCAACTCACCCTTTGCGGTTATTCGAATTCTATTACAATCATTACAGATACTTCTAGTAAAGGCTGGAATAACCCCGAAGCTTCCTTTTGAGCCCGCTAACCTATAGTTAAAACTCGTTTCGGAAACCCCTCTCCCTAATTCCTCAACATTGGGATATAATCTATAAATCTCATCCACTATATCTTTTGCGGACCAAGGTGTTTTTGAAGCTTTCAGACTTCCTCCATTAAAAGGCATTTCTTCTATAAACCTAAGCTCTAAATCGTGAAGACGACTAAGTTCTATGAAATCTTTAATTTCATCCGTATTTTGATCGGCCATCAAAACAACATTTAACTTCAAGCGCACAGGACTATCAATCAAAGCATAGAGACTACTTTTAACTTGTTTAAAATCATTACGACGTGTAATTGCCTGAAATCTATCCTCTTGAAGGCTGTCCATACTCAAATTAACAGAGTCAATTCCCAGCTTCTCAAGATCCGGTAAATACCGGTCCAACAAAACACCATTAGTGGTTAAATTCCATGATTTCAACCCTTCAATTTGTGACAGCTGCCTAAAAAAACTCAAAACATCTTTGCGAACAAGTGGCTCCCCTCCAGTGATTCGAACTTTATTAACTCCTAAGGAAACAGAGTTTTTTACAATTTTTATATATTCTTCAAAACTCAATAAATCACGTTTCGGCGAAAGCTCTATCCCTTGAGCAGGCATACAATAATTACATCTTAAATTACAACGGTCGGTAATTGCAAGACGCAAATAAGTCAATTCTCTTCCCCAAACATCTTTCATCTTAAAGCTTTAATAACTTAATATTATTACGAGACAAGCTCAATTCTCCTTGTTTTTCAAGAGCCTTAAGTACTCTAGAAACAACTACACGAGAGGTATTCATATCTATTGCTAAGTCTTGATGAGTCATCTCAAGCTCGTCAGACCTCATAATTTGAGCCTTATCTTTTAAGAATTTCAACAACCTCTGATCCATTTGCATAAACGCTAAAGTATCCACAGTATCGATCATCTCACCCATCCTCAGATTATAACTTTCTAAAATAAACTGCCTCCAGGAAGCATACTTCACCATCCACTGGTCTAACTTCTCATAAGGAACAAAGACAATTTCTGATTCCTTTTCAGTCATCCCACGAATCTTACTTTTTGTTTGAGCCAATCCCGTTCCAAATGAAACCGCACAAGTATCACCACGTTCCAAGAAATAGAGCACAATCTCATCTCCTTGCTCATCTTCACGAACAATTTTAATCGCTCCTTCCAGCAACAGCGGTATACAATCCATTACTTCACCTATATCAACCAAAATACTATCTTTTGGAATGACGTTATAACGGCCTACCTCACTAATTTCTTTGATAAGTTCTTCCTCAAAAACATATGAGAAATACCCGTTAAGCTTTTCTATACCTGGACTGTCTGCCTTCATTTACCTGCTTTATTTATTTCGAAATTAAGCAAAAAAAAACTCCCAAGCAATTGGGAGTTTTATTCTTTTGTCTTAACGATTCTTAAGCCTCAAACGGCAAAATAGATACGTAAGATCTGTTGTCTTTCTTTTTAGTGAATTTAACAACACCGTCAACTTTAGCATGTAAAGTATGATCTTTTCCCATGTAAACATTTTCACCTGGGTTGTGTGCTGTTCCTCTCTGACGAACAATGATATTTCCAGCTAAGGCAGCTTGACCACCAAAAATCTTAACACCAAGTCGTTTCGATTCTGATTCTCTACCGTTCTTCGAACTTCCGACACCTTTCTTATGAGCCATAATATAGGATTTTAAAAACTCGACTATCGAGTTTGGGTTAATAATTTAATTATTTAGCTTCTTCTTTAGAAACTTCTTCTTTTTTAGGCGCTGCTTTTTTCTTTGCTGCACTTACCGTGATTCCGTTGATTTGAATTTCAGTCAAATACTGACGGTGACCATTCTTCACTTTGTAACCTTTTCTTCTTTTCTTCTTGAAAACGATTACTTTGTCTCCCTTAAGGTGACCTAAAACAGTAGCTTTTACTTTAGCTCCTTTTATAGCTGGGGCGCCGATTGTTACCTTCCCTGCTTTATCTACTAAAAGAACGTTATCAAAAACAACTTTTGATCCCTCTTCAGCCGACAAACGGTGAACGTACACTTTTTGGTCTTTTGCAACTTTAAATTGCTGCCCTGCTATCTCTACGATTGCGTACATAATTAATAATTTTAATTTAGCGTCATTTAAAACGACTGCAAATATACGTATTTTTCATCAAGTACCAACATTTATTTATACCTTTATTCTTATGACGAAAAACGGCTTATTAAAAACACTCTTAATTACTTATCTCTTGATCACAAACACGAATAGCTTTGGTCAAGAACTTCCTCCTCGCACAATATTTAATGACTATTTTGACGCCATCTACAATAAAGATAGCATCCTAAACATCAAAACACTTAGAACTACTTATGTTGCGGACACTGATAAAATGAGTATAAAATTAGAGGCTGATCTGAAAAGCCCCAATCTAAAATTAATCCAAGCCATAGCCGAAGGTCAAGTTTTTTCCAAACTTAGTTTTGACGGAGAAAAGGCAATTCAAACTACTCCTTATGGAACCGTGTCTATACAAGGTGTAGAACTTTCGAACTTAAAACAAACCTCTAGCCCTTTTCCTGAACTAGACTTTCAAGAAACTGCAATCAACAAGGGGCTCACTCAACTTGAAGATCTAACCGAAGTCTATAAAATTCAAATGTCAGAATTTACTTTCTCGTTTTACGACAAGCAAACTCATCTAAAACTTCAAACTGAAACTCAAAAAATAGTAAACGGAAATAAGAACAAGCAACTTATAAAATACCAAGACTACAGAGCCTATCAAGGAATACTCATCCCCAACACCTTAGTAATTAGTTCTGGAAACAACCAACTTACCTATAGATTAGAATCGGTAAACATCAACACTGAAATTCCGACTTCAGAATTCAATTAAACCTTATTAAAACGTCCGGTAATATAGACCCCTAATAAAATAACTAAAGCCCCAGCTAGTTGTTCAAATGCTAAATGTTCTCCATCTAAAAAACCCCAAACCAATGCCACAATTGGAATTAAATAGGTCACAGAAGAAGCGAAGACAGGACTCGCTAACTGAACCAATCGATTGAATATCACCTTAGCAACACCCGTTCCTAGCACTGACAGAACAGTCAAATAGCCAAACGAAGCAATCTGTGGAGTACCAAATTCAAATTCCTCAAAGAAATCAATATAAATCAACACCCCCAAGGCCGGTATAATCAACACCACGAAATTACCTAAGGTAATACTCAGCGCGTTTAAATCACTTAAATACCTCTTTAGGATATTTACATTAAAAGCATAACCTAAAGTAGAGGCTAGAATATATAATGCAAACCAATAATTTTGACCTGGGTTTAAGGATGCTCCCTTTAAGATTAATATCAATGTTCCTACTAACCCGAGTAAAACACCTATTAAGGCCTTCGGTCTGAAAACGAACCCAAAAAAAAGAACACCTGTAATCAATGTATTTAAAGGAGTCAAAGAATTCAGAACCGCTGCAATTGAACTATCTATATTTTCAATTGCCAATGCAAAGAAGAATGCAGGGAAAAAAGTCCCCAAAAAGGCAGTGATAAAAATATACTTCCACTGAGTTTTACTTATCTCCTTTAATCGTTTTGCTCCTACAATGAGTAAAAACAAAGCTGTAATCAAAATCCGAAATGCTCCTATTTCAATTGGACCTAAACCTAAAAGGGCTTTTTTCATCAAAATAAAAGAACTCCCCCAAACCAGAGATAAGACAATAAGATACAACCACTTAATTTTCATCTTGCGAAAATGACACTTTTTTATCAGATATTAAATTGCTTTTGTACTTTTGTAGAAAATCAATCAAATGAAATATCTTTTTAGTTTTTTAGTTGGACTTTTTCTAATCTCTTGTCAAAACCAAGCTCCAACATCCAGTCCGGACCTTGCTGAGGTTCAAGTGAATATTTCAGGAATGACCTGTGAGATAGGATGTGCAAAACTGATTGAATCCAAACTGATCAAAGTAAATGGAGTTGATTTTGTTGAAGTAATATTTCAAGACAGCATTGGAACAATCAAGTATGATAAAAACAGACTAAGTCAAGAAGATTTAGTTCAAGTTATAGAAGGAATTGCAGGAGGAGATTTATATACGGTTAAATCTATTGAGACCACCGAAGAGACTCCATCAATACCTTAATATCTGATTCGATATATTTAACTGCAGGTTCTATAGAATCAAAATTTGGAGTGACTTTAAAGTATAAACTTGCCGTTAGAAAATTAGCCGTACTATCAGTTATATTGAATTGTATATTCGTCGCTGCATTCCCTTTTACCTCATATATTTTCCCATAATTGCCACGCTCGAAGTCCTCATAAGGCTGAGCACTAATCTCATCCGCCTTTACAGCATGAGAAAAGGTTAACTTTTCAGACTCCATCATAAGGGCCCTCAAATTACCATCGACCGGGCGATAAGTAATATCGATACTAGCTCTTAATTTAGGATAATTAATCTTAGCCCAACCATTTTCCAAATTCTGAAAAACAGCCTGTTTATTCATCATAAACTCATAGGTGTCTTTCACTCCCGAAGTGATGTATTCAGGCTTCCCATAGTCTAGTCCTAAATAGCCTAAAGGTTTAGGCTGCACAGAAGAATCTCCACCACAGGAACTCAAAACGAATAACAAAACAAGTAGTCTATACATCTTTAGGAAGTGTAAATTTAAGTTGTGTAATTCTATTTCTACTCATACCCTCTATTTCAAACCTGTATGCACCAAAATTAACGAGTTCTTTGATTTTAGGAAATTTACCCGAAATCTCTAAAATAAACCCAGCTAAGGTCTCAGCTTCTCCACGAGACTCCTCAAAAACCTCTTGATCCACTTCAACTATTTTATAGAAATCTTTTAAAGTTATTTTACCTTCAAATACGTAATTAAAATCATCCAGTTTTGAATAAACCAAATCATCGTCATCAAATTCATCCGAGATATCTCCAACAATTTCTTCAATAACATCTTCAAGTGTAACTAAACCCGAAGTTCCACCATATTCATCAACAACAATAGCAAGGTGATTTTTCTTTTCTTGAAAATCGGTCAATAAGTCATCTAATTTTTTATTCTCAGGAACGAAAAATGGCTCCCTCAACAACCGCTGCCAATTAAACTCATTTTTATTGAGATAGGGCAATAAATCTTTAGCATATAAAACCCCTACAATCTTATCTACAGATTCTCTATAAACCGGATTTCTAGAATATCCATATTTAACCAACTTTGCTAAAACCTCTTGATAAGATTCTTCTTCATTAATTGCTTTAATATCAATTCTTGGTTTCATTACCTCAATAGTCTCAGTATTCCCGAAACTAACTATTCCTTCTAATATTTTCTGCTCATTTTCTGTTGTAGCACCATCAGAAGTCAACTCTAAAGCTTGTGAAAGTTTTTCTACCGAAAGTTCACTTTGTTTCTTTCCTAATCCATGCTCAATAGTTTGTGACATAGCCATCATTGGTCTGGAGATAAAGTAGGTTAGTTTTATCAAAACCTTCAAAACAGGTGCCATTCTTTTTGAAAACCCCACGGCATTCTTAGTTGCATATACCTTAGGAAGCACCTCACCGAATAATAAAATTAAAAAAGTAATCAAGACAACCTCTAATAAAAACCTCAACGAGACATCAAAGAAGAATAGGTCAAAAGTTCGAGTAATAGAAGCAAAATAAAAATTACCCAAATTAGAAAAAAGAAGTACAATCAAGATGTTTACAAAATTGTTAGTCACCAATATGGTGGCCAAAACCTTCTTGGGATTCATCATCAGACTTGCAACAAGATTAAGTTTTGGGTCCTTAGACTCCTCGCATAGATCCAATTGACTTTGGTTTAAGGAAAAGAAAGCTACTTCTGCCCCAGAAATTAAGGCAGAACAAAACAATAATAGGACTACGATTAGGGTATTAAAAATCACTCCCCATGGAAGGGAAATTAAGACATCTAAAAATTGACTGGGTTCTGGATCCAAAAATGGTAAATTTTAATTAAAAGGGTAAACTATCATTCTCATCCTCCGGCTTAGGATTAGGAGAACTTTCGTTCTTTTGAGTACTTAAAAAAGTCATCTCATTCACTATGATTTCAGTAGTATAACGCTTCTGACCTTCCTGCTCCCACTGTCGATTCTTAATCTTTCCTTCAAGATAAACACGATCGCCTTTACTCAAGTATTTCTCACAAAGTTCAGCCAATTTGTTTCTCACCACAACATTGTGCCAATCTGTTTGACTCACTCGTTCACCAGTCTGTTTATTTGTATAAGACTCATTGGTAGCCACAGGAAACCTCCCTACAGAGTTTCCACCTTCAAAATAATGCATCTTTACCTCATCTCCAAGATGTCCTATTAAAATAACTTTGTTCACAGTTCCTGCCATAATTCAAAAATAAACAAAATTTATTGGACTGTATATTCTTTTAGAAAATTAGAAATAATAACTGGAACAGGGAGCTTCTCGACCTCCTTGTAGCTATATAACTTATAAGGTAATTCTGCATTAGTAAGTGCATAAAACCCACCGTTAATCTTCATATGAGACAACTTATGAACAACTTCCTCTTTAATCTGAGTCAACCCATTGTTATCTATCTGAATATCATATTTAGCTTCAACACGCCTAACAAGCTCTAAATCTGAAATAGGAGAATCAGACGAAATATAAGGGAATTCGTACATGTTTTTCCAAATACCCTCAAGTCTTTTTCTAAACATTAATCCATTATCACTAGCGATCACCAAATAATAAAAATAAACCTCTTTTACTTTAACCTTCCCTTTCTTAACAGGATAGTCTAATTGGGAATTGGTCAAATAAGCCACACAGTCTTTAGATAAAGGACATTGCTCACAAGTTGGTTTTTTAGGACTGCAAACTCGAGATCCTAAATCCATCAAACCTTGATTGTAATCACCGATTCCTATACTAGGCGCCAAACTTTGAGCCTTCTGCCTGAAAAACTTTATTCCTTCACTTGAATTAATAGGTAAATCAACTCCGAAGTAGCGACTCAAGACCCGAAATACATTCCCATCTAACACCGCTTGAACCTCATCAAAACAAATAGAAGAAATAGCTGATGCAGTATAATCACCTACTCCCTTTAATTTCTTTAACTCTTTATAATTATCTGGAAACTGCCCCCCATAGTTATCGCGAATGTCCTGAGCCGTAACATGTAAGTTTCGAGCTCTAGAGTAATAACCCAATCCTTGCCACAGTTTCAAAACTTCCTCCTCCTCTGCATCTGCCAGATCTGTTACCTCAGGGAAATTCTCTATAAACTTATAATAATAAGGTGTTCCTTGCTCAATTCTAGTCTGCTGAAGAATAATTTCACTCAACCATACTGAGTAGGGATTTCTATCTCGCCTCCAAGGCAGATCCCTCTTATTACTTGAATACCAGTTAATTATATTTTGTGAAAATATCATAAAAATTAGATGAAATTCCTTATATTAGGCTTTAGTTCGTTAAATTTTAATAAATTAGCTACAAACTTAGAAGAAAAATTATATATTTGCACCCTCAAAATTAGAGAATAAAAAACTATTATAATAAAACACTTTTTGAAGATGACGAAAGCAGATATCGTAAGTAATATCGCAGAGAAATCTGGGATTGAGAAAGCGGATGTTTTAGCAACAGTTGAAGCATTTATGAATGAAGTAAAAGGAGCTCTTGAAGGAGGAGACAATGTATACCTAAGAGGATTTGGTAGTTTCATCGTTAAGACTCGTGCAGAAAAAACTGGTAGAAATATTTCTAAGAATACTACTATCAAGATTCCAGCACACAATATTCCAGCTTTTAAGCCTTCTAAGACATTTACTGAAGGAGTAAAAAATAATGTACGTGTAGCAAAATAATCTACACGTTTTATCTAACAATTTAAAACCTTATAACTATGCCAAGTGGTAAGAAAAGAAAGAGAGCTAAGATCGCTACTCACAAACGTAAGAAAAGAGCGAGAGCTAACAGACACAAGAAAAAGTAAGCTTGCTTACTTTTTCTTTTTGGTTTTAATAAAAACCAAAAAACGTTCATTGAAATGAATGCCAGTCGGGCATTCTCAGGAAATTTCCTGTTTTATTTATCATAAAATCAGTCAGGTATGAAAACAGAATTGATTATTCGATCCAATTCATCCGAAATTGATTTTGCCCTTTTAAAGGACGGTAAATTAATAGAACTCAATAAGGAAACTAACGGAAATAAATTTTCAGTGGGAGATATCTTTCTCGCCAAATCTGGAAAAGTACTTTCTGGGCTTAATGCTTCATTCGTAAATGTAGGATATCCTAAAGATGGATTTTTACACTACCATGATTTAGGAGCTCAGTTTCAATCCTTAATGAAGTTTATTAAACAGGTAGGCACAGGAAAAATGAAAGACTTCAAGTTGAAGAATTTTCAGATGGAAAAAGACATCAATAAAGATGGAAGTATCACTGAAGTTCTGAAGCCTGGACAAAACATTTTAGTACAAGTTGTAAAAGAACCTATATCTACAAAAGGACCAAGAATTAGTTCTGAATTAGCCATAGCGGGTAGATATTTAGTTTTAGTCCCTTTTTCAAATCGAATTTCGGTTTCTCAGAAAATAGAAGACCCTAAGGAAAAAGAAAGATTAAAACGACTAGCAAAAAGCATAAAACCAAAAGGATTCGGTGTTATTTTAAGAACCGTAGCTGAAGGTAAAAAGGTAGCTGAGCTAGATAAAGATTTACAAAATTCGATGAATCGTTGGATTCACCTCTGTAAGCACATTGCTAACAGTAACACTCCAACTAAGATTTTGAGCGAATTAAACAGAGCATCCTCTATTCTAAGAGATGTTTTGAATGAGTCTTTTACAAGTATTGTTACAAATGATGAAGAACTTTCGTTTGAAATTCAGGATTATTTAGAAGAAATTTATCCTGAAAAAGCATCTATCGTAAAGCACTATGATAGTTCAACTCCTATTTTTGAAAAATATGGAATTGAACGCCAAATTAAAACCTCTTTCGGAAAAACAGTTTCCATGAGTAAAGGGGCTTATTTAGTTATAGAGCATACCGAAGCATTGCACGTAGTTGATGTAAATAGTGGAAATAGATCTAATAGAGCCAATTCTCAAGAAGAGACTGCTTTAGAGGTGAACCTTATCGCTGCTACTGAAATTGCAAGACAGCTTCAATTACGAGATATGGGAGGAATTATAGTTGTAGATTTCATTGACATGCATAAAAATGAGAACAAACAGAAATTGTTTGAACATCTCAAAAATGAAATGTCATTTGATCGTACTAAACACAAGATTCTTCCACCTAGTAAATTTGGGTTAATTCAGATTACTAGACAACGTGTGAGACCAGAAATGGATATCAAAACACGTGAACCTAATCCTAATAAAAATGGAGAAGTAGAAGCACCTATTGTACTTGTTGATCAATTAGAACATGAATTGGAAAAACAATTAAATTCTAAGAACAAGTTTAAATCAATAACGCTGCACGCTCATCCATTTATAATATCCTATCTGGAGAAAGGATTCCCTTCTATTCGATTGAAGTGGTTCTTCCAGTATAAGAAATGGGTTAAGTTGCAACCAAGAGATGCCTATCAATACCTTCAATACAAATTCAAAAAAGAATACGTATCGAAAAAGAAGCAAAATTAAGATCACAAAAAAAAGCCATTTACTTTTTAGTAAATGGCTTTTTTATTGTCTTTTATTTACAATTATTTGAGTTTTTTCACCTCAATAATTTTATTGTCTTTATACGCTACATTAGTAACCTCTCCTGCCTTAACATAGGTCCATACACCATCTTTCTTCCCATTTTTATAAAACGCAATGGTTTTAATATCCCCATTTTTATCATAGGAAACCCATTGTCCATCCAACTCGTTGTTCAAAAAGAATCCTACTTGCTTGATCTCACCGTTCTCATAGTAACTTGTTTTCTTAACTTGATTGCCTTCAACCTCGAACAAATCCTGTGGAGGATTAGCTGCCCACACTGTAGAACTCAATAAAACAACACTCAATATCAATAGTAAATTTCTCATAATCTTTAATTTAACACTTTAAAGGTACAAGATTTTTACATTAAATCAAACTTTAGGTAACATTAAGTTAACATTAGAACCAAAATCCTAAATCAAAATACCATTGTGATCTACCGGTAACCGGTGAAAAACCGTATTTTAAATCAATAGGACCAATTATGGATTGAAGCCCCACTCCTGCAGCAAATCCGAAGTCTATATCTTCGAATGGTGTTTGTCCTTGGAAAAGAGAATCACTAAATCTACCCGCATTAGCACCAATTAATAAATGAGATTTTTTCAAAACTTCATATCGTACATCCAATCCTAATTTTGCATAAGAATCCCCGTATACCGCCGCAAAATCATAACCGTATAAAGGGATGAAGTTATTGATATAGTTCTCCCCATAACCACCACCAAAATAATCAAAGGCAAAAAGACTATTTCTCAAAGTAACACCTCCACCCGCACTAAAGTCAAGTGTTAGCTTATCCTTTAAAAAAGAACCAACGACACGGTAATCAAACTTTAATTGAGAAAAAGGCTTGAAGTCATTATTAAAGTCGGAAGAAGCAATATAAACATCATAAGAAGCATTTAAATACATTCCATGTTTAGGATAATAACTTCTGTCAAAAGTATCAGCCTTTAAATAACCAAACGTATTGAAATAATGACTTTTATCCATGTAATAAGGCTCATCATTTTCCGTCTCTAAGGTCTCTGTATTCGCATTAATATATTTGTGTTCTACTCCTAAACCAAAGGCAAACTTTGAAGCAAAAACTGCCTCAGCGTATATATTCTCAGTAAAATCTGTATAATCTATATTAATCTTATTAAAACCCTCAATATCTACCGCTACATTATCTGAAAAAGTATTGTAACGAGCATTTAAACCATATCCAAATATCCCACCATTATCAGAGAAGTAATTAACATTATACCTCAAGTTATCTCCAACAACGACATCAGCGCTAATGACATCATTCTTTTGAAGAAAATGATACGAAGTCCCGTTGAGTAGGACCCCTGTCTGATATAATGGATCGTAGTGCACAGCTAATTTCAAAAAGGAATGCACTTTGCTTTCTTTAATATCAATTTTCAGAACCCACTCGGAATTTTCATTTTTATCAATTCTGTAACTCATGCGCTCTATTGTACCTTGATAAGTGACACTCTGCATACGATTATTAAATTCCTCATAGCTTATCTCATCACCAATTTGTATACCAATTTTCTTCAATAAATATTTCTTAGTATACTCCTTATTCCCTTCAATAACAATATCACTTATGACAAAGGTTTTATTTTCTAAAACCACACCTGAACGTTCAATTGGAGTATGACTCCCTTGAATTTCCGCTAACTTCTTCAAAGCAACAGAGTTTTTTGCCGCCTCAGTACTCCCCAAACTAACGATTCGCGTAGGGTCTCCAAAAGTAAAGGTAGACAAGCCTTCGATATCTGGATGTATATAAATATCTGCATAAGGTTTTTCTTCTGCCGACTTCTCATACATTCCAAATGAAATAATTTGATCCAACAAATCTAGTACAGAATTAACTTGTGAAACGGGTAATAACTGGCTCTGAACATCAACTCCAATAATTACATCAACACCTCGTTTTCTCATTTCTTTTACAGGAAAATTAGACACCAAACCTCCATCAATATAAAGTTCATCATCAATTTCCACAGGTTGAAAGAATGTTGGAAAAGAACCACTGGCTCGAACCGCTAAAGGCAAGGACCCTGAGTCTAAAACCTCCATACTTCCATCCGCTACGTTAGTCGCTATACAATAAAAAGGAATTGGTAATTGAGAGAAATCAGAAATTGAATCAACAGGCTCAAATAGTTTTGTCAACAGATTTAACACCCCTTGTCCTCTACTGACAGAAAGAGGTAAACCTAACTTTTTATTTACTATAGGTAAGGTAAGCGCGTATTTCTCACCGTTCTCTTTGTCAAATAGAGATTTATATCTACGATCCACATCATCAGATAACACTGCGTCAAAATCTGTAGTCTTAATTATCTCAACCATCTCGTCAGGACTATATCCTACGGAATACAAGGCCCCAATAATAGCTCCCATGGAAGTCCCTCCTATATAGTCAATTCGGACTCCATTCTTCTCTAATTCTTTAATAACTCCGATATGAGAAAGCCCTTTTGCACCTCCTCCACTTAGAACTAAACCAACCTTGAGCTCATCTTTAGAATACAATTCGGTCGTTTGTGCGCTTAAAAATCCAATGTTAAAAATAGATATAATACAAATTACTAGGTGGTTAGCTTTCATTTGCTAAAATGTTGTTTAATTAATTGAGCTCTGGATAATCCAACTGATTTTTCTAATTCTTTAAGACTTGCTGCCTTAATATTTTTTACAGACTTAAAGTCTGACAATAATTTCACTACTGTTTTTTCACCTACTCCTTTGATTTCATCAAGAGAAGAATGAATGGCTGATTTAGAACGTTTATTCCTGTGGAACGTAATCCCAAATCTATGGGCCTCATTCCTCATATACTGAATCAACTTCAAAGATTCAGATGTTTTATCAAGATACAAAGGAATGGGGTCATCTGGGTAAAAAATCTCTTCTAATCTCTTGGCAATACCTACAATGGCTATTTTCCCTCGCAATCCTAACAAATCAAGACTCTTAAGAGCAGAACTTAATTGTCCTTTCCCTCCATCAATAACAATCAATTGAGGAAGAGGTTGATCCTCTTCCATAAGACGCTTATACCTTCTGAAAACTACCTCCTCCATAGATGCAAAATCATCAGGTCCTTCAACTGTTTTAATATTAAAATGTCTGTAGTCTTTTTTACTAGGCTTAGCGTTTTTAAAAACAACACAAGCCGCAACCGGATGGCTTCCTTGAATATTAGAGTTATCAAAGCACTCAATATGAACAGGAAGCTTAGAAAGGTTTAAATCTTTTCTGAGCTGTTCCATAATTCTTTTTGAATGCCTCTCTGGATCAACTATTTTCGTCTGCTTCAACTGCTCTTGTCTATAATATTTAGCATTCCTAATAGACATTTCAACAAGTTTTCGCTTATCCCCTAACTTAGGTACAAAAATTTTAATCTCCGGTGAAATTGACATTTCAAAAGGGAGGTAAACATCTTTTGTTTGAGACTTAAATCGCTCTCTTAACTCAATAATTGCAAGTCCTAAAATAGCCTGATCACTCTCATCCAACTTCTTCTTAATCTCCATTGTATGGGCCTGGATTACCGCTCCATTCATCACTTTTAGAAAATTAACATAGGCATAGGACTCATCAGAGACAATTGAAAACACGTCTACATTCGATATACTAGGGTTAACCACAGTAGATTTGGACTGATAGGCACTCAATTGACTTAATTTTTCTTTAAAAAGTTGGGCTTGCTCAAAATCCATTGATTCAGCAAAATTCATCATTTTATGGGTCAAAGCATTTATTGACTCTTTAAAATTACCTTTAAGAATTTGGCGAATAGCCTTAACCCCTTCCATGTAATCTTCGAGATCCTGATAACCTTCGCAAGGTCCTAAACAGTTTCCTAAATGATACTCAAGGCAGACTTTATACTTCCCTGAGTCAATATTAGCCTCAGACAAATCATAATTACAAGTTCTCAAAGGGTATAATTCTTTGATCAGGTCTAAGAGTGCACGAACCATTCTCACCGAAGTATATTGTCCGAAATATTCAGATCCATCCTTGATAATATTTCGGGTCATAAATACTCTAGGAAAACGCTCCTTTTTAATACAGATCCATGGATATGACTTATCATCCTTAAGTAAAATATTATACCTAGGCTGATATTTTTTAATCAAGTTGTTCTCTAAGAGCAAGGCATCTGTTTCCGTTTCCACGACGATAAACTCCAATCTCTTTATCTTCGAAACTAAAACTTTTGTTTTCCCATAATCATGGGTTTTATTGAAATAGGAATTGACCCGTTTCTTTAAGTTTTTTGCCTTGCCAACATAAATAATCTGATCTGTCGAATCAAAGTATTGATAGACTCCAGGAGCCTCAGGTAAGGTTTTGAGTTGTAACTTAAGTGGGTCAGACATAAATGATGGTTGATTTAAGCAAATTTAAGAGAAAAATAGGGCATTTGACAATGCTTTCTTAACTTTGTCATTCAAAATAGGTTAAAATGCATTATTGGAAAAAGCTGACGGATAATCAACTCAGTAATAGAATAGACGAGGCACTTGCTTCAAATGTAAATTTCTCAAAAGACATATCACTCGGGTATCCAGCTTCTAAATTAGATGGAAACGTATTTTATGACAACGCTCCCTTTTTAAAAGACGCTCCAGTATTGAGAAGTTTTGTAGCTAACCCGAATAACATTGGTTGCCACACCTTAGGAACTTCGGAAAAAGCCTTCAAAGGAACTCATGAAATTGAAAGAGAGGCACTTTCAGTTCTTGCAGTAGATGTCTTTAAGGCTCAACCGGAAGAATTTGATGGATACATCGCAACTGGGGGAACCGAAGCTAACATTCAGGCCATTTGGGTATACAGAAACTACTACAAACATCGTTTAGAAGCAAAGTCAAGTGAAATCGTAATTCTAGCCTCAGAAGACACACATTATTCTATTCCAAAAGGTGCAAATCTCCTAGATATTGACCTCATTAGTATTCCTGTTGATTTTGAAACTAGGATGATTCAAAAAGAAGTTCTAAATCAAACAGTATCTCAAGCAAAACAAGAAGGTAAAAAATATTTTATCGTAATTGCTAATATGGCAACCACCATGTTCGGCTCTGTTGATGATCCAGATCTATACGCGGAGGTATTAAAAGATCAAGAAGTTGACTTTAAGATTCATCTCGATGGAGCATTTGGAGGCTTCATTTTCCCTTTCGATAATCCTGAGAGTAATCTGAATTTTGCGAATGAGAACGTAAGTTCCATAACTATTGATGCTCATAAAATGCTTCAAGCTCCTTATGGAACAGGAGTTTTTATGTGTAGAAAAAATCTAATACAGAACGTACTGACTAAAGAAGCCCAATACGTTGAAGGAATGGACTTAACTTTATGCGGAAGTCGATCTGGTTCAAATGCCATTGCTGTATGGATGATTCTATTCACATACGGTCCACATGGATGGTTTGAAAAAATTGCTATCTTGAGAATGCGAACAGATTGGTTGTGTAACCAATTAGATCGATTGGGTTTTGAATATTATCGCCACCCTAAACTTAATATTGTTACCATGAAGTCTAGTCCCATCCCTGTCGAAATTGCAGAGAAGTATGATTTAGTTCCCAAGACTCACACTGGTGACAACCAATGGTATAAAATTGTAATTATGGATCATGTAGAAATCCAACACCTCGAGGCTTTTATCAATGAGTTCAAAAACTAATCATATGAAATCTACTATAATTAAAATTATCGCAATTGTCCTAGGAATTGGAGCCCTATTCATTTTCTTGGCTGCAACAATGAATTACAGTGATGGGTTCAGATCTGGTAAAGTTGTGAAAATATCTAAACGTGGTACCATATTTAAAACGCTTGAAGGCCAACTCGACATTGACACTTTTGGTGCTATTAAGGCCAACAATCAACTGTCTCAAACCTTTATGTTTAGTATCGTTAAGGATGACCCGGAATTGTTAGAGGACTTAAGAGCCGCATCCTTATCAGGAGAACGTGTCAATATTTACTATAAAGAAAAATATATGAGATTGTTTTGGAGGGGAGATACTAAGTATTTTGTCTATAAAATTGAGAGAACCAAAACCTAAAAAATGTCGATTAAAAGTTTAGGCATACTATTATTAATACTGTGTTCTATTGGAAACTTAAGTGCACAAAATGACAGCATTCGATTTTCAAAAGACCAATACTTAAAAGGTGAAATCAAGAAATTGGATAAAGGAGTGCTAACTGTATCTACTTCTTATTCTGACAGTGATTTTAAAATTGAATGGGAGAAGGTCACCTACATCTCTTCGAAAGTTCATTTTCTAGTGTCTACTTCTGATGGAAGGCGATTTGAAGGTTACCTAAAAACGCTCTCCAATGGAAAAATTCAGGTAAGAACATCAGAAGACGAGGTCTATTCATATACCAAGGCACAAATCATCTATCTCAACACATTAAAAGACCGCTTTCTTGATCAGGCCTACGCTTCCTTTGATATAGGCTTGAATATTACAAAGTCAAATAACTACAGACAGTTGTCCTTCAACTCAAATATGGGCTATCTGGGGAAAAAATGGTCCACGGATATAAGTTATTCAGGACTAAACTCTATACAAGACAATGCTGCAGATATTTCAAGACAAAATGGAAGTTTAAGCTTAAGGTATTATCTCCCACGTGATTATTTTATAGTAGGCTCACTTTCTACCCTTTCTAATACGGAGCAAAATCTTGACTTTCGTTTGAACAGCTCTGCTGGTATAGGTAAATTCATTATTCACACCAACCATACCTATTGGGCCTTTCAAATTGGAACCAACTCAAACCGAGAAATGTACTACAATGACAGTTCACCTAGCAATAGTTGGGAAGGGTATGCCGGTTCTACTTTAAATCTATTTGATGTAGGCAATATCTCTTTAAACACCACACTACAGACTTACTACAGCAGAGAATCACTACCAAGATGGAGGATAGACTATAGCTTAACAACTAAATATGACCTCCCTTTAGACTTTTATATCAATCTTGATTTAAACTTAAACTATGACTCTAGACCGAGTGACGGTTCTAAGTCAGATTATGTACTTACTACAGGTTTTGGTTGGGAACTCTAAGCAATAAAATTGTATTTTTGTAGTCCTAAATCCTATATATTATGAGTATGATACAAATGTTGAAAGAAAGAAGTAATGATCAATGTGAATTATGTCAATCTTCTGAGGAAGTAAGTTTATATCGCATTCCTCCTTCTTTAACAGAAAGTGTTGATACTTGTTTGATGCTATGCAGTACCTGTAGAGATCAAATTGAAGAGAAACAGGATATGGATTCCAATCACTGGCGCTGTTTGAATGATTCTATGTGGAGTGAGCATTCAGCGGTGCAGGTCATGTCTTGGAGAATGCTACAAAGAATTAAATCTTTAGGTTGGCCTCAAGACTTACTGGATATGATGTATCTTGAACCTGAAGTAGAAAAATTTGCAGCAGCTACTGGTGAAGCAGATGATCCTTCGGAAAAAATAATCCACAAAGATTCCAATGGCGTATTACTAGCAAACGGTGATAATGTTGTCTTAATCAAAGATCTCAATGTGAAAGGGGGTGGATTTACCGCAAAACGTGGAACAGCTGTGAGACGAATTTCATTGGTTCATGATAACGCCGATCAAATAGAAGGAAAAGTTGATGGACAACATATTGTAATTTTAAACAAATTTGTTAAAAAACTATAATAGACTTGGGCTCTGGAACCATTTTTGATATATTAACAACATGAAGAAAATTTTAAGTTTACTATTTATCTTTTCTAGTTTTATTGCTGTCTATGGACAGAAGCAAGACACGACTCGTTATATCAAAGACGGAACTATTGGTCCCGATAAAATAATGATCGGTATCCCGGCAGCTTCAGGTTCCAATGCGAGCGTAAACAAACTTCCATTAAACCCTGGAGACCCTTCAAAACTTAAACCTCCCACAGCTAATAATATTCCCAAACAGAATAAATCACAAATTTCCTTTGTCCCACAAGAAACACCAAAAGATGTTTACGTACCTAAATTTTGGGATGGAAAAGACAATTCGAATACAAAAATTGAAACTACCCAATACTTAGGAAAATTAGAAGTCAATACTAAAACGGTTCGAATTGAATGTAGAGATTTTGCTTATGTTGATGGAGACAGAGTAAGAGTTTATATCAATGGAAAAATGCACAAATCTAATGTTCTCTTGGATGGTCATTTCTTCATTATTGAAATCCCTTTACAGCCCGGTTTCAATCAAGTTGACATACAAGCAATGAATCAAGGAGTATCGGGACCTAATACGGCACAATTCATCGTATATGATGGAAATGGAGCATTGATATCCACAAAGAAGTGGAATCTATTAACTGGACAGGCAGCAAGCCTTGCAGTTCTTAGGAAATCGAATTAAGCTTCTTTTTTAGGAAATACTCTTTTATTAAAGACTACTAGCAAAATCACCCCTAGGGAAATAGCAGCATCGGCAAGATTGAAGATAGCGTTAAAAAAAGTAAAGTACTTCCCTCCAACTATCGGCATCCAAGAAGGTAAATAATCACTATACATCGGAAAATACAACATGTCTACAACCTTCCCCTGGAATAGCTTACCATAAGGATTCTCTGAGAATAATGTTGCAACATGATTCACGGAATCGTCAAATATAAGACCGTAAAAAACAGAATCAATAATATTTCCAACCGCACCAGCTAATATAAAAGAGACAGAGATCAATAGAATTTGAGAAGCCCCTTCACGATAGGATTTGTATAGCCAATATGAGATCCCTCCAACGGCAAAAATTCTGAAAATCGTCAATGCTAATTTTCCTCCTACGCCTCCAATTTCAGCCCCCCATGCGGCTCCATTATTTTCAATAAAGTGAATTCTAAACCAATCAAATACTCGAATTTCTTCACCGAGCATGAAATTAGTTTTAATATAGATTTTTGACCACTGGTCAAGAATCAAAACAAGGACAACAAGGGCTATATATTTTTTCATTGAAGCAAATTTAGGGATAAAAAAAAAGCTGCTCAAAAATGAGCAGCTAAATTTACTTATGCTTGACGCATTTTTGCCTCTATACTTAAAGTGGCATGAGGAACGAGTTTTAAGCGTTCTTTTTGAATCAACTTTCCAGTTGCTCTACATACCCCATAGGTTTTATTTTCAATTCTCATTAGAGCATTTTTCAAATCTCTAATAAATTTCTCTTGACGAATTGCCAATTGAACATTTGCTTCTTTTGACATGGTTTCAGCACCTTCCTCAAAAGCCTTAAATGTTGGAGAAGTATCATCCGTACCGTTATGAGCACCATTTTTGTAGGAACTATTCAAAAGCTCCAAATCTTCTTCAGCTCTTTTAATCTTCTTCAAGATAATTTCTCTAAATTCAGCTAAATCGCTGTCCGAATAACGCACTACATTTTCTGTCATAACTTAAACTTTTTGAATTAATATACTACTCTTAATTCCATCAAATTCAACTTCAACTGCCTCATTTACTTGCTCGTCAAAACTGAGTTTTGAAGTAAGAGTTTCATTTTTGATATAGTCTATATTAGCTTTAACAGCTTCCTCTAATTCTTCATTAGTTTTCAGTGTCAATTCTATTTTATCTACTACATCTAGTCCTGATTCCTTACGAAGGTTTTGAACCCTATTGATTAATTCTCTAGCAATCCCTTCCTTACGTAATTCCTCCGAGATATGAATATCTAAAGCTACCGTCAATCCACTTTGATTAGCAACTAACCATCCTTCGATATCTTGAGAGCTTATCTCCACATCTGCAAGTGTTAAAACTACAAAATTTCCATTTACATCAACAGAAATTTCACCTTCTTTTTCAATCACATTTATCTGCTCTTGATTAAAAGACTGAATAACAGCACTAATAACTCTCATGTCTTTACCAAATTTAGGTCCTAGAACCTTAAAATTAGGTTTAATTTGCTTTACTAATATACCTGAAGCATCATCTAACAACTCAATCTCTTTAACGTTTACTTCAGAAATAATTAAGGATTGAACTGCCTGGATATCTTCTCTGTCTTGGGCATCTAAGACAGGGATCATAACCCTCTGTAAAGGCTGACGCACCTTAATCATTTCCTTTTTTCTCAAGGAAAGAACCATAGATGAAATACGTTGTGCCTTTTGCATTTTACGCTCAAGATCTTTGTCGATACAGCCAGAATCACTTACAGGGAAATCCGATAAATGCACGGATTCTGCACCTTCAATTACAGTTCCAGCCATAAGGTCTCTATACAAGTTATCTGCAAAAAATGGCGCTATTGGAGCACTCAATTGAGATACTTTCAACATACACTGGAATAAGGTTTGATAGGCAGAAATCTTATCCTGTCCATAATCACCCTTCCAGAATCTTCTTCTACTTAATCTCACAAACCAATTACTCAAGTTTTCCGTTACAAAATCTTGAATGGCTCTAGCTGCTCTAGTAGGCTCATAGTTTTCATAAGACTTTTCAACCTCGGAAATTAGCGTGTTTAATTCTGATAGAATCCAACGATCAATCTCCGGTCTATTCTCTAAAGCAATATCCGCTTCAGAATAGTCAAATCCATCAATATTAGCGTATAGGGTAAAGAAACTGTAGGTGTTGTATAAAGTTCCAAAAAACTTTCTTCTCACCTCATCAATACCGTCTACATCAAACTTCAAATTATCCCAAGGATTAGCATTTGAAATCATATACCAACGCGTAGCATCAGGACCATACTTATCCATAGTTTCAAATGGGTCAATTCCATTTCCTAAACGCTTAGACATCTTTTTACCAAATTTATCTAAAACTAGTCCATTGGATACAACATTTTTATATGCAACCGAGTCAAAAACCATCGTTGCAATAGCATGAAGTGTATAGAACCATCCTCTAGTTTGATCTACACCTTCCGCAATAAAGTCCGCTGGGAAAAATTTATTCTCATCGATCAATTCTTTGTTTTCAAATGGATAATGCCATTGTGCATAGGGCATAGATCCAGAATCAAACCAAACATCAATAAGATCAGACTCTCGAGTCATCTTTTCACCACTCTGCGAAACTAGATAAATACCATCAACAATATTCTTGTGTAAATCGATTTTATCATAATTCTCCTCTGACATATTTCCTACTTCAAAATCCGCAAAAGGATCTTCCGTCATAATTCCAGCTTCCAAAGACTTACCAATCTCTTCTTTTAATTGAGCGACAGAACCTATCATTTTAGTTTCTGATCCATCTTCAGTTCTCCAAATTGGAAGAGGAATTCCCCAGTATCTAGATCGGGACAAATTCCAATCATTAGCATTTTTCAGCCAATTTCCGAATCGTCCTTCTCCTGTAGATTTAGGTTTCCAATTGATGGTCTCGTTCAATTCGAACATACGATCTCTTTCCTCTGTTACTTTGATAAACCAAGAATCCAATGGGTAATACAATACCGGTTTATCCGTTCTCCAACAATGAGGGTAACTGTGCTTATACTTCTCAACATGGAACGCCTTGTTCTCCTCTTTTAACTGGATGGCAATTTCAACATCTACAGACTTCTCTGGAGCTTCGCCATCAGCGTAGTATTCGGATTTCACATACTTACCAGAATAATCTCCTAGGCCCTGAATAAAACGTCCTTGAAGATCTACCAATGGCACTGGATTCTCGTTGGCATCCATCACGAGCAAAGGTGGTATTTCTGGGCTAGCTTGTTTAGCAACCAAGGCATCATCCGCACCAAAAGTAGGTGCTGTATGAACAATTCCAGTACCATCTTCAGTCGTTACGAAATCACCCGATATCACTCTAAAGGCATTCTCAGCATTTTGATAAGGTAAAGCTAATGGCAACAACTGTTCATAACTTGATTCAAGCACATCAGCCCCTTTAAACTCTTCCACAATTCTATATGGAATCTTTTTATCCCCTGCCTTATACGCTTTTAATTCTTCTTCTGTTTCAACAGCTATGAACTTTTTAGAAAACTGTTTTCCAACTAAATTCTTAGCAAGAATCACACGAGAAGGTTCAAAAGTGTATTGGTTAAACGTTTCAACTAAAACATAGTCAATCTTCTTTCCTACTGTTAAAGCTGTATTAGATGGCAAAGTCCACGGAGTAGTTGTCCAAGCCAAAAAATGAATTGGTCCTTCATACTTTTGTAGTTGCTCCGGTAGGGTTTCTTTAACCGCTTTGAACTGAGCTACAATTGTAGTATCAGTTACATCTTGATATGCTCCAGGTTGATTAATTTCATGAGAACTTAAACCCGTTCCTGCTTTAGGAGAATATGGCTGAATAGTATATCCTTTATACAACAAATCTTTGTTATACAATTCAGACAACAACCACCATACAGTTTCCATATATTTAGGCTTATAGGTAATATATGGATCTTCCATATCTACCCAATACCCAATTCTTTCGGTTAAATTATTCCAAATATCTGTGTATTTCATGACAGCTTTTTTACAAGCCTCATTATACTCTTCTATAGAAATCTTAGTACCAATATCTTCTTTAGTAATACCTAATTCTTTCTCAACCCCCAGTTCAACTGGAAGCCCATGAGTATCCCATCCTGCTTTACGCTTCACCTGGTAACCCTTCATAGTCTTGTAACGAGGAAAGATATCCTTAATCGTTCTTCCAATAACATGGTGGATCCCTGGTAAACCATTTGCTGAAGGCGGACCTTCAAAAAACACAAACGGCTTCCCTCCATCACGGCTGCTAATACTCTTCTCGAAAATATCCTGATTCTTCCAAAAATCACCTATTTCTGAAGCTATATTTGTCAAGCTTAACCCCTTGTATTCTCTAAACTTAGTACTCATTTTTACAATAATTAGATTGAGCGGCAAAATTAAGCAAATTTTATAACTTTTTCTGACATATATTTTATAAAGCAAACATAAAAAAACCTCTTCCAAATTGAAAGAGGTTCATGAGTTAGTCAAAGTGAAACATATTCACAATATTTTTGGGTATGGAGGATGATTTTATACTGATAAAATCAAATTTTCCTGAGCAAATATAACATAAATTTACATTCACCTAACCCATTGTTAATATCTTGTTAAAAAAACCTTGGAGAAGTAAATCTCTGACGCTTACTTTGAAGGTCATATAATAAGAAAATCTCATGTGAGGTAGCATTAGAACCCATCAATGGTCCAATCCCATAATCAAAGGAATACCCCACTCTTAAGTTCTCCATTACTTTCATGTTAAAAAGTAAACTAACAGAAGAATTATAGCGATACGACACTCCAGTTTCAAAAGTCTCATACCACAATAAATTCGTATTAAGGTCAAAAGATACCGGTTCATTCTCCGAATAGCGAACGAGCATCGAAGGCTTAATTTGCAGATAACGCTCAAGAGTATATACATAACCAGCGCTTAAATACACTTGTCTATTTATAGAATTTAGCTCAGAACCCAATTCTTGTTCGTAATTAAATATCTGTGGAACCGAGAGACTCACATATATAGAGCGGTCCTGGTAATACAGCCCAGCACCAACATTCCAATGATTTGAATTTTCAATACCTCCATAAGCGGGATCATCAGTGAAATAAGAATTATCAAAAAAACTTAATGTATTCCCTGCCTTCAGCCCTAGTGACAAAGCACCTGTACTATGAATCTGTAATTGATATGAAAAGTCAAGATAAATATCTTGATTTGTCAAAGGACCACTTATATCTGAAACTAAAGAAAGACCCATTCCAAAATTCTCAAGCATAGGAACAGGGCTACTAAAAGCAAATGTCAAAGTCTTAGGACTTCCTTCAAAATTAACCCACTGTGCTCTGGTATTAAGACCGAATTCAGCCGCCTCCACACTTCCTGCATAAGCTGGATTAATAATATTCATATTATACATATACTGGGTAAATAAAGGATCTTGTTGCGCATTTGATTGAAAAAAAGAAAGCACAAACAACCAAAGTATACTTTTAAATAAAACTGATTTTCTTTTCATAACTACCATTTTACAAACACCCAGTCTTTAGTTGATTTTTTTGAACCACTATTATAGTCTAAAATATAATAATACGTTCCCTCTTGAACAGCCTTCCCTTTCATATCAGTTCCGTTCCACCAAGTAGCAGACTCAGTTCTAGAACCATTGTGCTTATATTTAAACACCAAACCACCCCATCGATCCATAATTCTCATTTCAAAATCTGGATATAAATTCTGAAGTCCATCTATTTCAAAAACATCATTAATACCATCTCCGTTGGGTGAAATACCCTTAATAATATCTAAAGAACAAGAGTCCGCATCTAGATAATCAACCACCCCATCCATATCGCAATCGTCATTGGTCAAATCTCCATCCGAATTCAAATCCTCTTCTATGGTTAAAACACCATCCCCATCATCATCCACATCAACATAGTCGTAATAGCCATCCATGTCAGTATCGATTAAATCAAGAACACTCAAACTATATGCATCATCTACTCCATCAAAATCAGTGTCAATACCACTACTTAAAACATCTGCCACTCCATCAGCGTTTAAATCCCAATTCTCTATACTATCCTCAACACTATCTCCATCAGAATCCAAATCTAAATAATTAGGTATTCCGTCACTATCTGTATCCACAGGACTTAAACCGGTACCAAATGCCATATCCACACCATTTACATCATAAACACCTGAAGGTTCAATTAGCACTCCTTCTCCTTGAGCTTCATATAGATCTAAAATTCCATCATCATCCGAATCCGAATCTAAATAATCCTGAATTCCGTCCCCATCGGTATCTCCAGTTCCTTCTACAATGTTAAGAATTCCATCATTATCGCTATCCAGATCATCATCTCCGACGACACCGTCACCATCTACATCCTCTAGCACAACAATATTCACTTGAGCACTTGAACTATCACCATCAGAATCATAAATAACATATGTAAAAGAATCTTCACCATAATATCCAGGATTGGCCGTATAGATGAAATAATCATCAACACTTAATACGCCATCATCACCTAGACTATAGTCAACTGAACCAAAAACAGGATCTACAACAATTTCCATCAAAGGATCTCCAGGTCCATCAAGACCAAAAGAATCATTAAAGAGAACCTCTAGATTCCCAAGAGCACCTTGTATAATTTCATAAGTATCATCCACAGCTAAAGGCAAAAAGTTTACCTTTTCTATACTTTCGTCATCTTCTAAGTCATCAGGATGATCTGCCATTAAAGAATCAGGACTACTATCTATATCGATCTGATCACAGGCAACTAATTCCACTGCATTATAATAAGAAACTGCAGGACTAATAAGCTCGGCTGTATACTGAAAAGTCTGTACTACTTCATCTCCATCTAAAGAAGCTAAGCTCCAAATTATACTCGTTCCACTAAGAACCCCTGCGCCAGTTATACTTGCTACATCCACCTGATAACCATCAGGAATATAATTTTCAAAAACCAAATTCGTGGCTTGATTCGGTCCTTTATTAAGCACGCTAACT
Organism: Flavobacteriaceae bacterium; assembly: GCA_049607205.1. Taxonomy (GTDB): domain Bacteria; phylum Bacteroidota; class Bacteroidia; order Flavobacteriales; family Flavobacteriaceae; genus JBELHR01. The sequence continues at coordinate 75,229 of JBMYWH010000004.1, read as the reverse complement.
ATTACTTGTACCTGATCTCCAGCTACAGGATTATCAACAGTATTGATTACTTGACTCACTTCAATATCAACTGCCTCAAAAACTTCTATACCAGAGATAATATGAATATTATTAGATAGATCTAAATCTAAAGTCGTCAATGGGACAACCTCAACTCGAGAGGATAAGTTCCCTGATTGAGTCAGCTCAGCAATTACATTGAAAATAAGGTTTTCATCCTCAGCTAATGCTTCAACAGTCCAAGTAACTCGGTGTGAAACTTCATCATAAACCCCTTCTGGTTCACTTGAAACATAAAGCGCATCCAAAGGTAAATCATGATACACTTCAATTGGTGAATCACTGATACTTGGCCCTTGATTTGTAAGAGAAATATCAAATTGTACTTGTTCACCAACTAATAATTGACCATCAGCATCAACAACTTCTGAATAAGAATGAATAATTTCCAAATCTGCAACAGGCACTGCTTCTATGGAATTAGAAAATATATTATTTGCCAACAAATCATCTTCAATTATAATCTCAGCTACTATATCATAACTAGAAGCAGCATTTTGAACAATAGCAGTATAGCTAAAACTCAAAAAATTAAAAATAGGAATATCTGCCTCTAAAGTTGTTGATAAAATTCGTGTCGTACTGTTGTATTCAAATAAAGCAATATCATAATCATTAAGCTCTAAACCATCAGGAAGTGTAATTTCTAAAACTGTTCCTAATCCAAGATTTACTAATCCTGCATTAAGAATTACAACATCGAACTGCACCTCTTCTCCCACATTAGCTCTTGAGTCTCCATACGAACTAGTAACTCTCTGAAAAACACCTAAATCTTTATAATTTAAATTTTCTGTAGGGGTGCCTCCCGCACTAGATGAATTATTTCCAGGATTCGTATCTAAATCAGTTTCAGAACTTATGGTTGCAGTATTTACAAAATTCACTCCTGATCCATCTCTTTTAACTTGCACTGGAAATCTAACTTCTACAGTCTCATTCAAGTCAAGGTTATCTGGATATACCCAGCGTATAAGCCCCGTATCCACATCAAAGCTTAGTTGTGGATCTAAATCAGTATCGATAACTGCATAACCATTAGGCACTAAATCTTCAACTTCAAACGGTCCTTCGAGTGCAACACGATCATCGTTAGAGAGTCTAAGAACAAACTCAATGATATCACCTTCTTGAACAGGACTGTTCACAGATTGAATCGTTTTAGACAAACTTAAATCATATAAAGGCCTTACCTCTACCCCAACTTCAGAGCTATTGTCAGATAAATCCTCATCGTATTGTGCAAAGTTTGAAACATTTGCTGTATTGGTAAACAGACCCTCCTCTAAGGCTTTTACTTCCACTTCAATTAAAAGAGTCCCTCCAGCTGCAATACTCAATCCCGACCAATTCACGCGATGATTATCCGAATCATAGACACCTCCATTGGAAGCAGAAACAAATTCCATCCCCATAGGAAGGTCATCCTCTAGAGATGCCCCTGTAACATCACTTGGACCATCATTATACACAGCTAATTCATAGGTCAAATTCTCATTGATACCCGCAACAGCGTTGTCAACAACATAAGCACCGCTATAATTCGTTTGAACTCTTTTTAAAAGCTGTAAATTAGACTTCTCTAAAACTTGAATTTCAGTTTGATCACTGACCGTATCATCAACATCTTTTATTTCTATGGGAATAATACCGGCACCAATTATTTCATAAATTGTAGTTTCTTGAACCTTGGTTTCTCCAGGAGGAACTACATCTATAAATAAGGCTATATTCGTTGGAATGTAACTTGAACCTGGAAAAACCACAAAATTATCTGGTAGAGTCAAATCTAAAAAGTAATCTTTAATTGTATCTGCAGTTTGATTGGTTACTGCATACTCAAACACAATCAAATCACCAACCAAAAACACGCCTGTACCTTGAGCAACAGCATGCTTCACTTCGACATCTAGTAGTACATCTTGAGCTTTGACTTGACTTACATTCATAAGTCCAAGTCCCAGAATTAACTGAAAAATAAATAGCTTAATTAGTTTCAACTTAGGGGTTTGGTTTTCTAGTCTTCTTGGTTAATAATTACAAATTCACTTCTTCTATTTTCTGCATGCTCTTCTTCTAAGCAAGGAACATCATTTATGCATTTATTCAGAACAGCCTCCTCTCCATATCCCTTTGCAGAAATACGAGAAGCCTCTATACCTTTATCGATTATATAATCTCTAGTTCTTTTTGCTCTTCGATCCGAAAGCCACAAATTATAAGCATCATCTGCCGTTGAATCCGTATGAGATCCTATTTCAATCTTCATTTCTGGATATTTAAGCATGACCTCATACACTTTTTCCAGCTCCGTCATTGCTTGCTCAGTCAAATAAGAAGAGTTAACTTCAAAAAAGATAGTATTCAGATTCAATTGTTCTTTTTCATTTACCACAACAACCTCTCTTTCTAGCTCCAAATTGTAGACATAGGCGTCAGTCATATCCTCAGAAGTTTCCACAACAGTTTCGTTTTTATAAAACTGATAAGCATTTACCATAACAGTATACCAAGAACTACAATCCACTACGAAGGCATAATTCCCATCAGCATCAGTTACCGTACTCTGCAAGGCATTACCGAATCCATCCAATAACACCACTGAAATATCGGCAAGCCCACCAACGACATCAAGCTCTGTAATTTGACCTTCTACCAATTGTTGACATTTGAAATCTAAAGCACTTGTTTGTTTAAAGGAATAAATATCATCCCCTCCTTTTCCACCTGAGCGGTTGGAAGAAAAATAACCTGTATTTTCTTCTGGCTTGAAGATAAAAGAGAAATCATCTTCATTACTGTTAATCGGAAATTCTAAACTTACAGGTTCAGAATAATAATTCTGAATCAACTTAGAGGCATAAATATCAAGTCCTCCCATTCCTCCGGGGCGATCTGAAGAAAAGTAAAGAACTTCGTTTGAACCAATAAAAGGAAAAGACTCTTTAAATTTTGTATTTACTAAAGGCCCCAGGTTCACCATAGGTCCATAGCTACCATCCTCATGAATAGCGACTCTATACAAATCAGTCTCCCCATAAGCTCCAGGTTTATCTGAAGCTACATACAATGTCTTCCCATCAGCACTTAGCGTTGGATGGGCTACGGAATAGTGATCATTATTAAAAGGCAAATCAACCATAGGCCCCCATTTACCAGAAGCATCTTTCGTTGATTTATATACCTTCAAGCTAACAGCTCCTTGGCTCCCTTCAACATACACACCTTCTTTTTGGTTACTTTGAGTGATATAAACTTCATTAAGATCTTGACTAAAAACTAAATTAGATTCGTGAAAGTTCGAAAGAAAAGATGGCTTAAATCTTTTGATATCCTCTACTGCGGACTCTTCTTTAATTGTTCCAATATACAAATGGTAAAACACATTTTGATTATCTGGATTCACCCAAGCAGTCATCCCTCGTCCCTTCGTTGACGAAAACACAAGGTTTTCCTCACCATAAAAGGCCGTCCCGAAATTTGAATAAGTATCGTTGATTGACAAGTTATGCACCTCAAAACTAGGTTGATTTTGAGCACCTAATGTCAAGCTGAAAATCAGCAAAAAAGTAAAAGAAAAAATATTTCTCAGAAGGTAATTCACAACACTTAGGGGTTTAATAAAGCTAATATACTAAAATAATACCAAATTAATTCATTTTGCGTTCTTCAACAATAGCTTCATATGCCTTTTGAACTTCAATAAACTTCTGTTTCCCACCCTTTTGAGCCTCATCACCCAAACCAACAAGGCGATCAGGATGGTATTTTTTCACCATTTTACGGTAGGCCTTTTTCACCTCAGCGTCGCTAGCATCTTTTGTGATTTCGAGAATTACATAAGCCGAATCTGTACTCTTAAAAAACATAGCTTTAACACTTTGGTAATCGTGAGCACTTATATAAAAATAATTAGATATTGTATGTATCATACCCTCTTCACTCTCCTGTATTTGACCATCAGCCTTAGCGATCCCAAAAAGAAAATGAATCAATTGCAAGCGTGAAGCTGGATTGAGGTGCACGCGAATCTGCGCACAAACCTGAGCAGTATTTATATTTTTATTCTTAACTATTTCTTTAAACAACCTAAATGCCGCATTTGCCCTATCTTTTCCGTACATCTGCACAAAATAAGACCGTACATAATCCAACTCTCTTTGATCCACTTTCCCATCCGCTTTAATAACTAAAGATGACAAGACTAAGAGAGATACCTCAAAATCTCCAGGGTGGTTTTGTCCCTCATGACGTTTAGCTTTAGAAAAAGCCTCATCGACATCCTTGGAACTAAACAAATCAACCATATTCCCAAGAGCATACCCAAGTATTGCACCAAGCGGACCTCCTAGCCCCCATCCAATACTTGCACCTAAAAACTTCACAAAACTTCCCATCAATTCATATTTTAAAAGCCTCAAAGATAAGATAAACTTTAGCTATGATTCCATAAATAATAAATTTATTAAAACCTTGAATCCCACGACTTGTTATGTATCTTTGTATAAAATTATAATATTATGTACCCACCAGAATTAGTTAAACCAATGCGTGAGGAATTAACTCAAGCAGGGTTTCAAGAATTACATTCAGTAGAAGCAGTTGATCATGCAATCGCAGAAAAGGGAACAACTCTAGTAGTTGTGAACTCTGTTTGTGGATGTGCAGCAGGTGCGGCTAGACCAGGAGTTTTACACTCATTAATGGTAGATAAAAAACCTGATCATTTGACTACAGTTTTTGCAGGAGTTGATACAGATGCAACGACAAGAGCAAGAGAGCTTATGCTTCCTTTTCCTCCGTCGTCTCCAAGTATTGCACTTTTCAAAGACGGTGAGTTAGTTCACATGTTAGAGCGTCATCATATCGAAGGTAGAGTTGCAGGCGAAATCGCCCAAAACCTTGCTGGAGCTTATGAAGAGTTCTGCTAGTCAGAAAAAAAACACTACTTTAACACCGCTAAATAGCGGTGTTTTTTTTTTATGAAAAATTTGATTCAAACCACAAAAGAATTTGTCAAAAACAGTCTTCAAGGAGCTGAAGGAGGACATGATTACTTCCATATAGAAAGGGTCTACAATAATGCCCTACTCATCAATAAAAAGGAACAAGCCGATCCCGAAGTGATAGCTCTTGGAGCCCTATTACACGATATCGCTGACAGCAAGTTTCACAATGGAGATGAAACTGTAGGACCTCGAGTAGCGCGTGAATTCTTAGAAGGTCAGCAAGTAAGGGAAACAACTATAGCGCATGTCGTAAAAATCATAGAAAACGTCTCTTATAAAGGAGGTAACTTCTCAAGAGAATTCGATAGTCCAGAGCTACGAATCATTCAAGATGCAGATCGTCTAGACGCAATAGGCGCTATCGGTATTGCAAGATGTTTTAACTATGGGGGATTCAAGAATCGTCCATTATATGATCCAAGTATTCCTCCTAAACTCAACATGACTAAGGAAGAGTACAAAAATTCACAAGCACCAACAATCAATCATTTTTACGAAAAACTTCTGCTTTTAAAGGATAAAATGCACACTGCTGCTGCAAAGGAAATTGCAGAAGCCAGACATGAATATATGTTAGAATTTTTAAATCAATTTTATCAAGAATGGGAAGGAAAGCGCTAATTATTTTGAGCCTTATAGGACTTCTTAGTTCCTGTGATTCAAACAAAGATATAATCTCAAACCAAGAGGCTGAGCAAAATGCTCTTGATCAACAATATCAGAAGATTTTGGCTTTTGTAAAAAATCATCCTACAACCGAAACAACGGTATGTAAAAGCATTGCCCTAGGTTCAAAAGCATGCGGAGGACCACAAATATATCTGGCATACCCTGCAAGTATTGACCAAGTGCAACTAGAGAAGCTCGTTACTAATTACACAGAACAAGAAAGTGCCTTTAATAAAAAATGGGGCATTACATCAGATTGCTCTTTTGTAGTTGCCCCAAGTCAAGTTATTTTAGAAAACGGATCTTGTAAGACCGTTTATCCTTAAAAATTAGGTTTTCTCTTTTCAAGAAATGCAGTAGTACCTTCTTTGAAATCTTCAGTTCCGAAACAAGTTCCGAAGGCATCAATCTCAGCTTCATATCCATTTACTCCTTCTTCGAATCCTGCATTTACCGAAGCAATAGCTGCAGCAATTCCTTGAGGGGAATTTTTAGCGATAGACTTCGCTAGTCCTTCACAAGTTGATTTTAATTCATCTAAAGCCACCACGTGATTTACCAGCCCCATATCTAAAGCCTTATCCGCTCCAATCATTTGAGCCGAAAGAATCATCTCAAGCGCTCTACCTTTTCCAACTAATTGAGCTAAACGCTGTGTACCTCCATAACCAGGAATTAGTCCAAGAGTCACCTCGGGAAGTCCTAGTTTAGCGTTGTCAGAAGCAATACGAATATGACAAGACATTGCCAATTCTAATCCTCCACCCAAGGCATAACCATTTACAGCAGCAATAACCGGTGTAGATAGATTTTGAACCAAATCAAAAAGCTCCGCATGTCCTTTAGCTGCTAATTCTTTCCCTTGTGCTACAGAAAATGTAGAAAACTCAGAAATATCTGCTCCTGCCACAAAAGCCTTCTCTCCACTCCCCCTCAACATAATTACTCTTACATCTTGGTTGGCTTCTAAAGCTTTAAATGCCTGTCCTAATTCAGCAATAGTTGCTTTATTAAGAGCGTTCAGTTTTTTTGGTCGGTTGATTGTAATCCATGCCAAATTTCCTTCTAATTCGACTAATAAATTCTCAAAATCCATATCTATTATTTAGGTAAACTTATCGTAAAAGTAGTCCCTATTCCTTTTTTGGAAACAAAGGAAATACTTCCACCATAGGTTTCAATTATATTCTTGACCATCGGAAGTCCAAGTCCCATTCCACTACTTTTTGTAGTAAACTTAGGCTCAAAAATCAAGCCTTTGAACTCTTCCGAAATTCCTTTTCCATTATCAATCACATCAACTAAAACTCGATCCTTATAGCTATAGACCTTAATCAAAATTCTTGGATCAACATTGTCCTCAACAGCATGTAGTGCATTAGTAACTAAGTTAGTAATCACACGAATCAATTGTGTTCTATCCAAATCAGCCTCAATAACATCTTCATCCGCTTGAAACGAGATATAACCTTCTTGAAAAATCTCGAGAGATCTTCGAACTACGCTCACTACATTTAAGGTCTCCGTTTTCTGACTAGGCATCTTAGCAAAATCCGAAAAAGCCGAAGCAATAGAACTCATCACATCGATTTGCTCCACTAAACTATCGCAAAACTCTTTTAGTTTTTCGATCACCTTAGGGTCCTCTGGATCAAATCGTCTCTCAAAACTTTGAACCGTCAAACGCATTGGAGTCAATGGATTCTTAATCTCATGCGCCACTTGTTTAGCCATTTCCTTCCAAGCTTGCTCTCGCTCACTTTTTGCTAACTGGGCTGCACTATCCTCTAGATCATCCACCATCCTATTATAGGATTCAATCAAGGTATATACCTCTAAAGATGCATTATCCAAATGTACCTTTTCATTCCTACGATCAATTCCAGTACCGCGAATCTTCTCCGAAATTTCCTTTAAAGAACCGGTAATATAACTTGCGATAAAATAAGCTAAGGCTATACCTACAACTAACATTGCCAGATATACTAAGGCCAATTGACCTAAGAACTCCTTTAACTCATCCTCACTTTTGGTATTATCTTGAGTATACTGCAATTTTAAAATTGCAATAGGGTTATAGTCAGAATCTAAAATATAAGAATAGGAATACTGTAACTCCTTGTGATCATCTATATCTTGAGCCCCAGTGATTCTTGCCGGATCTACTCTTTTCAATTGAGTCACAACATCAAGGGGTAATTGTAGTTTCTCTGGTGTGTTTTCAAAGGATACCACAGAAGAAATCAACAACTTCCCTCTCAAATCATAAAAAGCTACATCAAGGTTATGAACCTTAGAAACATCGTAGATTCTAGTCTTAAAAATCTTAGGAAGATTCTCTGTTTTTATAGCATATTTAGCATGTTCTTCAAGTTCAATTCTTATATGCAATTTCGTCGACTCCTCTTTTCTTAAAAGTCTTGACTTAGAGTATTCTTCCTGTTCTCGAGTAAATTTGAAATAAGAAAGTGCAGCCACTAAGATAGACATCAACACGATCAAAAATGTCATGGAGATGAATATTCTATATCTTAAAGAGAACCTTCTTTGACTCATAAACTTGGTAGGTTTAACCTACTATATTAACGATTTTCCCTGGAACAATGATTATTTTCTTAGGAGTTCTTCCCTGTAACTGAGCTTGAGTCTTTTCATGAGACATCACAGCCTGTTCAATTTGTTCTTTAGAATAATCCATTGGTAATTCTAACTTAAATCTCATTTTACCATTAAATGAAACTGGATATTCCTTACTACTTTCCACTAAGTAAGAAGCATCGAATTCCGGGTAAGAAGCAAAACTAATTGATTCGTTATGCCCCAATTTACTCCATAACTCCTCAGTAATATGCGGAGCATAAGGTGAAATTAACACTAAAAGTGGTTCAAGAACTTCTCTTGACACACATTTCTGAGCTCCTAATTCATTAACCGCAATCATAAATGTACTAACCGAAGTATTAAAAGAGAAATTCTCAATATCCTCAGCAACTTTTTTAATGGTTTTATGAAGGGTCTTCATAGAATCCTTTGAGGCCGGCACATCCTGCACCACAAATTGATCTTCTTTATAATACAATTTCCAAAGCTTCTTCAAAAAGGAATGAACTCCAGAAATCCCTGCAGTATTCCATGGCTTAGCTTGCTCTAAAGGCCCTAAGAACATTTCAAACATTCTCAAACTATCCGCACCATAATCCTCACAAATCTGATCAGGATTCACCACATTATACTTAGACTTAGACATCTTCTCCACCTCACGGCCTACGATATATTGTCCTTCTTCTAATTCAAATATTGCATTTCTGAAATCTTGATTTAAAGGGTGGTTTTTGAACCCTTCTACATCCAACTCATCAGATGCGTTCACTAGGGAAACGTCTACGTGAATTGCTTGAACCGAACGCCCATTGATCAGGTTCTTAGAAACAAAAACATCCGTTCCTTCCAAACGATAAACAAAGGCAGAAGTTCCAAGAATCATACCTTGATTGATCAGTTTTTTAGCAAATTCATCCACTGGGACAAAACCTAAATCGAATAAGATCTTTTGCCAGAACCTAGCATACAACAAATGCCCCGTAGCATGCTCAGAACCTCCGATATATAAATCTACTTCTTTCCAATATTCCAATGATTTCTTACTCGCAAACTCATCCTGGTTGATCGCATCCATATAGCGATTGAAATACCAAGAAGAACCAGCCCATCCAGGCATGGTATTAAGCTCCATGGCAAAAACCGTTTCTCCATTGATTTGATCATTGTCTACTACAGCTTTTTTCTCTATATCCCATGCCCATACTTCAGCATTTCCTAAAGGTGGTTTCCCATCTTCTGTAGGCAGATACTTCTCAACTTCAGGCAAGATAACCGGTAAATGCTCTCTCTCAATTAATTGAGGTTGACCATCTTTATAATATATAGGGAAAGGCTCTCCCCAATAACGCTGTCTCGAAAACACAGCATCTCTTAATCTATAATTAATCTTACCATAACCGATTCCACGAGACTCAAGTTCAAAAATCACTCGTTTCATCGCCTTTTTATAAGGCAGGTCAGATAAGAAATCAGAATTGCTAATTACCGTCGCGTCTTTATCCGCAAAAGCTTCCTCTGAAATATCAGTATCTTTAAAAATATTAGGAATTGGCAAATCAAAATGCTTTGCGAAGTCATAATCACGTTGATCTCCACATGGCACAGCCATAACAGCTCCAGTTCCATAATTAGCTAATACATAATCACCAATCCAAATTGGGATTTGAGCTCCAGTAAATGGGTGTAAAGCATAAGCTCCCGTGAAAACTCCAGAAATAGTTTTCACATCAGCCATACGTTCACGTTCACTTCTCTTAGCTGTCTTCTCGATATACTCTTGAACGGCTCCACGCTGTTCTTCGGTACAAATCTCTTGAACTAAATCAAGTTCAGGAGCAAGAGTCATAAAAGAAACTCCATAAATGGTGTCAGGACGGGTTGTGAAAACTTCAATCTTCTTTGAACTACCTTCGGTATATTGAGGGTCAATTTCAAAAGAGACCATAGCTCCTTGAGATCTACCTATCCAATTAGTTTGAGAATCTTTTAGAGGCTGAGGCCAATCTAAACCTTCCAAGCCATCTAACAGACGTTGTGCATAAGCCGAAATTCTCATCGACCATTGCATCATTTTTTTACGAACTACAGGATGACCTCCACGTTCAGAAAGTCCATTAATAATTTCGTCATTCGCTAATACAGTTCCCAATGCAGGGCACCAGTTCACTTCGGTTTCTGAAAGGTAGGTCAAACGATACCCCAATAAGATATCTGATTGTTCCTTCGAAGAAAAAGCCTTCCACTCATCTGCAGAAAACTCAGGTAAATCTTCATCACAAACCGCATTGATTTGAGCATTACCACCTTGTTCAAAGATAGAGACAAGCTCAGTAATTGGACGAGCTTTATCTTCTTTATTGTCATACCAAGATTCAAAAACTAATCCAAAAATCCATTGAGTCCACTTATAATAAGCGGGATCAGAAGTACGAACCTCCTTAGACCAATCAAATGAAAAACCAATTTTATCTAACTGACGTCTATAAGTCTCAATATTAGTTTTGGTCGTAATTGCAGGATGCTGTCCAGTTTGGATGGCATATTGCTCTGCTGGTAGACCAAAAGAATCATAACCTTGAGGGTGTAATACATTAAAGCCCTTTAAGCGCTTATATCTTGAATAAATATCAGAGGCAATATAACCTAGAGGATGCCCAACATGCAATCCTGCTCCCGATGGATAAGGAAACATATCTAAGACATAATACTTAGGTTTACTTGAGTTTTCTTCAGCATAAAAAGTTCCGTTCTTTGCCCAGTACCCCTGCCAGCGTTGTTCGATTTCGTTAAAATTGTATTTCATTCCCTTGTAAATGGATCTTCATTAGTATTTCAGCCACAAATTTAACATTTCTAAGCCATATAAGCGCTTAATAAAAACCAAAAAAAAGCCCTAACTCAAGGAGTTAAGGCTTTAAATATTTTTTAATAGACTTATTGAATGTCTACACTCACCACTTTATTACCCCAGGCAAGGTGCATAGTCATGTTTGTTGCATCTCCAGTGAAAGCAACAGAGAAAGCCTCAATAGGCTCGGTAGAAACAGTTTGTTTTCCATTAACACGTGCAACATCCTTAGAAACATCATAAGAATAAGCTCCCCACACATCAGTATCAGTGTTCAAAATAATAGTCCAATCAGCAGTCCCGTCAGCAGGAATAGTAAACAAGCTATAAGTACCAGCTTTAACCATCTTTCCTCCGAAATTCACATCTCTTTTAAAGGTAATTTCTGTCGCCTCATTGGCTCCAGTTCTCCATACTTTTCCAGAAGGAGCCAGCGTTTCTAGGTCTCTTCCTTTTAACTGAGGTCTTCCATAAACTACTTTCACCACAGGGCTCTGTCTTGGAAAAGACGCCACATCATGTGGACTCTTATCTAATCCAGGAAATTTTTGTGCTTCAACGTCGGTTGTCATTAGGGCAGTTGCCATCAGAATGGCAAAAAAGAATAATTTTTTCATTTTGTGTTTGATTTATTTGAGTTAAATATAGCAATCAATTTCTTGAATCCTCCTCTTGTGGTCGCAAAAACTCATAAATCATTTCATTCCAAGGTGTTTTTACACCATGTTTTTTTGCCATTCTAACCACAGCACCATTTTGAGACTCTAGTTCTGAGGGGCGGCCCTGCATAATATCACGCTGCAGGGAAGCCGTAGTTAAATCATCCTGTCGATCGATAACCTCCATTTGTTTATCTATAATTCGAGAACTCAGATCAACCCCTTTAGCTTGAGCAAGAGCTAAAATTTCTTCAAGAGTAGCGCGAATTACCGTACGTAAATACCCCTGTCTTAAAACTCCTATAGGTGCTCTAACCAGTGCTCCAAGTGCTGAGATTGAACTAATAAACATAAATTTAGTCCACATCTCCTTTTCAATATGCTCGGATAATTTAATCTGAACTCCCGCCTGACTAAACACGGACTGAACCACTTCCGCACGGCTACTGTGAACTCCATTGAGCTCCCCGAAAACCACACTTGGTTCCACGTCTAAATGAGCAATACGTCCCGGGCCATCAATCTTTGAAATAATACGACATAAACCCCCTAGTACATTTTCAGACCCGAACACTGAAGAAAGAATCTCTGGGCTCTCTACCCCATTGAGTAAGGGTAGTAGCAAGGTAGTCGAACCAACAAAAGGAGCAATTTCCTCAGCTGCAGCTTCCAATTGAAAGGTTTTACAGGCAAAAATCACTAAATCGATCTCCTCAAATTCAATTTGATCACTCTGACTACTGGCCAGAACATTCTCAAGTAAAAAGTTTCCTTTAGGGGAAGTGAGCTCGAATCCACGATCTCTAATTTGCTCAAGATGCGCTCCTCGCGCGATAAAGTGAACTTGATTTCCGGCCTCAGCCAATCGCAGGCCAAAATAACCTCCTACTCCTCCACTTCCATAAACAACAATTCTCATAGGCTAACATTTGCAATCAGGACCTCCACAGGAATCATCTTCTTTGGAAAGAAAAAATTTCCAAATCAAATAAACCAACGCGGCTCCTAAACAAATATAAACAATGATCTCTTGCATTAAGAAAAAATTTGATAGGTAATAAATGCACTCACATAGGCTAAGAGTCCCATAGCAACGAACTGAACAATGGGCCAGTACCAAGACTTAGTCTCTTTCTTAACCACCGCAAAAGTTCCCATACATTGCATTGCAAAGGCATAAAAGATAAGCAAAGACATTCCTGTAGGAAGGTCAAAGACCTTTTCTCCCGTGTCTGGATCAACTTCTTCGGCCATTCTCTCTTTGATCGTAGCTACTTCATCATCTCCGGCCCCTACACTATAGATAGTTGCTAGGGTCGATACAAAAACTTCTCTAGCAGCAAAGGAACTCACAATTGCAATTCCTATTTTCCAATCATACCCTAGAGGTCTAAGAACCGGTTCAATACCCTTTCCTATCTTCCCGATATATGAAGATTCCAATTTATACGAAGCCAGCAGCTCTTGATATTCATCTTCAGAAAGATTCACACCTTGATACTCTTGACTAATATGTGCTTCTGCATTTTGATATTCCGTAGATCCATTAGAAGCTAAGAACCACAAAACAATTGATAAAGCAAGAATTATCTTACCAGCTCCAAGAACGAATGCCTTAGTCTTTTCATACACCTCGATACCAATATTTTTAAAACTTGGCCATTTATAAGTAGGCATTTCAATGATGAAGAAATTCTTAGACTTAATTTTCAAGGTTTTATTCAAGATCACAGCACCTACGATAGCCGTGAAAAAACCAAGAATATAAAGCCCTGTCAACACCACGCCTTGCAGGCCAAAAACCCCAAGGACACGAGTATCCGGAACTACTAAAGAAATAATAATAGCATAAACAGGAAGTCGGGCCGAACAGGTTGTTAATGGCGTTACTAGAATCGTAATCAAACGTTCCTTCCAGTCATTGATATTTCGAGAAGCCATAATCGCAGGAATCGCACAAGCCGTTCCCGATACTAAGGGGATAACAGACTTACCACTCATCCCAAACTTCCTCATTATTTTATCCATTAAGAATACCACACGAGACATATACCCAGTCTCTTCAAGAATTCCTAGAAAGAAAAACAAGATCGCAATCTGTGGAATAAAGATAACCACTCCACCAATCCCGGGAATCAATCCCTCAGCGATCAAATCGGTCAAAGGTCCAGGAGGCAATCCTTGAGACACACGAGCACTTAAATCTGCAAAAAAACCATCGATCATATCCATGGGATAAGAAGCAATATCAAATACTGATTGAAAAATCAAAAACAGAATGCTCAAGAAGATCACATATCCGAAAATTCTATGAGTCAATATTTGATCAATACGTGCTCTAAGACCAGTTCCTTGCTGAAAGTCAATACTGTAATTTACCTTTAAAATATCATTAATCCACTTATATCGGTAAATCGTCTCTTTGCGTTGATAATTTTGTAGTTCATTATTCTCTAAAGCCTCGAGTTCAATGATTTTTTTACGACAAGAAGGAATTTCCACGAAGTTCTTCTGAGTCATCAAAATCCATGCTTGGTAAGGACTTAAATCTAACCCCTCGGCAAAAGCATTAAATTTCTCAAAATAAGAAGGTGAAATTTTTGAAGAAATCTGATCAAAATGAGCCTCTCCAACAACATTATTACAAACGATTTGATTCTTTAATTCTTCAATTCCAACTTTCTTTCGTGCAGAGATCCAGATAATTTCCGCTCCTAAATCTTTCTCAATTCCTGATTTATTTATTTGTATTCCCTTCTTTCCAACGCGATCCATCATGTTAACCGCAAGAATCACAGGGAATCCTAAATCACGAATTTGAGTGTATAAAAACAAATTTCTTTTTAAGTTCTCTACCTCCGCTACCACAACAACCACATCGGGATAAGAACGTCCCTCTTGATCCATTAAGGTATTGATCACTACAGATTCATCCTTTGAATTAGGATTAATACTATAGGTTCCAGGTAGATCGGTGATTTCTACAGACATTCCCTGATGGTTAAAATGTCCTACTTTTTTATCTACAGTAACACCGGGATAGTTCCCAACCTTTTGATTTAAACCCGTTAACTGATTAAACAAAGAGGTTTTACCCGTATTCGGATTCCCAACCAAGGCTACTTTTCTAATGTTTTTATTCAACATCGTCGCACAATCTTTTTTCAAGGTGAATTTGCTGAGCCGAATCCCTACGAATAGCGATGTGAGAATCATTCACTCGAATGTACAGAGGATCATTCAGTGGAGCCACTTGAATCAGCTCAACCTCTTTTCCTGGATAACATCCCATTTCTAATAATTTCAAAGGAACTTCTTCGAATCCGAAAGATTCAATAATTCCTTTTTCCCCGACTTTAAGATCTGCTATTGTTTGCACAGTTATTGAGAATCATTTTAAATTATGCAAATGTAATCAAATTATGGAGTTTTTGAGAATTCTTCTTCAAGAAGTTTAATGTCCTCAATCAATCGCTCTACATCAGCTACATCCGTTCCGTCATAATAGCCACGAATGCGTTTCTTGGGATCTACTAAAACAAAGTTTTCTGTGTGAATAAAATCTTGAACTCCACCATCTCCTTCGTCTAAAACTGCAAAATAACTTTTGCGTGCCAAGCGGTAAATTTCCGTTTTGGGCCCTGTGACCAGATTCCATTTCGCATCATTTACTCCTTTATCTATAGCATAAGCCTTTAAAACAGGTACAGAATCCATAACCGGTGTAACAGAATGAGAAAGCATCATCACCTTAGGGTCGTTGAGAAAAGCCTCCTGTACCATTTTCATATTACCCGTCATAATTGGGCAAATCGTCTGACACCGTGTGAAAAAGAAATCCGCCACGTAAATCTTACTCTCATAATCTTTCTGTGTAATCTCCTGTCCATTTTGATTGATCAACGCAAAATCCGAGACCTTGTGATTTCTATTGACATGTTTAATGGAAGGGTCTACCAATTTAGGATTCACATCTGTTGGATTAAAAATTGGTAACTTTTTCTGTGGAGTACCGACAAATAGAATCAAAGTAATACTAATTACTGACAATACAAGCATCACTTTGAGCGTCCCTTTAGACTTATTGAAAAATCCTAAATCCATATTTCTAAACTTTAAGCCAAAATTACGCAAAGCCATTAAAATAAATGGTTTAAAATTGTACATTTGTCAGTCAAAAATTAAAAGAAACACATGGATGTATTTATAAAAGCGTCTCAATTTATATTGAGTTTGTCTTTACTTATTGTTCTTCACGAACTAGGACACTTCCTTCCAGCGAAGTATTTCAAGATTAAGGTGGAGAAATTTTACTTGTTTTTTGATTATAAATTCTCTCTTTTCAAAAAGAAAATTGGAGATACAGTATATGGTATAGGTTGGATTCCTCTTGGAGGATATGTGAAAATTGCAGGTATGATTGACGAGTCAATGGATACCGAAGCGATGAAACTTCCCCCTAAAGATTGGGAATTTAGATCCAAACCAGCTTGGCAACGTTTAATCGTAATGCTTGGAGGGGTAACCGTAAACTTCGTACTTGGAATTCTTATCTATCAAATGATCCTATTTGTTTGGGGTGAGGACTATGTAACTCCTGAGGGAGTCAAAAACGGTTTCAGCACCACACAAACCTTTAAAGACTTAGGCTTTCAAGATGGAGATAAAATTCTTCAAATTGATGGAGAAGCTCCACTAGATGTTCTCGACATTAATAAGTACTTATTTTTAAGAGGCATTCAAACGGTACAAGTTAAACACACCGATGGAAGTTTAGAACAAATCAGCATTCCTCAAGACATCGGTCTTAGCATGTGGCAAAACAATGAAATGGAACCTTTCAACCCAAGGATTGAAGGTCGAATTGACTCTGTAGTACCCGCAAGTATTGCTGACAAAGCAGGAATCCTAAAAGGAGATCAAGTCGTTTCAGTAAACAATACACCAACGATCTATTGGAATGATTTTCAAAATTCAGTAAAAAACCGTGAAGGTTCTGAGCTAAATTTGGAAATTAAAAGAAACGGAGAAATCGTTAAAAAACAACTTCAAATGCAAGATCAAACTTCCATTGGAGTATATACTGATTTCGACATACAAGGAGCTCTTAACATACAACATGAAGACTATAGTTATGCTGATGCCTTTGTAGGCGGAAATAAACTTGCCTACTGGACCCTACACGATTATATTGCTCAATTCAAGTATGTATTTACTAAAAAAGGAGCTCAATCCGTAGGTGGATTCATCGCCATTGGAAGTATTTTCCCTTCGACTTGGTCATGGCAATCTTTCTGGTCTATTACAGCCTTTTTATCAATCATGTTAGGATTCATGAACCTACTACCTATTCCAGCTTTAGATGGAGGTCATGTAATGTTTACTTTATATGAAATGATTTCAGGTCGTAAGCCAAGTGATAAATTTTTAGAATACGCTCAAATGGCCGGATTCTTCTTATTAATTGCCTTGCTTTTATTAGCTAACGGAAATGATATCGTAAAATTGTTTAACTCCTAAAAGAGTTTAAATAAACCCATAAAAAAAGCAGCTATTTCTCAATAGCTGCTTTTTTGTTATATCTCCTATGAACTAAGCTTTGGCCTTTGCCTTAGCTTGCTCATTTCTTTCAATCTTATGCTCTGGTCTAGTCCAACGTGGCTTCTCTCCAAGACCTTCAAATTGAGAATCTTCAGCTTCTACAGTTTCTGGCTGGTCTTTCTTGGCAAAAGCTTTCATCGCCTCTAAACCTAACTTATTAAATAAGACCATATCCTCACTTACATCAGGGTTCGGTGTAGTCAATAATTTATCTCCAGCAAAAATAGAATTCGCACCGGCAAAGAAACACATCGCTTGACCTTCTTGACTCATTTGAGTACGTCCAGCCGACAATCTAACTTGAGTTTCAGGAAGAACAATTCTAGTGGTAGCAACCATACGGATCATTTCCCAAATATCAATTGGTTTCTGCTCTTCTAAAGGAGTTCCATCCACAGCTACTAAAGCATTAATTGGAGTTGATTCAGGCTGAGGGTTCAAAGTAGAAAGCGCTACTAACATTCCAGCACGATCTTCTAAACTCTCACCCATTCCAATAATCCCTCCAGAACAAACAGATACATTTGTCTTTCTTACATTTTCAATCGTATCTAAACGGTCCTGAAAAGCACGCGTAGAGATCACCTCTCTATAATAGTCCTCAGAAGAATCAATATTGTGATTGTAGGCATATAATCCTGCTTCAGCTAAACGCTGGGCTTGGTTTTCTGTAATCATACCAAGGGTACAACAAACCTCCATGTCTAATTTATTAATCGTACGCACCATTTCTAATACCTGATCAAACTCCTCACCATCCTTAACATTTCTCCATGCAGCTCCCATACAAACTCTTGAAGAACCAGAAGACTTAGCTCTCAAAGCCTGAGCTTTCACATGAGAAACAGTCATTAAATCCTCTCCATCTACTCCGGTATTATAACGGGCAGCTTGAGGGCAATACCCACAATCCTCAGAGCATCCACCCGTCTTAATAGACAGTAAAGTACTCACCTGTACCTGATTAGGATTGTGATTTTTTCTATGTATAGTGGCCGCATCATAAAGCAACTCCATCAAGGGCCTATTGTAAATTTCTAAAATTTCTTCTTTCGTCCAATTGTGTTTTGTGACACTCATAATTAACAAAGTTTATAGGGCCAAAAATACTGAATTCAATAACATGACCATACATTTTTAATTTTCTTTTAATTCCTTGATAAAACTACACTTACTGCATTTCCACCGAAACCGACGGCATTTACAAGCACCGTATCAATATTTTCTGGAAAGTCCTGATTTAAAAATGGGTTTGGAATAAAGCTATTGTGCATCAACATCAAAACTCCCATCTCTAAAGAATGAATCCCGGAAGCTCCAAGGGTATGACCTATATTCCATTTATTATTGGTAAGTGCTGGGACTCTTTCAGGTCCAAAAACATCCTCAATCGCATTCCATTCCGATAAATCACCTTTAATCGTTCCCGGAGCATGCATAACAATTACATCCACAGTATCTAAGTCAGCATCCATCAAAGCCATCTTCATCGATTTTTGAAAACAAGTTGCACGAGCAGAAATTGAAGCGGGGTGCTCCACAAGTTCAGTGGCATAGCCCACACCTGAAACATAGCACAAGGCCTTTTCAGTTTCATTTTCTAGAAGTACCAAAGCAGCTCCTTCCCCAACGGCCATCGTATTCCTTTTCTTTTCAAAATCAAGAGCACGAACAGGAAAGTCCTCTGTATCATCAAACTGACAGATCTTCAATGCAGCCATTTGTTTTAAAGTAAAAGGAGTATTAGAGGCTTCACTAGCTCCAACTAAAAAGGCATCACTTCTTCCACTCTCCAACCAAATCACTCCGTTAATAAAGGCATGTAAACCACTAGAACAAGTAATAGAGTGAGACATTTCAAACCCAGAAATATTCAATTCATGGGCTAACCAGGAAGATAAATTTCCTAGGGTCGTTGTCGGGCTACTAAGCAAGGCAACTTCCTTCTGATCACTTTTTGAAAATTCATCATAATAACGCTCAAACAAATGAGTAGCCCCTCTAGAAGAAGCCATATTCAATCCCATTTCTTTACCTGATAAAGACTTTAGTTCTTGGGCTAAATACAAGATATAATGTACAGAAGGATCCAATCGTTTGAGATCAGGTCTTTGCGCCAGAAAACTCTCAAGATCAGCTCTGACCTTTTCGTTCAAATACACAGCACCTAAATCCATTAAACCATTTAAATGGTGTTCACCACTTTTATAGGCTTCCCAAGATTCCTTTCCTCTCCCTAAACTAGAAATACTATCTATATACGTAATCCCTATTTTCTTCATCCCCTGAATTTAGCCGGCAAATCTACTTCAATAAATATAAGTATTCAACAAAAATAAGGCACAAAAAAAAGAGAAGCCACCACAACTTCTCTTTTAAAATGTTAGCTAATATTATTTGAACCTCCTACCCCTAAAATGTTTCAAATTAACTAACACTGCTAAGATATAACTCACCAACCTTAAATAGGCTATCCATGAAGGGTAGTTTTATAAAAACCTAGTATTCAAAGGGCTTAAGCAAATAAAAAAATTCAACAATTGTTGGCTAACTACCCCTAGTGGGTAGGATGTTTTTGATGAAGATAAATTTTAACTAGATCTTTTCGCTGGTCTACTTCCTCTTTAATAAAGATATTTTTCAAATGATATTTCACGGTATTAACCGAAACATATAACTTTTCAGATATTTCCAAATTGCTATATCCCTTGCAGACTAACCAAACCACATCCTGTTCACGTCTGGACAAACCTCTTTTCTCTGCTTGGTGGTATACATTTTTTTTAAGCTCTGCATAGCGATCCTTTTCTTCAAGTTTTGTTTCCGCCAATTCATTCTGAAGTTTCTTAATGATTCGATTAAAATTCTCGATTCGTCTATTGGATTGAACAGATTTAAAAGTTGCTTCTCTGAAATTGTATACAATTCCAACCAACATAAACAATCCCGTAAGAACTAAGGCATACTTGACGGTATTATAGGAAAAGAACAATTCTGGGTAACCCAAGTTAAATGGTACAAGTGAAAACCAACCTGCTATAAACAGAATCAAAATTCCAGAAAAATACAGTCTTGCAGAAATCATCTTTTTATATAAAATAAGAGATTGAATCGTATAAACACTTATGACGAACATCATAACAAAATCCGCTGCCACCATATACACAAACTGATGGCTAAGGATAAAGATCATATATAAGATTCCTGCAGCTATAATACAAACTTTGGAAAGTATACGATCAAAGCTGAAGTATAAATTTGATTTCAGAAAATCATTAGAAAAAGCAATAGTGAAGACCAATAAACTAAAATGAATCATGGCATCTATTCCACTAGAAACATAAACATTCTCAAACAAGCTAATAAAGAAACCGTCATGAGCTAGGTGCATCCCAAAATAGGAAAAATAAAAACCGAATAGTTTTAAGAAAATAACATCCTTAAAAATAAAATAAATAATAACGAAGAATAACAGGATCATCCCTGACAAACCATAGTGTACCCCGGTAACCAGATATTCATCCTCTACATTAGCTATGAACGGTTTAATATCTGAGTATAAATATCCAAAACTATTTGAGGTTTTATGCTCAACCCTTACATAGATATATACCTTGCCTTTTGGAGATACGGGGACATAATAACCATCATACCTACCATGGGATATCTGTTGTGAATTGAGTAAATTCCCGGCTTCTTTATAATACAGCTTATCCTTATGTATACCATTAATTCTAACCGAAAACACTGTTGCTCGAGGTTGGCTCGAAGGATTATACACCTCCATTTGATACCAATAAACCCCTTCATTGAAGCCTTCTCTTTCCTCTAATGGACGGAAGTTTTCAGGACTTAAATCTTCTAAGACGAAACCATCTTGTTCTAAGAAAAACTGAACTGACTTCCAATCATTAAATACAAAATCCCCCCTCTCATACCCCAGGTTAACAACTTGGGAAAAAGTGGTGTATGTGACAAAAAACAAAAACAGGAGTAGTTTAGTTCTCATAGGACTAAAATACTCAAACTTTTAAAAAAAATCACAAAGATTTTAACAAACCTTTAATACTTGCATAAATCCTGTGTAATTCATCCTTTGAAATCACATAAGGAGGAAGCATATAAACCGTAGAACCTAAAGGTCTCAAATAAACACCATTATCCATAAAAAACTTATAGATCTCATTGCGTTTTTCGCCATAGCGGTCCAACTTCAAATTAAGATCGAAGGCACAAATCACCCCAATTACCCTTGGATTTGAAACCAAAGGATCGGAAGAAATTTCTTCAATAAACTTTAAGTGTTCCGTGTGAATAAAAGAAATACCTGACTGGATTTCCTTTGATTTAAGCAAACGCACACCGGCGATTGCAGCATTACATGCCACTGGGTTTGCGCTATAAGTATGCCCATGGAAAAAACCTTTGATTAATTCTTGATCATAAAAAGCATCATATACCTTTTCGCTCGCCAAGGTCAATCCCATTGGGACCAGACCACAGGTTAAAGCTTTTGAGAGGCACATCAGATCTGGTTTATGCTCCATCCAATCAGAAGCAAAATAGCGACCTGTTTTACCGAAACCCGTCATTACTTCATCCGCGATGCAAAGAACCCCATGCTTCTGTACTTTTTTCAATAAAAGATCCAAATGTTCAGCTTCATGCACCTTCATCGCAGCAGCTCCTTGCACTAAAGGCTCATAAATAAAACAAACAGCCTGATCTCCTTCAAGAAGTTCTTCTAACAGAACTAAAACATCTGCTAAATTCTCAGTAGTTGGAACTGGAATTCGATCCACCTTCAAAGTAAATTCTTGAAAAGGTCCATTATAAACATCTAAGTCAGAAACTGCCATGGCCCCGAAGGTATCTCCATGAAAAGCCTCTTCAAAGGCGATGATACGGTGTCTTTTCTCACCCTTATTATACCAATATTGCAAAGACATCTTAAGGGCAATATCTACCGTGGTCGATCCATTATCCGAAAAGAACATCTTAGTTAAATTAGAAGGGGTGATTGCCATCAACTCTTCTGACAACTGAACTGCAGGGCTGTGCGTGAAGCCTGTGAAGACGACCTGATCCATCTGATCCATCCCTTTTTTCACAAAGTCAATCACTTGAGGGTTTCTATGACCATAAACAGCCGTATACCAAGATGAAATTCCATCGATATATCGATTGTCTTTATCGTCGTAAAGGTATACACCTTCAGTTTTGCTCACCACCATATGCTCCTGACTGATCTTGTATTGAGTCAGCGGATGCCATATATTCTTATTGTCTTTATCTAATAAACTCATAGCTCAAATTTAGAGGCATATTTTGCAATAATCTCTTGATTGATTTCTTTTTCTTCCGCAATTCTTCCCAAGCACTCACATCCAGTCTTTTCAAGAATAATATGCTCAGTCTCTGCATTGGATGGACCGTTGAATACAATTCCTTTTATCTCCACACCTTTGGATTGAAGGTAGTATACTGACAATAAGGTATGATTGATTGAACCTAAGTAATTTCTAGAAACAAGTACCACTTCATCCTCAGCTTGAATTAAATCTGCTACCACATCACAATCATTAAGGGGCACCATTAATCCTCCTGCAGCTTCAACGATCAAAGTATTAGTTGTAGAAGGTCTTTTTATTTCAGTGAGGTTGATATGGACTTGATCGATTTTTGCCGCCGCATGGGGGCTCATAGGTGCAGTTAATGCATAACTATTTTCAAAATACCTGCTCTCGCTCTCCCCTACCCAATCACGAACACGATCCGTATCTGAAAATTCCAAATCCCCAGCTTGAATCGGTTTAAAATAGTCAGCCTTAAGGGCCTTAACTAAAATGGCCGAAACAACCGTCTTACCAACATCGGTTCCGATACCACATACAAATATTGATCTATTCATTTTCAATTTCTTTCTTTAATAATAACAGCTCTTCGACAGTATTAAAACTGTGTAGACAAATCCTAATTCGCTCTTCACCCTCAGGCACTGTAGGGCTCTGAACTAACTTACAATGCACCCCTGAATCCTTCAATCGCACCACTAAACGCTGCAACGAATTAAGATCAGAACTCCTGGGTATTATTTGAATAGCACTCGAAGTAGCGAATTCAAAGATACTCTGATAATAGGCGATGTTTTCACGAAGTCTAGCCAGCTGATTCCCATGACGCATTTGCTCGTGCTGAAAATGAATCAAACGACAATCATGAATCGAAATGCCAGTGGTATAAATAAACGAACGGGAAAAGTTAATCAAATAGGACTTGAGCGTCTCTGTACCTAATATCGCAGCTCCATGACAAGCAATAGCCTTACCAAAAGTAACCACTCGAGCATAGACCTTATCCTCCAAACCAAGACTGCAAACAAGACCCCGACCCTCAGGGTCAAAAACCCCAACACCATGCGCCTCATCAACTATCAAATGAGCCCCATATCTACTACACAAATCAACAAGGCCAGAAAGTGGCGCTACATCTCCATCCATGGAATATACTGACTCTACAACCACATAAATAAGCCCTTTAGTGTCTTGAGATTTACGAGCTAGCTTTTGTTCCAGATCCACAAGATTATTATGCATGAACTTCATGGATTTCCCAAGACCGAGACGTAAGCCTTCTCGAATCGAAGCATGGGACAACTGATCGTAAAAAACCAAATCATCCTTGGTCGTTAAGCACTGAAACAAACCAATATTGGCCGTATATCCCGAAGTGTACAACAAGGCTTGTGGTGCTCTATAAAAGTCCGCTAAATAAACTTCTAAATCATCATGAACATTGTGATGCCCTGAAATCAATCTAGAACCCGTAGCCCCTATTTCAGGACTCTGTGGTTCAAAGCAGGAAAACAAGTCCGAATCGAAATGACTATGCAGACCCAGATAATCATTAGTCAAGAAATCTACCCCATCGAAATCATAGGGAACAAGTTCGCGAAAACCACCTTTGCTTTTGCGAAAATCTAATCTGTTATCTAGGTTTAAATCAGCCGTATTCATGGGTCAAAGATAAAACAAAAAACCCTGCAAAACTCATGGTCTTGCAGGGTTTATATTGTTAAACGCTTAACGAACTAGTCCGCTAGAACGATCACTTTATTATCTTTCATTTCGATAGTTCCAGAATTGATACTAAGTACAAACTTAGACCCTTCTTTAAGGAATTTACCTTCATGTTCCTGATCGATAGCAATTCCTTCTCCTTCGATTCTAACTCTTCCTTTGGTCAAGGTAGAAACGATTGCCGCGTGATTCTCTAAAATCTGAAACTCACCATCTGTTCCAGGTAAGATTACAGAAGATACAGTTCCGCTAAACAAAGTTGCTTCAGGTGATACAATTTCTAAAAACATAAGCTTTTAATTTTAGGATTATGCCTCAGCTAACATTTTCTCTCCGTGCTCAATCGCATCTTGGATAGAACCTCTTAAGTTGAATGCTGCTTCTGGATATTTATCAAGTTCTCCATCAATAATCATGTTGAATCCTTTGATTGTATCTTTAAT
This sequence comes from Flavobacteriaceae bacterium, assembly GCA_049607205.1. Taxonomy (GTDB): domain Bacteria; phylum Bacteroidota; class Bacteroidia; order Flavobacteriales; family Flavobacteriaceae; genus JBELHR01. Next base: position 50,260 of record JBMYWH010000004.1, on the reverse strand, counting down.
ATCTACTAATACACCAGGAATCCCAGTAAACTGCTCTGCTACGTGGAAAGGCTGAGATAAGAAACGTTGTACACGACGTGCGCGGTGTACTACTAATTTATCTTCTTCACTTAATTCCTCCATACCAAGAATAGCAATAATATCCTGTAATTCTTTGTATCGTTGTAAAATCTCTTTAACTCTCTGTGCACATTCATAATGCTCATCTCCTAAGATATCAGCAGAAAGAATACGAGAAGAAGATTCTAATGGATCTACCGCTGGGTAAATACCAAGTTCAGAAATCTTTCTCGACAATACTGTAGTTGCATCCAAGTGAGCAAACGTAGTTGCTGGTGCAGGGTCAGTAAGGTCATCCGCAGGTACATATACCGCTTGTACAGAAGTAATAGATCCTGTTTTAGTTGAAGTAATACGCTCTTGCATCGCTCCCATCTCAGTTGCCAATGTTGGTTGGTAACCTACCGCTGAAGGCATACGTCCAAGAAGTGCAGACACCTCAGAACCAGCTTGAGTAAATCGGAAGATATTATCTACGAAGAATAATACATCTTTCCCTTGACCATCTCCAGCTCCATCACGGAAGTATTCAGCAATCGTAAGACCTGATAAGGCAACACGTGCACGTGCTCCAGGAGGCTCATTCATCTGTCCGAATACGAAAGTTACTTTTGAATCTTTCATCTTTTCGTGATCGATCTTAGAAAGATCCCATCCACCAGACTCCATAGACTCTTCGAACTCTTCTCCATATTGGATAATACCAGACTCGATCATCTCACGTAAAAGGTCATTCCCTTCACGAGTACGCTCACCTACTCCGGCAAATACAGAAAGACCACCATGTCCTTTTGCAATATTGTTAATTAACTCTTGAATCAATACAGTTTTACCAACACCGGCTCCACCGAATAATCCAATCTTACCTCCTTTTGCATAAGGCTCGATAAGGTCAATTACTTTAATACCTGTAAACAATACCTCAGTACTTACAGATAATTCATCAAATTTTGGTGCTTCACGGTGAATAGGAAGACCATTTGCTCCATCTTTAGGAAGGTCTTTAAGTCCATCAATTGGATCTCCATTCACGTTAAACAAACGTCCATAGATCTCATCTCCAACTGGAACCTTAATAGGGTTACCAGTGGCGATAACCTCCATACCTCTACTTAAACCATCTGTTGAATCCATCGCGATACAACGAACTGTATCTTCACCAATGTGTTGTTCAACCTCTAGTACGATTACAGTACCGTTTTCCTTTACAATTTCTAATGAATCGTAAATCCTTGGAAGTTCTCCTTCTGCCCCAAATGTAACGTCAATTACTGGTCCAATAATCTGAGCAACTTTACCTGTATTTTTAGACATTGTTGTAACTATTAAATGTTAGTTATATTAATTACCGAGTTTCACCTCTTTTTTCACCGTGCAAAGATAATTTTTTTCTCGACAAAAAAAATTTCTCTCCATGTTAATTTACTAAAAACAGAAATCCTTTGAGTAAAAACTCAAAGGATTTCGATTCAATTATATTCAATTAAAAAGTGTTTAAAATGCTTAATTCACATAAACACCTTTAAAATCTTTCACATTTACAGGAGGAAGGTTTGATCCGAATGTACCATTGATAACCTCCATCATCATATTAGAGATAATTGCATATCCTCTTGGCGATGGGTGAACCCCATCTAAAGAAAATGCACCACCCGTTGCATAAGTTGCCGTTGTAGTAAGACCATTCATAGTCACACCAGCACCAGCTAATTCTTGCATCGCAGCTTCTGCATCGAAGAACGCAATATCACTGTTATTTTCAGCAATTGTACTAATAGTTAAATTATAGGCTTGCTGAGCGGTAGAAACCATTTCTTTTTCTTCAACAGTCAAGACCCACTTATCTTCAAGAGGTAAGGTTACCCCCTCTACACTAAACGTTCCCGCCATTTCAGGAGACAAACCTGCCAATACTAATTCTCCAACACGCTTCTCATTTACAGTTCCAATTGCTGTGGCAGAAGTAAACACCAATAAATCCTCAGCATTGGCTTGTCTTGACTGCCCGTAGGTATCTCCCATTAATTGAGCTACCAAAGGCACTGCTTCTGCGGGAAGACCTAAAGACTGAACAAATAGAGCGAATTCAGGACTAGCTCCTAACACAGCTGAAATTGTAGCACCCATATCTGCCAATTCTTCATCAAAAACAACTACAGGGTTTGCCATAGCATCACTAAAATAAATATCTCTTCCTTCTACACCTGCATATGCATAAACACCATTAAGTGCTCCATATACTTGATTTAACAAAGGTATTTGGTCCCCTAAAGCATCAGGACTTAAAGCATTATAAGGCACTGTAGTAAAATATGGAATAGTTGTAATATCTGGGATATTAGAGATAATTCCTTTAGCACCTCCAGAAACTAAAGTTTGTACTAAACCTTGATAAGTAGCTGCAAAAACTGCAGGATCTGTAATATCATTTCCTCCATAAGTAGAAGGATCTGGATTTCCAGTTTGATCAACTCCTACTCCTCCAGAAGTAGCGAAACCAAGGATATCATTATTCCCAATCCATAAAGAGAAGAACGTTGGGTTCATTTCCATGGCGTCAGCCATTACAGTTGTAGTCTCACTAGTAGACATTCTAGCAAAGTAAGGGTTTGATGCACCAGTAGCCACACCTGCTAAAGCACCATATCCAGGTGCTAATAAATGATATGATTTAGCCCCAGGAACTCCCATATTATTAAAAGGTCCTGCTAATTTATCTGAAACCTCCGTAGTTCCTTGACCTGCAACAGGCACTGGTCCTGGAGTTCCAAAAGGATCTGCTAAATACAATCTATTACCTGAGATAGGGTTTCCTCCAAGAGTCATCCCCCCTAGGTTATCTGCCATCATAGGTTGAGTAAAGTCTCCTCCACCTGCTAAGGCCATTTGCCCAGCTATAGTATTAGGAAAAGAAGTGGTTTGTCCATCGATAAACAAAGCACTATCCGAATAACCAGCTGTCAAAGAGTTTCCTACAGACACAAATGTTGAGAAATCTGCAGATCCTGACACATACTCCGTATCATCCGGAGTTGGTGCCACGGGTTCAAGAGGGTTTACAGCGACGTAATCCTCGTCACATGATGCGAACAAAGCCGCAACAGTAGCTATATATAAATATTTTTTCATCATTTTTCTAAAGCATTAAAGTTTCATAGTCCAAGAAGCAAAGTACTGAGATCCAGTATAACCTACACCAGGTGCTGAGACATACTCATTACCAAAGATATTCGATCCACCAACCTTAAATTGAGATTTCAACTTAGGAGCTGCGAATGTAAATTGCGCATCAAAAATTGAACGCTCAGAAACTGTACCATCAGCAAAAGAAGATTGCCATAAGTACTCTGATTGCCATCTATAGTTAAACTTGAAACCTAGGTTATCTATAATACTTGGATTCCCTAAAGATGCTTTGAAAGCATGCTCAGGAGTATTAAATCCAGCTTCATAATTCGGATCAGATTCTTGATCAAAATCAAAAGCACTGTACGTATAGTTGAAATCTAATTCGAATCCATTACCAACCTTAGTGTACAACCCAGCAGAAGCTCCATAAGAAGTTACATCGGCATTTGAGTTTGTATAGGTTTGCCAAACTTGATAATCACCATTTTGAAGTGCTAATAAAGATAATGAGTTATCTCCTACTTCACCATACATTGGAGAAATTACATTTTTACCTCCAATAAAGTTCTCATACTTATTATAGTATCCACTAACATCAAGAGAAATTTTCTTCAATACAGCAGCACGGTATCCTAATTCAAAAGCAGTAACCTGCTCTGGCTCTACTAAGCCAACATTAGACTGAACCGGTGCTCCAGCTAGAACTGAATTAGCATCCCAAGAATTATTATAAGCATCTCCACCTGATAATTGTACTGTTGGAGATCCAACAATTGCAGCACCACTAGCACTCAAAGTCTTAGGTCCTGAAGTATAACGATCCAAGTTATCAGCAGCTGAACCAATTAAGATTCCAGCTCCAGAATCTAACCCTATATATAAATCTTGAGTTGTTGGGTTACGGAATCCTGTCTGAAAAGAAGCACGAATGTTTCTGTTCTTTCTTTCCCCTAATCCATAAGACACAGATACTCTAGGAGAGAAACTTCCGTCGAATACTTGAGATTTATCATAACGTATAGACGCCGTAAGTTTCAAACGATCGTCGATGAATTTATCTTGAATTTGAGTATACACCCCATATTCATTATAAGAAATCGGATCTTCAGCATCCGTATAAATAGTTCCAGAAGAATTCAAATCATACATTCTCCAAGATCCACCAACTTGCCAGTCAAAAGTTTTAACTAATTCGTTGAAGTTATAATTCAAATCACCGTGGTATAACCTCGATTGATCTGTAAATTTTGCACCTGATTCGAAATCTGGATCAGCGCTAATTCTATCAAGAGCTTCATTGAACTCAGGGCTTCCAGGAACATAAGCACCCACTTGGGCAGTTTGACGAGCTAATTTATGTGCAGCATCATAATCTAAAGCTGGAACTCCAGGTATTAATCCAGAACGACCTAAGATATAAGCCTGAGCATATTCAGTAAACCACTCTGTATCACCTTTCCAGTCACGGTTGATGTTAATTGCAGCAAAACGAGTATCATAAGAATCTCCAGCGTTTTCATCAGTCATATATACACGAGCAAAGAAGTTTCTGTTACGAACCTCTAATTTATGCTGTTGCATGAAGAACTTATCTAAAGCATAACGGTTAGACCCTTGGTAAATTGTATTACCAGTTCCTACTTTACCGTTATAAATTAATTCTGTATCATCCTTAAATGGACGGAAATGGAAAGCCCACCCCGCTTTGAAGCTCTTCGCTTCATAATCCATTAAGTCAACCTCATTATACCCTGTACGAGAAACACGATCCGTACCTAAACCTCCTAATGGAAGACCTAAGCTCGCAGCAATTTCATCAAAATCCATAGTTACAGCAACCTCATCACCATAAACATTCAGACCATCATAATCCAAGGTATTTTCTCTTGTTGCTCCTGGATTAGAATAATCTCTATAATCCGTAGCATACCAGTCTGTACCCTCTAAGAAAGAAGCTGTTAACTTGAAAGCAAACTTATCGCTTACCTTCTTAGCAAAACGAATCCCTACATCATAATAAAGATTAGTCCCTGCAGCATCTTGAGAAGTAACTCCTGATTTCACATAAGTAGAAGTCCCTTCGAAGTCAAATGGACTCTTAGAACTCATAAATAAAATACCGTTAAAAGCATTTGCTCCATATAAAGCAGACGAAGCTCCTGGCAATAATTCCACCGTATTGACATCTAATTCAGACATCCCTAATAAGTTTCCTAAAGAGAAGTTAAGTGCAGGAGATGCGTTATCCATTCCATCTACTAGTTGCATAAAACGAGTATTTCCAAAAGAAGCAAAACCTCTAGTATTAATAGATTTAAACGTTAACGCATTCGTGTTGATATCAACACCTTTAAGATTCGCTAAACCATCATAAAAAGTAGCAGAAGAAGTAGCTTGGATTGCTCTTGCATCCATTCGTTCAACTGTAACAGGTGATTCCATAATTCGCTCAGGAGTTCTTGAAGCAGAAACAACTACAGCATCTAATTCAGATACAGTTTCTAGTAATTCAACAACGATCTTCGCGGAAACATCTGTGATTTCAATTTTTTGAGTTCCATATCCCATCATCGACACTTCTATCGTAAAAGGAGCTTGTAGCTCTAAATCAAAATTACCATCAAAATCGGTTATGGCTCCTACACTCTGGCCCACAACCTTCACATTAGCACCTGGAATCGGCATTTTCGTAGATTGTTCTACGACTTGACCTGACAATCCACTTTGCGCAAATAATGTAGTACTCAGCATAAATGCGAATACCAACAAGGCAAATTTTTTCATAAAAAGTAAGTTGGTTAGTTAATTCGAGGGGCAAAATACGTTTTTTTTTAGTTTCTCAAAACCGAATTGATTAATTCAGATAAACGCATTGTTTTAACAGTAAAATTATCAATAATTCAAATAAACCCAATCCGACAGGCTTAGCTCTTGAAGATAAATTGACGAAATCGCCTGATTTGCACGAATAACATAATAATAAGACCCCACCTCTAAAGGACCAGAAACCCCAACATTACGCTGACCTGACCAATTATTTTGATAATCTTGGTCATGAAAGAGTAATTCCCCCGAAGAAGAATAGATAAAAACCTCCACACTTTGATACACCACGGAAAGCACACTCAAGTCCCAAACGTCATTCAACCCATCTCCGTTAGGAGACAGACCATTAGGAATTGCTATATCCATAGAAATATCAGAATCACACACATCTCCAATTCCATCACCGTCTATATCCAGCTGATCGTCATTAAAAGTTCTGGGGCAATTATCGATCAGATCAGGAACACCATCACCATCGATATCATCATCACATACATCTCCTATGCCGTCAAAATCAAAATCAGCTTGATCTGGGTTATAGCTCAAAGGACAATTATCTATATTATCTGCAACCCCATCAAGATCCGTATCTAAATCAATTCCTCCAGAATCCTCTTCACAAACATCTCCTATACCATCTCCATCACTATCCAATTGATCCGAATTAGCAACATAAGGACAATTATCCTCTGAGTTAAGCACGCCATCTCCGTCAACATCATCATTTACCACGCCACTAAGCGCCACATAAAACCCAGTCAACACTCCTAAATCACCGGAAGCTTCATCAACCACCCTCAATACCCAATCTCCCTTAGAGAGCTCTTCATTGAAATTAGACAGCGATTCCTGCGGTCTAAATGACCCTGTAAAAGGAGCACTTGCTAAACCTATGGACACAGAAGCCTGATCATCAAACACAGTCTGCTCAAAATTATCTCCAGAATCCAGAGCATTCTGATAGATCAGGTCTACAGAGGTTCCAGAAGGACTTATTAAAACTAGAGAAATATCGCCAGCCCATGGGTGGGTAATCTCCACCCCAACATTTACATCATTAATCACAAAATCATTCACCACCCTAACAACAGCACTTATCCCTTTAGAATCTGAGTCCGGAATAGAAAGATCCCCTCCCGAATACTCAGCTTTTTCTTCCACAATATTCGCAGACTGAAAAGAGGCAACCTCAGAGGACGCTCCCGTCCCACAAAGATTCGATGGACTCACACGCCAATAATAGGTCTGATCCGATTCTAGACCCTCATACACATAACTTGCCCCAGTAAAAATCTGGGACAGCACCGGATTACTCAAATCAGAAGACTTAGAAACCTCCAATAAGTATTCCGTAGCATTTTCCTGAGTCTCCCAACTAAACATCACAGACAGGCCTTCAGTCACCTCATCCTGTTCTGGACTCACTAATAATTGAGAATCTAGCTCAGCGTTGAGAACTCTTAAGCTCAAATCCACAATTTTCTCTTGAGAACTAGAAGCGTCTACCCCAAGAAATTCAAGATTATAAGTCCCAATCATTTCCGTATTCAAACCTGAGATTACAATCTCGACAGCAGTAGCATCAGTCTGAACAACCTCAGGACTAATACTTGCTTGAGCTCCCTCAGGAAGACCAGAAACACTCAGGCTCACCTCAGAGCCAAAACCTTCCGCGGCAGAATAAGTCAATTCATAAACCGCATCGCCTGGAAGACATACCTCTAAATCTCTTTCAACAAATTCAAAACTGAAATCCGAGCGCTGCACTTGCACCGCATGATTATTTATATCATAAAAAATATGATCCACTGCCTTGAGCATGACCCTAAATCCATCAGAATCCACATTGGGCACAATCATATCATAAACACCATTATTAACAAGCTTCTCCTGATATAATTCAAATGATACTCCATTATCATAAGAAACCCATAAGTCAAGAAACTCAACTCCAATTGGAGCCTGATCCGTTCCAGCGACTTCCCAAGTCAACTCTACAGAAGTCCCACCTTCCAAGACTTCTCCCGAGCTGTTCCACGAACTAATTTCAAAAGGGCCAGCCTCTTCTATTACACTAATTAGCGTATAATCTACATCACTCTGACCTCCTCCAGGATGATTATCTCTCACGGTAAAAGCAAAATTCAGATCCCTCCACACCGAAGGTAAAACCTCCCATTGCGCCCCATTCTCTCCAGAAAGCACGGCACTTTGCACAGGAAAACTCCTCCAAGACTCCTCAACTGGCGCATAAGACCTAAATACAGGCCCTGCAACATCATCCGAGGAAGGCGGCGCCGAGGCAGTTCCATTGTCAATTTGCTCCCAAGAATAAGTCAAGTTTTCCGAATCCGCATCACTAGCAAAGCCGCTTAATATAAAAGGAGTAGAAATCGGCATCACATAATCTGTTCCCGCATCTGCCACAGGTGCTTGATTCCCGAGACTTGATAAAGCACCACAATCAGAATTCCCTGAATAAGTATTATCTACCATCTGAGCAATACTCACCGTATGAAAATAGGAATCTGCAAGATTCTGTACATTAATCCCTGAACACAAACCTGCATAACTCATAATGGTAGAACCGCTTCCAGGCTCCACAGCGGTACTCACCGTTTTATTTCCTGAACAAGAACCATCTGTCCCATTAAAGGTATGGGTCGCACCGAATTGATGCCCCATCTCATGCGCAACGAAGTCCACATCATAAGCATCACCTAAAGGATAAGAAGACCCTGTAATCCCCATTGCCTTATTCGTAGTACAAGGAGACCTAAGCATAGCGAGTCCACCTCCTCCAGTTGAAAAAGTATGCCCTATATCATAATTATCATAACCAATGACCTCATCAATGACCTCCTGAGATTCATCAATCAAATCCCCAGCATCAAAATTACTTAAGCCATCGGTCGCAGCATCAAAAAAAATCAATTCATCATTTCCGGCCACAAGCTCCATAGTCAAAGCCACATCTCGTTCAAAAATCCCATTGACTCGCGTCATGGTGGTATTAATCGCAGAGAGTACTGCTTCTTTTTTCTCTGATTCACTAGCCGAGGCCGAAACAGACTGATTATTCAAATGAAAATTGGAATATTCTGCCGTAGTAGCCACGGCCAAACGAAAAGTTCTCAACTGACCGTCTCCAGCACCTCGAGCACTCAAATCGGAATTCTGCCTCGCAGATACATGCACCTCAGAAGAGGCCGCCTTTCCACTTAAACTTCCCACTTCACAAAGAAAATCCAAGGAAGAAGCTGGCAAATCAGACTTTTTATATACAATGAAATCATTTTCTAAACCGTCTATTGGATCGAAGAAGTACTGCCCCTGACCGGGCGAAAACCCCATCCCGAAGAACCCATCACGACCTTTAGAAATGAAAATTTGATGCTCCGGATCAGCACGTAAATACCCTCGATAAGACTGAATCTCAGGATACTTTGCACTTAACTCTGTAGAAAGCACATCATGACGTTCTATGACGAAATCAGACAACCGACCATCGGGCATCGGCAGAGAAATCTCTTGATCCTCTTCAAGCTCAGGAGCCTTTTCTAAATGAAAAACGACATAACGCTCCGGTAAGGTTCTGTTTCGTGAATATTTTTCCAGAGAAGTTCCTTCTTTAACCTGTAGACTCCATTGTCCTTTCTTCTGAGCATGAGAATTCCATGTCATCAAAAACACAAGGGTAAGCATCAGAAATCTTCTCATATTAAGTACTTTAAAACAAATATAAATAATTAATTGAGTTTTTATCAAAATCGATAACTTTGTAAACACTAAAGAAGAGCAATTGGAGATTATTCATCATTCAAAGAATTTCCCTAAAGGGGTAAAAACTATGGTGACCATAGGAACCTTTGACGGGGTTCATATCGGACATCAAAAGATCATTCAAGACCTGATTTCACAAGCCAAGAAAAAAGGCTTGAAGTCCGTGGTCTTCACTTTTTATCCTCATCCAAGAATGGTTTTGAGCAAAGACAGTGAAATCAAACTGATCAACACCATTGATGAAAGAGCTCAAAGACTAGCACAAACAGGCCTAGACTATCTAGTAATTCATCCCTTTGACAAGGATTTCTCCAGGATGAGCGCCTTAGAATTTGTGAGAAATATTCTAGTGGATCAATTACAGGTTTCAAAACTTATCATAGGCTATGACCATCACTTTGGTAAAAACCGTGAGGGAAACATCGATCAACTTAGAGAATACAGCCATATGTTTGATTTTGAAGTGGAGGAAATTCCTGCTCAGGACATCGACTCGGTATCGGTGAGTTCTACTAAAATTAGAAATGCCATACAAGAGGGAGACATTCAAAGGGCTAATCGTTACCTAGGAAGTCCCTATAGCCTACAAGGAACTGTAGTCAAAGGAAACCAAATTGGTAAAACCCTGGGATTCCCCACAGCAAACCTAGACCTTAACACCCCTCATAAACAACTCCCTAAACCTGGAGCTTACCTGGTTCAATCTACAATTGACGGGCAACAATACAAAGGAATGCTTAACATAGGATTCCGACCGACGATCAATGGAAAAAAACAGAGTATTGAAGTGTTTTTTGAAGGCTTAGATCAGGATTTATACGGTCGCATTTTAGAGGTTGAATTCCTAGAATTTCTCAGGGAAGAAAAGCGCTTCAATAATCTAGAAGCTTTAAAAGAACAACTGCAAAAGGATCGTGCAAAATTATTGAAGACTTTGCGTTGATTTTCATAAATTTGCAGCTTATATAAAAAACACACCGTAGACATGTTACAAGTAGCATTTATCAAAGAAAACAAAGGACTTGTTCTTGAAGGTTTAGAAAAGAGAAACTTCCAAGACGCACAGGCCGTTATTGAAAAGGCAATTAGCCTAGATGAAAGTAGAAAAGAGATCCAAAACCAACTTGATAATACACTTGCTTCCTCAAATTCCTTATCTAAAGAAATTGGAGGATTATTTAAGTCCGGTGAAACTCAAAAGGCTGCCATCTTAAAGGAGAAGACTGCTCAACTTAAACAAGAGAGCAAGCAACTTCAAGAACAGTTAAATCAGACCGTAGAGGATTTAAATCAATTGCTTTACAGCATCCCTAACATTCCTAACACTCTAGTTCCTGCAGGAACTACTGAGGAGGACAACGTGACTATTTTTGAACACGGAGAAATTCCTGAACTCAATGAAAAAGCCCTTCCTCACTGGGAACTTGCTAAGAAGCATGATATTATTGACTTCGAATTAGGAACTAAGATCACCGGAGCTGGATTCCCTGTATATAAAGGAAAAGGAGCAAGACTTCAAAGAGCCTTGATCAACTATTTCCTAGATAAAAACACAGGAGCTGGATACAGCGAAACTCAGGTTCCTCATTTAGTGAATGAAGCTTCTGGATTCGGAACGGGACAACTTCCAGATAAAGAAGGACAGATGTATCACGTTACTGGAGACAACCTATACCTTATTCCAACAGCAGAAGTCCCTGTGACTAATATCTTCAGAGATGTTATCTTAAAAGAAGAAGAATTACCTGTAAAACTTACCAGTTACACGCCTTGTTTTAGACGTGAAGCAGGATCTTACGGTGCTCATGTTAGAGGGTTGAATCGCTTACACCAGTTTGACAAAGTAGAAATTGTTCGTGTGGAAAAACCAGAAAACTCAGAAGCAGCGCTTACTGAAATGGTAGATCATATCAAGAACATATTAGAAGAATTGAAATTACCTTATAGAATTTTAAGACTATGTGCTGGGGATCTAGGATTTACCTCAACCCTAACCTATGATTTTGAAGTTTACTCTACCGCACAGAAAAGGTGGTTAGAGATTAGTTCTGTATCTAATTTTGAAACCTTCCAGGCGAACAGGCTTAAATTGAGATTTAAAGATAAAGAAGGTAAGAAGCATTTAGCTCACACCTTAAACGGAAGTTCTCTTGCCTTGCCTAGAGTATTGGCTGGAATCTTAGAGAACTATCAGACAGAAGACGGAATCGAAATTCCAGAAGTATTGAGATCTTACACAGGCTTCGATGCAATCTAATCGCCCTGATCTGATTCAAACAATAAAATAATATAAGCGCTTTCCTCCACAAGGGAAAGCGTTTTTTTTATGCAACAGCTACAGCAACCGAGCAGCAGCAGCAGCAGCAGAACGACAGCTTATACCGCCGCTTCCAATTGCATTTTATAGTGATTCACTGAAATCAAGGCTTGTAAATACGCTTTAATATTTCCACTTTTCATAAAGTTCTTTGCCTCTTGTTTCGCTTGCTTGTATTTTTCTTTAAGTTCCATTTGTTGGTAATTATTGATTATACACTTAAGACGCGTTGAAACACAAAATGTTACATCCACTTCTATATTTTAGAAAAAATTAACAACAGCACTCATCTCGAGCCACCGACCCTAAAAAGAATTGTATCTTTGTAAAAAATTAAATTTATGTACATCTACAACGTTACGGTAAACATCGAAAGAGATGCCGAAGCCGCGTTTGTCCTTTGGATGCAAGAAACGCACTTACCTGCCATGCTTCAAACACGCAAATTCACAGAAGCAAAAATGACCCTAGTCCTAGTAGAGGAAGAGATGGGAGGAAGTACCTATGCAACCCAATACACCTGTAATACAAAAGAGGATCTAGAGAGCTACTATCAAGAGTTTGCCGATGCCATGCGTCAAGACATGGACAAGAACTTTGCAGGAAAATACGTAGCCTTCAGAACAGAAATGGAAGTAATCCTACACTATAAAGTAAAATAATGAGCGTTAGAGCAAAGAAACATTTAGGTCAGCATTTCTTAGAAGATGAAACCGTTGCACAGCGCATTGCGGATTCCTTTTCCTACCAAGGCTATCAAGACACCCTAGAAATAGGACCGGGAATGGGAGTATTAACTAAATACCTTCTCAAGAAACCCACCGTCACGCACGTAGTTGAAATCGACACAGAATCTGTCGAATATCTTCAAGCCCATTATTTGAACTTGAGTTCAAGGATTTATGAGCGTGACTTTTTAAAAGTAGACCTCAGAGAACTCATGCAAGGAAAACCTTTTGCAATTGCAGGAAATTTCCCTTACAATATATCGACTCAAATCGTCTTCAAAGCCATTGAAAACAGAGACTTGATTCCTGAATTCGGAGGAATGTTTCAAAAGGAAGTGGCAGAAAGAATCGCAGAAGGACCTGGATCTAAGAAATACGGAATCACCTCGGTAATCACCCAAGCATTCTATGATGTGGAATACCTATTTACCGTTCCACCGGATGTTTTTGACCCACCGCCTAAAGTAGATTCTGGGGTCATCTTTCTCAAGAGAAAAGAAGTATTCAACCTTGAAGTCAACGAAAAGTTATTTTTCAGAGTGGTCAAACAAGCCTTCAACACCAGAAGAAAAACTTTGAGAAACAGTTTAAAGTCTTTTGGTTTACCTAAAGATATCACGGATAATGCTATATTTGGGCAAAGACCAGAGCAATTGAGTGTGGAACAATTCTTAGAACTCACAAAAACGATTCAAGAACTACAGGAAAAATAAAGCATGCACAAGGGAGTATCACAAGACATTTTTGAAAACCTAAGGGAATTAATCGCTGCAGAAAAAAGCGAACAAATCACGATGACCTTAAGGGATCTTCACCCTGCGGATATCGCAGAAATTCTTGATGAACTCGATTTTGATCAAGCCATCTACATCATCAAACTTCTGGATTCAGAAGTAACTTCTGACATCTTAACCGAACTGGATGAAGACGTCAGAGACAAGGTCTTAAGAAATCTATCTTCCAAGGAAATTGCCGAAGAAGTAGATAAACTTGAAACCGATGATGCCGTGGACATCATCTCAGAACTTCCCGAATCAAAAAAAGCCGAGGTAATCTCTCAACTCGAAGATGTTGAGCACGCCAAGGATATTGTTGATCTATTGCGATTTAACCACGATACCGCAGGGGGATTGATGGGGAAAGAATTGGTCAAAGTCAATGAGAACTGGACCAACATGACCTGCGTTCGAGAAATGCGTAAACAAGCCGCTGAATTTGACCGTGTACATACCATTTATGTGGTGGACGACCACGATGTGCTTAAAGGAAGGCTTTCGCTTAAATCACTTTTAACCACCTCGACTAAAACACCAGTAAAGGAAGTATATAACCCGAACATACACCTTGTTCATATCGATGACTCAGATGAGGACATCGCCATCATGATGCAGAAATACGATTTATTCGTAGTACCTGTAGTGGATGAACTTGGAAGACTCGTAGGACAGATTACCATTGATGACATCGTTGATGTGATTAAGGACGAAGCGGAAAAAGATTACCAACTAGCCGCCGGTTTAACAGATGATGTTGAAGCAGATGATAGTGTTTGGGAACTTGCAAAAGCCCGTCTACCATGGCTAGTACTAGGACTCTTCGGAGGAATGGGAGCAGCCTCAATCATGGGAGAATTCTCAAGTGCCTTCACCAGTCACCCTGAACTCTTCTTGTTCACCCCAATGATTGCCGCCATGGGAGGAAATGTAGGAGTACAATCCTCTGCCATCATCGTGCAATCCTTAGCCAATGGAAATTTAAAGGGAAGTTTATGGAGTCGCCTAGTCAAGGAAGTCTCCTTATCTCTAATAAACGCATTAGTGGTCAGTGTGCTGATCTATATTTTTTCTCACCTGATTCAAGGTTTTGAGACCCAAGTATCCATAGTAGTAGCACTCTCTTTAACCGTAGTAATTATCATTGCAGCCCTAATCGGGACCTTTGTACCCTTATTATTAGATAAAAGAGGCATCGATCCAGCATTAGCCACAGGACCTTTTATCACTACCTCCAATGATATATTTGGAATCTTTATTTACTTTTTCATCGCAAAAATGATGTTGGGATTTTAATCGATGATCCCTAATTCTTTTGCCTTGATCACCAGATCAATATTATTCACAGCCTGAAGCTCTTCGCGCATAGCCGCGAGACGGTTATCAATAGACCTTAAGCTCAATTCCTTCCCGTTTTTATTGGTAATCATACCAACCATATTAGATATCTTACACTGCTTATCCAATTGATTCAAAATCTGTACTGAGGAATAATCCATACGAATATCCACAGCTCTTTTATACAAAACTTTCTTATTCACCTCAGCAGAGTAATAAGCCTTTTTATTGATTAAAGCCGTCAAAGCTCTATCCAACTCCTCCGAATGACAATCGTCTTTCAATAAATACAAACTTGGCTTATGGTTTTTTAGTATCTGAACCACACGTTGGGTTTCTCCATGCCCTGTAATGACACCAAGACCTACCTTAAGACCTAAATCCTGAATGCGCTTCATCAATTCCTCTCCATTTCCAATCTCCATCTGAGAATATTTCTCAAAACTCAAATCGGTAAGCACTAAATCGTAAGGTGATTTAAGATCGTTCTGAAGCTTCACCTTATCAAAGGCCCTCTGCGGGTTATCGCAAGTTTCTACTTCACGGACTCCTATGGAGGCCAAAACCTCTTTCAATCCCGTCAACATCAATTCATGGTCATCGACCAACAATATTTTTAAATCCTCCTTTTTCATACAATTTTTAACTTAAATTGAATTTCTGTTCCCTTACCTATACTACTATCAATAGAAAAACTTCCTCCCATTTGCTCCATTCTAGCAGCCATAGACTTTAATCCTAGTCCTTTTTTAAGAACCTTCATATCAAACCCAACTCCATCATCAATCACATGAACGTCCAACTCCTTCGAACTACTTATAAAAGAAACCTTAATCTCCTTACAATCCGCATATTTCAGAGCATTATTAACAGACTCACTCACAGACAAATATATAAATTTCTTAAAAGCTGAAGACATCTCTAACAAAGATAATTCCTCCAAACCTATTAAATCCATCTTCACCCCTGCACTAAAGGCATCCGCCATCAGTATTTTGAGCTTTTCCTCTAAACTCAATTCCTCCAACTCCTCATGCAATTCATGAGATAACGTTCTCACCGCCTCCTGC
This sequence comes from Flavobacteriaceae bacterium, assembly GCA_049607205.1. Lineage (GTDB taxonomy): Bacteria > Bacteroidota > Bacteroidia > Flavobacteriales > Flavobacteriaceae > JBELHR01. Next base: position 34,236 of record JBMYWH010000004.1, on the reverse strand, counting down.
AATAGCTTAAATCTATTCCTAACTCCAGGATCCTTCAACTGAAAAGACATCAAGGTCATCTCGGTTGAAAACTCATCGTGTAAGCGCTTCGCAATCTTATTTTTCACTTGATTCTTCTCCACCTCCTGCTCCAAGAGCTCCTGTACACGCGCTACTTCCAACTTGCGCTTTCTATACCAAACATAGCCCCCAAGAAGCACCACAACAAATCCTACTAAAGAAACTATTGACACCCAACGTCTATTAGTAACAACTGCCTCTAACCTCTCAATCTTAAGAGACTGAGTCAATTCCTTATTACTCTCATTAATCTTATCCACCTCATAAGCCATATGGGCAAAATCTTCAATTTTCTTAGTATTTACATCCCATAAACTATCTTTTAAGCTAAACAAGGTCTCTAAGTACAACTCATTACTATCATGATCCTCATTATAAATCACCATATACTCCAAGGCGGCATCTTGCATACCCAACTCCTCACGATCCAAGGCAATCTCATAAGCTTGCTTAGAGAGCTCAAAAGCCTTGCTATAATTATTCAAATCTCCCTCTACCTTAGCCCAACCTAATAAACTTGTTAGTTTCCTATCCCCTCTTCCTTCTCGATCATAATACTCCACTAATCCTTTATAATTCTCCACTACAATCGGATCCTTTTTCCAAGCCCATAAAGCATTGGAATAATTATAAAGCATATTGTGATAAGTCAAAGAGTTCTTGTCTTCAATAAAAAATAAGATATCCTGATATAATCTTGCTGCCTCTTTATAATCCCCTCTTCGATAAGATAATCCTGCTTTATAAGAAATTATCTGATAGGCAAATGTATGATTATCGTAAATTTCATTCCATTTCTCCGCCTCCTCATACTGTTTTCGTGCTTGCTCAAAGTCTTTCATTTGAGAAAAGTTAATTCCCAACATCATATGAACGATTATCACTTGAGCAGTATCGGATTCTTTCTCTGCACCTTCTAAAGACCTCACTAAATAGCTCTCTGCTTCAGCGTTTCTTCCAAGTTCAAATGAAGTATAACCTAGATTAGCCCAATCCTCGCTATTCATAGAAGTCGGATTCAAGTCAACGACCTTTTTATAATTTAAATAAGCTTGTTGATGGTCAAAGTTGTTATAAAACTCTTGTGCCAACAACCTAAAGTCCTCTTGAGCATAGAGATGACTCGAGAAGACTAAAGCAAGAAGTAAAACACAGAAATTCTGATATACAGACATCTTTTAACTAAAACAAAACAGTCCTTAGAAAAGGACTGTTTATTAAACAATTATTAGGATTTTTCTTCTTCAGAGTCTCCATCATTACCAGTTCCTGGTTTATCTGGGTCATGTGGTGGTGGATCTGGCATTAGATAAAATTCATTGTTAAACTCTTCTTCTTTGTAAAAAGCATTCATAATTATATTGTTTTAATTAGTTACTTTCTAAATGTATAAAAAAGATTTTAATAAAACTTTATGATTTTATAAACGTAGTGATTTAGCGTTTAAACGTCGGAAAAGATCCCATAAGACGACTCCAGTGGTCACCGATACGTTTAAAGAGTGCTTGGTTCCCAGTTGTGGGATTTCAATTACGGTATCCGCCTGACTCACAATAGACTGCTGTACACCCTTAACTTCATTCCCCATCACAATCGCATAACGCTGCTCAGCATGAACTTCGAAATCTTGTAAGAACACAGCCTTATCTGCCTGCTCTATAGCCGCTACATGCACACCCTGTTCTTGTAATTCTTTAACCAGAGCCAGAGCATCTTCTCTATATTCCCAGTCTACAGATTCCGTCGCGCCAAGGGCCGTTTTGTGTATGTCCTTATGTGGAGGTTGTGCCGTAATTCCACAGAGGTAGATTTTTTCAATCAAAAAAGCATCTGAGGTGCGGAAGACCGAGCCTATATTGTTCAAACTTCTAATGTCGTCAAGAATCACGATAAGCGGAGTTTTTTCCGTTTTCTTAAAGGTAGCGACATCAATTCTATCCAGCTCTTTATTTTTGAGTTTGCGCATATCTGTTTAATTGCAGTTTCGAGGTAAAATTACGTAAATTGCCACACAAAAACTCAATTACCTTGGCTAAATCAACAAAGAGCAAAGTTTCTCCTTTAATGTTACAATACAACGGGATCAAGAACAAATATCCTGATGCCCTCTTGCTTTTTAGAGTGGGTGACTTCTATGAAACCTTCGGGGAAGACGCGGTAAAAACTGCAAAAATCCTCGGAATCATTTTAACCAAAAGAGGTGCAGGTTCGGCTTCTGAAACAGAACTCGCCGGCTTCCCTCATCACTCTTTGAACACCTATTTACCCAAGCTCGTTAAAGCGGGAATGCGCGTGGCGATCTGCGATCAACTAGAAGACCCTAAAAAGACTAAAAAAATTGTCAAACGAGGAGTCACCGAATTGATCACCCCAGGACTTTCCATGAATGACGAAGTACTTCAAGCAAAGACCAACAACTACTTAGCCGCGGTACATTTCGGAAAAAAGAACCAAGTAGGAATTTCCTTTGTAGACATCTCCACCGGAGCTTTTTACCTCGCTCAAGGAAGTGTTGCCAGTATGGACAAGCTCATTCAAAACTTCAATCCTTCGGAGATTTTAGTGGAGAAAAAGCACAAAGCTACCTTTGCCGAGCAACTCCCTTTTTCAAAAAATATTTTCTATTTAGAAGACTGGGTCTTCAATCACGATTTTGCCTCAGAAATCCTTCTCAACCATTTCAAAGCGAGTAGTTTTAAAGGTTTTGGGGTCGAAGACCTCCCTCATGGAATCATTGCCAGTGGAGCCATCATGCACTACTTGGCAGAAACCCAGCACAAGGACCTGGATCACCTATCACATCTTTCTAGAATTCAAGACGACAATTTCATTTGGATGGATCGATTTACCATGAGAAATCTGGAGATTTTCCAATCCAACAGCATTGGAGGAGTCGCACTGATCGACATCATCGACCGAACCAAAAGTCCTATGGGAGGGCGCTTACTCAAGCATTATCTTGCCCTACCACTGATCAACCGTCAAGAAATTGAAGCCCGTCATCATTTGGTACATCTGTTTCACCATCAAGAGGAATTAAGAGCAGACCTGCGCTACCACCTCGGACAGCTCCACGATTTAGAACGCATGGTTTCTAAGATTGCCACCAGTAGAATTAGCCCTAGAGAGCTCATCCAACTGAAAAACTCACTCAAGGCCATCGCTCCGATTCGTCAAGCCGCCTTGGAGACTAAGGACCCTGCCTTCAAAAAATTGGCAGAAAAACTTCCTTCCCTTAGCGAACTCCAGGAGTTTATCGAGAAACATTTATTAGAAGATGCCCCGGTACTGATCTCTAAAGGAGGAGTCATCGCCCATGGAATATCTCCAGAGCTCGATGAACTAAGAGGCTTGTCTCAAGACGGCAAAAACTATTTAGACCAGATGCTCCAAAGAGAATCTGAAACTACAGGAATCCCTTCTTTGAAGATTGCCTTTAACAATGTTTTTGGCTACTATATAGAAGTTAGAAACACGCATAGAGATAAGGTTCCAGAGCAATGGATCCGCAAGCAAACCTTAGTGAATGCCGAGCGATACATCACCGAAGAACTCAAGACTTACGAACAAAAAATACTCGGAGCCGAGGAGCGAATTGCAAGTATAGAGCTCGAACTCTTCCAAGAGGTTATGCGCTATACCTTAAGCAAAATCCCCCTGCTTCAAATCAATGCCTCAACACTTGCAAAGATTGATGTACTCTGTGGTTTTGCCCATCTGGCGACCGAGAGAAACTACGTCAAACCCCTGCTGGCCGACCACCGCAACATCCACATTCAAAATGGACGTCACCCGGTGATCGAGAACCAACTCAAAGCGGGAGAACCCTATATTGCAAATGATGTAAGCCTAGAGGCCGAGCAACAACAAATCATCATGATTACCGGACCGAATATGTCGGGTAAATCAGCCATCCTAAGACAAACCGCCTTGATCGTTCTCTTGGCACAGATTGGATCCTATGTTCCGGCCACCCAAGCGGAGATCGGAATTGTAGATAAAATTTTCACCCGAGTCGGGGCCAGTGATAATATTTCTCAAGGAGAATCCACCTTTATGGTAGAAATGAACGAAACCGCCAGCATTCTGAACAACCTGAGCGACCGAAGTTTAATTCTCTTGGATGAAATAGGTCGTGGAACCTCAACCTATGATGGGATTTCCATCGCCTGGTCCATCGCAGCCTATTTACATGAACATCCCACCAAGGCCAAAACCCTTTTTGCCACCCACTACCACGAACTCAATGAGATGCAGCACAGTTTTGAGCGCATCAAAAACTTCAACGTATCGGTCAAAGAGCTCGAAGACAAAGTCATTTTCTTGCGCAAACTCGTTCCTGGAGGAAGCGAACACTCCTTCGGTATCCATGTTGCAAAACTAGCAGGAATGCCCGGTCCGGTGATCCATCGTGCTGAGAAAATCTTAAAAAAACTAGAAGCCTCTCACCAAGAAAAACCTTCTAAGTCCTCCTCAGACTCGGACATGCAATTGAGCTTTTTCCAATTAGACGATCCTCTATTAGAAGACCTAAGAGAAGAAATCCTCTCCACAGACCTCGATGCCTTAACCCCTATCGAAGCCCTGATGAAACTCAATGAAATTAAAAGAATGATTCAAAAATGATAGATCCATTAGCACAAGGGTATTTCGGAATAGGAATACAGAACGGTAAGACCCCAGAAAATCTTGGAGTACTATGGCGCTCGGCGCAAAACATGGGAGCCAACTTCATTTTCACCATAGGAAACCGCTACGAAAAACAAGCCTGTGATACCCACAAAGCTGTCGGAGCGCTACCCTACTTTCACTATGATACCTTTGAAGAATTCTACAAACACCTTCCTAAAGGAGCCATGTTAGTCGGTGTGGAACTCGATGAAAAAGCAGTTCCTCTGGAGACTTTTTCTCACCCGAGACGCTGCGTTTACCTACTTGGTGCTGAAGACCATGGAATGAGTAAACAGGCTATAGAAAAATCCCATCACCTGGTAAAATTCGACACGCCTTTGAGTATCAATGTTGCTGTGGCAGGAAGTATTGTAATGTATGATAGAAACTCAAAAAACACGTTTTCTACTTAATTCGTTTAGTGTATATTTGCAACCTAAAATCTTTATTTTATGTACCTTTTTATTGGTGGACCTGAAATTTTTATAATTGTTTTGATCGTCGTGATGTTTTTTGGAGCAGATAAGATTCCAGATATTGCTCGTACGCTCGGAAAGGGAATGCGTCAAATCAAAGATGCGACCAATGAAATCAAAAAAGAAATCAACGATTCCGCTGTAGAAGGAACTGATTTAGGGGACATGAAAAAAGAAATCGAATCGGTAAAAGAAGACCTAGACGATTTAACAGGCCCGATCAAGCGTCAATTATAAGACCCGAGTAAAAGTAAGCCCATCTCTTATAGGAAACAGCACCGTTTCCACGCGAGGATCTTCATATACTTTTTTATTGTAATCCAAGATCGCCTTAGTACTTCTATCCTTAGGATCTAGCTTTTCTACCACTTTACCAGACCACAAAACATTATCCGTTAGAATAAGTCCTCCAGGTCTCATAAGCGGCACCACCAAATCAAAATAAGCATTGTAATTTTCCTTATCGGCATCGATAAACACCAGGTCTATTCCCTTTTCAAGGGTAGAAAGAACCTCAAGCGCCGGAGCAATTCGCGCCTCAATACGCTCATGATTCCCAGTCTTATCAAAGTATTTCTGAGCCAACCAACTGATTTCCTCATTGACATCCAGAGTCAACAAATGCCCTCCTTCGGTCAAACCCTCTGCTAAACAAATCGCAGAATAGCCCGTATAAGTTCCTATTTCTAAAATTCTCTTGGGAGCCACTAATTTAGAAATCATCGAAAGTACCCTACCTTGAAAAGCTCCCGAAATCATTCTGGGATTCAAGATCTTTTGCCAAGTCTCTCTTTGCAATTCATAGAGCACCTCAGGCTCCTTTTCGCTATGGGCTAGCGTATAATCATCAATGTCTTGCGGAAGAAAGTGCATGCCTTGTTTTTTAAGGCAAATTTACAAAAGCTTAGTCCTTTTGCAAAGCAGCATCCATCTTCTTTTGCATCGCCTCTTTTGCAGAAGTATCTAAATGCGCCTTAGGGTATCCTTTAGGCAATAGATCCAATTGACTCTGAATCATTTTAGTAAGCTTTGCATTCCCTTTAGAATAAGCCCTACAAGACTTACAGAAAAGCAGATGCCATTCTAATTTCAAACGTTGCCATTTCGAGCATTCATGGTATTGTGATCGATCACAAATCAAATTAGCCTCTTCACATTTAATCTTCATAAGTCCTTATTATACCAATTTTCTGTAACACATTCTTTTAACTGCACTCTTGCACGGTGCAATAACACCCACAGGTTAGAAGAAGAAATCCCTAATTCTTTACAAATTTCTTCTGTTTCTAATCCATCAACGGTCTTGAGTTGAAACACCTTGCGTTGATTCCCCTTCAAATTCATCATACAGGAAGCTAAGACATTAGAGAGAACTCCACGCTCCAAATCTTGATCCAATTGATCAAAATCAGCCTCTTCTCCGAAGTTTTCCACAGAATTTCTCATCTCCTCTCCCAGGTAATTCATTCCTACCTCAAATTTGGCTTTCTTAGAATTAATCTTGCGATAATGGTCTACAATCTTCCTTTTAAAAATGGAAGTCAACCATGTTTTCTCACTTGCCTCTCCTTTAAAATTAGGAGCGGCCTTAATCCCGGCCAAAAATGTCTCTTGAACCAAATCCTCTACCACAATGGCATCCGAAATCCGAGTAATCCCATAGTTAAACAGAAAATCTGCATAACGGGGCACCCATTTATTTGGATCCAATTCTACCACATTCTTCTTTTCACTCACAGTTAACATGTTGCTTTAGTCTCTAAGCTTCGAAAAGCTTACAATTACATTCAAGATTTCTTACAATCCGATCTTTTTCTCACATCAATAATATAAACAATCTCCCAAGTTCCACCTCGTCTTACCATTTGAAAAGAATTAGAACCACAGTGGGAAAATTCTTTATTCAAATAAAAACTATAAGGGACCCAGACACTGGCTAAATTCGCATCCACATGAAAGCTATACGCTCCCAATCGCTCTTCCCAAATATCTGCGGCCTTCTTAGAACCCAATCCTTTCATGATTTGATCTCGAGTCATTCGAGTACTGCTTTCGACTCCTTCTCTATTTTTAAAAGCAGATTCTAATATGATATCTTTACTCAATATCGAAGCGATCATAACAGTATCTCCTTGTTCTAAGCCCTCAAAGAAAGTGTCTATAACGGCCTGAATCTTTTGAGTTTCCGACGCTGAAGTCGTTTCCTTGTCTTGCCCCTGAACTTGCGCAGAGATTCCCAATACTAAAATTAGGCTATAAAAAATATTTTTCATGGTTTGGTTTTCCGTAAAGCTAACAAAAAAAGAGCGTCTCTTAAATCCTCTCCTTTTGAATTTGAGTATATTTGTATAAAATTTAATAGAATGTCAGTAGCAAAAAAATCCTACAAAAAGATCACGACCAATTCAATAATTGAAATGAAGGCGAATGGAGAAAAAATCTCTATGCTTACCGCCTATGATTATTCCATGGCAAAAATTATCGACCATGCCGGAGTGGATGTAATTCTCGTAGGGGATTCTGCCTCTAATGTAATGGCGGGACATGAAACAACCCTGCCTATTACCCTTGATCAAATGATTTATCATGCTTCCTCTGTAGTAAGAGCTGTGGAGCGAAGTCTAGTGGTGGTTGATCTTCCTTTTGGAAGCTACCAATCAGACCCTCAAGAAGCCTTGAGAAGTGCCATCAGGATCATGAAAGAATCTGGAGGACATTCTGTAAAGATGGAAGGTGGAAGCGAGATCGCCGATTCTATTCAAAGAATTTTAAACGCAGGTATTCCAGTTATGGGACACCTAGGTCTTACACCCCAGTCCATCTATAAATTCGGAACCTATACCGTTAGAGCAAAAGAAGAGGCCGAAGCTGAGAAACTAAAACAAGACGCTTTATTATTACAAGAACTTGGATGTTTTGCCGTTGTACTAGAAAAAGTACCGGCAAAATTAGCTCAAGAAGTAGCAGAAAGTCTAGACATTCCTGTAATCGGTATTGGAGCCGGTGGTGGTGTCGACGGTCAAGTACTTGTAGTGCACGATATGTTAGGAATGACACATGAATTTCATCCAAGATTCTTGAGAAGATACCTCAACCTTTACGAAGAAATGGGTAACGCCTTCAAGAGTTATATCCAAGATGTAAAGTCTCAGGACTTCCCTAACGAAAAAGAACAATACTAAAATGAAAGTCCTTCATATTGATTCCAACCATGAGGTTTTGGCCCAGGGCCTAGAGGCACTTGGATGTACCAATGATTTTGATTACACGAGCTCTAAAGCAGAGATTATGCAAATCATCGATCAGTATGAAGGACTTGTTTTACGCTCTAGATTTAGTATAGATAAAGAATTTTTAGACCGCGCGACCAAGCTCAAATTTATAGGACGTGTAGGAGCAGGTCTTGAAAACATCTATATCGATTATGCCCAGGCAAAAGGAATCTTGCCTATTGCGGCTCCTGAAGGGAATCGAGATGCGGTGGGAGAACACAGTCTAAGTTTAGTCCTGAATCTTTTCAATAGAATCAACCTTGCCGATCGTGAGGTTAGACAAGGACTATGGAGAAGAGAGGGCAATCGAGGTGTAGAACTCGACGGAAAAACCGTTGGAATCATTGGCTATGGAAATATGGGAAAGAATTTCTGTAAACGACTTCGAGGCTTTGATTGCGAAGTGCTTTTTTACGATATTAGAGAACACATTACCGATGGACATGCCTGTCAAGTTTCCTTAGAGGAACTTCAAGAAAAATCTGACGTTATATCGTTGCACACCCCACAAACTCCTTTGACTATCGGAATGATCAATGAAGAATTCATTGGCAATTGTGCAAAGCCTTTTTATCTAATCAATACGGCAAGAGGGAGTGCAGTACAGACTAAAGCTTTAGTTCAAGGATTGAAATCTGGTAAAATTCTAGGTGCAGGTCTTGATGTTTTAGAATTTGAAAAATCTTCTTTTGAGAATTTCTTTCAAGACACTTCCCTCCCTGAGGAATTTCAATATTTGATTGATTCTGAAAAGGTGATTTTGAGCCCTCATGTGGCTGGATGGACTCAAGAATCTAAAGTCAAATTAGCCCAAACCATTGTAGACAAGGTAGGACATGCTTTCTTCGGTAAAGAATATAAATCTTCCTTGAAAAAGCCGGGCGTTACCGGTATAGGTGGTGTGTTTTTTAAGACTACAGATGTAGAAAAAACCAAGAAATGGTATGCAGAGCATCTGCAATTCAATACCGACGCCTACGGGTCAACCTTTTGGTGGAGGGACGAGCAAGCCAACAAGGCTTCTACCCAATGGTCATTATTTAAAGAAAGTTCTAATTATTTTGAACCTTCTGAAAAAGAATTCATGTTCAATTATAGGGTTGGAAATTTAGAAGCCACCTTAAAGCACCTAGAATCAAAAGGAGTTATGCCTCTGGCGGAAACTCAAGAATTCAACTACGGTAAATTTAATTGGATCATGGACTGTGACGGAAACAAGATTGAACTTTGGGAAGCTAATGATCTTGCTTTTCTATAACCTGATTAATCTCTTCTAGAACGGGTTTCAAAGTAGATTCAGGCAGATCAGAAACGCGCATAAAGATCAAACCATCCACTACATTGTTAAACTTAGGGTCAACATTAAAGGCCGCAATTTTTGCATTTTGTTTGATATACTTTTTCAATAAAACCGGAACCCTTAACATACCTGGTTCAAGTTCCGAAATTAACTGATCAAATTTATTGAGATCAGCCTTCGTTTTATCCTCTACGAAATCCCTATCCTTAGCGTCTAATTTCACCTTAAACTCTTTACGAGGTTTGATGTGCTGAGCAAAATCTTCATCATAATGATGTTGTTTAACAAAATCTATCATCAGACTTTTACTAAAGTCTGAAAAATCATTAGAAATACTTACGCCACCACATAAATACTTCAAGTTAGGGTTGCGCACAATCACATGAGCTATACCTCTCCACAGTAAAAATAAAGGCAAAGCTTTTTGCTGATACTCTTCAACGATAAAGGCCCTTCCCATTTCTAAACTTTCTTGCATCACAGGATACATAGCTTTATCGAACTCGAATAGTTCATTGATATAAAATCCGGCCATTCCAAATTTCGGAAGGATTTCGTTTCCAAAACCCATGCGATAGGCACCTACAAATCGATTAGCTTGCTTATCCCACAAAAAAAGATGCCTGTAATAAGTATCGTATTGATCTAAATCTAATGACTTGTTCGACCCTTCTCCAACGGCTCGAAAGGTCACTTCTCTCAAGCGCCCTATTTCTATTAACAAATTGGGAATATCTTCTGATTTTGCAAGAAACACCTCATAGGTTTTGTTCTCAAACAGACGATCCCCTTGTATCCTCAAATCATCCACCTCCATCTGTATTTCTAGTGGAGAAATAGGGTCTATTATTTCCTTCGGCATTTTAGGAAACTTAAACGTAGGTCTTATAAACTTTCTAATCTTCTGATTGTATACCTTAGAGAGTATGTAGGTTTTAGCCCTAAGAAATCCGTTCAAATCCTCCAAATTTTCGTAGGCCTCAAGCTCCTTTGCTTGAATAGGACGCCCTATTCTGACTTTAATCGTTCTGCGCTTTTGAGTCAATAATTCAGAGGGGAGCTTAGCTGTTCTCAATGTTTCGGACATCTCAGCTAAACGATAAAAGAGTCCAGAGTTTTTTGCATGAAAATAAATTGGAATTACCGGAACCTTCGCCTTTTGAATAATCCGAATTGCTCCAGACTCCCACTGTTTGTCTACACGTAAATTCCCATCTTTATAAGTAGAGACCTCTCCTGCTGGAAATATCCCTAAAGGTTTGCCTTCCTTTAAATGCCCTAAAGCCGCTTTAATTCCCGCGACACTACTCTTAAGGTCCTTTCGGTTTTCAAAAGGATTCACCGGCATGATATAAGGACGTAACGGAACGATTCTGTTCAAAATGAAATTTGCTATAATCTTAAAATCTGAACGCTGTTCTAAAATTAATTTAAGAAGGAGTATCCCATCAATCCCACCAAGAGGGTGGTTAGATACTGTAATAAAAGGACCCTCTTTAGGAATTCGTTCTAAATCCTCCTTAGGAATGTCAAAATCAATCTGTAAATCTTCTAACACACCATCGAGAAAGTTCAATCCCTTTTCATGCTTATGATCCTTGTAAATCTTATTGAGTTGTTGCAAGCCTAGAACACGCATAAGCACATAACTCATCGCGGTTCCAAATGGTCCGAACTTATCCAGGTTTAGGGCCTTAGCCATTTGTTTAGGTCGTACTAAAGACATGCTCTAATTTACGACAATAATTTGATAGACTTGGGCGTTTCGATGTTCCAAAACAATTTCTTTACCATGATTTAACTCAACTAAGTCCTTTTCTTCAAAATTTCTTAAGGTGTACAAATCTAAATTCTTGACCAATTCAACATTAAAATCAGCTTGAAGGTCTTGAGCAAAATCCTCTATAGTCCTAAACGAATCACTCACCGCTATTGAAAATTTCAAAGCAGAGTTCTGTATCAAGTTAACCGAGAGCTTATAGCGAGAAAGTTTTTTAAAAATCTCTTGAATATGATGCTCTACAATGAAGGAAAAATCCTTGGCTGAAATATGGATCAAGCTCTGGTTTTTCTTCAATATATAGGTAGCAACCTGAGGCTGCATTTGATCAAAATCTCCAATTATAGTCCCAGGACTCTCAGGATTTAAAAAAGACTTCACACAGAGCGGTATCATTTTATTTTCCAAGGGCTTCAATGTTTTAGGGTGGATTACAGACGCACCGTAATAAGCCATCTCAATAGCCTCCCCGTATGGAATTTCATGAAGCAGGTTGGTTTCGGAAAAATATCGTGGATCAGCATTTAGTACACCCGGAACATCTTTCCAGATACTTAAAGATTCTACATGTAATATCTGGGCGAGAATCGCGGCCGAATAGTCAGACCCTTCTCTTCCTAAGGTAGTAGTCAAACCCTCTTTGTTACCAGCAATAAACCCTTGAAAAACATATCGCTCTCCTTCCTTAATCCGCTCTAAAACCTTTTGAGCTGTTTCCTTCCAATCAACATTAGCCTCACGATGACTAGAATCCGTTCTAATTAATTTACGAGCATCTAAAAGCTGGTATTCTAAGTTTTCAGCATTGAGATAGGACTGAATAATGAAAGTAGAAAACCGCTCTCCGAAACTTACAATTTGATCATAATAGAAATCATAGCTCGCCTCTTTAAATTGCTCTAAGCGTTCAACAAGTTCAAAAAATAATAATTGAAAACCTTGAACAACTTCTTCATTTATTTCACCTTCTTCAAACAGTTCAGAAATGATGTTCATATGGTATTGCTCAATGAGCAAGAGTTGTTCTTGAGGATTGGATTTAGACAACAAGCGTTCAAAGGCATTAGTCATTTTTCCCATAGCCGAAACTACAACAATCAGACTCTTTTCGCTTTCAACAATCTCTGCCAAGCGTCTTACTCCAGCAGCATCCTTAACAGAAGCTCCTCCGAACTTATAAACTTTCATCAGAAATATTCAGGTATTTTTTTAAACTAACTTCATCCATTTGAGCGGTATCCCAATCTCTCATCACGCGAGCACCAGTAGACTCATAAAAGGCAATTGCCCCTTCATTCCAGTCCAGTACAGCCCATTCTACACGCTTTACACCTTGCTTATAAGCATCCTGCATCACCGCCGTGTACAAGCCCTTTCCTATTCCCTTACCTCTAAAAGATTCCTTAACAATTAAATCCTCTAAATGAACCGTTTTTCCTTTCCAAGTGGAATATCGATTATAAAAAATAGCTGCTCCAACGATCTTTTGATCGATTTCAGCTACAAAACAGTTAAAAAGAGGTGATTTTCCGAATCCGTCTCGAATCAAATCAGCCTCGGTCAAGGCCACTTCATTAGCTTCTTTTTCGAAAAGAGCCAATTCTCTTATCAAATCTAGAACAAAACCCATGTCTTGGGCTGTAGATTTACGAATTTCATATTGCATAAGGGATACTTTTCAAACAAAATTACGATATTTGAGTCAAACAACACTTTAAACCAAACTAATGTCCACATCCAACTTAACCCTCGGTGAATTCATCATCGAGAATCAGCGTCATTTCAAGTATACCACAGGGGAACTTTCTCGCTTGATCAACTCTATACGCCTTGCGGCAAAAATCGTAAACCATGAAGTAAACAAAGCTGGTTTGGTCGACATCTTAGGAAATGCGGGAGACACCAATATTCAAGGTGAAGATCAGCAAAAACTGGATGTTTATGCCAACGAAGTCTTCATGCAAGCCATGATCAAAAGAGAAATAGTCTGTGGAATTGCTTCAGAGGAAGAAGATGATTATGTTGCAATTAAAGGAAAATCAGGAGCAAATGACAATAAATATGTGGTCCTTATTGACCCTTTAGATGGCTCTTCTAATATCGACGTGAATGTTTCGGTAGGTACAATTTTTTCCATATACCGTCGTGTGAGTCCAGTCGGCTCTCCTGTTACTTCAGAAGATTTCTTACAACCAGGAGATGAGCAAGTAGCTGCAGGATACATCGTTTACGGAACATCAACCATGATCGTATACACCACAGGTTATGGAGTTAATGGCTTTACCTTAAATCCGGCAATTGGAACTTTCTACCTTTCTCACCCCAACATGAAATTTCCCGAAACCGGATCTATTTACTCGATCAACGAAGGATATTATTCACATTTCCCACAAGGGGTAAAAGACTATCTGAAATACTGCCAAGAAGAAGTTGAAGACCGCCCTTATAAGGCACGTTATATAGGTTCTTTAGTTTCAGACTTTCACAGAAATATGATTAAAGGAGGAATTTACATTTATCCAACCAGTTCAAAAGCTCCTCAAGGAAAACTAAGATTACTATATGAATGTAACCCTATGGCATTCCTTGCCGAACAGGCAGGGGGAAGAGCCACGGATGGATATAAACGCATCATGGAAATCAAACCAACCGAGCTACATCAGAGAGTCCCATTTTTCTGTGGGAGCAAGAATATGGTCTTGAAATCTGAAGAGTTTATGAGGCAATATCCCGAGGATGCAAACTATTAATTGGTATATTGAGGATTTCAATTTATCTTTACACTACTAAAAAATTTTATTATGGCTTTTGAACTACCAAAATTACCTTATGCATATGATGCATTAGAACCACATATTGATGCGAGAACGATGGAAATCCATCACACAAAGCATCATGCTGGATATACTGCAAAACTAAATGCAGCTATCGAAGGAACTGATTTAGAAGGAAAATCTATTGAAGACATCCTTACGAATCTTGACATGTCAAATGGAGCAGTAAGAAACAATGGTGGTGGATATTACAACCACTGTTTATTCTGGGAAGTTATGGGACCTAACAAAGGTGGTGAGCCTTCAGGTGCTTTAGCGGACGCAATCAATAAAGAATTCGGATCATTTGAAGCATTCAAAGATGCTTTTGCAGGAGCAGCAGCGACTCAATTCGGATCAGGATGGGCTTGGTTATGTGCTCATGACAACGGAGAAGTTAAGCTTTGTGCAACTCCTAATCAAGACAACCCATTGATGCCAGGTGTAGGATGTGGAGGAACTCCAATCTTAGGTTTAGATGTATGGGAACATGCTTATTACTTGAATTACCAGAACAGAAGACCTGATTATATCGAGGCTTTCTTTAGTGTTATTAATTGGGATGCAGTATCTGAAAAGTACAATGCTCACAAATAATCGATAATTTATTTCAATAAAAAAGTGGCTGTCTACAGCCACTTTTTTTATGTTTAATACTAATATATTGTCTTGAGACCAACCGCGCTCTAGTGAACTCTAGTAGGCTCTAGTCTTATTTCCTTCTACAAAATTAATAAAAGCTTCGTTCACTACACGATGTCCACCATCCGTTGGGTAATCACCTGTGAAATACCAATCACCTGGATTGTCAGGACAAGCAATATGTAAGTCTTCTACCGTTTGATAAACAACCTCTATATCCGATTTAATATCCTCTGTTTTCAACATTTGTGCAATCTTATCAGAAATTTGCTCATTGCTGAAATCCGAAAATAAATCCTTTACATGATTCACTATTTCCACATCCGCTTTACCTCTCTGAGCTAAGCATTTTTCATAGATACGATTTACTACATCTAAATCTCCGCGATCCTCATGTAAACTCAAGGCTGCTTTAAAGGCTATGAAATTTTCAATGTTAGACATGTCAATTCCATAACAATCCGGATATCTAATTTGTGGAGCAGAAGAAACAATGATAATCTTCTTAGGGTTTAATCGATCAAGAATCTTGATAATACTCTTTTTCAAAGTAGTACCTCTCACGATAGAGTCATCAATAATCACAAGATTATCAGTTGGCTTGACCGCACCATAGGTAATGTCATAAACATGTTCTACCAAATCATCTCTTGAATGATCATCAGTAATAAACGTTCTAAGCTTCGCATCCTTAATAGCTATTTTCTCAAACCTTGTGCGCTCCGCTAAAATTTCTGTTACTTCTTCTTTTGAGAGGTTTTTCCCTCCATCTAAAAGACGCTCCGTCTTCTGTTTATTCAAATAATCTTCCGCTGCCTCCATCATCCCATAAAAGGAAGTTTCCGCCGTATTGGGTATATATGAGAAAACCGTATTTGAGATGTCTCCATCAATCTTCTCTAGAACCTTAGGGAAAACTAATTTCCCTAACTCTTTTCTCTCTTTATAAATATCGCTATCCGAACCTCTTGAGAAATATATACGCTCAAAAGAACAGGCCTTATTTTCTCGTGGTTCTAAAACGGACTTAACATCAACATTCCCGTTTTTCTTGACCACCAAAGCATGTCCACGTTCTAACTCTTTTACCTGATCAATATCAACATTAAAGGCTGTTTGAATCACTGGGCGTTCAGAAGCCACTACAACAACCTCATCGTCTTTATAATAAAACGCAGGTCTTATTCCATTGGGATCTCTCATTACAAAAGCATCTCCACTTCCGATCAATCCAGCCATGGCATATCCTCCATCAAAACTCTTTGAAGCTCTTTGTAAAATATTTTGAATATCTAATCGTTCTGCTATAATAGGAGAGGCATCCTTCTTACTCACACCTTCTTTCTTTAGTTCGGCATAGATACGTTCCACCTCATCATCTAAGAAATGACCGATTTTTTCCATCACCGTAACAGTATCTGTATTCTCCTTAGGATGCTGACCTATTTCAATCAACTCCTGAACCAGGTCCTTCACATTAGTCATGTTGAAATTCCCAGCAACGATCAAATTCTTGTGTTGCCAATTACTCTGTCTCAAGAAAGGATGTACATGTTCAATACTATTTCCACCAAATGTTGCATAACGCACATGTCCTAGATATAAATTTCCTAAGTAAGGTAAATTTTCATTAAGCCATTCCGCATCTTCTTTTTCAGGACCAGCAGCATCCAACACACCATTTATACGATCATTGATTTGCCCAAAAATATCCTGAATAGGTTGGTTCTTATTGGATCGAACTCGAGAGATATAACGAGTCCCCGGATCTACATCGTACTTCACACTGGCAAACCCTGCCCCGTCTTGTCCACGATTGTGTTGTTTTTCCATCAACAGGTACATTTTGTTAATCCCGTAAAAGGCAGTACCATATTTTTCTTTATAAAAAGAAAGGGGCTTTAGTAGTCGTACTAAAGCAATCCCACATTCGTGCTTAATCGCGTCACTCATTGTAAAATATAACCTAAAGTTTGGTGTAAAAATAAAAAAATCCGTCACAAGTGACGGATTTCATATGTTAATTCAATTCTATATCGAATTGAGTCAAATTCTTAAATTCTTTCAGTCGATTAGACACTTCATCCTCCTGCAAAGCAACCATGCGCTCCGTCCCGAATTTCTCGACACAAAAGGAAGCTAAATTCGACCCATGAATCACAGCATTTTTCATGTTTTCAAAGCTGATATTGTCTGTTTTAGCAAGATAGCCTGTAAACCCACCTGCAAAAGTATCTCCAGCTCCTGTTGGATCAAATACTTCTTCTAATGGAAGCGCTGGTGCAAAGAATATCTGACCATCGTGGAACAATAAAGCTCCATGTTCTCCTTTTTTGATCACCACATACTCAGGACCCATTTCATGAATCTTCTGGGCAGCTTTCACTAAAGAATATTCTCCACTTAACTGACGCGCTTCTTCATCATTTATTGTGATTACATTTACTCTTTTTATAACCTTCATCAAATCTTCAAGAGCATTGTCCATCCAGAAATTCATAGTATCTAAAACAACCAACTTAGGCGTTTTATCCATTTGATCCAAGACTGAAGATTGCACCATTGGATGCAAATTCCCTAACATTACATAATCCGAATCTTTATAATCTTGTGGTACTACGGGATTGAAATCAGCTAAAACATTTAATTCTGTTGCTAGAGTATCTCTTGAATTTAAATCATTGTGATACTTTCCTGCCCAGAAAAAGGTCTTTCCTTCTTTTACAATCTCTATTCCATCAATATTTACACCCTTATCTGTTAAAAGGTCTAAATACTCTTGAGGAAAATCTCCTCCTACTACTGAAACTACTGAAGAATCCACTCCGAAATTTGAAGCAGAAAGACCGATAAAAGTCCCTGCACCTCCTAAAATTTTATCTGTTTTTCCGAATGGAGTTTCAATCGCGTCAAACGCTACAGTCCCTACAATTAATAATTTACTCATATCTTATTGTTATCCTTCACAAAGCCTTATTTTTAACTTGTGATTATCTTAAATGTAATTAACTTTGCAAAAATAAGTTTAAAATATGACTATCAAAGAAATACAAGAAGAAATAATAGATGAGTTTGCAATGTTCGACGATTGGATGGAGCGCTATGAGTATTTGATAGACCTTGGAAAGTCTTTACCTTTGATTGATTCTCAATACAAGGTAAAAGAAAACCTAATCAGTGGATGTCAATCAAAAGTATGGATTCACAGTGATTTAGAAGCGAATGGCATTCATTTCACCGCCGACTCAGACGCTATTTTAACTAAAGGAATTGTAGCTTTATTATTGAGAGTATTTTCAGATCAAGAACCTCAGGCTATCCTCGATGCCAACACGGATTTCATCGATGAAATAGGATTAAAAGAACATTTATCTCCTACCAGAGCTAATGGATTAGTTTCAATGATCAAGCAAATTAAATTATACGCCTTAGCTTATAAGGCTCAAAACAATTAAAAAGGAAATTATGAACGAACAAGAAGTACAAGATTTAGGAGAAAAAATCGTAGTTGTTTTAAAAACAATCTTCGATCCTGAAATCCCAGTAGACATATATGAGTTAGGTTTGATTTACGATGTAATGGTCAACGAAAACAACGAAGCAAAGATTTTGATGACTTTGACCTCACCTAACTGTCCTGTGGCAGAAACCTTACCTGTAGAAGTAGAGGAAAAAGTAAAATCACTAGAAGAAATCAAGGATGCAGAGGTAGAATTGACTTTTGATCCAACATGGACTCAAGATATGATGAGTGAAGAAGCTAAACTAGAATTAGGATTTCTATAATGGAAGAAATTATTAATCGAGTATCTAAAAGTCCTCTAGTCACCATTGACTTAGAGGATTTTTACCCTAAAAAAGCAAGAACAGGACTAGATATAGCTCCATGGCTTTTTGAGAACATCATTTTAAAAGAAAAAGACTTCAGGGCCTACTTAGAAGAACACAACTGGGAGCAATACCAAGGTCATTTTACCTATGTATTCTCTTCAAGTGATGCTATAATCCCTTCCTGGGCCTATCTTCTAATTGCAACTAAACTCGCTCCTTATGCCTCCAAGGTACACATAGGAACTAAAGAGGGCTTAGAAAACGAAATCTATCAAGAAATTGTAGCGGATTTTGACACAGAACCTCTAAAAGATAAACCGGTAATCATCAAAGGTTGTTCTAAGGTATATATTCCTGAATCAGCCTACACAGCCTTGATTTTAAAAATCCAACCACATGTCAAATCCCTAATGTTTGGAGAGGCATGTTCTACTGTACCATTATACAAGCGAAAGAAATCATGAAACAACACCTACTAACCGCCTTAACTTTATTCAGTCTTAATTTAGGACTCTTTGCTCAAGACCAAACAAATCCTACTAAACAGGGATGGAATACCGACGGGGTATTCACAATCCTGATGAATCAATCTGCCTTTTCAAACTGGGTAGCTGGTGGTGAAAACAATTTTGCCGCAAACTTAAACCTGAACTATAACTTTAATTTTTATCAAGGGAATTTTGCTTGGGAAAACAAACTTTTAGGTTCTTACGGTTTCACTAAAAACCAACAAAGCGCCTATACAAAAAAGACAGATGATCAGTTAAATTACCTCTCTGTAATGAGTTTAAGGGGTGACACTGGAAAGCATTTTTCTTTTATGACCAACTTCAAAACTCAATTCTATAAGGGCTATACTTATTATACAGGGGATGATGGAAATGAATACCGTGATTTAAACACTAAATTCTTTTCACCAGCTTATCTAATGTTCGGACCCGGACTCTTAATTGAATCTGTTAAAAACTTGAGTTTAAACATTTCTCCTGCAAATGCAAAGTTCACTTTTGTATCAAAAGATTTCACCTCACAACCTGGATATGTAGATGGTAGTTATTTCGGAGTAGATGCATTCAAAGGATCTCGTTTTGAATTAGGTTTTAACACCACTGCAACTTATAAAGTTACCCTAATGGAAAACGTAACTATGGAAAACTTATTGACGCTTTATTCCAATTATCTTGAAGACCCACAGAACATTGATATCGACTACACAATGAACATCATAATGAAAATCAACAAGTTACTCTCTACCAATTTCACCTTCCAAGCCATCTATGATGATAATGCTTTTGAAGGGTTTCAGATTAGAGAAGTATTCGGTTTAGGACTTAATGCAAGTTTTTAAGAAGGAAGATCTTCTGCGTCATAATCTTGATATAAAAAGTCATTATAGGGGAAGCGTTGCACGTGAATCTTGCGCACTTCCTCATAGACTTTTCTTCTGAAATCTTCAATATTATCCTTATTCAGTGCTGACATAAACACACACTGTTCTCCTAATTTTGACATCCAAGTTTGCTCCAACTCTTCAAGAGAATAGTGAGACTCCGTACGCTCTGTAACTAAATCATCCTCATCTAAATGTTCTGGTTTATAAGCATCAATCTTATTAAAAATCACAATAGTAGGTTTATCCGTACTCTTGATCTCTCCAAGAATCTTATTCACAGAATCCATATGATCTTCAAAGGTCGCATGAGATATATCTACCACATGCAACAATAAGTCCGCTTCCCTAACCTCATCCAAGGTAGATTTAAAAGACTCCACCAATTGAGTCGGTAATTTTCGAATAAATCCAACCGTATCCGAAAGCAAGAAGGGGATATTCTTAATCACTACTTTACGAACAGTCGTATCCAAGGTGGCGAATAATTTATTCTCTGCAAAAACTTCACTTTTACTGATCAAGTTCATCAAAGTCGATTTTCCAACATTGGTATACCCAACAAGAGCCACACGGACCATTTTCCCGCGGTTCTTTCTTTGGATAGCCATTTGTCTATCAATGGTATCTAGCTTCTTCTTCAACAAGGTGATCTTATCCCTTACTATACGTCTATCAGTTTCTATTTCCGTCTCTCCCGGACCTCTCATTCCTATTCCTCCTTTTTGCTTGTCAAGGTGGGTCCATAAACGTGTTAACCTAGGAAGTAAGTACTGACATTGGGCCAATTCTACCTGAGTTCTTGCGTAAGAGGTTTCTGCCCTTTGGGCAAAAATATCCAAAATCAAATTCGTCCTGTCCAGAATCTTGCAATCTAACACCTTTTCAATATTTCTCATTTGAGCTGGCGAGAGTTCATCGTCAAAAATTGCCGTTCCCACATCGTGAGACACAATATAATTTTTAACATCTTCCAACTTCCCTGTCCCTATAAAAGTCTTAGGATGTGGATGCGCTAATTTCTGAGTGAATCGCTTAATCACGACTCCTCCAGCAGTAGCAGTTAAAAATTCTAATTCATCTAAATACTCTGTAGATTTCACCTCATCTTGAAGTTGTGTAATCAAACCGATCAACACCACCTTCTCAGAACTAACTTTCTTTTGATCTATCATAAATGCAAAGTTATGAATAATTACCGCCATTTTTCAGTAAATTTCCACATGCAAAACGAGTTTCAAGTAGTATTTTATAATCTCGATAATTTTTTCGACCCTTTTGAGGCAGAACACACTCTAGATCTGGACTTTACCCCCAAGGGTAAAAAGAAATGGGGTCTCTATCGATATGCTCAAAAAGTCAGGAAAATTGCACAAACTTTTGCCCATCTTTTTAAACAATCCCCGGTTGCCTTAATAGGCCTTGCTGAAATTGAAACCTCACAAGTCTGTCAAGACCTCTTGGATCATCCCAGTTTAGCTACATTCGACCTCGGTTTTTCTTTTATCTCTGGCAAAGATTCACGAGGAATAAACACGGCACTGATTTACAATAAATCCTATTTTAAACCAACTAAGCAAGAATTACTGTCTGTAGAAATAATAGACCGAGATCAAACCATACACTCCAGAGGAATTCTACATGTTTCCGGCCTCTTTTGTGATAGACCAAGTCATATATTCATAAATCATTGGCCCTCGAACAGAAGACGACTCAACAGATCACTTAGGACCAGAGCTTCCCAGGTACTTCACAATGCAATTTATGCAATCAACCTAGAAAAAGAGACTGTGTTAATTCTAGGAGATTTCAATCAAAATCCAGATTCTGAACATTTAGAATTCTTGTATAATTCTGGATTCACTAACCCATTAACAGATCAGTGGAAAGAAGGGCTTGGGAGTTTAAAACACCTTAAAAAATGGTACCTCTATGATCAAATATTTCTTTCGCCTCTATTCTCCAATTATCCTTGGACAATTCAAAGCGCCCATATTCTTAAAGAACCCTTTCTTTTAGATCCTTCAGGACGAAATAAAGGCCAACCCTATCGCACCTTCATTGGCAAGAATTATATCGGTGGACAATCGGATCATTTCCCTGTAGCTGTAAGCATAAAAAAAACCCAAGCCCGCTAAGACTTGGATTTTACCCAACAACTATTCAATATTTCCAGGAGAATCTATCTCGCTGGCTTTAACTTTACACGCATTGTGTATGTTTTATTCTTAGCTTCTTCAACGTCTTTAACTTCTTTATAATTCAATTTTGACTTGATAAAACTCTCTGCTAAATCATCTTTTGATA
Source organism: Flavobacteriaceae bacterium (assembly GCA_049607205.1). Taxonomy (GTDB): domain Bacteria; phylum Bacteroidota; class Bacteroidia; order Flavobacteriales; family Flavobacteriaceae; genus JBELHR01. Next base: position 11,694 of record JBMYWH010000004.1, on the reverse strand, counting down.
CCACTCTTAATACTACAATCTCATTATGAGCGGTAACCATAAAGGTTAAACGAGCGCTCATAGTATCATCAATGTCTAATTCATGTTCTCCAAGATGCTTATCAACTTGTTTTTGTAATTTTTGACTCACAGTTTCGAATACTACATCTTCAATAGGATTCACTGGATTCACCGGATTGTTTGCATAGGTGGCTAAACTAAAAGTACTTACTAATACTGCTACGAATAATAATTTCAAATTTCTCATGACTAAAACGATTTAATGGTTAATTTCTATCTAATAGACGACGGATCAACCACTTATGTTTCGTCTAAAAAACCTATTTAGCATAGTTTTAACGAGGTGTGAAGAAAAACCAAATGCCCTGAGACCTAGTAAACATTGGAAATCAGCAGTAACAAGAAAAATAAGCCCTAACACATTTTAACATATTAGCTAGAGTCCATTTAACATTTCCTTATAAATAAAAAGGCCCATACCAAACGGTATGAGCCTATTTTTCAATGATTTTAAAGCTTATTCAGCGCTAAAAGTCATATGTACAGTGTACAATTTACTTTTCACACCGTCTAAATCGTCTACCTTGTTGTAGTTAAGTTTCTCTTTGATGTACTCTTTGATCTGAGGATCTTTAGTTTGCACATCAACAACTAGAATTTCGTTTTTACCAGTAACAGCAAATACAACTCTAGCTTTTACATCCTTAGTTAATGCTACTTGATAATCTCCTAAAAGATTATCTACCGTTTCGTGAAGGACTTTCTTAGGGTTAACCGGAGTCTTTTCAGCTGCAAATGCTGCACTTGACATAGTCAAAATAGCAACACATAAGAGTAGTACTTTTTTCATTTTTATTGTTTTTAATTTGTCGTTTGTTTAAAGCCATCAAATCCCAATAATTTGACATGACAAATTTACGTAACACTACACTTATCCAACTGATTAAAATCAGTATTAACTAGACTTTAGCAAAGGTTTTAAACAAGATTAACACTTAGAAAAACCATGGATTATAATCGCCTGGAAATAATTGATTTACAAGAACATCCCACTCATCTACATCGAATTCGCTACTCCCCTTAGTCACACTAGGTTTTCGCACCGCTCTACCGTCCTTATAGTTCCATAATGCCGTCGATCCATCTTGAGAAATACTCCCATAGAGATCTCGCAACTCCCCCGAAGAATCATACAAGCCATAAACATCATCTCCATTACCTGAAATATAACTACTGATAAGTTCAGCTTTTTGAGAAAAATAAGACTGAAAACCTGTATTCGCAAGTACAATACTTTCCCCTGGACCTAGAACAAGTCCATCTAAAGAAAGACCATTTCCAGAAGGTTGAACACTACCATTTATATACTTTTTCAACATCCATCCATCCAAAGAAACACTATTATCCTCTAGATTAGTTAATTCAACAAATCTAGCCCTCACATCATTCAAGGGATCAGCAACTTCAGATATTATAACTTCTTTCCTCCTAATAATACAATTCTCCCTTGGACCCAAGATCGATACATCTTCCAAATCTCTAATCTGAAATACGCCTTGAGAAAACACTCCTCGCAAATTAACCTTGCTCTCTGGCAACATAACTCCCCTGTGTTCAGCGGACTTGACAGTCTTCATAATAACTATCGTCTCACTTAAACAATGTAAAAAGGTTCTATAGTGATCCTCTTCTCCCCAAAAGTCTCCAAAGGTCTTCTTATAATCCTCATTAGAAAACTCCACCTCTTTTAACTCCAATAAAATATTGGAATACTCAGCTAGATCTTCGGTCATAACTTCTACACTTCTTACTCCAGGGCTTTCTATATAATTTAGCAGCATCATATTTGACGGTAATAAATCCGATGCTACCTCATGTATTTCATCATTTTTCAAACTGCCCAACAAGATTTCACCATTGCCATCTACCTTAAGATGAAATCCCGATAAGTTCAACCGAAGCCGCTGACCAACTTCTAGATCAGGAGGGTCTTCTACCTTAACTCTTAGACCTTGATCTCCACCCGGCTCTTGCAAAACCATAACTTTATCAAAATTCCCCGAACCACCTGCAATAAAAACTAAGTCCACTACACGACTCCTTCCTAAATCCAACCAATGAATTCCTATCTCATACTCCTCTTTTAATTCAGATATGGAATAATTAGCTAAATCCAGAGAACAAGGCTCTCTAAGTGGTACCAAATCCTCCTTATTGCGAATCTGCAAAACCTCATTCCCATAAACATTTGAAACCACACCTATAAGTCCATATAAATTCGAGGGAAATTTCTCAAACCTAAAATCGGCATATCCGCTAACCTCAAAATCAATTTGATCCTGAGGGAACCCACAATCATCGCCTATCCAAAGTTCATGAACTCTACTCTTATTAGAGGCATAGCCAAGAGTCTGGGTAGAATCGAGATGAACCACTGGAAAATGCATCAATACATTGGTATAAATCTCCCCATCATAGACTAAAGGAATCAATTCTTGTTCTTCACAAGATTTCTGAAAAAACATCCCTAACTCTGACTGATTGATAGGAATCAACTCTCCCTGATAATATCTTCCAATCATGGATTTCCCATAAACAGACCCCATCCCTAATCCTGATAGGTTCACATAAAGCTCCTGGCCTAGATCAAAATCTAAAAAAACATCTCTTTGATCCATCCAAAACATTAGTCCTTGTTTGGCCTCTATAAAAGATTCTTGCAAGACCAACTCTTTATAGAATCCTCCAAACTCATCACTACTCACAACAACCCCTTTTATATACTCTCCCTCTTGGAATTCATGCACCCTATCATATTGATAAACTTCATTAATCCTCTCCATAGATTGATTCTCAATCCAATCTCCTTGTTTGCAACTCAAATCCGGCAAGTCAACAGAAGAAGAACAAGCCGAGACTAGCCATAGTACAAAACACCATCTTTTCATATACTAACTTTAAAATTTACAAAATAAGATAGCCCTCCCTTAAACCAATATTGAGTATTAAAAAGACTAGCTTCTCCTTGAACATTTCCATAACGTGAAGACTCATAGCCTCCAGATGCATAATGCACATTCAATAGGTTTTGTAGAGAAACAAAGAGTGCATAATAGTTGTCATTGATTAAAAAGGACTTTCCCAACACTAAATTCAATAAAAAGACATCCTTTAAACGCTCTTGTGATCCCTGAACGTAGGATTCCCTTCCATCTAATTTTCCGTCAAAACTTTGATAATACAATTCTGAATTCTTCAAAAACGACAAACCGACACCTCTCTCCCATAAATAATGTCCTGAAAGTTCCATCCAGAAATAATCTGAAGACCTAAAGGAGATTAATGATCCTAATCCTTTTTGGGGGCCTGAAGTATTTTTCAACCCTTGTAGATACAATTCTCCTCGACTGACCAATTTACCTGTCCCATCTTTTAATTCAATAAAACCATTCTTGGAATAGACTCCCCAGCCCATACTCCCGAAGGCCTCAACCTTCCATGACTCGGACAAGGGGTAAGAACCTGAGAATTCTACTCCTTTGAAACTCCTATTAAATCCATAGCCATATTCTTGAACCAATAAATCCTGGCCAGACAGTAGCCCTTGACTGTAATAAACGCTTGATTTATTAATATTTCGTTCCACTAAAGACAGACCTCTAAGAAAAATTCTCAATGACTCCCCATTATAGTAATATTCAAATCCTCCTTTCAACCCCGAAGAAGGTCTGTAGAAAGTGTTATAACTAGAGCTCCTCCTTGAATTTAAAAACAACTCATCGGATAAAGGGCTAAACGTTTCATAGGAGACATAGGCACCTAAAATATGTCTAGGCCATTTTTTCCACATACCTTTAAGCACTATACGAGGTAATATAATTAGAGGGCTATCTCTAGGTTCTAGTTCCTCTTCTGAAACTCTAGAAGTTTTAAAAACAGGCTGCTGACCGAATTTACTAATTTCAATTTGTGATAATACGGAAACATTAAAATATGGCTGATTAAAATCATAGACAAGATCCACAACAGTCCCATAATTTCTTTGTTTATTATAATACTCTATTTTATCCCCCACATCTTTTAAAGCCTCTTTAGTTTCTAGATCATTCCAACGTTCTTCACCATCTTGAAAGGAATCAATATCTAAAAATCCTTGTGCCCCATATAAATCTTTTAATTCACCATAATTATCTTGAGTAGCCATCCATAACTGCAAGCGGATAAAGAAATTATCGGGAGTCCAAGTAAACAATCCTTGAAAGAGATTAAGCTCTTTAACATCAGCCTTTTCAAAATACACTGCGACCTCTTTACCGTAATTTGAATTATAAAAATGATCGAAATTCATCTGTTTAATCCCTCCAGACTTCCATTGATCTTGAAGAAACAAGGCTAAGGCAGGCTGCTGCCTCTCCAAGGCATAACTTGGTAGATTCTGATAATAACTGGGATAGGGAGAACTCCCTGAATGATTGCTCACTCGAGATTGACTATACGTATAATGATGCCACCTCATTCCTAAATATATCTTAGGACTCTGATAATTCATAAGAACTTGAAAATTCTCTTCCTCCCTGAGTTTACCCAACATCCGTCTGCCCTGCAAATAGCCCCAATTAGGATTATAATTAAGTCCATTCAACTCATATAGTTCTCGAGTCATTGCACTGGATTGGTTCTTTTTCACACGAGTGTAGATTGCTGTAAAATTAAATCTTCCCTCGCCCATGGGTTTCTCATAACTACACATCCCGGCCGTCCCCATATAAGGACTTCCTTCAATATTATTTTGATCCGCATACCTAAAACTCCCACTACACAGGATACTTTTATTCCCTAACAACCTATTATAATGAAGCAACAACCGGTACCTATAAGCCCCTGAACTCAACGAGCTAGTCACACTAAATTGTCGCCTTAATTCACTTGGCCACAATTCTATATTCTTAGCATTATATACATTGTAAAACTCACTATTGCCCCATTGTTGATTCACCCTATTTCTCATGGCTTCATTTAAACCCGAAATACTCGACCAAACTACGCGCTGATCAAAGGGGTTTTTCACCGAAAACTTATTCAATCTGAGTTCATCATGCCTTCGATCATAGCCATAAGGGCTGTAAAACAAGGAAGACCAAGCATATTGCTTAGACCGGTCAAGAGCATTTTCTGTAGTATTCACTTGTCCTATTAAATTGAGTACCCCTGATTGACTGTAGGTCCAACAATAAGACAGGAAACAAAGCAACAAAGTCATGTATTTTTTCATAGCTATAACAAAACGAAAAATGCTTCGTTTTTATTTTATGAAGAGTATATACATCTTACTATTATTGACTTATTTCAGCGGAGCAGCACAAATCAAGTCTTCCGGGTTTTCTGTGGGCTTCTATAACTTGGAAAACCTTTTTGACACCATAGATCAAGTGGATATATGGGACGACGACAGAACTCCTAATGGAAAATACCACTATAACACAGAAGTTTATCAGACTAAACTAGAAAACATGAGTCGCGTGATACGTGACATGCATAAACTCAATCCTCAATACCCACTATACCTTCTCGGCTTAGCCGAATTAGAGAATCAAAATGTCATTGAAGACCTCATCAGCAAACTACCAGACAGCCTACAATCATGGGGAATTATTCACCAGGATTCTCCTGATAAGCGCGGAATCGATGTAGCCCTGATTTATCAGCAAAATCACATTCAAGTAGTCGACTTCAACCTAATCGAGTTGAGGCTTTGGAATTCCAATTCTCAAAGGATTTATACTCGAGACATATTAGAAGTTCACCTTATTTTTCAAGCACAAGAGATGATGGTCTATATCAACCATTGGCCATCGAGAAGAGGAGGAGAGAAAAGATCACGCCGCCTGCGAGAAACGGCGGCAAAAACACTTAGGGAAAGAATCGAATTCATCCTAAACCAAAACCCAGACTTAGGTATACTCATCATGGGAGACTTCAATGACAACCCCAACAACTCTTCTTTTAAAAAATATTTAAGAACTGGAATTATAGGTCAAGATAGCCTTCTAATAAACCCCTTCGAAACTTTGTATAAAAAAGGCTTTCATAGTCTTATTTACAGAGATCAAGGATTTCTCTTTGATCAGATTATCTTTAACAAAACTTACCTAGATACCTCCAATGAAATTCGATACAAGTCCTCACTAATATTCAATCCGAAATACCTAACCAATCCCAATGGGAAATACAAGGGCTATCCATTTAGATCTTATGGAGGTCATAGGTTTCAAGGAGGCTTTAGCGACCATTATCCCGTGATAATCTACTTTCGACTGATAAATATCATAGAATAAAACGTTTTCATAATCTATATTTGAAACATGTTTGCAAGGAATCCTCCCTTTGACCCCCTAAATATTCCTTGCATTCGCTTTAAACTAAATCTAAATGTTATCCCTCCACTATTTTTAGAGGAGGGATTTTTTTTTTAATTTCACCTTATGAAAAAACTAAGCCTACTTCTACTGTTCTTTTCTTTTACAGCTTTTGCTCAATCGGAAGAAAAAATAAACGAAATACTAAGTCAACTAAGTCTTGATGAAAAAATAGATTTAATCCATGCCCAATCCAAGTTCAGTGTACCTGGTGTAGATCGCCTTGGAATTCCAGAGCTATGGATGTCCGATGGTCCTCATGGGGTCAGAGGAGAAATTAATTGGGACAACTGGGGTTATGCCGGATGGACCAACGACTATATCACAGCCTTTCCTGCCCTAACCGCTCTAGGAGCTTCCTTTAATCCTAGTTTATCAGAAAAATACGGTCGCGCACTTGGAGAAGAAGCACGTTATCGAAAAAAAGACATTTTACTAGGTCCAGGAGTTAATATTTACAGAACTCCTCTAAACGGAAGAAATTTTGAATATCTAGGAGAAGACCCTTATTTAGCAAGCATCATGTCTGTACCTTATATCCATGGACTACAATCCAATGGAGTTGCAGCTTGCGTTAAACACTATGTCTTGAACAACCAAGAACTTTATAGAGATCGCATCGATGTGGTAATTAGTGACAGAGCCCTTTATGAAATTTATCTGCCAGCTTTTAAAACAGCGGTTCAACAAGCTGATGTATGGTCGATCATGGGAGCTTATAACAGATACGAAGAGCAGTTTTGTTCTCATAACGAGAAGCTCAATAAGATTTTAAAAGAAGATTGGGGCTTTGACGGAGTTATGATTACCGATTGGGGTGCAGCTCATGACACTGAGCAATCTGCATTATACGGATTAGACATAGAAATGGGAACCGCAACCAATGGTCTTACTTCCAATACAGCTTATGCTTATGACAACTATTATATGGCAGCTCCTTTAAAGGAAGCCATCCTAAATGGGGAAATTGAAGAATCTTATCTTGACGATAAAGTCAGAAGAGTTTTAAGATTGATGTTTAGAACCAATATGAACCCTAACAGATCTTATGGAAAAGCGAACAATCAAGAGCATTTAGATATAGCTCAAGAGGTTGCAGAGCAAGGGATTGTTTTACTTAAGAACCAAAACGACTTCTTCCCAATCAAGGATGAAAAAAATCTCAAAATTGCCCTAATCGGCGAAAACGCTACGAGACCTATGACCACTGGTGGAGGATCTTCAGAGTTAAAGGCAAAAAATGAGATCAGTCCGCTAAAAGGTCTTTTAGCACAATACAAAAACGCTGAAATCACCTACGACATGGGCTATAGCTCTGGAGCTTCGGCTTATGCACGTGTTCTACCTCCTACTCTGGATCAAGACTCTTTACATATAGCAGCTCTAAAAAGAGCTAAAGACGCCGACATAGTTTTATTCATTGGAGGTCTTAACAAAAACCACTTGCAAGATTGTGAGGGAGGCGATCGAGAAGGTTACGCCCTTCCTTTTGGACAAGAGAAATTGATCAGGGATCTCGCTCAAGTAAACCCTAATATCGGAGTGGTTTTAATCAGTGGAAATGCTGTTGAAACCAATTGGTCAAGTGATGTTAAAGGGATCATTCAAGGATGGTACTTAGGAAGTCAAGCAGGACCTGCCTTAGCAAACATCATTGATGGAACGACCAGCCCATCAGGTAAACTTCCATTTAGTTTCCCTAAAAAACTCGAAGATAATTCAGCACATTACTACGGGAAAAACTCTTACCCCGGAGACGGAGACAAGCAATACTATAAGGATGATATTTTAGTTGGATACCGTTGGCATGACACCAAGAAAATTGAATCTAAATATCCATTCGGATATGGACTCTCTTATACTGACTTTAACATGGGTCACATTTCCATGAAACAAGTTGGACAAGAACTTGTAGTTCAATATAGCATTCAAAACAAGGGAGCGCTAAAAGGAGCCGAAGTCGCTCAAGTATACATCGGAAAAAACAAATCAAAAGTGGCAAGAGCTCAAAAAGAACTCAAAGGCTTCAAAAAAACCTTTTTAGAACCTGGAGCCTCAAAAATCGAAGAGATCAGAATCCCTATAGAAAGTCTTAAATTTTACAATGAAGAAAAAGGGCAATGGGAACTTGAGGAAGGAAGTTACACCTTGTATTTCGGGAACTCTTCCACTAATATCATAAAGAAAATCAAATTTAGTCTTTAATATTTTTTATCTTTTCAAAAATTAATTAGAACTATGGAGTTTCTTGACATACCCCTGTTTGACGATGACTTTTTCAAAATGATTTTCCGTTTTGGTTTAAATCTAATTGTGATGATTCTGATCATTCAACGATTTTATTATACCAAGTCGCGCAAACCAGATTATTTATTTACCTATTATCTGATAGGCATCATTGTCTTTTTCATTTGCTTTACGCTTAAGAAATATGAATTAGACCTTGGAATGGCTCTAGGCTTATTTGCCATATTTGGAATTATTAGATACAGAACAGATCCTATTCCCATTCGGGAGATGACCTACCTTTTTGTGATCATTGGAGTAAGTATCATGAATGCCTTGGTGAATAAAAAAATGTCCTATGTCGAAATACTAGGAACTAACACCCTTATTGTTCTTGCAGTCTGGGCCCTTGAAAAACTCAACGGAAGACGCATTGAAGAATCTAAGAAGATTACCTATATCGACATGGAACTAATCAAAAAGCAAAATTCTACTGCCCTCAAACAAGACTTAGAAGAAAAGACAGGACTACAAATCAACAGGGTCAAAGTAGGAAACTTAGACTATTTAAAACCCGCAGCCAACCTAACCATATATTACTATCCCGATGAACAAACTAACTAAACTTAGCTTCCTATTATTTCTAATAGCTGGACTGAGTAGTTCACTTGCACAAGCACAAACCAATTCAGACAATGAGCTATGGACTTCCGTCGAATTAGGATATAAAGTGAATAAAAAATTAAATTTTGAATTTCGTGAAATGCTTCGTTTAAAAGAAGATTACAGCGAAATTGACCAATACTATTCTCAACTTTCAACTGAATATAGATTCGCAAAATCCCTGAGCTTCACTGCGGGCTATCGTTTCATTCGAAAAAACGATAATAAAGGAAAAATTCAAGGTTATGAAAACCTTGGAAGACTGCAATTCGATTTGAAGTATCGCCAGAACTTTGATCGATTCAAAATGCGTTATAGATTCCGTTATCAAAACAAACAAAACTATACCAAAACAGATGAATATCAGAACGCTGTTCGCTTCAAAGCCACCTCTGCATACAACATTCGCAACTGGAAATTAGACCCTAAATTAGCCTACGAATACTTCATTCCTACAAACACAGGGGATAACAGGTATAGAGTCACACTTTCTACCGTCTATAAATTGAAAAATGCAGGGGCATTACATTTTGCTTATTCCTACGAAAGAGAAGTAGGAAGTCTTATTCCTGATGTGGTGAACAGCCTGAGATTAAAATATCATTTTGACTTAAAGTAGAGATTTTTCAGTAATTTTGAATATCAAAAGAAAAAATCATGGAACAAACATATATACAAAGAAACGACGTAGCAGATGTACAGAGAATTTTCATTCAAAAAGTGTACACATGGATGACAGGGGCTTTAATTCTAACTGCAGTTACAGCTTACTTTCTAGGACTTAGATTTGACGAGGCACTCTCTGCTGCAGAAGCCTCAGGAATGGATCCTCAATCAGCGATTGATTCCGTAATCCCTGGATCTTGGATGATGTTTTCTATCATTGCTCAATTTGGATTAGTCATTGCCTTAAGTGCTGCGATTAATAAGATGAGCTCCACAACGGCCTTTGTGTTGTTCTTAGTATACTCAATACTGACAGGAGTAACTTTCTCTACCTTATCTCTAGTATACACAGGAGACTCGATCGCACTTACCTTCTTCGTAACTGCTGGAACCTTTGCTGTAATGAGTATCTACGGGATGACTACTAAGAGAGATCTAACTAAAATGAGAAGCCTTTTATTCATGGCTTTAATTGGTTTAATTATCGCCTCAGTCGCAAACATGTTTTTTGCAAGCTCTATGTTGTATTGGGCAATCACTTATGCTGGGATTCTAATTTTTGTAGGATTAATTGCTTATGACACGCAAAAAATCAAAACGATGAGTACGCAGTTCACAGATGCTGAAAGTCATAACAAAGGAGCGATTCTAGGCGCCCTTACCTTATATTTAGATTTTATCAACTTATTCTTGTACTTATTGAGATTGTTCGGAGACAGAAGAAATTAAATGAGGTATTCCTTTTTATTAATTTGCATTTGTACACTACTAGGATCTTGCAGCCAAGAACCGGAAAAGCTTCGCGTGGTTTCTTATAACATCAAGAATGACTACGACAAGAGCCCTCCAAATAACTGGTCCGCTAGAAAGCTTGCCATGTCCGAGCAAATCAAAGAAATTAACCCTGATGTTCTAGGACTTCAAGAAGCGCTTCTCAATCAAATTGAAGATCTTCAAGAGGCCTTGCCAGCCTATTCATGGGTCGGAATGGGTAGAGATGGAGACCCAACTTCTGGAGAATTCTGTGCTATTTTTTATAAAAAGGAAAAATTCACCAAGTTAAATAGCAGCACTTATTGGCTGGGAGAGCAGCCCTCTAAACCTCATCTAAGTTATGATGCCGCCTATCCTAGAATTGTCACAGAACTAGAATTACAAAGCCCTCATGGAGCACTAATTCACATTCTAAACACCCATTTTGATCATATAGGAGAAACAGCACGTCTCAAAGCTGCAGAACAAATCACAGCTAATAGTCAGCCTTATGAAAACACTATTTTGATGGGCGATTTCAATGCGACCAAGGACAGTCCCCCTATTCAAGAACTCTTAAGGACCTTCCAAGACAGTAGAACTGCCGCAGGTACTGCAATTCAAGGAGAATCAACTACCTTTAATGGCTTTTCCAAGGACCCAATCGATTACAGAATAGACTTTATCCTATTCAAAGGCTCCAAGCTAAAAGCCGTAAAACAGGCACATATACAAAAAAAGAAAAGTGATGGAAACTACATTTCCGATCACTTTCCTATCTATGCTGATTTTCAATTAAATTAAGTACTTAATCAATAGTAAACTGCGATTGTTCAAGAGAATCGATAGCAGAAGAATTCCCTACATAAACTTCATAAGTCATCGCTTCTAATTCCCATTGTTTTGACACGGGGTTATACCATTTCAATTCTTCAAAAGGGATGGAAAAGTGAACCTCTTTATCAGCCCC